>PGYU01000004.1 GCA_002839825.1 Ignavibacteriae bacterium HGW-Ignavibacteriae-1 | reverse complement strand
TGATTAGGGAATCAGTTTTCATATCATAAACTTCAAAGCGAATATTATAAATCAATTCCTTGTCTATCTTGAAGTAAGTTTTCAAATCGCGGCTAATAACATATGCACCATCAAATGATTTTTCAAATATCAACTTTCCGTCCTCAACTTTCCAAAAGCGGAGAACGTTGTCTTTGGAGTATGTCCAGACAGTATCACCGCTTACCGATAAACCGAATTGGGTGATTGAATCAACTTGCATCCTTTGGAACAGAGCGTTTCCCGATTGCACCCAGCCGCTTGTGTCTTGTTGGGCAAAAAGATTGAGGTTCGCCGTAAAGATGAATGCGGCGATAGCTATGAGTCTGAGCATATATAACATTTTTCGACTCCCAAAATATATAATATATTAGTAAATTTGCTATTTCACATATATAATAATGTTATGAAAAGCATAAAAGTTACATAAGAAAAGCTAAAATATTTCTGAATTTTTTGACGTATCAATCTTCTTTTTCTTCATAGGTTTCGAGCATCATGAAATCTGTTTCTTCGATTGCCTGCAAGCCATAACCTTTGATTGAACCGAACATTTCGGACATACCGAGCACTATGGATTCGATTTGTTTTTCGCGCATAGCCCAGATTTTTGTCATTTGGGTTCGCTCTTTGTTGATTCCGTCGCGGATTTTGTTGAATGTATCAACTATTTGGGTTACGCGTTGGTTAAATTCGTTGCTCGTGAGATAGTTGTATATCATTTCCTTTGCATCGCTTTTGTTTGTCTCTTGGAGTTTGACTTGGTTTACTGAAAGCAACATCTCACGCAATACCGCCACGACGCTTTCGAATTCGCCGAAGCTGCACACCCAAATCCCGTCAATATAGCAAAATGATTTGACGCCTTGTGGCATATTCTGGGTCACTATCACTCCGAGGTCGGCTTTGATTGCTATCATATCTTCTTTGAGCTTGCCAATCCAATCCTTGTTGAAACTCAGTGTGCGCTTGCTCTCGTAGGCGATTTTGCCACATTCGGCATTCATTGGATTGCGAACGGTATGGATAATATCGGCACCGCTTTTGCCTTTGGGCACTTCGGATATCAAATCGCGAGGATATTTAGCTGCAAGGAATTCCTCCAGAAACAGTTCCTGAACTTCGCCTTGCATTTGCATCGAGCCTTGTTCGGCTTTGCGACGCATTTCCTCCGCTAATTTTCTTTGGTCGTCCAATTTTTTCTCGAGTTCTCTCTTCTGAAGTTCGAATTGTTGGCTCATATTGCTTTCAATTTCATTGCGTAAGGAATTGCGTTGCTCCATAAGTTTTTTTTCCATCTCCAACTCATGATTTTGTTTCATTTCGTTTAGCTTTTGCTGTGTTTGGAGCAATTCGATTTCTTTGCGTTTGAGTGTGAGATTTTCCTCTTTGGCAGATTTGGCATCAAGTTCGAGCATTTTGAGCTTTTCTTCGTAATCATTGGCAAATTTGCGCCCGATTTGCTCACGCTCGGAATTGAGCCGAAGGTTCAATTGGCTCTGAATCATTTCCTCAATCTCTTGTCGCTGCTTGCCGATTTCGCTTTTTTGTTTTTCGAGCATTGCTCTTTCGGAATCAACTATTTGCTTGTAGTCGTTGATTTTTCTATCATAATCGTTTTTGATTGTGTTTTCGATTTGTGATTTGATTACTTCTTCAACGCCAAATCTATTGTGGCATTTGGGACATTCAACGATAATTTCGGTCATGGGTAATTCTCCAAAACAATAATTAACAATTTTGCTGCAAAAGATGCAATATAAGAAATTTTATAACAAATTTCGACTTTTGAAGTCATCATTTCAATCTTTTGGCACGCTTATTCGTCTTTAATTTTAAGCTCTTTTGTAACAAAAGGGTGTACTTTGACGTTTATTAGTATATTAATGAAGATGAAACAAAAATTTTAAATTTTTATGGTGTTAATAATGAAAATATTCAAACCTCTTGTAGTGGCATTACTATTTATTGTGATGCAACATTACGCTTACTCTCAAGTGCCTCCGAACTTATTGCTTCCTACTAACAACAACAATTGCCAGTCTTTGTCAATTGATTTGAAATGGGAACCAACAAGCTTGGCACAAAGTTATACAGTCCAAATTTCCGAAGACCCCGATTTTGAAGAATATGTGCTTAATCAACCCAACTTGACTTCAACTGAGTTGACTGTCATTTTGAACGATTGGAACAAACGCTATTGGTGGCGAGTTACGGCTGTTTATTCCGGTGGTGGAATGGGCACATCCAATCCATTTTCCTTCTATACAAAAGCGGCTCCGGTAAATTTGGTTAGCCCTGATAATGTTACTCTGTGTACTGATTTGAATGTAGAATTCAATTGGACAAAAAATGGCGGAGAATTTTACAATATCAGGATTGCATCCGATACCAATTTTTCTAATATTGTGTACAGCAAAAGCAATATTACCGATAGTACAATTACTATCAAGTTGCCAAATTACAACACAAAATACTTTTGGCAAGTGTCATCACTTAAGGGCACTTGTATGAGCGAATGGTCGTTGATTAGAACATTTACTACAAAAACTGCTTTGCCTATTCAATCTTTGCCAGAAAACTTCTCATACGGTACTGCCCAATTCCCGGTACTACCTTTTGGAACAACATTGGAATGGAAATCTGTGGTAAATGCAGATAGTTATCTTCTTCAGATTTCTACAAGCCCAACTTTTGCTGAAACCGAAGTTGACACTGTTGACTTAGCCGATACAACTTTTAGCTTTGCAATCGGCGAAGTTTACAATACTACATATTATTGGAGAATAGCGGTAGTCGTTGACGGATGTTTGAGTGATTGGACAAATAATTTCTCATTCAAAACTCCATATAAAAGCACTAATTTGATTTCACCTTTGAATGAAGAAATATGTGTTTCGATGGTTGATAATTTGTTCAAATGGACTGCAGTCGAATCTGCTACAAAATATAGAATTCAAATCGCTGATTCGGCAAATTTCAATAACATATTATTCGATATTGAAAATATTGATGTTACCGAAATTTCGGTGCTATTGGAATTGCCGATGGCTGAACATTATTGGAGAATTAAGCCACAAGACGCAAACAATGACGGCTTATGGTCAGAAGCTCGTAAATTTAGAACTACCCAAATCCAACCGGATTTTGTATCGCCTGTTGATGGCGCAGTTGGATTGCCAATGGAAGTAACTTTAGAATGGGAAGAACTCTCCGCATTGGATTTATTCGACGTTCGAGTATCATCAGACCCAACATTCGCGACTACAATCGTAGATACAGCATTCTTAGCAGGAACAAATTTGACCATAAACCTTCCTGAGAACAATACTGTTTATTATTGGCAAGTAAGAGCTCGTTTGGGAAGTTGTGTTGGCGATTGGTCTAATACATATATGTTCAAAACTCTCATTCAGCCACCTATATTGGTCAAACCGGACAATTTCAGTTCGAGCGTTTCTATATATCCAATTTTCACTTGGGAAGTAGTAGAAGATGCATTAAGCTACCAAATTAGAGTATCTAAGGACAGCTTGTTCAGTGTTATCTACAAAACATCTAATAATATCAACTCGACTAGTTTCACTTTTGCAGGTGAAGAATTTGAGGAAGAAACAACGTATTATTGGCAAGTCAGAGCAATAAATAGCGACGGAATAAGCCTGTGGTCAGAAATTTTCAGATTCAGCACCGGAACCAAACCCGCAAATGCGCCTTTGCTTTTATTACCGGTCAATGGTGCAATCAAAGTCCCATTTAATGATGATTTAGTATGGAGAATAGAGGACGAAGCTGAATTATATCGCGTACAATTAGCATTGGATTTTGATTTTATTTCGATTGTAATTGACAGCATTTTGATTGATACAAAAATGAATATTGCAGCCTTTGTCGAACGTTACACCAATTATTATTGGAGAGTGGCTTCGATTAATAAGGGCGGTCAAGGAGAATGGTCAAGTGAATTCAGATTTAGAACTAAAGACATTGCACCTGAAGACCAAGTTACGCTATCAGCGCCGGCAAATAATGCAAGCGGATTGCCTAATTTCTTCACATTCAATTGGGCAGAAGTAGATAGAGCATTTGGATATGAATTGCAAGTCGCTACTACAAATAACTTCGCCGATGGAACTGTGTTCTATAGCAATTCAAGCATTTGGCAAAATTCAAAGCTTGTCTATGATATGCCGCACGATACGCAATTGTGGTGGAGAGTTAGAGCTTGGAACGAAGATGGAACAGCACCATGGTCAAATACTTGGACATTCAGCACTTTAGACCCGACTTCGGTAGAAGACTTTACTTCCGAAACAGAAACTTTTGCATATCCTAACCCTGCAATTGATGCGACTTACATAGTATTCGAAATGGACAAAGCTGTCAACGCGAATATTAGGATTGTCAATATGCTAGGACGTGAAATTCAAAAAATTGACAACTTCACGAGCCAATCAGGCGAGAACCGCTTACAGATTAACACTTCGAATTTGGTACCCGGTCTGTACATATTCACGATTGAATATAGTGGCGGACGCATAAACGGCAAATTCGTAGTAAGTAAATAAAAGTTCACTGTACTTAAATTTAAAAGTTGCTCTTTAATCGGGGCAACTTTTTTTTTGTTTTTTCATTTCGTACTGTCTTTGCTTCGACAAGGTATTTTAGGACAAAAACCCAAGAAACCTCACCCCGACCCTCTCCGAAGGAGAGGGAGAAAGAAAAAAACGGTCTTATCCCCCCTCTTTCAAGAGGGGGTTAGGGGGTGTTACGAAATTATTTTAGGACGTACTAATGCAATTTAACCGCAAAGTTCACAAAGAAGACGCAAAGGACACAAAGTTTTGAATTGGTAAGAAAACAACATAGCCCATGAATTTATTCGTGGGTGAAGATAAGTTGACGTTGTAGATGTGATTAATTCATCCGATGACTCCCACTTTCTGTCCCACAGCTTTAATAAATTCAATTCATCTGAATAGTTCAAGTCATCGGATGAATTAAAAGCGTGAAAATATTGAACAGAACGCTGTCCTGTCCTTACGTCTCGGGTCTTTCTGAGGCTGTCTCAAAAGGACAGCCTCTTTTTTTGTGTTATCTTTTCGTACTGTCTTTGCTTTCGACAACTTATTTCAGGACAAAAACCCAAGAAACCTCACCCCGACCCTCTCCGAAGGAGAGGGAGAAAGAATTATGAACCTTTATGAAAATATTTTTGGTCATGTTGAAAACTTTATTTAAGTTAGTTATGTGATAAAAGCACTTTGAAGAAATTATAACAAATTTTCTACAAATCTAAAGGCTATAACAATGATTAGAGTTCTTTTGCTGATTGTTTTGGTAAGTTTCACGTACGAAGCTTTTTCGTTCGATAAGGAAGCATACAAATGGAAAATACCCATAATGATGAATTATCAGAGTTTTGTTATATCGGATGATGGGACTAAAGTCGTCGCTTGTCATAGGCAAGGATTTGATATATATAATTGTAGGAATAATAAAATTATAGCTCGCGTTTTATATAAAGGGTATTCTTTTGGGTTCACGGATGCCATATTTATGAACGACGATGAAATTATTTTTATAGCTGATGATCAATTTAGATACTACAATATTAGTGAAGACAGGGAAGAATTATTTATCGAAGAAAAATTTGCATATGATAGAATATTTTCTGCAACTTTTTCTGAAGATAAGAAATATTTTGCCTTTAAATCATTTAAGTCTTTTGACAGTCCGCAATATAACATTAAAGTAGTTGACGTTGAAGCACGTGAAGTAATTCACACTTTAGAAATTGACTTGAATTTATTGACACTAACCGATGACGATATAGGAGATATTGTTTTTACGAAAGATAATAAATTGTTAGTTATTACATATGCAGGTTTTATGCTTAGATATGAATTTGGAAAGTGGAATAATCCCGAATTTATTAAAGATATTTCAGTTCAACTTGATTTCCCACTATTTGAAAGAAGAATGGTGAGTGGAAATATAATTGATGTCATGAATGATTCTACAATCTATTGTGAAATGTTTGGTGAATGTGGTTTATTCAGTTTACAAACAGGTCTTATTGAGAGGCGGATACCCAATTATGAATTTGGTGGTTCAATCAATATATCAAACAAAAAAAGATACATCTTTTTTGCAGAATTTCATATGAACTATATGATTTACGATGTTCACGAAGATAGAATTGTTCATAGTGGGCGAGATTTTTTGGCAATGAATTATAATAATGGGGTGGGATTTCTTGATGATAGTCATGAATTAATTGGCAGTTTTAATGTCTCAATAGAACGATTTGATTTTATCAATAATCAAACAACTGCTTATTTTGGAATTGACATTGACAACGGTAAATTGGCTTTTTCACCGGATAATAAGTATCTGCATAGTTATGACTGGGGTGAATTTAAGATTGATATTCAAACTGGCGAAATAGTTGAATATCAAAATAGCTCTATTTTAACCTATAACAATTCTATGACTCAATATGTATATCAAGAATATTATCCATCGACAGATAAATCATATCTAAATGTCTATGACATAGAAAAAGATGAGCATATTAGTTTAGAAAAATTTAGTAGTGGAAAAGGGAATGTGAATCCAAGATTTTCAGATGATGATAAACTACTTGCATTTTCAAATTCTTCAACAGGTAAGGTCTTTGTTTTTGAAACCGAGAATTATAGCATGGTGGATTCTTTTTCATTCAATTTTTCTCATGAATTTAATTTGAGTTTTTCTCCAAATAACCAATATCTGTCATTTGTAGAATCAGAGTATAATGAGTTAAACGAGAATGAATTTCTTAATTTTCGTGATATAACAAATAAAACATTCTTTTGTGAAAATCTGACAACGGGTAGTGTTGGCTTCAAATATGAATTCTTAAGTAACGATTTGATTATAGGCTTACAGTACAACAGGGAATCATGTTTGGCTATTAGCGAAATATGTAGCGTGAGTAAACCTCAAGTAACATTTTGCCCCATACATAAATCTGATTTTATAACAAATTTTTCTATTACTAAGGACAAACGCTATTGCATTGCCGGTGTTTATGGTAAGGGCGTTGTTCAGTATCATCATTTATTCATTTATGATATTATCAATAGAATGCATATAGATTCTATCGAAGGTCTTTACTGGACATTTACAATATCTGATGACCAAAAATACTTGGCAGCTATTGATAATGACACAAGGTTTTTGTACCTTTATGAATTAGATAAAGTGATT
Source organism: Ignavibacteriae bacterium HGW-Ignavibacteriae-1 (assembly GCA_002839825.1). Taxonomy (GTDB): domain Bacteria; phylum Bacteroidota; class Ignavibacteria; order Kapaibacteriales; family UBA2268; genus PGYU01. The sequence goes on along the minus strand of PGYU01000004.1, from coordinate 156,769 downwards.
TCATCTGTAGGAGAAGAAATCGTGGAAGATGTTTCTTTTACCCTTCACCCCAATCCCGCAACGGAATATATAGAAATAGCTGTAGATATCAACCCTACGGTTAACCGTGGGGTTGATGAAGTTGCAGACATCAAAGTTTTCAATACATTGGGTGAATGTGTAATGACCGCCCTGACCGCTCACCCTTCGACAGGCTCAGGGAGCGATAATTTAAGGATTGATGTTTCGACGTTGCCTCGTGGAGTGTATTATGTTCGAATGGGTAACAGGACGCAGATGTTTGTGAAAATGTAGATTTTCCGAGGCTGTCTCAAAAAGGGCAGCCTCTTTTTTTTGGCATGATATATGAGCTAATATAGCATTATGAACTTTAAACAAAATGATGTGAAAATGCTCAACTGTAACAGGAATTTCAAATTAATATTATTGATAATCTCGAGTGCTTTCGTTGTTAGCTGTTCGTCATCGGTCAGATTTTCGGACAGCGGGAATGCGGGATATGAAGATAATTTGAGCAAAGGTGAAGTATTTTACGGCAAAGCCTCGTATTATGCAGATGCTTTTCATGGGAAGCGAACTGCAAGCGGCGAAGTTTTTGATATGAACAAACTAACAGCTGCCCACAAAACTCTACCTTTCGGTACAATTTTAGACGTGAAAAATCTGAAAAACGGTAGAAGTGTAATGGTGAAAATTAACGACAGAGGACCATTTTCCGGTAATCGAGTAATAGATTTGTCTAAGGCTGCCGCTCAAGCATTGGATATGATTAGAGACGGCGTTATTGAAGTAGAAATCACAATAATGGAGTAAAAATATGGATATTGCAGAATTGAGGGAATATTGCCTTGCCAAAAAAGGTACCACTGAGGATTATCCTTTTGACGAGACTACTTTATGTTTGAGAGTCGGAGGAAAAATATTCGCAATTACAGATGTCGTAAAAATCCCTTTTACAGTCAACTTGAAATGCGACCCCGAGCGTGCAATCGAACTCCGAGAACGTTATAGTAATATCATTCCGGGCTACCACATGAATAAAAAGCTCTGGAATACTGTCGAACCCGGCGGCGAAGTGGATGACGAACTGATGCGCCAACTCATAGACCATTCGTACGAATTGATATTCGCGAGCTTGAAAAAGAAACAACGAGACGAAATACTCGGCAATTAGGGTTTGTCGAAATGGTGGTAGTCCTTGAATGAAGTCCAATCTCCACCCCATCGCCACCCGCGAGATTTCAAGAATTTCACTATCTCACAATCAGCTGTAAAAGTTCCCGGGACTTTGGGATTATACTTAGCGCCCTTTGGTGAGATTTTGCCGTCACTGTAAATTACCGGATTTTGCATCGGGTTGATATCAATCGCCCTTCCTGTCGCATGGTGCGAAAGCCGCTCTGTGCCGGCTATGAACCTGTAATTGAATGCTGAGCTATTATTTGCATTCATCGAAGCATTATCGTCCCATGCAAATTCTACAATCGGAATTGCTTTAGCAACAGGGAATTTAGTCTTTTTAAGTATCTCAAAGGCTTCTTTCACATCTTGAGCTACCGCAATATTGAGGACAAATTGCCCCGAGCGTAATTTGCCGGCGGCATCATAATATTCAACATTGACAATTTCAAGCGAATCAATGATGCTTTTAGGTGCTTTAGTGCCTTCAATAGATTGCTCGAAGGTCATCGAACTATCTTTAATTGACGTAGTATTCATTCCGGAAAGGAATAAAACAGAGAGTAACAGAGTAATTATTTTCATCGTTCCTTAGGAGGTGGTTCAGTTAAAAATATAGAAGATGGGTCGTCCGAAAGCCCCCTTAGAACATTTTGCAAATCTTTATTTGAGCGACGGAATTCGTTCAGAGTCTCTTGCAAAGTCAAAATTGAGGTTTGTGCACGATACCCAACCACTCCGATAATTTGATTTGCATGTTGCATAGTTGAGTCGAAACGCAAAGACATTCCCTCGACGTGATATGGAATCCGTGCATCGGTAATTTGATTGTTAAGATTATCAACAACATCACTAAGTTGTAAAGAAGTTTCGTAAAATACTTCTGTAGTTCTTGTAAGATTGTCAATTGCCGCGGATTCATCAAGCTCTTGCAAAATATTATCAAATCGTGATGAAGCTTGAGCAAAATTTTTCATCATAAGTTTCATGTCATCCGACCCGAAAAATGCTGAGGTAACTTCCAAGAATTTAATAGTATTCAAGGAAATACCTTCAACGTCGAGCTTACTAAGGTTATTCATTACTTCCCGAGCTGCCAAAGACATCTCTTCCAAACTCGAAGGAGCCGACCTGATATATTCGTATGGTGGGTCGAAAGTAATTTCGGGGAATATGGTAGCGATTTTTTCATCTGTAGGATAATGCAATTGCAAGAAACTGCCACCTGCAATACCTGACATAGCCGGTTGGACACGTAAAGCATCGTTGATTTCGATACCTTCGTTAATTTGCATTATCACCTCTACTAATCTCCCGTCAGGAGCCACAGCGATATTAACGATTCGACCGGCAGGCACACCCTGATATTTAACTGCGGAACCGATATCGAGTCCTTCTACAGAAGTTTCAAAATATGTCACAAAGTATATCTGTTTTTTCAGAAACTTACCGGCGCCAAGCCAAATAATAGCACCAGCCATCAGTATTGTTCCGAAAATTACGAAAAGTCCAATCAGAAATGCGGAGGACGTTTTTTTTCTTTTTTTTGCCATGATACTACCCTTCCATCGGAATTCGATTAAAGAAATTATAAACTAATTCATTCTCTTTCATATTTAGTAACTCATCAGGTTTCCCTTCGGTAATTACTCCTTTGACGCTTTTATCGAGCATCAAAACTCTGTGAGATATATTCAAAATGCTTGCCAAATCATGTGTAATGATTACCATTGTTGTATTTAGTCCTGCGTTCAATTCGATTATCAACTTATCTAATGCCGAGGCTGTTAGCGGGTCTAATCCCGACGAAGGTTCGTCAAAAAACAGTATATCGGGGTCTAATGCCATCGCCCTGGCTAAAGCTGCTCTTTTTTGCATACCACCACTTATTTCTGATGGATAAAAATTCTTGTAATTAAGCAAGCCAACAGAATTTAACTTGATATCAATGATTCTGTCGGCAGTTTCCTCATCAAGCGAAGTATTACTGTCAAGCGCCAATTTTACATTTTCGCCGATAGTCATAGAAGCAAATAATCCATTGGATTGGAAAAGAATCCCAAATTTTTTCATAATTGATGATGAATCATCAGCTGAAGCCTCGCTCAGATTTTCGCCTTCAATCATAATTTGCCCTTCGGTGGGCACTTCCAATCCGATTAATTGCCTGAGTAAAGTTGATTTGCCACAACCACTGCCACCTACAATGACAAAAATTTCGCCTCTGCGAATTTTGAAATTGACATCTTCCAATACGGTGAGTTCACCATACCTGACAGTCACATTTTGTGCTTCTATGATAAAATCGTCTTCCAATTTAAATCCCTATTGCTTGAAAAATAAATGTAAAAATAGCATCCGACAAAATAATCATGAAAACGGCTGCAACTACCGATGATGTTGTCATTCTACCGACTGAATCTGCACCACCTTCTACCTTTAGACCTTTGTAGCAACCTATTGAAGAGATAACAAAGCCAAAAAATATGCTCTTAATCAAACCCGAAGCAATATCGCCATAAGTCAACGACATTTCCAAACGATTAACGTAGCTTATTACAGTTATATCTAATGTTGAAATAGCAGCAATAAGACCACCAAACAAACCAACTACATTGCAAATCATAACAATAAATGGCATAGATAATACAACAGCTAAGACTCGAGGTAAGACTAAAAACTCATACTTGTCATATCCCATTGAGGTCATGGCATTGATTTCGTCTGTGACTTTCATCGAGCCAATTTCAGCTGCAAATGCAGAGCCCGACCTTCCTGCAACGAGAATGGCGACCATAAGTGGCGATAATTCTCGAGTGATTGAAATACCTATCAAATCCGCAATAAACATATCAGCACCAAAGCGTTTTAGCTGTGTTGCCCCTTGGTAGCCTGTTATAAGTCCGATTAAAAATACAATCAACATAGTAATCGGCAAAGCCATCACTCCGGAACGAAACACCTGAGCCGGAAAATCTTCCCACCTCATTGATAGTGGTTTGAAAATCAATTTCATAGCCTTTGTAGCCAAAATGCCAAAGAATTCTACGAAATCATGAATGTCGCTTAATTGGGTTTTGATATTATTGCCAAAATTTTCGACCTTTAAAACGAATTTTGAGCCTTTCTCTTCTTCTTCTGGTTCGATTTCTTCTTTTGGCATAAGCAAGTCAAGATAGCTTTGCATGTCAGTATCTACACCAATCAACTCAAATTCGATTTCTTTTTCCTTGCACATTTTTTCGATTCTGAAAATGAAAGCGAGAAGATATGTATCGTAACGCTCAACATTTTCCAAATCCAATGTTATTTTTTTGGTATCTTTTGAAATTGGCATTTGCTTCAAATCGTAATTATCAGCATTTGTCATAACAAGCTCGCCCGAAGGTTTCACAGTTATTGAATCACCTTCGGTTTCAAATTCAAATAGTTCGTTTTTCTCGCTCATAACAATCCAATTTTCACTATATTTTTAAGCTATTTCTACAATTGATAAATTATAGAAATTAATATGTAACACTCTCTTAATATGATTGAAGGAAATGAATATAAGAAATTGTATTTATTTTTTAGTCATACATTCAAAAAAAAGTGTTATTTTTGAATATTGATTATTTTGTATTATGATAAATGCCATTTGAAAACCAAGATTCTTTCCCTCTAAGCAGGGTAACCACCTTACGAGGCAATCGCAGATTAGCACGTGAGAAGGTTCTCCAGTTATTAATGGTCAAAATTGTATCCGACACGCCCATTGATAAAATTTATTCCCACATCTTCTACCGCCGATTCAACTTTGGCGATAATGAAGAGCATTTGGTAGAAAATAAAATCCTCAAACCCGACGAAGTATATGAGCTGGAAGCCGATATTCCGATTATTTGGACTGAAAGTGACGAGGAATTTGCTAAAAAGCTTCTACTTCACTGTGTCGAAAATATGGAAAGGTTCAATAAGACAATCCAGGATAATTCTTCAAATTGGAATTTTGATAGAATCACCTTGACTGATAAAATTTTGATTCACATGGCGACGAACGAGTTCATCTATTTCGATGACGTGCCGCCATTTGTGACTCTGAACGAAGCATTGTCCATTGCCAAACGATATTCCACCGACAAAAGCTACGTATTTATAAACGGAATACTCGATAAAATACTCAAAGAGCTTAACGAAAGCGGCGATATCAACAAAACAGGCAGAGGGCTGATTGGTTGGGATAAATAGTCGGACTATCTGACTTCGGCACCTTCACCAATCTCTTTTTCCGGCGTTACGAACAGCAATTTCCCGTCTTTTGACGCAGCCAGCATCATTCCTTCGGACATTTCGCCCATTAATTTTGCAGGCTTAAGATTGGCTACCACGACTATGATTTTCCCAATTAGATAATCCGGTTCGTAGAATTCGGCAACTCCAGCCAGAATTTGACGTTTTTCGGCGCCAGTATCAATCTGCAATTTCAGCAACTTTTTCGATTTGGGCAACTTCTCGGCACTTATGATTTTCGCCGTTACTAGTTTCACTTTCGAGAAATAATCAATGTCAATCAGCTCTTGCTCCGGTTGTGAATTCTTTGCTTCTTTATCGCCCAACTTCGCCATTTGTGCTTCAACAACATCATTTTCGATATGCGTAAACAAAATTTCCGGCTTGTGAATTGGGCTTCCCGATTTCAAAGTCGGATATGATGCTTCTTTCCATAGATTTGCCGCAATTGGATTGGCATTTTGAGATTGCCCGGTGTAGTTATTTTGCGAAAGCAGATTCAAGATTGTAGCTGATGTATTGGGCGTAATCGGTGCGAAAAGCACGCCGAGTGTACGAACAAATTGGCAGCATACGAACAATGTTTTGGCGCATTTTTCAGGGTCAGATTTGCCGGATTTCCAAGGCTCTTCGTCATTGAAATATTTGTTGGCAGCTCTTGCGACGTTCATAATATCTGTGATACCGTCACGGAAGCGATATTTTCTGAAATTTTTGTCGGATTTTGCAATTCCTTCGATTAATGATCTGACAGCGTTAGCATCGTTTTCGGAATATTTGCTCACAAATAATTCATAAGCATCAGCATCCGCATTATCAGACTCTGCCCATGTTTGCCAATCTTGAGCCAAATCGGCATATTTACCGGAAAGTTCGGGAACATTTCCTTCATAATTTTTATGCAAAAACTGAAGTGTACGATTGACAAAATTGCCGAATATTGAAGCTAATTCGCTATTGTTGCGAGTTTGGAAATCTTTCCATGTGAAATCGGAATCTCTCGTTTCGGGGAAATTCATCGCCAATGAGTAACGAAGCACGTCCACATGAATTGGCGACGGGAAATCAGCGAGAAAATCGTGCAAATCAATAGACCAATTCCTCGATTTGGAGAATTTTTGTCCTTCGAGATTCAAGAATTCATTTGCAGGCACGTTATGCGGCAAAATATAATCACCATAGCCGTGCAAATAAGCAGGGAAAATCAATGTATGAAACACGATATTGTCCTTGCCGATGAATGCGATATAGTCAGTATCCGGATTTTTCCACCATTTAGTCCAATCCTCTTTATTCTCGTTAGCCCAAATTTTTGTAGCCGAAATATAGCCAAGCACGGCATCAAACCATACGTAAAGCCTCTTGCCGAAGGCTTTTTCGTCGGAAATTCCTTCGATGCCCTCAATTTTGACGCCCCAATCCAAATCTCTCGTAATAGCACGCTCTGCCATACCGACTTTGAGCCAACTACGAGTTTGTGCAACCACGTTTTCCTTCCATTCATGCTCGTGAGACTGGAGAAATCCCTCCAAGAAAGTTTGAAATTGGTCAAATGCAAAATACCAATGAGTGGTTTTGCGAACTTCGGGAGTTTTGCCCGATACGATTGAAATGGGAGATTTGAGTTCAGTCTGATTATAATAAGCACCGCAGCTATCGCACTGGTCGCCGCGAGCCTTGTCATATCCACAGTTTGGGCAAACACCTTCTACGTACCTATCGGGAAGGAAAATTCCTGCAACTTTGTCGAAAAATTGCTCCTCTTCTTTTTCGGTCAGATAGCCTTTTTTCAAGAAATCAGCGAAAAACTCTCGTGCAGTTTCGTGATGCAAAGGTTCGGAAGTTCGGGAATAAATATCAAATGTCATCCCGAATTTGTCGAAGGCTTCCTTGTTTGCGAAGTGATATTTATCAACGATTTGCTGAGGAGTAACTTTTTCCTTTTCAGCAGAAATCGTAATAGCGACGCCGTGCTCGTCGGAGCCGCAAACATATAGAATTTCCTCGCCGCTCAGTCGCATAAAGCGGGCAAAAATATCTGCGGGCAAATATGCTCCGGCAGCGTGACCCAAGTGTAAATGTCCGTTAGCATAAGGCAAGGCTGACGTAATAAGAGTTCGTTTCTTCATTTTAATAAATCCGTATCAGGTATATTCCAAACTTACAAATATAGCAATTTGGAGCGACTTTAAGTCGTTTTAATTAGTTTATTGCATATTGAAAACTTTAATCAAATATTACAATATTTTCATAATACTTCGTTTTTATAGTATGTTTAAATATGAGGAAAAATAATCATGGGAAATTTAAATGCAATCGGTCTTGACACCGAAAAAACAAAACAACTCGCTACAAAATTGAATGAATTACTTGCTAACTATTCCTTCTTCTACCAAAACACTCGCGGCTATCACTGGAATATCAAAGGTGAAAAGTTCTTCGAACTTCACGTAAAATTTGAAGAATTGTACAATGACCTCTTTTTGAAAATTGACGAAGTAGCCGAACGGATTTTGACACTTGGATTTACTCCAAACCATAGCTACACAGATTATGCGAAACTATCCAAAATCGAAGAAAGCAAACATGTCCAAGATGGCAAAAAAGGCGTCGAAGAAGTACTGAATTCATTCAAATACATCATCACTTTGCAAAGAGAAATTCTCGAATTAGCAGCTGATGCAGGCGACGAAGGCACAAACGCTCTGATGAGCGATTATATTCGCGAACAAGAAAAATCCGTTTGGATGTATTCTGCTTATCTGAACAAATAAGAATTGCAAGCAAAATTTAAAAAAGGGTTTGCCTCAAAAGGGCAGACTCTTTTTTTTTTAATGTAGTAGGATTTCTTAGATGTGCCACACCCGCCAGGTGTGGCACATCTGAAATGTAGGGACAGAACAGCGTTCTGTCCTTTCTTGAACAGGATTATCAGATGGACATGATTAAAATCAAAACATTTAACCGCAAAGGACGCAAAGAAAGAAACGCAAAGGTCGAAAAAAGTTGTATTCGTCATTCTGAGCCGAAGGCGAAGAATCAAGCCTTTAAAACATGTCCCGTCAGGTGTTATAGATGACGGGAGGATAAACTATAACTACAACTTTATAAATTTCTGTACTTTGTTTCCGATGCTTATGAAATACATTCCGGGCGTTAAAGATGAAACATCAATTCTATTGCTTTGTGATTCCAAATTGACTGATAACACAATTTCTCCAAGCATATTCAAAATTTTAACTTCCAAAACTGCTGATGTTTCCAAAACTTCCGATGTTTGGATTGTAATATATTCCGTTGCGGGATTGGGGTGGATGGAGAAAGTGCTCTCGGTTATCTCACTAGGTACAGAAGCTAACACCCCTAAATCTGAAGTTTTTATTCGATAAATTCTAGGAAGATTTTGATCGTTTGGTATTTCAATGACAAATACATACTCGGAATTAATACAATGAGTAACTGTCCATATTGGATTATTGATTTTAATAGGTCCTATCCAGTTATCGCCATTATTAGTACTAAAATAAACTCCATTCGAATATGTTGAAATAAAAACTATTGAATCAGTTACTGAAACGATAACTTCGGCTTTATGAAGTAATTCGCGAGTTTTCCAAGTTACACCCTTATCTAATGAAATGTAAATATTTCTATATACATCAAATATATATATACAATCATTATGGATTGCTATTTTAGTAAATGAATCAAACTCAGTAAATGGTTCCAAGAATGTATCCCAGGTTTTACCTTCATCTCTTGAAAAATATATTTTATAATATGTTACTGCATATATATTACAATCATGAACATATAATTCAAGTATAGGCAAATCACGCACAACCGAACCAATCTCAACCCAATTATCTCCATAATCCTTGGATATATATAAATAATTTCCATATTTAGGACCAGTTTTGCGATCAATTTTTGACGCCAATACAAAATTTTCACATGAGTAAATATTTTTAATCACATTGGGGTTTGAATCACTTATTCCATTCATTTTCAAAGTCCAATTCTGTCCCATATCCGCAGATAAGAATATTCCAATAGAGGTTGCGACAATAAGTTTATCATCCGGAAACGCTATATCATAAACTACCCTCGAATTAAAACCTATAAAATTCCAACTATCTCCATTATTCATAGAAACATGAAGACCTGAAATTGTGCCAATGTGTAACACATCATCATTTACTTTCATAAATTGGGATAAAGTTTCTGAATTATCAGGCAAACCGCTACACGGTTCCCAATCGGAATACCCATGATTGATAAATATAAAAAATAAAACAAATATAGTTAATGTTTTCATAACAACTCCAGTTATAACAATAAAATTTAGCCCTGTTTGGGCTCAATTTTGTAGCGAGAATCCCATTTCAAAAAACAAAAATCCAAAGAGTTTTTTGTCACATTACTAATATAAAATAATTTTCTCATTCCAAATAAAAGTTGAGAAATTTTCAAAAATAATAATTACAACACTCCTCGACCATTAAATAAGATGTGCCACACCTGAGGCGCTTGGAGTCATGGGATTAATTATTCAATTAAGATGTTCACATTTGCGAGGTGTGGCACATCTACAAACGTCAACTTATCTCCACCCCCACGAATAAATTCGTGGGCTATGTTAAAAAAATACAAATCCCCCTTAATCCCCCTTTGGCAAAGGGGGAAAGCGAGTTTGCGAGCAGGGGGATTTTTTTAGTCCTGTCTCGTCCTAAAAAAAGTTTACAGTTTTTAATGTTATTACTGTAATAAGTTGACAATATAATAAATTGATACAAATTGTTGATTATATTTTTTCTTGTTAACATGTGGATATTTCTCTAAGTTGTTGATTTATATGTTATATTTGTCCCGTCCCAACAAAAAAAAGGCTGCCCATTTGGACAGCCCTGCTATTATCGAATATTATGGCGACTTAAAATTTTAAGTCGTCAATTTTTTTCGCAAGTTCGAAATCTGCTTTTGTCAAGCCGCCTTTATCGTGTGTGCTCAGCGAAATTCGGAGCTTGTTGTACCCGTAAATCAAAACGTCGGGGTGATGGTCGGCTACTTCGGCAAGCACAGCAATTGAATTAATCGCTCCCACTGCCGCTACAAAATTCGAGAACACAAGTTCTCGGACAATCAATTTGTCGTCACGTTCCCAAAGTGGTAAATTACTGAGGAAAAGTTCTATCTCTTGCTCATCGCATAAAGTTGGTCTTGGCATAATAATCTCCATTAAATGTGAGTTTGAATTCTATCAACGATTTTTTGTTTAGGCACTGCACCAAGAATCGAATCCACAACTTCCCCATTCTTAAAAATGAGAATGGTAGGGATTGAGCGAATTCCATATTGGAACGCAGTCTTTTGGTTGTTGTCAACATCAAGTTTGCAAATTTTGAATTTTCCGGCATATTCTCCGGCAAGTTCCTCGACTATTGGACCGATAAGTTTGCAAGGACCGCACCAAGCCGCCCAAAAATCAATCAAAACCGGTATATCGGACTTCAAAACTACAGAATCAAAATCAGCATCTGTTACATGAATTGCATTAGACATTTCAAAAACTCCTTGTACTATTTAAAATTTTTTCGTAAAATTGACTTCGTTTAAAGTAGCAAACTGTAAAATTATTTATATTTTTGGTTATAAACGTTTTACAAATGATTTGATTGATTGTTAACTACAATAGGAGGCAAAATGTTGAAAATCACTTACATAGGGCATTCGTGCTTTATACTTGACGATGGGACTTACAAACTAATCATTGACCCATTCATTACGAACAATAAAAACGCAACTGTCAACGCTGATGATATTCAAGTTGATTACATAGTATTGACTCACGCTCACGGCGACCATATCGGAGATACATTTGAATTAGCCAAGCGATGCAATGCGACGGTAATTTGTATCAACGAAATCGGGCATTACCTTGACGATAAAGCTGTGAAGAACCACAAAATGCACATTGGCGGCGGATTCAACTTCCCATTTGGGCGATTGAAATTCACAATTGCGCACCATGGTTCGTGGACTGCAGATAGTGGCGAGTTGGGCAATCCTGCCGGTATCGTAATCAAAATGGGCGGACAAACTGTTTACCATTGCGGCGATACGGGATTATTCTTGGATATGAAATTGATTGGCGAATTGGACAAAATTGATATTATGATGCTTCCAATTGGCGATAATTTCACGATGGGAATTGACGATGCAGTCATAGCAGTGGATTTCGTCAATCCCGAACTTGCAATTCCGATGCATTACAACACTTTTGAGGTGATTGAGGCTGACCCACATGAATTCGTGGGGAAAGTTAGTGCAATCAATAAAAAAGCACGTGTAATGGAATTCGGCGAGACGATAGAATTTTAGTTTGAACGTACCGTAAAGAGCAACAACACGGTAATAGCGGCTGTAGTTATATACACAACCGGTTTGATGAGTTTGTCAAAAAGTGATAAATTCCGTTCGGGTACTTCGGCGATTGTAAATGGGAATGAGTAATTTTGAATGGCAGCGACTTCGTCTCTGCCGATTATATCGCTGTAGCTTTTATCGAATTTTGAGAGCATCGTAGTCGAATTGCCGGTATTCAAAATACTTGAACAATTATATAAAATCACCCTTTTTAAGCTGTCTGAATCGTCATGTGGCAAGTAACGGACTAGGACTTCGCCCAAATTCACTTCCAAAGCTGCAATTCCGGCTTCGTCCGTAATTTTAATGTCACTATTAGACAAATTCTCAATGAAATGCAATTCGGAAAATTTTGCAAGTTGATGAGATGATATTTTCAAATTTAGACTGCTCAAACCCTGAGTCTTAACTTCTGAAGCTATTTGCCGAGCATATTCAGATGCCAAAGAATCAATTATTTGATAATTTGTAGGCCTGAAGTCAGCATTGACGACGCCAAATGTAAAAATCAACAGGAAAATTGAAATTAAGAACTTCATTTCTTGCCCTTGAGCATTGATTTGAGTCTTTTAAGGTCTTCAATCAATCCGTTTTCTTCGTCGAATGCTGAAGGGCGAATCCTGATAGGCATGATTTTGTTCGCAACTTTGATTTTAATCACGCTATATCGCCTTCGTGAACGGAAAATACGTTCTCGGGCGAATTCAATGCCTTCAATCTGGCTAAGAGAGTAGAATTTCTCTCGAAATCTGTTGCTGAATTGTATGCCTTGATCGGTAACAGTTATTGCTCTTTCGCCGTAATAGCGCGATAACATAGATAACGCAGATGCCACAATGATAATGCTCAACAATATTACGAAAGGGTCAGCAAGTTTGAGCGAGAGAGTGCCTTCTTCAATTGAACCTGCCATCAGGCTGTACAAAATCAACACAATTGAATAAAAGGAAATGGATTTCCAGTAAAAATCAATTGTTTGCGAATATTTTCGGACTTCACTCATTTTTGGACCAATTTGTAAATGATAGATGCAATCTCTTCACCGGCTTTGGGTTTGCCAAGAATTCGGGCATTTTCTGCCATTTTTCCCAATTTTTCAAAATCAAATATAACATCTTTTACTACATGAAACAAGCGATTTGAAATTTCTTTGTCATGAATCACAATCGAAGCACCTTTTTCTTCCATCAATCTGGCATTTTTCTCCTGTTCGCCGGTTGATGAAGTAGGCAGTGGAACGAGAATAGACGCTTTGCCTGTTATAGTCAATTCAGCAACAGTTGTCGCACCGGAGCGAGATATGATCAAATCAGAGACTGCAAAAGCCGACGCCATGTCGTCAATATACTTCATAACCTGCACATTCGGGTAATCTTCGGAATTAGTGATGAGCGAATTTCCCGTTTGCCAGATAATATTTATACCGAGGCTACGCAATTGATCGAGATTATTCAAAACGGCACGATTGATAGATTCCGCACCAAGACTGCCTCCAAAAATCAAAAGTGTACGTTTTTCGGGATTAAGATTGAAACGCTTTTGGGATTCGGCAATATCAACAGAATTGTTAAAAGTTTCGCGGACAGGATTGCCAAGGTGATTGATTTTGTGATGAATTTTATAATTGAAATAATCTAGAGTTCCCTCGAATGCTGTAAAAATAAGGTCTGCCCTATTTGCCAAATATTTGACTGCTTTGCCGGGATTGAGATTCGATTCCATCAACGCGAGTTTTGCCCCGGAAAGCTTGGAGGCAACTCCGGGTGGAATGCTGATATATGCACCTGCACAGACCACCATATTAACTTTTTCCGATTTTATAAATGAGCGGATTTTCCTGATAGCTCGAACCATTTTTACGGGAAAAAGAAAAGTATTCAAATTGGCTTTGAGAATCGGTGGCTGAATATCCATCGTGATAAATTCATAACCATATTGCGGCACTACACGAGCTTCAATTTTATCTGCTCGCCCGGCGAAAGTGATTCGAATGTCAGGGTTGATTTTTTTCAACTCATCGGCAACCGACAGCGCCGGATACAGATGTCCACCGGTTCCACCGGCTCCAAATAATATGTGCACTTTTTCAGCCAATTAAAGATCCCGTATTTTGGCAAGAATTTCTTCTTCACCGCTAATCGGCTCGGAACAAGTGAAATTGTTGCATATGTAAGCAGTGATTTTACCATCAATAGCCACATTGTTTTTCAAATGCTCGCCCAATAGAAGCGAATTTCCCGGAGTTTTCACAATCACTGTATATGAAGATTTCAATTCAGTAAATAGGGCTTTCATGAATTCACTGCGTGGCTCGGTGCCGACAATTACAATTTCACCGTTTTGCATAATAAGAGAATCAAACCCGAGCAAAAATGATGTATAAGCCGAAGGAGCGGCTGTCACAGAAGCGGCGAAGGCTTTCGTAGCTTTATCGGCAATTTCAACATAAGCAGTATTGCCGGTGATTTTCGATAATTTTACCAAATTTGCGAGCATTATTGAATTGCCCGAGGGAATCGCTCCATCGTAGATTTCTTTTTTTCTGACGATAAGTTTTTCAGCCAAATCGGATGTGAAGAAAAATCCGCCCTTCGGGTCTAGGAAATGCTCAAGCAAATAATCTGTCAATTTGATGGCATCAGCGAGATAGTCTGATTTCGCAGTCGCCGAAAAAAGCTCTATCAAAGCCGAAATTGTATAAGCATAATCATCAATCATGCCGTCAATTCCTGCTATTCCGTCACGAAAGCGATGATATAAACCGCCATCGGGCGTGAACATTTTCGATTTCATAAATGAATAAGTTCGTTCGGCATAAGCGATAAATTCCTCATCTGCAAAGATTTTTCCGGCATTTGCAAGTGCAGCAATTATCAATCCATTCCAATCAGTCAATATCTTATCATCAAGATGTGGACGGATACGCTTGGAACGCTCAACGAGAAGAATTTGCCTAATATTTTCGAGCTTGCTGTTTAATTCAACTAAGTCTAAATCTCTGGATTGGGCATAATGAGCAATAGTATCTTTCAGCGAAAGAATGTTTTTGCCGTTTTTCTCTCGAGTCGCTTCTTCCAAGAAATTTCCGTTTTCTTCGATTCCGTACAACTCAGAAACCAATTCCACATTTCCTATGAGATGTTCGCGAATTTCCTCGATGTCCCAAACGTAGAATTTTCCTTCTTCGCCTTCGCTATCGGCATCTTCGGCTGAAAAATAGGCACCTTCGGGCGAGAGCAAGTCGCGATTAATATATTCGATTATTTCATAAGCAGTCTTGCGGAACAATTCGTTTTTGGTCTGCAAATATGCTTCGGAATAGGCATTGAGCAACATCGCTTGGTCATAAAGCATTTTCTCGAAATGGGGTAAAAACCATTTTGCATCGGTCGAATAGCGGTGAAATCCAAAGCCGACATGGTCATAAATTCCTCCGAGTCTCATTCGGGTCAAAGTATTGACCACCATTTGCAAAGCTTCGTCATTATTGCTTCTGCGGTAATGCTTCATCAAAAACAACAAATTATGCGGCACTGGAAACTTAGGACGAGTACCGAATCCGCCATGGAATTCGTCATAAGTTCCGGCTAATTCGTGGAATGCCTTACGGAAAATATTCTCCGAAATGGAGGCATCGTCAGTAGTTGGGAGCATATTTTTTAATTGTTCGGAAATATCATCGGCAGTTTCGGCGAGTTCAGCTTGATGTGTCTGCCAAACTTCCTTAGTGCGGGTGATTAAATCAATGATTCCCGGGCGTTCACCGCGAGAATATTTAGGAAAATAAGTTCCGGCATAAAATGGCTTTCCTTCGGGTGTCATCAATATTGTGAGGGGCCATCCTCCTGCTCCGGTCATCATTTGGCAAACAGTCATGTAAATATGGTCAACATCGGGTCTCTCCTCGCGGTCAACTTTGATATTCACAAAAGTATCATTCATCAATTTTGCAACCTCAGCATCCTCGAATGATTCCCTTTCCATAACGTGGCACCAATGACAAGTTGAATAGCCGATGGAAAGAAAAACCGGCTTATTTTCGGCTTTTGCTTTGTCGAATGCTTCTTCAGACCAAGGATACCAATCAACAGGATTGTGTTTGTGTTGGAGCAAATAAGGGCTTAGTTCTGCGGCTAATTTATTAGTCCTAATATTTTCATTCATAAGTTGACTCCTTCGTATTAAATAACATGTTCAGAAACGAATTTGAAACGAATAACTTATATTTTATTTAGCGAACAACTGAATCAACTGAAATGTGGTGCATTATTTTTTTGTCTCGATTCGTCAGCAATGCGGTTTTTATATTCAACAATTTTATTTCGTAAATCATTATCCGAAATAGCAAGTATTTCGATAGCTAATAATCCTGCATTGAAGGCATTGCCGATAGCAACGGTTGCTACAGGAACACCTGACGGCATTTGGACAATAGACAGTAGCGAATCCATTCCGCTGAGGGCTTTGGATTGCACCGGCACACCGATTACAGGCAAAGGGCTATTCGCTGCAATCATTCCGGGCAAATGCGCTGCTCCTCCGGCTCCTGCAATTATTACACGGATGCCTCGCAAATGAGCTTTCTGACCATACTCGGTCATATCGAGTGGTGTTCTGTGTGCACTAATCACTTTGATTTCGTATTCAACACCGAATTCTTCGCATACCGAAGCGGCGGCTTGCATTGTCGGGTAATCACTATCGCTACCCATTATTATTCCAACTACAGGATTTGATGCCATTTTAATTCCATCAATAAATTAATCGTTTAGTTCTTCTATCGAATCAGCCATTTTTTAAAATTGTATCTATAATATTTTTAAAACTACGAAAAAAGCACAAAATAACATGCATCTTATCATTAACTTGACGTCGAATCGTCTTTTATCTTATGTTTTTTTTCAGATATGGACATATATAGAGATGAACGTACATTTGAAACTTGACCGTAATATGAGACTGATAGCAACAAACGCTCTCGGTCAGGAAACGCCATTTGATGCAACCCCCGACATCGGCGGTGAAAATTCAGCACCAACGCCAATGCAAGTTTTGTTGCAATCAATGGTAGCATGCACTATGATGGATATATTATCAATACTCCGAAAAAGACGCAAACAAATTGATGACCTACAAGTAGAAGTATCGAGCACGCGTGCAGAAAGCCACCCAAAAGTATTTACGCACGTCACGATGAATTTCCACCTCACCAGCCCCGATGCCGATTCAGAAGATTTAACTCGTGCATTAGAACTTTCGCACAAAAACTATTGCAGCGCCTCGGCAATGTTCCAACGTTCCGGCTGCACAGTAGAATGGACAGCGGTGGTGGAAAAGGGGTGATATTTATTTTTTTGGGCTTTTCAAGTCATTGTTGTATGTTTGTATTGTGGAATTTTTTAAATATTTGAATGAGCTCAACGACTCAAATCTTATTTCATATTAACAATAAAATCGTGAATAAAGGGATAGAAAAAAATGAATTTTGAACTAACAACTAGACTCAATAATTATCTGATTGAGAACAAACTTGATGATGCAATTCAATTAGCTGAAAATCAATTGAAAGACATACCGAAAACAGATTTTCATAAAATTTTAAACAGGAACTTAAAACATTTAGCCGAACCACTGACGAACTTTTTGACAGAATTTTATCAACTTGCAGAAAAAGAAATCGAAGTAAAAGCAATTTATTCAGAAATGAATGGCTTTACTATCAATACCGACCTATGGTTTATTGATTTGTTTGCTTTTACCGAGCTTGGAACACTTGATGATTTGGATTGGTTATCAGACTTTGAAATTTCAGCAGAAGAAAGCATGGTCATTAGTGGATTTGAAGACTTACAATCAGTCTATGAAAATATTGAAGGAAACGAAGTAATGACAAATAGAGATCTCAATAATGCTTATGAAGTCTGTGAACTAATAATAATTCTAAGACTTCAAGAACTATTTCAAGAATCGTTAAAAATTGCAATAAAAAATGACTTAACTTGGAAAAATATTCCATTGTTTGTTACGGCTCACGATTCTGAGTTAATTTATGAAGTTAAACCTTAGTAATTGGAATAATAATACTCAATAATAATTGAACTGTAATAATTTGAACTGTTGTTAAATTTTAATAAACACGACGATGACAAAAAACATTTTGTTCTCCTTATTGGCGTTTGTAATTTGTATCCTTACATTACAAACTTGTTCTCCGAATAAAATTTACGACTTCCGTTCAAATTACAAGGACGCTAATACTCTTATTCACGAAACAAATGCTTTAGAAGCAAAGCCATTTTTGAAAGCCCACCTCAAAAACGGTGACGTGTGTATTTTGAGAGATAGTTGGGTGGTTGACACTGTTACAAATGTTCTAACCGGCAATGGGATAAGATATGATTTTAATCGAATAAAAATTTTTGAAGGTTCTATTTCCATTCCAATTGACAGCGTTGCGATATTTGAAACCAATAAAAAGCTTGATAATCCTGAACAAGGCAGAGTTACAGCATTAAGCATATTAACCGGATTAAATGTCATTTTAGGAATTTATTGTATTACTACTCCAAAAGCATGCTTTGGGTCTTGTCCGACATTTTATATTAATGAAAATGATAATTTTCATTATGCAGACGCCGAAGGGTTTACTAATGCAATATCTCCATCTATGGAATATTTTGATATTGATGCCTTAAATAATACAACGCCCACTCAAACTGATTTTTCAATCACAATGAAAAATGAAGCACTTGAAACGCATTGTGTCAATGATGTGAAACTCCTTGCATATCCAAGGAAAAAAGGACAACGAATTTATCAATCACCTACGAACGAATTTTACCTTTGCGAAAATAATTATCAGCTATCCAATGCAACAGGTAATGAAGGCGAAATCACATCGCTTCTGAAATTCGAGGATAGACAAGAGCGCTTTTCATTTTCAGATGAAAATAATTTATGCAGCGAGGAAGAAATCATTTTAACCTTCGATAATGTTAAAAATAGTAACGATTTGGGACTGATACTGAATTTTCGGCAAACACTGATGACCACCTATTTATTTTATAGTGCTATGGGTTACATGGGCGATGAAGTTGGCGATATGTTTGCCCTATTAGAAACAGATAGCTCGCTACGAAAAAATTTTGATGCTACAACTAAAGTTTTGGGCGGCATAAAAATATACATGTGGAATGAGAAACAAAATACGTGGGAAACGCAAGCCGACTTTTACGAAACTGGTCCAATTGCAGTAAACAAACAATTGATTCCTTTATCAAATTCTTCCGGCACACAAGTAAAGCTAAAGATTGTGCTAAATAAAGGTCTTTGGCGAATGGACTATATAGCATTAACCAATATAAAAAAGCAAGTTAAACCTATTGAATTGGCACCAAGTAGTATTTTGAATAAGGGCAAATTGGACAATACGGCATTAGCTGAAATCATCCGCCCCGACAAATATTTAATATCTATGCCGGGCAGTGAGTATAAATTTAACTTTACCCTTCCGAATGATAATACCGATTACGAACTTTTTCTATATTCCAAAGGTTATTATTTAGAATGGATGCGGGAGCATTGGTTAAAAGATAAAGATATGCTTAAGTTGAAACAAATGGTAGATAATCCGAGAAAATATCTGCGTGATGAAGCGAAGAGTTATAAACTATACGAAACAACGATGGAACAGGAGTTTTGGAACTCAAAAATCAACACTAAAACTTTTTCCTATGATGAAAACTAAAATTATTGCGGCATTACTACTTGTATTTTTCCTAAGTAGTTGTAGATTAGCGTTGTATTTGCCATCGTCAGACACAATTGATGAAAATGAATACGGCTCTTTTATCAAAATCGTACACAAGACTGAATCAAATATTTACGGTGAATTAATCGCAATTGACAGTTCTAAAATTATCGTGCTGTCAGACGATACAAAAAAGTGCAAAACAGTCTCTTTAAGCAATGTGGAACATTTCACTTTAAAATACGCCAATGGGGCAAATTACGGCTGGACAATACCTGTTTATACCTTAGCAACAATTAGTCATGGGTGGTTTCTTGTTTTAACAGCACCTATTAATCTTATCGTAACCATTTCTATAAATGCACAAGGAGCCAATGCCTTTAAATACAGCGACAAAAATATGACATTTGAAAAGCTAAAAATGTTTGCACGATACCCACAAGGCATACCATCAAACATTGACATAGATAGCATAAGATTTGTTACAATCAGCAAGTAAAGTCATGGGAAATGGGAATAGGCATAGAAGCTGAAAACTATTGCAGTGCCTCGGGAATGTTCCAACGTTCCGGCTGCAAAGTAGAATGGACAGGGGCGGTGGAGAGACCTGAATAATTTTAAATAATAGTGGTGCTTTCGTAGAACGTATTGATGACTATAAACTTACAATAATTGTCAATCGTTATTACTCTTAAGCACTATAATATTATTTTTACTTCTCTCAAAGAAAAAATTTTATAGTAATTTGTAAACAACAAATTGAGATGGATGATGAGAACACCGAAACATATTGGAATAATTCCTGATGGAAACCGGAGATGGGCGGAAACCAATAAAATGGTAAAAGAGAAAGGTTATGAATATGGCATAGATCCGGGCTTAGCACTATTCAGATTATGCAAAGAAAGCGGCATTAAGGAACTAACATATTACGGGTTTACTAAAGATAATACGAAAAGACCCACAGAACAAAGAATAGCATTTACTAACGCCTGTATCAATGCTGTAAATGTATTATCGAAAGAAGAAGCTGAACTGTTGGTTATTGGCGATTCTGAATCTGCTATGTTCCCCGAAGAATTACAAAAATATACTACAAGGCAGATCTTTGGTAATGGTGGGATTAAAGTTAATTTTTTAGTCAACTATGGATGGGAATGGGACTTAAACAATATAAAATCAGATGATTCATCTCACAAAAATATCACCAATAGCATTAAATCCTTTGATGTAGCAAGAATAGACCTGATTATCCGTTGGGGCGGCAGAAGACGCTTAAGTGGATTCCTTCCGGTACAATCAATTTATTCGGATTTCTATGTATTAGATGACTATTGGCCTGATTTTAATCCCGGACATTTTTATAATGCATTAAAATGGTATAATGATCAGGATGTGACTCTGGGAGGATGAAGAAAGTGGATGATAAATGTTCAGAATTTTGGGATAGTTAGATTTTTTTTATATATTCGCATTGTGAATGTTGGGAGGTTTAGGATAAGAGGGAGAGAAATTGGAAAAACAGGTTTTCTTGCTTAAAAGGTAGTAAAACATAAAATAAAGAAACACGTTCAAACATATAAAATCAACCAAAATGATAATCTTCGGAAGTTCTGCAACAATAATTTCAACTGAAAGTATCTTAGACAAATGTACAAACTGTGGTACACATAATAGCATTCAAATGAATATATTGCAAAAATATGCTCATGTTTTTTGGATTCCTGTATTTCCAATTGGTAAAACAAGTGTTACAGAATGCTTAAATTGCAAACAAGTATTGCAAAAAAAAGAATTCGATTGGCAGTTGAACGAAAAATACATAACACTTAAATCAAATTCTAGAACCCCAATTTGGACTTTTTCTGGACTTGTCGTTTTCAGTGCATTGATATTTTGGTTTTTATTTAGTCTTAATCAGAATAAAGCTGAGAATGCTCAACTTATTTTAACTCCTCAAAAAGGCGACATCTATGAAATTAAGATAGCTCAAAAACAATTTACCCTATTCAAAGTAGAGCATGTTGTTGGTGACACAGTTTATTTTCTGGTACATCAATATGAAACTGATAGGTTTAGAGGTATTTCTGAACTCAAAATAAAAGAAAATGATGCTTATGGGGAAGATTTGTTGCTTTTAATCAAAAACGACTTAATAATCATGTTGGAAAAAGGAGAAATAATAGACATTGATAGAGACTAACAGCTGATAAAAATTACTTTTAGTATCAAGATGTGTTTAGCTAAACTACTCTTTAATAATCAAGATGATCAAAGTCCTGCACAATTTTTTTTGCTAATTCAAAACTCAAAAAAAAAACCCCATAAACCTATTCATAGTCTATGGGGTAAGAATTTTTAGCTGATTATATTTTCAATCTCAAATCTTAGTCGATATATTCCAATTTGGCTGTGAAGTGGCGAAGGAATTTGGTTTCGTAAAGTAGTCGCATTTTTTTCAATTTTGTGCGATTCTTATAAACTTCTTCGCATGCTTCGGCAACGTAATCAGTATGTGCTTGTGTGTAAACACGTCTCGGGATTGCAAGTCTGACAAGTTCCATTGGTGGTCCGACATGATTGCCGTTTTGGTCGCTTCTGCCGAACATCAGCGAGCCGATTTCGACCGAACGAATGCCACCAACTAAGTACAATTCGCATAGGATAGCTTGTGCAGGGAAAAATTCCGGCGCAATATGTGGAGTAAAGCGTCTGGCATCCAAATAGACGGCATGACCACCTGTAGGCACCAAAATCGGCACTCCTGCTTCGATTAGCTTATTGCCCAAATACTTAATTTGACCGACTCGATATTCTAAATAATTTTCGTCCATCACTTCTACGAATCCTTGAGCTAATGCTTCGAGGTCGCGGCGAGTCATACCACCGTATGTGATGAAACCTTCGGTGATAATCAACAATGATTGGGCTTGTTCGGCTAAGGCATCATCGTTTGTAGCCAAAAATCCGCCGGTGTTTGATAGTCCGTCTTTTTTGGCAGACATTGTAGCACCATCAGCGTAGGAAAACATTTCGTTGCAAATTTCTTTGATTGATTTATCGGCATACCCCGCTTCACGAGTCTTGATGAAATAAGCATTTTCTGCAAAACGGCAGCAATCGAGGTAGAATGGAATACCATTTTCGCGACAAACTTGACTTACTTCTCTGATATTTTGCATCGAGACAGGCTGTCCACCGCCACTATTGTTTGTGATTGTGAGCATACAAACCGGGATATTTTCTTTCCCACGTTGTTGGATGTAATTCTTCAATCTTTCAACGTCCATGTTGCCTTTGAAAGGTGCTTCCAATTCAGGAATTGTACCAATTTCGACCGGAAAATCAAGAGCTTCGATACCATTATATTCGATATTCCCTCGTGTAGTATCAAAATGTGTGTTGTTCGGAATTGATTTGTTATCGCCTTTTAGAATTGTGAACAAAATTCTTTCGGCTGCTCTGCCTTGATGAGTTGGAATGATGTGCTTAAAATTTGTAATCTCTTTTACAATGCTTTCGAATTTGTAATAGCTTCGGCTTCCGGCATATGCTTCGTCGCCATCCATCAAACCTGCCCATTGTTTGGCACTCATAGCGGTAGTTCCGCTATCGGTCAGCAAATCTATCGTGATGTGTTCGGACCTGAGAAAAAACGGATTATTGAATGCATCTTTTAAAAATATTTCTCTATCTTCACGTTTTGTGATTGGAATCTCTTCAATTGTTTTGATTTTGAAGGGCTCTATTAAAGTTTTCATCTTGTTCCCTTATTTCTTAAATTCATAATATATTATTCAAAAATAAGCAAAAATTCATAATGAAAGAATTTTCATTGAAAGTTTGTTTACAAAATGGGGTTGAATCAAGCGTTCATCGAATTGAGTTCTTGGATGATTTTCACTCCGGAACTTGTGCCAATTCTATCGGCTCCTGCATTGATTAATTCGATTGCGAATTGTGCCGTTTTGATGCCGCCTGAGGCTTTGATTTTTAATTTATCGTCAGAGTATTTTCGGAGCAATTCAATATCATGGAGAGTAGCGCCACCGTGAGAAAATCCGGTTGATGTTTTGATGTAATCGGCTCCGTTGTCGCTTACAATTTTGCACACATCAATTTTTTGTTGTTCGTCAAGCAAGCAAGTTTCAACAATGACTTTAACTTTCGCCAATGTGTTGTGCGCTATTTCGACAACTGATGAAATTTCAGTCGCAACAGTTCTAAAATCATTTGCCAACAGAGCAGCAATATTGATTACCATATCAATTTCACCGGCACCGTGTTTTAAGGCATGAACGCATTCGTCCATCTTAGAAAACACAAATGAAGCGCCTAATGGGAATCCGATTACTGTGCAAACTTTCTCCCTTTCGACCAAGATACTTCGGCTATATTCTACAAAATAGGGCAAAACGCAAACACACGCAAAATTGTAATCCTGAACTTCTTTACATAGCTTTTCTACTTCCTGATAACTTGTATCCGGCTTTAGTATCGTATGGTCAATACGAGAAGCAACATCATCCACATTTAATTTCATATACAATTTCAAAAATATAATAATCAAAATATCATTACTTTCGTTTACAATTTCGTACAAAAAATCAAAATAAAAAAATTATTTATGAAAGATAAAGTTATAGAGATCCTAAACAATATAGCAAAGTTGCTCGAAATCAAAGGAGAGATGTTTTTCAAATTCAACGCCTATGTTGCAGCAGCCGATAGATTGAAATCCTTAGACATAGATATAGAGAGCATGGCAAGGGAAAATAAATTGTCCGAAATTGACGGAATCGGTAAAGCGCTCGATACCAAAATCAGCGAATTCGTACTCACTGGCAAAATGAGCTATTATGAAAAGTTGACTTCGGAATACCCCGAATCACTGCTTGAGTTGCTCAAAATTGATGGTCTAGGAGCAAAAAAAATCAAACAAATCTTCAGCGAACTTGGAATTATAGACATTGACGCTCTTGAATCGTCTTGTATAAATGGTGATGTTGCAAAATTGAAGGGCTTTTCGGAAGTTTCGCAGACTAAAATATTAGAATCAATTCAGCACATCAGGAGCAATCCAAATTATAAAGTTACTAACGTACATTTCAGGGACATTCAATGAAGCAAATAAAAGTTTTGACGATAATTTTTCTACTTTTTACATATTTTTCAAAATCCGAATCATATTTGCCGGCAAGGATTATAAATCCCGAAGCGGGACATGCTATATCGGAAACAAAAATTGATATGGCGCTGTCATTTGCATTTGCTTTACTTGATAAAAAATATGTCAGTGCCAAAGAGCGAGATTCAGTTTCAGCACAATTGTATGAAATAAACGAAAATCCTGAATTGATGCGAGTTGCAAATTTGACTAATTCCGAAAATCTACTTTTTGTAAAAGTGAATGTGCTGGAAAATATTATCCGTGCGGATATTGACATTATCAATGTTGCCGATACCACCAAACGCAGTCGCGGCTATGGTTACGCATTGGTCAGATACTTTGATAACGAAACGGGCGATTTGGTTTATGACCCGGCATTATTGACATCAATTCAACGCGCCCTGGCTGTTGCTATGAATGATTCATTGCTTTTTGTTGACTCTACAAAGGGATTCAATGTCCGCCCGTTGCCAACTATGGTGATTGGCAGCCTTTACTACGTTGACTACGATTCATTCAAGGATTGGGAAATCATTCGCAATCATGTAGTCTCCTCATATTCAGCGGTCGAATCAATTTTCGAAGCTGCAAACAAAAGCGAAAAATACATTGTTTATGACCTCGCAACACGGGATTCGGTCTATGCAAAATTCAAATTATACGGTATAGAAAATTATGCCGCTCCATCAGAACAAGAATTTGATGCCTTGTACCAAGTGGGAATTGATTATTTCATCACGGGTTCATTGGAGCGAAACGATGAAGGAGCGAAAATTATGATGAGTTTGTTCGCTTTACGTCACCGTGGCTTATTATTAATCGAGCAAGTGGAAGGCATACTCAAAAATGATGATTTGACTGAACTTCAGGTGCTTGTGCGAAAACTAACCCGAGAGCTAATTGATTAGCCGTGTCATTCGGCAATTACAATCATAACTTTGTCCAAATAAGCTTCGCCTGAGGGGCTTTCGATTGCTTCAAAGTAAAGTATATATGGTCCGACGGGCAATTTGAGACCGGAATCGTCTCTGCCGTCCCATGCAAAGAAGCCTTCGTTTGATGTCCAATGTTCAGATAATATTGTCCTGACAGGATTGGCAGCCAAATCGTAAATTTTTGCTGTAATCTTTGCTTTTTCGTAAATCAAACTGTATGAAATCAGGCAGTGACTGCCTTCTTTTGTAACATTTGGTGAAAAGGGGTTTGGTGATACGTTCAACATTCCATCTCGGACAAGTTCTACATAGGTAGAATTCTGCATTCCCGGAGTACCGCCTGAAGGTTGCAAACAAGTAGTCCATGACATTTTTTCCGATGACGGCATTTCGATATTGATTTTTTCTAAGCTTCTGTTTTTCGTGTCAATATCATCTTTCAAATGCCACGTTGAAAAATATGTGAGCGAATCCAAAATACTTTTATCGGGCATTGCGAGAACGAGCAAATCATCGTTATTATTCAAATTCAATTTATTATTCGGAATAAATGTGTTATTCATATTTTCCAAATAAGCGAAATTCTCGAAAATCGTGCTGTCATAAGCAATTACGTAATATTCCTTTGGAGGAATAATTAAATTGTTAATTATATATCTCGCTGACCAAAGTTCTGCTCTGTCATACAATCCGAATCCACTCAAATTGACTGATTTAGACTCATGATTATATAATTCTAAATATTCCGCATATCCGGCTTCAGTATCAAACATTATTTCATTAATCGTGATTTTGGGAGTTTTGCCTTTCATAAAAGCAGGAAATCGAGAGAAATTATTTTCTGGATTGTCGTCATTGGTAGCGATTACTTCAATTTGCAAGTTGAAAATTGAGGAAAATATTTCTTGAGTATTTAGCGAATTGTCGAGCTCAACAATCGCAATATTATCGTTCAAATCAATTTGTGAATCGTAAATAGCTTCACTTTCATCAAAAATATTATCGAAATTCATATCCGCATATAATACAAGTCTTACGGAATTGATTGATTTGATACCAATGCTTTCAATCAAAACTGAAATTGTGTAATCATCAGTATTTTGAGCGGCACTCGTTATCGAAATATCGTAATCCACAGGGAAAACACTGTTTCGTTTGCCGGGAGTAGCTCCACTTATATCGGCAGAAGGCTTGAGATTGCTCGGGGTTGTAGCCGGCAAATCAGGATGGACTCGCTCAAAAGATACACCCTTGATGCCGTGCTTCATGTCATAAAATAAGCCATCAAGCAAGACAGTATCTTTGTTAAAAACTTTAAGCGAATCGAATGTATTATTCAAAGTCGGAATGTTAAATTGGTATAATCGTACATTGTCGCTGATTGTGCGGTGCGATTTGAATGCGGTTGTATCTTTTGTAATGATACAATATGAATTCCGCTCAAGATAAAAATTCTGCAATGCGCGGCAGGATGCCATATCGCAAATTATTAAATAATCTTGGGAA
This sequence comes from Ignavibacteriae bacterium HGW-Ignavibacteriae-1, assembly GCA_002839825.1. GTDB lineage: Bacteria > Bacteroidota > Ignavibacteria > Kapaibacteriales > UBA2268 > PGYU01. The sequence continues at coordinate 129,534 of PGYU01000004.1, read as the reverse complement.
TAGTCATTATCCGAAGTGTTGAAAATTTCAATCCATTCAGGTTCGCTTCCGTTAGGCACAGGCATTAATTCATTCACAATTATTTGCGAATGTGATTCGATACTCAGACAAATTATAATCACACCAAAAAGCGAAATGAAGCTATTCATTGTAATATTTTGCAATCTTAGACATATTGGAACTATCTAATAGTACATCAAGCAATTTTGTGTATAATTCTAAATCAGTTTCATCAAAACGTGAAAATTCAGGACTATCAATATCAAGCACACCATACAAAACATCGTCAACAATCATTGGAATTACAATTTCTGAATTTGAGGCATAATCGCAAGCAATGTGCCCGGGGAATTCATGAACATTATCCACAATGACAGCCTTCTTTTCGAGAGCAGCCGTGCCACAGACTCCGCGTCCGAGTTCGATTCTGATGCAAGCCGGTTTTCCCTGAAAGGGTCCGAGAACCAGTTCATCACCGCTCAAAAGGTAGAATCCGACCCAGTTAATGGCTCTAAAAGCATTGAAAAACCATGCCACAAAGTTAGATGAATTAGCAATAAAATCCGCTTCACCGTATGTTAGAGACTTGATTTGCTCAACAAAATCATTATTTTCGTCAATAGTATTCATTTTTATTATTAAAATTAAGCAAAGATGATGATATGAACAAAAAAAAAGTGAAATTGTTGTGCAAACAATTTCACTTCATAGGAAAAAATTAGCTTATTTTATTTAACGCGTTCCATATAGTTGCCTGTAGCAGAATCAATTTTGACAACATCGCCTTCGTTGATAAAAAGCGGAACATTTACTTGCGCCCCTGTTTCGACAGTAGCAGGTTTCAATGAATTTGTAGCGGTATCGCCTTTCATGCCCGGTTCGGTATGAATAATTTCGAGTGTTACACTTGGAGGCAATTCAACTCCAAGAATGATTGAGCCTTCGAAATTGACAGATACTTCCTGATTTTCTTTCAAAAATCTGATACTATCGCCTATAACTTCCTGCATTACAGGAATTTGTTCGTAATTTTCTTGGTCCATAAAGATTAATGAATCGCCGTCTCTATATAAATATTGGTAAGATTTTTTATCAACACGTACGAATTCAATTGATTCGCCAGCACGGAATCGGTTTTCGGACAGTTTACCTGTGCGAACGTTTCGCATTTTAACTTGAAAAAATGCACGAAGATTGCCCGGAGTTCTGTGCTGTGATTCAAGCACTTGGCATAACTCGCCATTGTATTTGACAAAAGCACCCGGTCTCAGATCTGAAGTAGTTCCCATTTCTCGATTACATATTATTTACAAAATTATATCTATAGCAAGAAGTTTGACTATCCGTTTTATTTTGGAGTCAAAACGGAATCTTCATACCACTAATGTTAATTCATTTAAGTAATGAACGTAAACTATTTACCGAAAAAATCCTTACCCATATAATCTAATGTATATGATATGGTATTCATACCAAACGGGTTGTGAGTTATAACTTTTTTTATAAAGTTCTTTTTCTCGAGCCATGATAAATTAAGACTAATTTCTTGGTCACTATATTTAGATAGTTTTTCATGTATCGAAATCACTTCACGCATTTCGTCTTTTAGGTAGTTTAGAATATCAACATCACATTGATTTAGTTTTACGGGCTTTATGGGCTCTCTTACAGTCTTACCTGCGTACCCTTTCTTTTTGGCAGCGAACATTTTTTGTCTTTTATTAGCTGAAAGTAAACAAAATATTAACTATTTTTGATTTGCACTAAGCGAATTTAATCATAATCATCAATACTGCAAAATTTAGTTGAAAATTATTTTTCGATTTTTATCAATTTATCAAGTATTGAGACTTCAGTTTCATGACTCTATCGTATGAAATCTTGATGCGTTCACGAGAAATTTTGCCGCTTTTGACCAAATCAACTATTATTTTGTGAGCTTTTTCGGCGATAAGCTCATCATAAACAATATTGTTAGCAAAAATGATAATATCCGAACCGGCTAAGATTGTGAGTTCGATAGCACTTTCCAATCCGTAATGGTCGGTGATAGACTTCATATTCATATCGTCGGTAATTACCACTCCGTCAAAATTTAATTGCTCACGCAAGATTCCTGTAATGATTTTTTTCGAAAGAGTTGCCGGATATTCAGCATCAAGATTGGAATTAAAAACGTGTGCAGTCATGACCACATCGGCTTTGTTCATATTTATTAGCTGACTATATGGTTCGAGTTCGATATTTTGCCACGTTGTGGTAATGTCTGTTAAGCCAAGATGAGAGTCTGTTTGGGCGCTTCCGTGACCGGGGAAATGCTTCAAAGTTGTGATGAGATTTTTCTTGCGGTGTTCATCAATTATAATTGCCGAATTACGAACTACTACATCGGGTGATGCGGAGAAACTTCGCCCTATTGCACCAATTGCAGGACTTTCGGGATTGATATTCAAATCAACAACGGGAGCAAGATTTTGATTGAATCCGGCTTCGCTAAGTGTTCTAGCCGTCGCTTGCCCGGCGAGAGTTGTCATAAATTCATTATCGGCGTCGCCAAGGTATTGTTGCGAAACTGTTTCGGGGAAACCGAAAACGTCATTTAATCTTGCAACGTATCCACCTTCTTGGTCAACTGCTATGAGCAAGGGAATTTTGGCATGTGATTGCAATTGCGAATTGAGCAATTTTACTTGCCAAGGAGATTGAATGTTTCTAGTGCCGTAACCGAGTGCTACATCGCGACTAAACAGCACAACACCACCAATTCGCCCGAGTCTGATTTGTGTGGCAATTTGCGAATCATTCTCAATTTCCAATCCCCTGAAACCGACCATCAGCATCTGCCCAACCCATTCGTTAAGTTCTTCGTCCGATGAATTGATTGAGTTATCTTCGCTACAGCTTATCGCAAAGATTACGAGAAATATCAGCAGAACTATTTTCTTGAGAATAAAATATTTCACAATATAAACCGAATTGTAACTTTTTTATGATTAATGTGTCTTAAGTTTGATTTTACAAAACCAACAATTTAAAAGTATGAAAAAATTTACAATTTGCTTATTATTTATCTTATATATGCCATCTTTGGCGGAAGAACAAATTCCCGAGTATTATGCCAACAAAATCGTAGTCAAAATCAAAAGCAATACAGTCGAAGATTTGAGCAATGACACAAAGCAAGTGCTGAATTCACTTTTGGGGCAATATGAACACAGAACTTTTGTCCATCCGGCTCTAATCGCACAATACAAGCAGCGAAATAACAATAATAATATGATGAGTCTTGGTGCAGGAAGCAATGTTACTTCGTCTATTAACCGGATTCTAATCTTAGAATATACATCACCGATAGACCCGATGCTTGCAGCGAGAAAGATTTCAAATTTAGCTGAAATCGAATACGCCGAGCCAATGTTTATCAGAAAAATCGCCGATTTGCCGAATGATTCATTACTTTTCGAACAATATATGCTGACATTGATTAGAGCAATTCCGGCTTGGGAAATCATGGACACGACAGATTCGGACACGGTTATCGTGGCAGTAGTTGATACTGGAGTTGATTATCTCCATGAAGATTTGCTGGGTACTTTGTACATAAACCCGGGAGAAGACGGTTTGGATGCTGACGGAAACGACAAGCGAACAAATGGAATTGACGATGACATGAATGGGTTTGTAGATGATTTTAGGGGTTGGGATTTCGGGAGCAATTCAGATTCTAGTGGATTTGACAATGACCCAATGCCCGGACACCCACACGGCACTCACGTTGCAGGAATTATTGCTGCCGTCCGGAATAATGAAAAAGGTATAGCCGGAATCACGAACAAAGTTAAAATTATGCCCATAAAGATAGGACATGACTCACAGTTCAGCCGCACATTAGTAAATGGCTACGATGGTGTTTTATATGCAGCAATGAAAGGTGCACAAGTCATCAATTTAAGTTGGGGCGGCGGTGGCTTATCCGAAGCCGAACAAGAAGTAATTGACTCAGCTAACACCTACGGAAGCGTAATAGTAGCCGCTGCGGGTAATAATGCAGTTGAATCCTCATTTTACCCTGCTGCTTACGATGGTATCATATCTGTCGCTTCTTCAACCGCATTAGACCAAAGGTCAGGATTCTCGAATTTCCACTCATCTGTGGACATTACGGCTCCGGGAACTCAAATTATGTCCACAATCCCAATTGATTTATATACAGCATGGGACGGCACTTCTATGGCATCGCCTGTAGTTGCAGCTTGTGCAGCCGTTATTAGAAGTATGTTTCCCGAGTATTCCAACAAGGAAGTTGGCGAAGTGCTGAAAGCGACTTCTGATAATTTTTATGACAAAAATTCATCTTACATCGGAAAACTTGGTGCAGGCAGAGTAAATTTGCTAAAAGCAATCACAACAAAAGACCCAAAATGGGTTTCGCTACATTCCATAGAAGTCATTGACGAAGACGGTGACGACATTGTATCGCCCGGAAATTATATTTCGGTCAATTTGACTCTTAGCAATTATCTTGCAGATGTTGATTCGGTTTATATCAAAGCCTATGCAGATAGTTTTAATGCCGAGTTGCTTGTTGACAGCATTTGGGTTGGGACAATACTCAAGAATTCGATTGTAGAAGCAGGTCAATCGCTACGATTGCGAATTCCCGATGATATTCCAATCAACCACAGATTTAATGTCCGAATTCATATCATTCGCGACGGCTATTTTACAAATGTAAATTCCATCGAACTTATGGCTCGTCCGTCATGGCGAACGCTCACATCAAATACTCTGAAAGCAACTGTGACAAGCCAAGGCAATATCGCATACAATGATTTCCCGCATAACATGATGGGTGACGGCTTTTCGTTGAATCAATCTTCAGGCTTATTGTTTGAAGGAGCCTTAATGATAGCTGCCGACAGTTCTATGGTAGCAAACGTTGCCCGAAGTTCAAGCGGAAATAATGCTAATCGCCACTTTGAAATTGTGAAATCAATCGAATTTGTCGAACGAAATGAACAAATCAATCATACATATACTGAATTCACAGAGAAATGGGATTCGGTGATGGTTGGCGTTTCGGTGCTCAACAACGCTTATATTTTCAATTCGGACGGACTTCGAGATGCTCTAGTATTGAATTACGACCTTATCAATCAATCAGGGCTATATCGCGATTCATTATTTGTGGCGATGTATTTCGATTGGGATATTGGTCCCGGTGGCTCGAATAATGTTGCAAAATGGGATTCCATCAATGATTTCGGATATGTACAAAATATTGCTAATGAAACGTATCCGCTCGCAGCAGTTAAAATGATGAACCAAGGCAATCACAACTTTTTTGCGATTGATAATGACGGCACAAGCGAGGAAAATCCCGGAGTTTACGACGGATTCACAATGATAGAAAAATGGCGCATGATGAGCAATGGAATTGCAAGAGCAGAATCGGGAGTAAAAGACATAAGTATGGTGATGGGTTCGGGTCCACTAAGAGTGAGACCTGATGACACAGTAAGGGTTACATTCGTTGTATTTGCAAATGCGGATTATGACGCACTCGTAAATACTTCTAAAAATATTAATACTTTGCTTCCGATTCGAATCAATCCTGACGGTGTATATAATTCTCGTCCCAAAAATGCTTTCATTCATAGAATTTATCCTAATCCGTCAACCGGCGACCAAGTCAATATCGAATTCGCCGTGACCGAATCAGACTTGATTAAAATAGACGTAGTTGATATAACTGGCAAACAAGTCAAAGAGATAATCTCAATTTCGGGGAATAAATTTTCGGAGTATTATCAATATAGCTTCAATGCGAACGAATTAGCTATCGGGAAATATTTCGTCAGATTGACGAGCGGTTCCACAAGCGACACATACCCATTTGTAATCGAAAGATGATTATTTGACAATAAAAGCAACTTGGAAATAATTGTTGACTGCAGCGATTATTTCGGTTTCTATTCGAAATGCTTTTGTAAATTCCATATAAGCCTTGAATTCATGCATTGGAACGCCAAATTCATCAAAAATTATAATATCATCTTTGCGTAAAAGGTGCGCCATCGAAGTGAGCACAAACAAAGTAGAAGTGTATAAATCGGCATCAATATGAATCACTTTGCGTTTATCGTTTTTGAATGTGCGGAGAAAACCAGGCAAAGTGTCTTGGAATAATCCGACTAAAAATTCAGCCCTATTGTCGTTCATGTCGGGCAATTTTCCACCTGCGGACATATCACCTTTTTTGAATAAATTCCAATCTTCAGGAAGTCCCTCGAATGTATCGAAACCGTAAAATCTCGATTCGGCATTAGTATTATTTTCTGCCCACCATTTGAAAGTTCTGCCGTAAGCCACTCCAAATTCGAGATAATCAATCGGGCAATTCAATCCGTACTTATTTTTGATAAACTCGAAAAGTTCAAATCTTCTGCCTGTCCCAAAATTTGGATTAAAGAAATCGTCTAATTCGGGCTTAGTTATCGAAGCTCGCCAGCGCGAAAATTCATTCAAATAAGACAAATTGAACATAAAACCATTCATTAAGCCGAATAATTTGTGCAGTTTCAGCTTCAAAAAAATTGCTTTCGTTTTACGAATGAAAAATAATTTTACTTTCATATGCTTCTATTTCTTTTTTCCACCACGACCTTTGGGTTTGGCAACAGCTTTATCAAGCAATTCTTGACATTCTTCGAGAGTCAAGTCAGCCGGAATTTTATCCTTCGGCACACGAGCGTTCTTTTTGCCATCAGTGATATATGGACCAAATCTTCCGTTGAGCACTTTGATAGCGTCGTTGGACGGAAATAATTTCAGAGTATTTGCTTTATTTGCGTCAGATTTTGCTTGGATTCTTATGATTGCTTCTTCAAGCGTAATTTCGTGAATCTCTTCCTCTTTGATAGACACAAAAGTTTTGTCGTGCTTTAGATAAGGTCCGAAACGCCCTATTTGAGCCGAAATTTCAACACCATTAGCATCATTTCCTATAATACGCGGCAAATCAAATGCTTTCAAAGCCTCTTCGAGAGTGATTTGGTCTAAGCGAGAATTTTTTGGCATTTTGGCGAATTTCGGTTTATCCTCATCATCAGATTCGCCAATTTGCAACATCGGTCCGTATCTGCCGATTCGGGCAATAATTGGTTTGCCTGTTTTCGGGTCATTTCCTAAAACTCGATTCTCGACAGCATCGGTACGTTTAATATCTTGGGAAGCTTCGATTGTTTTGTGAAATTTGCCATAAAAGCCCTGAATCATCTTTTGCCATGTTTTTTTACCTTTGGCAATATCATCAAATTCGCTTTCGACCTTTGCAGTAAAATTAAAATCCACAATTTCAGTAAAAAATTTCATCAAAAAATCAGTTACAACCATACCAACATCAGTAGGAAATAGTTTAGATTTTTCAGCTCCTGTGATTTCAGTTTTTTGTTCGGATTTCAAACCGGAGCGAGTCAATTCAAAATAGTAAAACAATCTGGATTTGCCTTCTCTATCTTGCTTTTCTGCATATCCTCTGTCTTGAATTGTCGAAATGGTCGGTGCATATGTTGAAGGACGACCGATTCCGAGTTCCTCCAATTTTTTCACCAAGCTTGCTTCAGTATATCTAGGAGGAGGATTTTTGAAAGTTTCGCGGGCAGTAATTTGCGAATAATCAATATTTTGACCTTTTGCCAAAGGAGGCAAAATTTTCGAATCGTTTTCGACTCCATTTTCATCGTCGGTAGATTCGAAATAAACTTTGAGGAAGCCATCGAATTTGATAACTTCGCCGGTTGCGACAAAAATATTCTCGTCGTTGGAAATTTCGATATTTGCAGTAGTACGTTCAAGTAGAGCATCAGCCATTTGAGATGCCAAAGTACGTTTGAAAATCAAATCATAAAGACGCATCATATTCGAGTCGCCCTTAATTTCCGATTTGGACATATCAGTCGGGCGAATAGCTTCGTGAGCCTCTTGAGCCGATGCAGATTTTGTCTTGTAATGACGAAGATGCGAGTATTTGCTGCCGTATTCGGCACTAATTACATTTTTTGCTTGTTCGAGAGCAGATTCTGCCAAATTGAGAGAATCAGTTCTCATATATGTTATGAATCCGTTTTCATATAGCTTTTGAGCGACTGTCATGGTTTGCTTGACCGAAAAACTCAATTTTCGTGAAGCTTCCTGTTGCAAAGTTGAAGTCGTAAAAGGTGCTGAAGGAGTCCTTTTTGAAGGTTTGGTGACAACTTCACCTACATTAAAATCAGCGTTACGAATTTTTTCCAAAAATGCTTTCGTTTTGTTTAAATCTTCGAATCTTTGTTTGAGTTCAGCCCTGAATTTTTTGGCTTCAGCAGAGATGAAATCCCCAACAACACGATAATTTGGTTCCGATTCGAATGCATCGATTTCGCGTTCGCGTTCTACGATTACTCTAACAGTTACCGATTGAACACGACCTGCTGACAGTCCTTTTTGGACTTTTCGCCACAAGACTGGCGATAGTTCATACCCCACAAGACGGTCAAGTACTCGACGCGCTTGCTGAGCATCAATCAAATTTTTATCTAATGAACGGGGATTTTCGATTGAATTGAGAATGGCAGTTTTCGTAATCTCGTGAAAAACGATTCTTTTGGTTTTTTTGTCGCTGAGTTTCAAAGTCTCGAAAAGATGCCATGCAATAGCTTCACCTTCACGGTCCTCGTCCGTCGCCAACCATACTGTCTCGGCATTTTTTGCCAATTTTTTCAATTCCGTAACAACTTTCTGCTTATCCTGACTTACTTCATAAGTAGGTTTGAAGCCGTTTTCGATGTCAATACCCATATCTTTCTTGGGTAAATCTCGGATATGTCCCACACTTGAAGTAACTAAGAAATCTGAACCAAGAATCTTTTCAATAGTCTTTGCTTTCGATGGTGATTCGACAATCACCAAGGATTTAACTTTATTTTCAGCTGTTTTTGCCATGTTTGAATTTTCGTTAATAAAAATACTAATTGTCAAAGTAAGAAATAAGTTTCACGTATTACTCATATTAGAATTGCAAATCGGAATAAAAAGTAACACTAAAGGATTCGACATTACGTTCAAAATGCTATTATATATTTCAAAAACATTTATAATTTATTAGGAGAATTTATGAGTTTACTTGTAGGTAAAAAAGCACCGGATTTCAGAGGTAAAGCAGTAGTTGGCGGAAACGCAGATTCGCTTACACCCGACAACGCCTTTGTTGACATAGCAATTGAAGATTATCAGGGCAAATGGGTAGTATTTTTTTTCTACCCGGAAGATTTCACCTTTGTTTGCCCGACTGAAATAGAAGATTTTGGAATTCATTATGAAAAATTCAAAGAACTAAATTGCGAAGTAATTGCATGTTCGACTGACAGCCACCATTCTCACTTTGCCTGGCGTTCATCACATCCGAGCTTGAAGAATCTACCCTATCCGATGCTTGCTGATTTTACTCATAAAACTGCAACTAACTACGAAGTTTTGAAAGAAGAAACCGGATATGCATTACGTGGCTTGTATATAATTACACCTGATGGCATGTTAGCTTATTCGGTCATCCAAACTGAGGATGTCGGACGTAACACGCTCGAAGTACTTAGAGTCTTAGAAGCATTGCAAAGCGGTAAAAAAACACCTTGCAATTGGAATCCGGGCGAAAAAACTTTAAACTAATCATCCGTTAATTTTACAGGAGTCTCTTATGCGATTGTCAATTTTTAATTTAGCCTTGCTATCATTGATAGTTTTAACAGCTTGTTCGAAAAAGGAAGAAGAACCGATCCCCGAACCTGTAATCAAGGCAGAGCAGCGAACATATTCTGAATCTGAACAACGCTATATGGCAATTGGCGACAGCATAACAACTTTAGTAGCGGAAAAATTGAAAGCCGAATTGATGAAAGCTATCAGCGAAGGCGGATATGAGAATGCAATTCAATTTTGTAATATCAATGCTTTGCCGTTCACAGCCAATGTTGTGGACGGCACCGGCATGACGATTAAACGTGTATCGGCAGATTACCGAAACCCACAGAACAAACCTGATGATTTGGAAGATGGCGTTATTTTCGATTACACTTATGACGTGCATGTCGGCGAAGCTCCTCAGCCAATGCTAATAAAAGCAGAAGGTAAATTACATTATTTCAAACCAATTATAGTGCAAAGCTTTTGCTTGAGTTGTCACGGCACTCCGGGCGAGGAATTAAATGCAGATTTGTATGAAAAAATTAAAAAACTATATCCCGATGACTTAGCCACCCGATATAAATCAGGGCATTTACGTGGCGCCTTTCATTTAGTTTTTGGGGATGAAGGGAAGAAGGAGTAAAAATATTTTTTCTTCAGTTACGATTATTTAGATAAAACATAGGACTTGAATTAATGGATCTGGCAGAAAGAAAACTTGAGTTAATCGATTGGGTAAGTAAGACAAAAAGCAATACCCTTTTAGAACTATTGGAAATTATAAAAGATTCTAATAGTTTTAGTGATGAATGGTGGGACAATGCAACTGATGCCGAGAAGCAATCTATAAAAAAGGGACTTGATGACCTTGATAATGGAAATTTGAAACCACATTCGGAAGCAAGAAGAGTCTATGAAAAATGGCTTTGAAATTCTTTGGACAGACAACGCAATTGAAGAATTGAATCTAACTTATCAATACCTTGAATCACAATGGTCTGAACGGGAAATTAGGAAGTTATCTTATTTATTGGATAAAACTCTTCAACTCATTTCAGAAAACCCTTTAATGTATCCAAAAGCCAAGAATGATGTCAGAAAGGCAGTAATAGCCAAGTTCAATTCTCTTTACTATATAGTTCAAGATGAAAAGATTATTGTTTTATCCTTTTTCTCGAATCGGCAAAACCCCGAAATTCTAAAAATTTGATTATCAATTATTAGAAGCCCTTCTTAAGACTTTGATTACTCCTCTCCCTTCGCTTCTTCCTGACTAAAATGTTCCATCACTTTGAGTGCGATTTTTGAATTGACGATGCGCTCCAAATCTCGTATTCCGGCGATTTTGATAGCTGTGACGGAGCCGAAATGTTTGAGTAATTTTTCTGCCGTTGATTTGCCAATTCCCTTTATGTCTTGTAGCTCCGTATGCAAAGTGCGTTTTTTGCGTAATGAACGGTGATAAGTTATGGCAAATCTATGGGCTTCGTCGCGAAGTTGTTGGATTAGCCGAAGGCTGCTCGATGTTCGGGGTAATATCATTGATTCGCTTTTGCCGGGCATGAAGACTTCTTCGAGCCTTTTTGCAAGACCGATAATCTGAATTTTTTCCGTTAGTCCAAGTTCATACAAAATGCCATAAGCTGATGAAAGCTGCCCTTTGCCCCCATCAACGATAATCAAATCTGGTAGTTCGCTCTCTTCGTTAATTGCCCGAGTGTATCGCCTTCTGATGACTTCACGCATTGCTTCAAAATCGTCATTTCGCAAAACAGTTAGGTTCTTATATTTGCGATATTCGGACTTTTTAGGTTTTCCGTCCACAAAGACAACCATTGAAGAGACTAAATCCGTGCCTTGGAGGTGTGAATTATCGAAGCATTCAATTCGGCGAGGTACATTCTTGAGCCTTAAATCACGTTGTAATGAAAGCACCGGACGAGGCACAACTTGCTCGCGTTTTTCTTGAGCCATGATATATTCTTTCAGCATGAAATGAGCATTGGTATTCGCCATTTCGACATATTTACGCCTTTCACCGATTTTTGGCAACAAAATGTCAAGCGATTTGCCTCGCAATTCCGTTAGCCAATCAGTCATATACTCAATATCATCAACATCGCAGGGCAAATACAATTCTCGCGGAATAAAATCAGACTCCATGTACCATTTTTCAATCGTGCGTTGCATGATTTGCTCGTCAGTTTGTTCGATTGCGTTTTTGATAATATAATGGCGTTTGCCGATTAATTTGCCGTCGCGAACCTTCAAAACTAAGGTACAAGCCAAATCATCAGTCCGAGTCAGACCGAAAATGTCACGGTCCATCAAATCAGCTGAAACAATTTTTTGATTATTTGTGTAATCCTTCAATATTGCCAATTTATTTCGCATCACAGCAGCTTGCTCGAATTTCATTTCTTCGGCAAATTTTTGCATTTCGGATACAAGAATTTTTTCAAGCTCGTTAGTTTTTCCTTGCAATATTTTAGTCGCATTTCGGACATTATTTCGATATTCATCAGCACTTACAAGACCCTCGCAGGGTCCTTGGCATTTGTGAATATGGAAATCAAGGCAAATTCGATGTTTCTTTTTTTCGATGCTAATTTCGCTTATATTCAAATCGCAACTGCGAATGTAAAACAAAGTCCGAATGATTTTCATGAGTTGTTTGATGTTCCGAACTTCCGTGAATGGTCCGAAATATTTTGAGCCGTCTTTTTCGACTCTTCGCGTAGGGATAAGGCGCGGAAATAGCTCATTTGTAACTTTGATATAAGGATATGTTTTGTCGTCACGCAAAAGCACATTGTATCTGGGTTTGTGCTTTTTGATGAGCGTGTCCTCCAGAATCAGAGCTTCAACTTCCGAATCCACTAAAATTACTTCAACATTCCGAATTTTACCCAACATTGCATTTGTCTTGGCATCGCCAATTCTGCCGAAATGGAAATATGAACGCACTCGACTGCGCAAATTTTTGGCTTTACCGATATATATCAATTTCTCATTTTCGTCAAAATATTGGTAAATACCCGGTGCAGTAGGCAGATTTGCCACCTTGCTCTTGAATTCTTCACTCGGATATTTTTCAGTAATTTTCTTTTCGTCAGACATTTTTATTTTATTGTAACTAAAATTAAGAATTATTCGTAATACGATTTTAAACATTGTACAGAAAGGAAAGACGTGAAAAAAATAATATTAATACTATTTGCATTGACATTGGCTTTTGCAGGATGTCGAACTAATAATCTCGAAAATTATGATTTGAACCGTAAGAAAATCTACTTTGAAGAAGTCGTTTCGACAAATGCTCGACAGGTAGAGATTATGCATGATGATGCTCCGCCGACAAATGAGAAAAAGTCAACCGGCGAAACTATAGCCAACGTTGCTTTAGCGGTTTCAAATATATTTGTTGGCTCTGAATTGGGCAATAAATTGACCAATGCCGTAAACCCCGATTCAATCGCTTATGCGGTCTCTGACGGAGTCGGCACAACTTTACGCAAATTCCTTATGGTAGAACCTGTGTGGGATTTGGTTGATGATGCCGAATTTGTAGCGACAACGACGATAGAGGAAATTCAACTACATTCAACATCCGGTTCAATTTATATAAAAGTGCAAGCAAGTACGCAAATAACTTCTCGTAATGATGGTGAAGTGGTATGGGAAAACACAGAATCCGAATCGTACCCATTGAGGAATTATTACGGTGGCGAAGAAACTGCGATGGGGCGAACGTTAAAGAATGTGCTCCAAACTACTGAATTAGCATCTTTGAGCGAAGACCAACTTCGCAATGCGATTAATGATGCTGCAACAAGAGTGGGAATCTATATGGCTGAAACATTGCGTAAGGATATAGCTAAGTCGAAAAAAGCTAAGACCTAAAACGGTACGGGGGTGGAGATTAGAAACTGAAGAAGCTGTCCAATTGGGCAGCTTTTTTTTTGTTCCGTAGTTGTGCCACACATGACAGATGTGGCACATCTGGAAATGTAGGGACAGAACAGCGTTCTGTCCGAATTCATAGCCCATGAATTTATTCGTGGGAGGAAATAATTTAGGACGAGACACATTCTTAACCTTCCGAAGGTTCGAAACCTTCGGAAGGTTTCGTCTCGTCTTTGTAGCAATTTTTCAACTTTTTTTGATACAGGTGTGACAAAATGACTTTTCACTTGTTTATACTAAATATAAAGTGAACAATTAAAAATTGATATTTTAATTTGTAAAGTGGAGTGATAAATGATTCGATTGTTTTTAATATTTTTATTTGCAATGTGTACCGGTGTTAATGCTCAACTCTACATAAATCCTGATGGAGGTGATTGGATAACAATTGATTCGGTTTTGTCATATTCAGAAGGTGGAAATTCACCATCATACTATTTTAACATTAGTTGCTATGATTCCTCAAATTGCATTGGGCATTACGGAGACTTCTTGTCCGCATCGCAATATTCAAGGATTAGAAAAACTACCGATGGTGGGAATACTTGGTTTGATATCCGGATTGATTCAAGACCCCCTGACTATCCACTCAAGAGATTTGTGTTTTATCCCGAAAAAGATTTGATTGTAATAGGCTGCGATTCCGGCTATGTCCTACGTACATCAGACGGTGGTGAAAATTGGGATTATTCTCAAAAAATTACAACTTTAGAACCGTTCTATTTTGAGTTAAATAGAATGTATATGAAAGGTAAAATTGGGATTTTGCAATACAGTGGGTTAGACAATATCTTTATAACATCAGACGGTGGTGAAAATTGGTCAAAAATGCAATTTAATACAAATCCTCAACTAAAATACCCTGGAGCAACATTCAACATTATTGATTCAAATATATTAATAATGAGTAGTTGGGTAAATACAGTTAATGATACGTCTATGTATTTTTTTAAATCATACGATAGGGGTAAAACTTGGTCGCAAATTAATAAAATTTCAAAGAAAGATAATTTTTACTCATTCTTTACTTTTATAAATGAAAAAACAGGATTCAGTCGGCATCTCGAACTACTTGTAAAAGGAGATATTTTTAAAGGTACAAAAGACACAAGCTCAACAAGTTTTTATAAAACGACTGATGGTGGATTAACTTGGAATAAGATTTACGAAATTATTGAACAAGGGGGCGGATTTGGGAATTTTACTGTTGCAGATTCATTAAATTTCATTGCTGTAAACACGAGTGGAGCACATTTAAGAACAACTGACGGTGGTATAAGCTGGCAAAAAAGTCCATACTTTACTTTTGAAGGGGAATATCAGGTAGGAAGCACAAGTTTTACTAATACATTTATGTCACCAACTACTCCATTATTGGGATACGGTCCAAGGATATTAAAATATGTTGGAAAGTCCACTTCAGTAAAAGATAATTTCAATTTACCCCAAATTAGTTTCTCCATCCACCCTAACCCGGCAACGGAGTATATTGAAATCAATATTGAAAACAAGGGGTTGCAACCCCTTGTTCATAATGAGGAATTCAAAATCTACAATATGCTTGGTGAGAGTGTTATTGAATTGCCAGATGTCCAACATCTTGGAGATGTTGGACATCTGCAACGCATTGATATTTCGCATTTGCATCGCGGCGTGTATTACGTGCGCATTGGTAGTCGGACACAGATGATTGTGAAGATGTAGCCTGTCTGAACTATGATTTGTATGACTTATTTTTGTTAAGTCTTTGTCCTAAAATAAATTTTCTTAACACCCCCTAACCCCTGCTTAATAGAGGGGGAAAGGCTTTTGGGGGATTTTTAAATTTCGCCCAGGCTTAAAAACGTGGGCTATGTTTGTTATATAAAGAGCTTGATTAGAAACTGAAGGCTATCTTGAATACTTGAGCCCAGTTTGTAAATGCGACTAATCTCCATCCCAAAAACCCGCCGAATCCTATAAAAGTCAGTCCGGCAAATTGCTTGATACGCAACATTGAAGTTTGCGACAGTTTGTGTTTGTTACGCATTACAATATAGGCAAGAAGGAAAAGCCAAGAAAAATTCCCGATTCCAAATCCAATAGAAAACAACAAATTAGTCCCAAATGAAGATACGAACAAGTCCAATTTGTGCACCCATGCAGTCATTAACATCAGTGAGGACATAAAAGAAGGGTTTGCAATATTAGTCAATGCCATTGCAACGCCCAACAAAAATGGTCCACGGCTTTTGAGTGTAGATATAAATGAAGGTGCTTTATTCAAGGTGGCTTCTTCCGTTTCGATTGTTTTCTTTTTAAATTGAGACAAGCCAAAATATACTAACAAGGCTACGATTACGATTTGGATAGTGAGGTAAATCAGAGGATTTGAATCTAAAAAATTGCTTAAAGAGTCTAAAACGGCTGTGGCGGCAAAAATGGCAATCACACAATAGACAGTATCCATAAGTGCTGTGCCAATAGACAACTCAAAACATTCTCTACGTCCGTTTTGAAGTCCGACTTTGACACAAGCCATAGCAACAGGTCCCGGCGGCATTGCCAAGATAAATCCTATTACTGCACCTATGATTATTGCTGTTAGCATCGTACTCCCATATATAATTCTAACACTATAACAATTAAACGAAAGAAAATCAAAAAGTGTGTAAAAAACATGACACAATGTATTAATTTTTTTCAAAATCACCAAATAAAAATTATACATTAAGAAATTTTAACCATTTCTTCATTCATCAAAAATTAAATTAACATTTTGTATAATTAAACTTTTTCGTAATATTTGAAAGTAGAGGAGTTGATTTTTTCATTAATCTTATTTGGAATGAGCGACAAGAAAGATTTAATAAAAGCACTTGGTCTATATACAACGATTGCAATAGTCGTTGGAGCCGTAATTGGCTCGGGAATTTTCAAAAAGCCGTCTGTAATGGCGATGTACTTAGGCTCTCCGGAGCTTGTGATGCTAATATGGATTGTAGCAGGGTTGATTACCTTAGCAGGTGCATTGACAAATGCCGAAATCGCCGGAATGATTACCGAAACAGGCGGACAATATGTATATTTTCGGAAAATGTATGGCGATTTGACTGCGTACTTGTACGGGTGGGCTCTTTTGGCAGTAATTCAAACAGCTTCGATTGCATCAATCGCGTACGTTTTTGCCGAATATAGCGAATACTTTTTCCGGCTTCCGCGATTCGCGGCTGAAATTGAGAATAATTCCAAATTATATATGCCATTCGTAGGAGCAATTTATCCGCTGAAAAATGTTGGCGTCAAAATGTTGACTTCAGGCGTAATCATATTTCTCACGATAGCGAATTACTTCGGCATCAAAAATGGCGGGCGAATAGCCGACATATTCACTACAACTAAAGTGCTGGCAATTTTGCTGCTGATTTTTGCCGGTTTTGCTTTTGGGAACGGCTCTACAGACAATTTGACAAATGACATTCCGAATTTTTCATTCGCAGGTCTTGGAATTCTGGGTGGCGTTGTAGCTGCACTGTCGGCAGCCTTTTGGGCTTACGACGGTTGGAACAACGTAACCTACATTGCAGGCGAAGTGAAAAATCCGGCACGAAACATTCCATTAGCACTGACGATTGGGACTGTAATTGTGATTATAGTTTATGTATTGACAAATCTATCCGTATTTTACGTTTTGCCGATTGAAATTGCCGCTCAATCTCATCTTGTGGCTGCTGATGCTGCCGAACGAGCCTTAGGACCGATAGCTGCAGGAGTAGTAACAGCGCTTGTGATGATTTCGACATTTGGCACAGCCAACGGCACAATCATGGTAAGTGCGAGAGTTTATTTTGCGATGGCGCGGCGAAAGGTCTTCTTTTCGGGGCTTGGACAAGTTCACGAAAAGTACAGAACGCCTGCGAATGCTTTGATTTTGCAATGTATTTGGTCGTGTGCATTTGTTTTTAGCGGTTCATTTGATGATTTGACTGATATGCTCATTTTTGTCTCTTGGATATTCTATGGTCTTGGTGCATATGGAGTTATCGTACTTCGCAAGAAGATGCCCGATGTCCACCGTCCATATAAAGTACCTTTTTATCCCATATTACCGATACTATTTGTCCTTTTTTCACTTATTTTTGTAATATTGACTTTATTTAATGATATTAGTAATTACATTAATGGCGAAAGTGAAATGATTAATTCAGTTTGGGGCTTATTAATGGTTTTAATTGGGATTCCGATATTTTATTATTATAGAAAAAGAAACAAAGAATGAAAATTGTGCTAACTTGTGGAGATGTTAATGGCATTGGTTTGGAAACTTTACTGAAGTCCGCCGATGTTATGTCATCAAGTTTATATTTTAAGGACACTGAGTTTTACCTTTCTTGCAATACTCAATCATTGCTTGAATATGCAAAAAAAATTGGTTATGATATTGAAATTTTGAACGAGCGCGTAATCGTGTCAGACCATTACATGAAGATACTCGAATGCGACAATTACTCTCCCGTACATTTCGGCAAAGTGACACGAAATGCGGGCTCACTATCGGTCGAATCGCTCGAAAAAGCAATCGTACACACGCTTAATCACAAATTTGATGCATTGGTAACATTGCCAATCAGCAAGGAATCTGCTTATCTTGCAGGTTTCAAATATCCCGGTCAAACCGAGATGTTGGCTGAAAAATCGAAAGTAGCATCGCCTTTGATGATATTATTCAAAGATGATTTGAGAGTAGCTTTGGCTACAATTCACGAACCATTGCGAACAGTACCCGATTTGATTACGAAAGAAAAGCTCACTGCACTGATTAACCAATTCAATAATTCGTTGAAGATTGACTTTGGGATTGACAAACCAAAAATTGCAGTACTGGGGCTGAATCCTCACGCCGGTGAGAATGGTAAAATTGGGATGGAAGAAAATACTATCATAAGCGTGGCATTAGAGCAATTAAAAACGGAAGGTGTTTTGGTTCATGGACCATATCCTGCAGACGGCTTTTTCGCACATGGTGATTACAGAAACTTCGATGGTATTGTGGCAATGTATCATGACCAAGGTTTGGTGCCATTGAAGCTCTTAGCACATGGCACAGGAGTTAATTTCACTGCAGGTTTGCCGGTCGTTAGGACTTCACCCGACCACGGCACAGCCTATGGAATTTCGGGTAAAGGCATTGCATCGCCGGATTCGTTGATTGCAGCACTAATATCAGCCGTCAAAATCGTAAAAGCTCGTAAAAATCACAAAAATTAATCTTTTTTTTAGAAAATTAACCGAAAATCAGTAATTTTTTGATAACTTCGTAATCTATACTAAGCAATTTTATATATTTTATTTTGGAGTTAAAAATGAGTTCCCTAATACACGAAATTTACGGAAGACAAATCCTTGATTCTCGCGGCAATCCTACTATCGAATGTGAAGTTGTACTTGAAGACGGTTCGTTCGGATCAGCAGCTGTTCCATCCGGAGCAAGCACCGGAGAACACGAAGCACACGAATTACGCGATGGCGACGATAGCAATTACATGGGCTTAAGCGTTGGAAAAGCTGTTGAAAACATCAACGATGTAATCGCAGAATCGCTCGAAGGAATGGACGCTACTGAGCAAAGACAAATTGACGATATGCTTTTGGAATTAGACGATACAGAAAATAAGTCCAAACTTGGCGCCAACGCAATACTTGCAGTTTCCTTAGCAACAGCAAAAGCTGCAGCAGAATATTACGGAATGCCGCTTTACAGATATTTGGGCGGTATCAGAGCTGAAATGTTGCCCGTACCTATGATGAACATTCTAAACGGCGGCAAACACGCTGATAACAACGTTGATATTCAGGAATTCATGATTATGCCCGTTGGTGCAGATAATTTTTCCGATGCACTCAGAATGGGCACCGAAATCTACCATCATTTGAAATCTGTTCTCAAAGCGAAAGGTTATAGCACAACAGTCGGCGATGAAGGTGGATTTGCGCCATCACTCAAATCGAACGAAGAAGCTCTTGATGTCATTCTTGCTGCTATAGTTGCTGCCGGCTACAGACCAAACGATGACATTTTGTTGGCTTTGGACGTTGCTGCAAGCGAAATGTACGTAGACGGCAAATACAAAATGTTTAAATCCTCAGGCAATTTACTAACTTCACAAGAAATGATTAAATGGTATGTTGATTTGTGCAACAATTACCCGATTATTTCGATTGAAGACGGGCTTGGAGAAAACGATTGGGAAGGCTGGGGAATGATGACTGAAGAATTAGGCGAAAAAATTCAAATCGTAGGTGATGATATTTTCGTGACTAATCCTGCATTCCTTTCACGCGGAATCGAAGAAGGCGTAGCAAACTCCATTTTGATTAAATTGAACCAAATCGGAACATTGACTGAAACGATTGATACAATTCATTTGGCTCAAAAATACGGCTATTCAACAATTATCTCGCATCGTTCGGGCGAAACTGAAGATTCGACAATTGCCGATTTGGCAGTAGCTATGAATGCCGGACAAATCAAAACCGGTGCACCTTGCCGTAGCGATAGAGTCGCCAAATACAACCAATTGTTGAGAATTGAAGACGCACTCGGCGCAGCAGGAATTTATGCAGGACGCAGCATAATAAGCTAAGAAACATAATTTGTAAAAAATAACAAGATTTAATATTATGATAAAATTCGGAACTGATGGCTGGCGCGGTCTGATAGCCAGAGATTTTACTTTTGAAAATGTCCAAAAAGTAGCATTGGCTACTGCACGGCTGATTATAAAATCGAACCCGAACTCTAAAAATTATTCGGCAGTGATTGGCTATGACACGCGATTTTTGTCTAAGCAATTCGCTATCGAAACGGCTTGTGTGTTGGCATGGCAAGGCATTACAGTTTATCTGACCGATGACATTGCTTCGACGCCACAAGTATCGTATCATACAAAGCAAAAAAATGTGGATTTGGGCATTGTGATTACGGCGAGCCATAATCCTCCGCTATACAACGGATATAAAATCAAAGCGAATTTTGGAGGTCCTGCAAAACCCGAGGACATTGCGAAATTGGAACTTGAATTGAAAAAGATTTGGAACAAGCCACCACTGATGAAATTCAGAACTTTGGAGGAATACACCAAATTGAAATTGATTCGCATGTTTTCATCTGCAGACTCATATTTGAGGCTTTTAAAGCGGAAAATTGACTTGGACGCAATCAACATATCTAAATTCAAAGTTTTGTTCGACCCTATGTATGGCGCCGGAATCAACACAATGAAGCACCTTTTGCCGAATGCGCATGAAATTCACGGTACATACAATCCATCTTTCGGGGAAATTGACCATCCGGAACCAATCGGAGAATGCTTGGGGATTTTGATGAGCAAAGTCGTCGAAGGCAAGTACGACATCGGAATTGCAACCGATGGCGATGCCGACAGACTTGGGCTCGTTGACCATGAAGGCACCTTCGTTGATTCGCACCGCATTTTTATGATTATGTTGAAATATCTGTACGAGCACAAAAAGAAACGCGGTGCAGTTGCCAAAACGGTCTCGCTGACCACAATGGTAAATATGTATTGCGAGAAGAATAACATTAAATTGTACGAAACTCCAGTCGGATTCAAACATATTGCAAAATTGATGAACGAAGAGAAAATCCTCATCGGTGGCGAAGAATCCGGTGGTTTGAGCTCCATTCTCCATATTCCGGAGCGTGATGGACTTTTCAACGCGCTTTTGGTTCTCGAAATTATGGCAAAGAGAAAAATGTCGTTGAAAGCCTTATGCGATGAACTCGACCAAGAATTCGGCATTCACAGATTTTCTCGCAGAGATGTTTACGTAAGTGAAGAAGTGAAATCTTCCATTTTGAATGCGGCAAACAAAAAGCCCAAGAAATTGGGAAGATTCGAGGTGCTGGAGATTCAAGATACAGACGGATACAAATTTTTTGTGGACGGCGGATGGCTTTTAATCCGTGCATCAGGCACTGAACCTTTGATTCGATTTTATGCAGAAGCCAATACAGTGACCAAGGTCAGCCAACTCTTAGATGCCGGATTGAAGCTGAAGTGAGTTGTCAATATATTTCAGGACTTAACAATACAAATCCCCCTGCTCGCAAGCTCGCTTTCCCCCTTTCAAAGGGGGATTAAGGGGGATTTCTTATTAATTCACCACACAAAATTTAGCTACATATTCCTTTCCACCATCCTTTATATGTAAAAAGTATGTACCGTTTAGGAGCTTTATTGGAATGCGTATCTCATTCGTAGAAGTATTCAAATTTATATTGCTAAGCACTCTACCGTTTATGTCCGAAATAGTACAATTGATAGAATTTGCTCCAAATGTGTAATTACGGATACTCAGCGTATTGTTTGTACATTCAACAGTGAATGGGTTTGGGGTTTCGGGTTCTACACTTGCACCTGATAGTATTTTTTCAAAGTCATAACAATAAAGATAAGCATAATTTACAATCAGAGTGTTGTTAAAAATATTATATTCTGGCATACCCGTAAAATCATTTCTTTTATATATTGATTTTCCATCATTCAAATTTATTATTTCAAAAGTTATGAGTTGATTCCAGTAAGTCCCAATCGCTATGAAATCATTTGAAATAAATCCCACACCATATGTTGAGCCATAAAATTTATAAAGCGAAAAATTGTCTGTATTATACATGTATAGACCATGCCCGGACACAACAAACCCTACCAATCTTGAATCGGGAGAGAATTTGATAGAGTTGATCGAGTTGAAGTATTCGAATTCGCCCAATACTCTGATTGGTTCGAGTGTTTGGGCATCCCATAATAGTAAATGTGTAACTCCTTCATCGTCATATTTGTAGTACCATCCTTCCGTAGCAACAAATCTACCGTCTGGAGATATGGAGATAGCACCAGTTGTGGTATTTGATATTTTCTGTTCACTTGTTAAATATCTTTTAGTATCAATATTATATGATCGAAGTCTGAGATTCCCACTTAATGCTCCGATTTTCTCAATTACAAAGTAAACCAAAGTTTTACTGTCAGGCATAAATTTTGGATAAGTGTTTTCATTTGTAAAACGTACAACAACTTCTTGTGTCTCGTAGTCAATTACACATCGTTGGTCAGTAAGTGCAGAGATATACTTCCCATCAGGGCTTATATCATAAATGATAAGTTGATAAGGGAATTCTCTAATGACCTCCCCTGTTTTGCCGTCAAGTTCTACCTCTGTTGAGTATTTTCCTGCAAGAATATTGCCATTGGGGTGTACAAGAAAGCGGGTATAATAATCCTCCGTCTTCCACAACAGATTGGGGTCGGTTTCGGGTTCAGGCTCTTGAGCCAGTGAGAAGTTGCAATACAACATTGCAACAACGAATAAAACAAATGCTCTTTTCATAAAAATTTTCCCTGAAATACATGTTCTGTATATATACTATGACACATGAAAGTGCAATTTATCTCAAAATTAGGGAAAAAAGTTGGGAAATAGGGGGAAAATAATTCTGTCAACATATTTTAGGATTAATAAAAATGCAACACACCCCCTAACCCCATCTTGATAGAGGGGGAACGGCTTTTGGGGGATTTTGTATTTTTAGATTAGGAGAATTAATTTGCGTATTTGACTGAACAACCGTATGCAGTGGTTGTTTTGGTGGAAATAGCTTTGCCTGCCATTCCTTCATCAAGTGCTTTTATGACATAATTTTCGGCTTTGGCATTGTCCGCAATATCTGTAGAGCGGATGCTGTCAATCGCACCTTGGTACACAAGCTCGCCCTCGGGATTGACAATAAACATGTGTGGCGTCGTTTTAGCTTCGTACTTTTTGCCGACCGCCCCATCTTCATCAATCAAATATGCTGTCATATTGATGCTCATTTCGCTCAAGCGTTTGTTTATGCCGTCATTATCGAAATTACCTTGTTTGCCGGGTGCAGAGGAACAAATTCCCAACCAAATCACGCCTTTATCGGTATATTGTTTTTGAATCTTTTGCATATTGCTTTCCTTGTAGTGCCTGACTACAAAGGGGCAATCGAAATTAATCCATTCCAAAACAACCCATTTTCCGGCGAAATTATCCAAAGAATGTGTTCCACCTTTGGAGTCCACGAGTGTGAATTTTGGAGCGGCTTTACCCAACTCTGCTTTTTCTGCCGCTGTTGAAAGCGAAACGCTCATCAAAAGCAAAACTATTACCGAAATCATTAATTTATACATAAAATGCCCTTAAAATTTTAAAATAATTATTTATTTATTGTCGGAATATCAATATAAATAGCCCTATTAGCTTTATCTGCGATTATTGCCGTATCGGAGACAATCAGCCCTTTAATCCTCTCGGGGTTTGCTTCCCTGTATTGGTCTAATACCAATCCAAAAGTAGTCGAAGCGCCCGCTTTCGTCAATTTTTGCTCAGCACCATTGACCATATAGCCTTCCTCGATTGGAAAGAAAGTCAAATTTTTGGAATAATTTAATTCCATTCCGGACAAATCGAGTGTCAATCTATCCCCTATTATCGAAGCCTCAGCATTTATTGGGTGCTCTCTAAGTGGTAATTCAGAGGTAAATTGCCCGAAAATGGGCAAATTATCAATATTAAATTCGTGCATATGCGACACATTAATAGAAAAGCTCTGCTTCTTGCTTCCGGTCAAACATTCTTCCTTACAAACTAAGAATTTGATGAGTGCATCAATCTTCACATTTCCGATTTCGGCATTGGGTGCGATTGTTACAGCCATCATGTGCATGACTTCCTTTTCGTAGCCATAATTTGCAAATTCGTCGAACTTGATTTTTTGGGGTATCGGGAATATTATCTCGGTTGAATGCCATCCTTCGGGCAAATCCAATTCGACAACTGTCGGTAATCCCGCATCACCGGGATTGACCCAATATGTATGCCAATCTTTTTGGATTGTGAATTTGATTGCCAGCAAGAAGGTACTTCCCGGCAATGCTTTCACATGGTCGGTGAACAGTTCGATTTTGACCAAATCCTCAGCTTTGGGCTTTGGGTCATTAGATAAGAGCAAATTCGGTAGAGTCGCAGCAAATACAAAAACTAATATCGCTAATCTTATAATTTTCATTGAGGGTGATTTTTAAATATAACATTCTTTACATAATAATACGTATTTTTGACATTCATATTTTGTTAGACAGGGGTAATTTATATGTTGCAGGGCTATTTGAGCATTGTTGAGAAAAGACTAAAAGAACTGAAAAAGAAGAAACGTAAAGAATTTGCTTATCATATTCCGAAATTATGGCTTGATACAGATGAAATCGGCTCAGAAAACGTAAATCCATTCGATTTTTATTTGAATAAAATCGAGGCTATTCGCAATTCCGAAAATCAAAGCGTGACAAATCCTCACAAGCCGATTATTTATAATATGTTCTTGAGATATACAGCAACTTTTGACCATAATGCGGACGGTACAATCGGTATAGAGCCACTTGACACGGGTTTCAGAGAGACAGGCACATTCTTGAAGGGCATCGCATTACTACCTTATATCAAATCGCTCGGCACTACAATCATATATTTACTCCCGGTGACTTCAATCGGAATTGACGAGAAGAAAGGAACGCTTGGTTCGCCATACGCTATTCGCAATCCTCTGAAAATTGAAGAGACACTCGGCGAGACAATTTTGGACATTGATATCGAAGTGCAATTTAAAGCATTTGTCGAAGCCGTTCATATGGCGGGAATTAAATTGGTCACGGAATTTGTATTCAGGACTGCGTCTGTGGATAGCGACCTTTCGCTCGAGCATCCCGATTGGTTCTACTGGATAAGCGATAAAATCAACAACAGAGCCAAAGATGCGAAAAATGAGAAGCAATACGGTCCGCCAATTTTCAATAATTCTGAACTTGCAACGATTAAAAACAAAATTGAATCCGGCGACTTAAAGAACTTGCCGCAACCGCACCAAGTTTTCAAGGATATGTTCACCGAAACACCCAAGAAAGTGGCACGCGTCGAAACAAAGATTCGTGGGCTTCTCAACAAAAAGATTGAAGTGCGGATACCGTGTGCATTTGCGGATTGGCCCCCCGACGATGTGCAGCCCGTCTGGAGCGACGTCACTTACACACGAATGTACGAGCATAGCAATTTTAATTATATCGCTTATAATACTGTGCGGATGTACGATTTGGCATTGGCGAAGGAAAATTACGAAGTGAAAGAGCTTTGGGATTTCATCGCCGACATCATTCCCCATTGGCAACAAAATTTTGGATTGGACGGAATGATGATTGATATGGGGCATGCTCTCCCCGAAAAACTTCGCAAACGAATAATCAGCGAAGCTCGAAAAGACAAAGCAGATTTCATAATTTGGGAGGAAAATTTTGTCCCATCGAAGCAATCAGCCGATGAAGGCTATGATTGCGTAGTGGGATATTTGCCTTTCGACGCACATAATCCCGAACGAATCAAAGATTTGATTAAACGATTCCAATTCAATGATTTTGCCGTTGATTTCTTTGCGACGCCTGAAAATCATAATACTCCAAGAGCCGCGAGCCGATTCGATGATTCAAATTTTTCCGCAATGATATATGCACTTTGCATGGTGCTTCCGGTGCCACAATTTATTCATTCGGGATTCGAGTTGGGCGAAAAAAATCCGGTAAATACGGGATTGGGATTTACAATTGAGCAAATTGAGAAATTCCCTGCTGAAACTCTGCCACTTTTTTCAAATATTGAGATGAATTGGCTAAATAGGCAAAATATTATAAATGCGATTAAATCCGTGAACGAATTTTATGCAAAATATCCGGAAATATTCTCGCAAGACTATGAATTCATGCTATTGGAAAGCTCACAGGACATCGTCGCATTTTTGAGACGAGCAAAAAGCTGTAATTCGGAGTTATTGTTCGTTGCAAATTTCAACCCCGAATCGCCGCAATCAGTGCAGATTTCCAGTATGGAAGGAAATATTCGTTTCGAGAGCTATTCCGGTCAATCATTGGAAGTGGAAGATGGCAGATTGAATTTCAACTTGAATTCATTTGAGTTTGTGTTTGGCTTTTTGGAGCAAGCTGTCAAAGAATAATAGTTACCCCAAACATTTCAACACTATAGTTGTAATATCATCGAATTGGGGTGCATTACCGGCAAATTTCTTTACATCGGCTGAAATTGCTTGAGCGATATCGAATGAATTGAGGTGCTTCACTTCCTTGATTAGATTAATCAGCCTTTCTTCGCCATATTCCTCTTTTTTTTCATTGTGCGACTCGGTCACGCCGTCGGTGAACATTATGATTAAATCGCCACTTTCCAAAACAATATTTCCGGTGTTATAGCCAAAATCATGCTCCATAAAACCCAGTATCAGCCCGCCTTCGTGCAATTCGTGCATCGTATTGTCGGATTTGAACAAATATGGTGGATTGTGCCCCGCATTTAAATACGTGAACTGGTTATTAGTTTGGTCGAGCACACCAAAAAAGCAAGTAACAAACTTGTCGGGACTTGTGTTTTCGTAAAGTAATGAATTAATTTGATTTGCAATCGAAACTGGGTCAATTTGGTTGTGTGCGAGCACTCTCAATGCCGCCTGAGTGTTTGCCATAATCAAAGATGCAGGGATTCCTTTCCCCGAAACATCAGCAATAGCAAGCAAAAGGCGATTTTCGTCAATTTTGATATAATCGAAATAGTCTCCCCCAACCTGATAAGTTGGCAAGGAAAAGCCAAAAATATCGAAATTCTTTGTGACAGGTGGGCTTTTGGGCAATAAATTTTTCTGAATTTCGAGAGCAATCGAAATCTCGCTTTCAAGCCGTTTTTTCTCGATTTCTTCCGTAAATAGCCTTTCATTTTCGAGCGCTGCCATTGCAGTATTGCCAATTGCCTCGATAAAAATCAAATTATCGGAATTAAAAGGTTGCTCGTTCATCCGATTGCCAATCAGCAAAACTCCGCTTTTGTTCCCCTGCACTTTCATCGGCGAAATCACAGCGATATGCTTTTTGACACAGAATTGATAGGCTTCGTGGCTCAAATCAGATTTTTCGATTGGAGTCGCAGTCTCGCATACAAGCAGTTCGCGCAATAGAGATTCGGAAACTTCCAGTCCGATTCTATCAATAATTTTATGGAATTGCTTCTTGTCGTTTTCGATAAAAACGGCAAATTTTGAAACGGTCAATTGTCCCATCACGGTCAAAGAGAGCGTTTTGATAATTTCATCGTGGGAGAGCAAACTCCCAAAATCGCGACTCACTTCGTACAATGCCGAAAGAAGCTGACTACGCCGCTCTGCGACGCTTCTTTCGCGTTTGTAGGATTCGAGCATAAATGAATTATTGATAGCATTAGCAGTAATCGAGGACAATAGTTCGATGTACTTTTTCTCATCTTCGCTCAAATCATGAGGTATCAGCGGGTTGCTCAAACAAATCAAAGCATAGAGTTTATCTTGTTTGCGAATTGGAATTATGTATCTTATACTGTCTAATTCGGTGGATTCGGTGATTGAAACATATTTGTCGGGATTGAATTTATTCATCAGCTTATAAAAATCGAGCGCTGTGTGACCTTTTTGGATAATCGGAACTAGTCTACCCGATTCGTTCGAGAGGATAACGCCGCTTGTGATGAGTAATTTGCCCATCAAACTTAGAAGGGAAATATTCAAGATTGATGATTTGTCGCCACTTTCGTAGAGTTTGGCGCTAAGTTCGAGCAAAGAACTCAGATTTATAAAGTTCGAATTAGCCATCAATTATTGGGATAAATTGCGAAAATTTTACCGGCGAACTTACCCTTTTGAAAAATTTCTGCCGTACTATCATCAGCTAAGGAAATTTCGGAATTATCGCCTGAAGTATATAGTATCAGTTCAGAATTTACACGATTATATGCAATTCCGTCGTAAGCGATTCTCAACATCAGAGCGATTTTATCGGGATTTCGCAGATCCAATCTGAATAGCCCCATTTGAGTTTGCACAAATCCCCATTCCGTTTCGGTAACTTCAAATCCCCGCGGATATTGGTCGAGAGCTGCCATTTGCCCAAAGCCTAAATCAAGTGTTGACGACACAGTTCTTGTTTCCACATCAATATATGTCACCATAGCATTGTCTTTCATAGGATTTTCTTCGGTGCCGCTAACCCCTGATGATATCACAATCGCGCTTTTGCCATCGTCGGTGAATCGAATGAAAGTGGGACCGGGATGCACTGGTATTGATTCTTCAACTGCTCTCGTGCGAGTGTCAATTACGTGAACTAGGTTGGCAACTTTGTCTGTAATATAAACTTGATTGCCGTAGGAGCTTATCCCGACTGGTTGAATGCCACATTTTATATTTCTTGCCACTTCGTAAACGGTAAGGTCAACTATTGATACATCATTGCTTTCTTGGTTGAGTACATATGCGTCAGTTGCATTTGCAAATGTAATAGAGACCGGTTTTAATCCGTATGGAGCGAAATCAATAACTGCTTTCATCAGCATGTCCGACTTCCCTACCACAAGAATTTTCATATCCTCCGGCACAAAGAAAAAAACATCCATTCCATTATCGGCGATGGCAGTTATTTTGTTTTTAGCTTCTTCAGCGAAAAATTTACGATAGTAATCTTCCTCGTGAATATTTCCGGATGGTAAATTAATACCCTTGAGCGAATATCCACCGACATCGGTAGAAATCATGAAAGAACGGTTCTCATCAATGGGATTGACGACTTTTTCTTTCGCACTGCACGAGGCAATTAGTGCAATTAATATTAAAAGAGTAAATATTTTCATTTTTTTATTGTTGATTATCTTTCAATATTCTAAAGACACATCGAATCGAAAAAAGTTGCAATTAAAGTCGTTTTATTAGTTCACGGAAAATCACAGTTAATTTCGGAACAGTCAGATTTGCAGCTTCCACCATTTCTTCGAAACTAATTGCCGTCAAAGCATCGGGATAGCACTCGTCGGTGATAATAGATGCAGCAAAGACTTCGAGCCCGATTTGATTGGCAACAATTACTTCGGGAATCGTACTCATTCCAATAACATCAGCTCCGATAACTTGCAACATTCTATATTCTGCTCGTGTTTCCAGATTGGGTCCGGACATAGCTGCATAGACGCCTTTTTTGACCGGAATATGATGCTCTAAGGCGATATCTTCGGCGAATTTGATTAATCTTTGCGAATAAGGTTGGCTCAAATCAACAAATCGCGGACCGAATTCATCATAATGTTTGCCAATAAGCGGGCTTGAACCCATCAAATTGATATGGTCATCAATAATCATTAAGTCGCATCTGCGGAAATATGTATTGACCGAGCCGCAAGCATTCGATACGAGCAAGGTTTTTACGCCTAATTCCTTCATCACTCTGACGGGCAGAGTAATATCAGACATTGAATAACCTTCGTAAAGATGGAATCTGCCGCTCATTGCTACGACATTTTTACCGCTTAATTTGCCGAATATGAGATTCCCTGCGTGAGATTCGACTGTCGAAATCGGGAAATGTTGAATATGGTGATACGATAATTCGTTCTCTATGATAATTTCAGAACCCAGATTGCCCAATCCGGTACCGAGAATGATACCCACTTCGGGGATGAAATTTGTAACGTTTCTGATTGACTGTAAAGATTCTTTAATTTTAGTAAGCATTTTTCCTCAAAAAAATATTAATTGTAAACTCGTTCACCAAAAATCGCAGTTCCGATGCGCACCATTGTGGCTCCTTCGCTGATTGCAACGGCATAATCACCGGTCATTCCCATAGAAAGCTCTACCAAATCTGTGCCTAATTTTTCATTGATTGATTTCAAAGTATTTCTCAAAAGTGTGAACTCGCCGCGTTGCAGGCTCTCGTCATCCGTGAAAGTGCCAATAGTCATCAATCCTTTCAATTTCACGTTTTTCAGTTTCATTATTTGTTCGGCAAGTTCGGCAGCGTCCTCAGGTTCAATCCCCGATTTGGAATCTTCGCCGCTTGTGTTGATTTGGATTAAAACATCAATAATCCGCTCGTGTTGCAGTGCACGTTTGTCAATCTCTTCAGCTAATTTGAGCGAATCCACCGAATGAATCATTGTGATAAATTCGGCAATGTATTTGACTTTATTTGATTGCAAATGTCCGATGAAATGCCATTCCGGCACTGAGACGCCGATTTCTGTCAATTGGTCGTGCTTCTCGCGCAACTCTGCAACATAATTTTCGCCGAAGTATTTCAATCCGGCTTCGACAGCATCAGCCACATGGTCGAATTTTTGAATTTTGGACACTGCAATAATCTTAACGTCTTCAATTTTCCTATTGGCTTCCAATGCCGCTTTTTCGGCATTTTGTGTAATTATATCAAATCTTTGTTTGAGCAATTTAACTCTTTCGTTCATTTTTCCGGTGCTTTATTTAATAAATTTTTCGATGTAAATATGATTATTCAAATTGATTATGACGAAGTAAAGACCATTTGCGAAAATATTTTTATCGAAGGAAATACTTTGTTTGTCAAAATTCACACTTTCGATAAGTTTGCCGTTGAGGTCTGTTAGTAGAGCGATTCCACCTGTGTAGTCGCTTGTAATTTCAAATGTAAATTGATTATCGTTGATTTCGTAAGGTTTCGCAATTTCAGGGCTTTCGACTGAAGTATATCTTACAATTCTTGCGGGAACAACAAAATCATTCCCGTAATTCACTCTATACGATGAAATTGAGGAGAAAGTGACCTCATCGCTGACAAATTGAACAGTTTGTTCATTTTCATCGAGCATAAGCAGTTTGTGAATCGGAGTCATGTCAACTTGGCTATACGAAAACTCTATCAATGTTTCAATAATGGGAAAGCCCTGACTTGCTTGTGTTTGGCTGAGTGTCACATTTGATTCAAACGACCCGTCACCTTTGTCAATGACCGAGATCACGTCTAAATGCAACTCTATCCACCCTGCTTCATAGACCCATTGGTCAAAAAATTCGGTAAAATCGGTTTGGGTGAACTCCTCAAAAGTGCTGATAAATTGTTCGGTATTTACATTGCCATAAGCATACTTGCTGATATAGTGATTGAGCGCACCCAAGAACTTTACGTCACCTACCAAATATCTCAATATGCTGAGCACGTTGGAGCCTTTGTAGTAAATGGTAATCGGATAGTTGCTCGCTTTGGCTCTGTCGTAATCATAGAGCGGTTGGGCTCCTTCTCGCGGAACACCATAATTGAAGTAAATCACGCCTTGGTCGCGAAGATGCTTGATGTATCGTGGTTTGTCGAAAATTTTCTCATAAATATAAGCTTCGCAAAATGAAGCAAAAGATTCATTCAACCAAGCGTCTCTGAAGTCAAAGGGCGTAACTGAATTCCCAAACCACATATGAGCGAGTTCATGGATGATTGTCGAATTATATTTGTTTTGAGAATTATAGGCATTCATCACAATTGAACTCGCGATATTTACCAAAGTTTGATGTTCCATCGAACCTTTTTCCGTCAGAACGTAGTCCAATTTATCGAAAGGATATTCGCCGAAATAGCTTTCGTAAGCATCAAGAATTTCGGGCAAAGTCTCAAAAGCATATCTAACGGCTTCGACTTGATTAGCTTTTGCATAAATTGTCATCGGTAAATTTTTGGTAGGATGTTGAATGCGAACTGTGTCGAATTCACCGACAGCAAATGTCATCAGATAAGTGGCGATGTCGTCAAAACTTTTGTACGTATATACACTTCTGCCATTATCAGTTTCACTTTTGGAAGCAAATGCGCCGATAGAAGCAACAGTATATTTTGCAGGAACGTCGAATCGGGCAACTACCTCCGCTTTGTCGGAAGGATGGTCGAAGCATGGAAGCCACGCGCGTGTAGCAGAAACAAAATTATTATTGAAACCCACGCCTATCGAATATAAAATCTCATCATCATAATGCACTCCACCGAAATCCATATCACCACCTTCGGAAATCATGTTTCCACGGTAATAAATCTTGGCAACGAAGCGTTCGTCTGCTTCCGTCGGAACGTAATTGATGAAATAACATGCCGTACCGGATTCGACATCTCCTGCTTCGTAGAATTCCACTCGCTCCGAATTGAGGAAAACCGAGTCTATTTCGGGTCCCCACAAGTGGAAATAGAATCTTTGTTCCGGCGATAGGCTTTTGCTAATAAAAGTGATTTGACAAATTCCTTCTATATATTTATCTGCGGGATTGTCAAATGTAATATGGAAATCGTAGTTGACAACATTGAAAGGTTGTTCAAAATAATTTACAGGGTTTGGCGGCAAATTGAATTCACAAAACGCAGCCGATATTTGTGCAAAAAATATCAAAAAAGCAAGTTTCAAAGTGACTTTTTTCATAACAAACTTATAGTGATTTAGTAAGATTTCAAAATTAAGAAAAAAAAAATCAATTTCGGCATTCATAAAAAAATTACAATTTCAAAAATTTTTGATGCTGTATTTGAAATAATTTCATTATATTTAAAATTAAAATCGGTTATAACCGAATACGATTAATATAGAAAAAATATAATGGGAGGAAAAGATTATGGAAGACTCAGATATCAAAACTTTTTATTCGCTCGAGAAAGCACTTCTCGAGCCGAACAATGTTAAATCCCTCGACCTACACTACAAAGACCTTGACGAATTCCCAGATGATATATTCAAATTGCCCAACCTCGAAGAACTCATCATATGGAACAACCAACTGACCTACATCCCCGAGAGAATTTCGAGCCTCAAAAAATTGCGTAAACTCGACCTCAGTGGTAACCAAATCATCACTTTGCCGGCTTCGATTGCGGAATTGACTGAGCTACGAATTTTGGTCGTCAGCTGGAATAGGCTTACAGAATTGCCTGCAAGCATCGGCAATTTGTCCAATCTCAAGCGTTTGGGCTTGAATAACAACAGAATCAAATCTTTGCCCGATACGATTGGTAATCTTTCGGAATTGACTGAATTGGTGCTGAGTGAAAACGAATTGCACGAATTACCGGATTCAATCGGCAATTTGACTAAGCTAGAAAAATTCAGAGCCCCAGGAAACGCATTGTCGAAGTTGCCCGATTCGATTTGTAAATTGACAAATTTGACCAAACTTGAAATTCACGAAAACACTTTGACCGAATTGCCTAGCGACATCGGCAATTTGACTAAGTTGGAAAAGTTAAGATTGTATAAAAATCTAATCGTAGAATTGCCGGAAAGTTTTAGTAACCTGACAAGTCTTCAGAAATTGTTGCTTTATGAAAATGAGTTGAAGACTTTACCGAATTCAATCGGCAATTTGAGCAAATTGATTGAACTCGAGCTTGGTTTCAATTACCTCACCGAATTACCTGCTTCGATTGGCGAACTTGGTAAATTGCGTTTTATCAGTTTAACAAGGAATGAATTCGACGAAAACGAAAAGCAAAAGATTAATTCTATGCTTTCAAATACGAGAGTAGATTGGTACTAAAAAAATTTTGCCGCTAATATTCAATTTTATACAAAAAGTAAAGGGTTGCCAAAAGCAACCCTTTACCTTTAAGAGCATTCTACATTGCTCTTGTTTCGGCTATTTATTAAAATTTGTAGGATATTCCGAATATCACATCAAGATTACTTGTTTTATAAGATTTGTTCTGAGTTGGATAGATCAAATTGCTTTCTTCCAAACCTAACATCAATGAAATGCCGCTTTCAAAAAGTGGGTATTCAATTCCACCATTTAAACGATACATATACTTCCCAAAGTTACCGGCACCAACACCGATTTGGACATAAGGGTGAACATTCAAAAATTCAAGTTGTTTTACGTCGTAGCGTCCGACAATTACAACAAAATTGACAGGCATATTTTTATTTATTAGAATGTTATCATCAGTATCACTTGTTACAATTGCTGAATAAGTTTGACGACCACCTTCTATGGCAATACTAAAGTATTTACTTGTTTCAAATCTAATCCCACCTACTAGAGGCATATTATTATCAAGTGAAGACATAGGCATTGCTTTCATGTAAGCAGAAATGTTAGATGGCTTTGTGAATTCAGATTTTGTGAATTCAACATTATTCAATCCATCATTCATAGTCAAATTCATATTGAGTGCGGAACTATTCGGATTTGATGCGTAAACCGGATTGACCAAAGCTCTGTTATCAGCATAATTTGTAGCGAGCAAATTGCTATTACTATTATTTGTAGCAAGCAATTCAGTTTTCGGGCTGATTACAGTTTCAGTTTTTTCAGTTGCTACGATTTTAGTATCGGAAGCTTTTTCTACAACATATGAGCTAACAGTTGGAATCTGCTTTACATTATTGACTGCAGCAACTTCGTCAACATTTTTGATTTCATTTACTTGTTGATAAGCATCATTGGATTGCTTGCTTTCGGAAACAATCGAATTGCTATCAGCAATTGCCGAATCAGCATCACCATCGTTGAATACACCGATTAGGTTGTATCCGCCAAAAGTCAACAAGGCAAGAACTGCTATCGAAACTGTAGCTCTCTTGAACATTGTATGCCAGAAAGGTGTTTTCAGAGCAGTATTACCTGACACCACAGAATACGGAGTAGCGTAACCTAACTTATCAAAAAGTCCGGTTACGGCAGCTGCCGGCGGTGTAAAAGCTTCGGTATCCTTTCTGATAGATTCTCTAATCAAGAGTTGTTGGCGCAATTCCTCTTGGAGCTCTTTGCTTTTGCCGAGTTCGGCATACAAAGACTCTTCGTTCATTGCGTTCAACTCTCCATCGAGAAGCTGAGTCAGTAGTTCCGAGTTTGTGTTGTTTAAGTAATTATTCATATCAATCAATTATTTATAATATTTATTTTATTCGTATTTAGACATTTCAGCCAAATATGGCTGCAAGATTTCTCTCATTTTTTGTTTAGCCCTATGAATTCGTACTTTAACAGTATTCAGAGGTTGATTAATCATCTTTGCGATTTCGTTATACGACATTCCGTCGTATTCGCGAAGAATGAAAATCTCTCGATATTCATCAGGTAGTAATTCCAAAGAACTTTTCACCAATTCAAGCAATTCATTTTTGTCATCGGACATATCGTCGCTATGAGCCATATAATCTTCATAAGAAACTGCCGGTTTGTCTTTTCTTCTGTAATTTACGCACAAATTACGGGCGATAGTTATCAGAAAAGCCGACACATTGGTCATGACTCTATCTTTTGCAGCACTTTGATGAAACTTTATAAATGTTTCTTGAAATAAGTCTTGTGCTTCTTCTTTGTTGCCAAGGAACCTTCTACAGAAAGCATAAACTTTAGATGAGTGTCGTGTGAATAGTTCAGAAAAAGCTTTCTCAGCGGTCTTCTTGTCATCACACAACATATAGAACAATTCTGTATCACTATATTCATCTACGCTTTTTAACATTTTCCTACTTGTTTCGCTTTCAATAATATAAACACATTATTTTCAAAAATGTTACCGAGAAATTAAAATTAAACGAAAATAATTCAAAAAATTAACTTTCAGCCAAAAAATCTAACATATATCCGTGTTCTTTAAGCCATTTGCGATAAGATGCATAATTGGGCATTACATCTGCTACCAAAGCCCAAAACCTATGTGAATGGTCCATGTGTTGAGTATGTGCCAGCTCATGAACTACGACATAATCTATCACTTCTGGCATTGCTCGCATAAGCCGCCAATTCAGATTAATCGAACCTGATGACGAGCATGAACCCCAACGACGCGCAGCATCCGAAATGCGGACGGTTTTGTAGCTGAATCCATGTTTACTCGCATAATCCTCGACCCTTTTCGGGAATGAAAACTTTGCTTGATTGATATACCAAGCTTTGAAAAGAAAAATTGCGCGGTGCATATCGCGAGTGTTGAGCAAAAATTCATTGCCGTCAAATTTTAGAGCAAAGGGCTGTTTTTCGACAAATTTTAAGGGGTATTCTTCTCCATACAGCAAAAATTTTTCACCTTCGACAAACTGATGTTTTAGTGGTGATTTTTTGCTTAGTAAAAGTTGCTTTTCCCTAATCCAATCTTGTTTCGCAAGTATAAATCGAGAAATTTCGGCATCGCTCATTTGGTATGGAGCTCGAATTTTCATCGAGTTATGACCAAGCTCAATAGCCAAACTTTTACGATTCGATCGTATAACTTTAAATTCGGGCTGTAAAGAATTTTTCATCAAATACGTTATTACTTAATACTTTTGCAATCTATCATATTCATTAACGAATATATTTGAGGAATTTGTTGACACAAGCAAATATAATTACAGAAAAAGCAATAGCAGTACAATTGATACTGAAAGGTTCGGACCGCGAAATAGCCCGCGAGCATCTCGAAGAATTGGCATTTTTGGCTCTGACAGCGGGCGCTGAAGTAACTGAAACATTCAGACAAGAGCTTCAGAATCCAAATGCCAGGACCTATCTTGGCAAAGGGAAAGTTGAAGAAATCAAAGAATACATCAAAGAGAATGAAATCAAACTTGTAATTTTCGATGACGATTTGGCGCCTATACAAACCAGAAATCTCGAAAAAGAGCTCGAAGTCAAAGTAATTGACCGTAGCGCCCTGATTTTGGATATTTTTGCCCGAAGAGCAAGGTCCACCGAAGCCAAAACTCAGGTAGAACTTGCACAGATGCAATATCTGATGCCGAGATTGACCAGAATGTGGACCCACTTATCTAAACAATTCGGTGGAATCGGGACAAAAGGTCCGGGTGAAACCCAGATTGAGACCGATAGACGGATAATCAAAACTAAAATCCAGCAACTCAAAGAGCGGCTTTTGGATATTGATAAGCAAAGAGAAGTTCAGAGCAAACACCGCTCAGGTATGCCGAGATTCGCTCTTGTTGGATATACGAACGCCGGCAAATCAACTTTGATGCGGGTAATCACGTCTGCTGATGTTTATATAGAAGATAAATTATTCGCAACATTGGATACCACTGTTCGCCACTTCACGATGACTTCCGGTCAAGAAGCCTTGCTTTCAGATACAGTAGGCTTTATTCGCAAATTGCCAACACATTTGATTGCATCATTTCGGAGTACATTGGCAGAGGCTTCGTCGGCAGACGTGTTGATTCACGTTGTTGATGTTTCAAACCCATACTTCCGCGACCATATTGCCGTCGTAGAAGAAACTTTGGAATCTCTCAAAATTACCGATAAACCGACGATACTCGTGCTTAACAAATTGGATTTGATTGATAAATCACTCGGATTCAGAGCAATCGAAAAGGAATTTCAAGACTCGATTTTTATCTCCGCCGAGCGCGGAATCAACATTCGCAATTTGATGGAAAAAATGCTCGAAGTATATATTTTGAAGGCGAAATTAATCGAATTTGTATTGCCTTACGACCAAATGAATTTACTTTCGGTCTTGTATAAAGTAGCTGATGTGATTGATTCGGAAGAAACAGACCATGGCATTGAATACAAAGTTAAAGTACATGCCGACGACACAGAATTTTTCACAAGCAGATTTGCAAAGTTTATCACACGGAATGAGAATTGAAAAAGATTTCTTACAAGGATTTAGTCGGCAGAAGCTATTCAATTTTAGAGCCTATACTTAAAGACTTGCTCAAAGAGTTTGAAAATAGCAACAAAAAGCAAACATCGGTCAAAATGCTTGCAGGCTCATCGGTTTCATTTTTTGTAAAGGCATTGAGCGAGTTTTCGGGCAACGATATTTTAGTAATCGAATCCGATAAATCCAAACCCGAAGACCGTTACCACGATTTGCAAATCCTATTTGGTGAAAACAATGTGTCGCTTCTCAAAGAGCCTTCTCGCTCCTTGAGAACAAAAATTGACAACAAGGAAAATCGTGTAGATTGGATGATTGAGGGCTTGACAAATTTTAGCTCCGACCCACGAGCACTCGTTGCCACAGATGAAACTTTAATGACATTGCTACCGAATCCGCAAAAACTTCATAGCGATAAGAAAATTCTTACTAAAGATTTGAAATTAGATTTTGATGCATTTGTCAAATCTTTGATTTTGAACGGATTTGAAAGACGTGATTACGTCGCTGTTCCGGGCGATATTTCCATTCGCGGCGGGATAGTAGATTTGTACCCTGTTGGGGCAAACAATCCATTCAGAATTGAATTTTGGGGCGATGAAATCGAATCACTTCGCGAATTCGATATACTTTCGCAACGCAGTATCCGCGATTTGGAGCAAATTGAATTCATTGCGGGATTGTACAACTCGGACGATGAGAAATTCGAGTACAATATATTTGACTATTTGCCCAATGATACGATTATCATTTTGTATCATCCAGATTCCATAGAATTTGACGAAAGCACTAAACAAAAGCTCGAAAAATTCAGAATAATTGAGGTCAATCCGCTCGAAAAATCCGTTTACAAAGTAAAATCTACTTCGCAACCTTCGGTAAAAGCTTCAGTCGGAATCCTCATCAAGGAACTGACAAGGCTTGCCGTAAATGATTACAAAATACTCTTTTGTGCTGATGGCGACATTCACTTAAACAGATTTAAAGAAATAATCGAAAAATCCCTTGGGGAAATTGATTTTGCCGATTTTGAATATTCACCGGAAATAATCAAAAACATCACTTTCAAGGCAATTAGATTATTCGACAGCACATTTTCCGAAGGATTTATTTGGGAAGATTTGAAAATTGCGTGCTTTACCGAGCATCAGGTTTTCGAGCGAAATAGAGTCCGCGACACTCGGAAAGCAACAGGTTCGACGAGCATAACTTTGAAAGAATTGCAGGATTTACAAATCGGCGATTACGTTGTCCATGAGGACAAAGGCATCGCAGTATTTGACGGATTCCGCCAAGTGAGCATGGGCGGTTCGATGCAAGATTGCGCCAAATTGCTTTTCGCAGATGAAGATGTGCTCTATGTAAATTTGAATTATATTGCCAAAATCAGCAAATATGCTGCCCGAGAAGGCGTAATGCCTGTGCTATCCAAGCTCGGCTCTGCCGATTGGAACCGGAAAAAAGCCAGAACCAAAAAGCGACTTAAAGATATTGCAAGAGATTTGATAAAATTATACGCAAAGCGCAAATCCGAAAAAGGATATGCCTATCCCGAAGACAGTCTATGGCAAAAGGAATTTGAAGCATCATTCATTTACGAAGATACTCCCGACCAAGCACGCGCTACTGCCGAATTGAAAGTTGATATGGAAAATGATTCGCCGATGGACAGGCTGATTTGCGGCGATGTCGGCTTCGGCAAGACTGAAGTTGCAATTCGAGCAGCTTTTAAAGCGGTGCAATCGGGCAAACAAGTGGCAGTTTTGGTGCCTACAACAATATTGGCGCAACAGCATTTTATGTCATTCCGCGACCGATTAGCCAAATATCCCGTAAATGTGGAAGTGATTTCGCGTTTTCGGAGCGCATCTCAGCAAAAGGACATCGTTGCGAAAAATTCTGATGGAAAAATTGACATACTAATAGGCACACACCGACTTTTGAGCAAAGATATTCAATTTCGCGATTTGGGATTGTTGATTGTTGACGAGGAGCATCGCTTCGGGGTTTCGGCTAAAGAGAAGCTAAGGCAATTCCGCTCTACTGTGGACACTTTGACATTGACTGCAACACCAATTCCGAGAACACTCAATTTTTCCTTGATGGGTGCGCGAGATTTGAGTACAATCGAAACTCCGCCCAGAAACCGCGTTCCGGTAAGTACGGAAATAATTGAGTGGAATGATGAAATCGTTACGCATCATATCAAAAAAGAAGTCGAAAGAGGAGGACAAGTCTTTTTCGTCTCGGACCGAATCGAAGACCTTGATAAGCTAAAAATCCATATGAATATGTTGATGCCAAATCTCAGATTTGCTTCAGCGAACGGGCAAATGAAGCCCGCTGACCTTGAAAATATTATGGAATCCTTCATCGAAGGCAAGTATGATGTACTTGTTTCGACAAAAATAATCGAATCAGGCATTGACATTCCAAATGCGAATACGATAATTATCAATCGGGCGCAAAATTTCGGTATGGCAGAGCTCTACCAATTACGCGGCAGAGTCGGCAGAACAAACAAACAGGCTTATTGCTATTTAATCATTCCCAATTCGTACAAATTGCCTCTGAACGCTTTGAGGCGACTTCAAGCAATCGAAGAATTTTCTGAACTTGGAAGCGGCTTGAAACTTGCACTTCGTGACCTCGAAATTCGGGGTGCAGGGAATCTCTTGGGCGCCGAGCAATCAGGATTTATCATTGACATCGGGTTCGAGCTATTTCAAAAGGTTTTGGACGAGGCAGTTACAGAATTGAAATATGAAGAATTTTCGGATATTTTTGGCGATATGGCTGAAAAACCCAAATTCTACACTCAAGATATTGCTATCGAAATTGACTCGGACGCATTCTTCCCCGAAGATTACATCAAACGCGATACCGATAGGTTCTCATATTACAAAAAATTATATAATCTGAAAAACAATGGCGAATTGCAAGATTTAGTCCGTGAAATCACTGATAGATACGGCAAATTGCCCAAGCAAGCGAATGAATTGATTTACGCAGTCAAATTGCGAATCGCTGCAATCGGTTCGGGCTTTTCTCGTATCATTCAAAAAGGGCAGAAACTCATTTGCGAATTTCCACCAAAGGATGACACATATTATTACGAAAATGCTTTCTCGGTCGTGATTGATTATATCAATAGTTTGGATGATTGCAAATTGAACCAAACAAAAGACCGTCTGACACTTGAAGTAATGATTGATTCGCGAGATAATGCAATAGAATTTTTGTGGAAAATTAAAAAAACATTAGAAACTTTGTAACGAATATGAAAAATAATGAAATAATATTGACTCTCGAAACCTCCCAAAGAACGCTTTCCGTGGCATTATCATTCGGAAATGATGTAATTGCCGAGTATAGCTGCTATTCATCGAATGCACATGACAAATTGCTCGCACTCTATGCCCAAAGGCTAATAGCTGACCACCTAAGCGGGGATTTTTCAAAGCTGAATTATGTCGCATTGTCAGCGGGACCGGGTTCATTCACGGGATTGCGGATTGGAGCAGCATTTGCCAAAGGGCTTTGTTTCGGCTCGGAGATTAAAATCCTTGCTGTGCCAACCTTGCAAGCCATTGCTCTCGAAGCTAAATCACATTTAAAAAGCGAGCACAAACGCATAATCAGTGTGCTGCCTTCGCATAAAGAGCAGGTTTATTTCCAACTTTTTGACTTAAATTCAACTCCTCTCGGTGATATTGAGTTCGAAAATTACGAGATTTTCCAAAATATAATTACTGACGGTGATTTCATTTGTGGGATAATTCCGGAAGAATTGAATTTAGCGGCTACAAGCATTTTCCCGAATTCGAGAATAATCTGCAATTACGCTTTACAAATGATTGCCAATGAAGAATTTGCCGAAATCGAAACATTCGAGCCGATTTATGTCAGCGAATTCATACCCAAAACAGCCACTAAAAAATTGAATATTTGATATTTGTGTATTTTTGAAAAAATGAATTAGAATAAAATATTATTGGATAAAATTAAATGATAGCACGATATACATTGCCCCAAATGGGCAAAATTTGGACCGACGAAACGAAATATGCAATTTGGCTCGAAATCGAAATTTTAGCTTGCGAAGCTCAAGCAGAATTAGGAATTATTCCCAAAGAAGCGGCAAAATTTATTCGCGAAAATGCAAAAATTGACATCGAGCGTATTAACAAAATTGAAGAAACCACCAAGCACGATATAATTGCATTCTTGACGAACGTCGAAGAGTACATTGGCGATAAATCGGCTTATATGCACGTTGGGATGACTTCCAGCGACGTTTTGGATACTTGCCTTGCCGTGCAGATAAAAGACGCAGGAGACATCTTGCTCGAAGATTTAAACGTGCTTTCCGAAGTTCTGGCAATCAAAGCTCGCGAGTACAAGCATACTGTTTGCGTTGGGCGTAGCCATGGTATTCATGCCGAAGCTATGACTTTCGGGATGAAAATCGCAATTTGGTACGATGAGAATAAACGCAACATTGAGCGGCTCAAACATGCACTCGAAGATTGCCGCTACGGTATGATTAGCGGTGCAGTCGGCACATACGAGCATTTATCTCCCGAAGTGGAAGAATATGTGTGCGAAAAGCTCGGACTGAAGCCTGT
The DNA here is from genome assembly GCA_002839825.1 of Ignavibacteriae bacterium HGW-Ignavibacteriae-1. Taxonomy (GTDB): domain Bacteria; phylum Bacteroidota; class Ignavibacteria; order Kapaibacteriales; family UBA2268; genus PGYU01. The sequence goes on along the minus strand of PGYU01000004.1, from coordinate 86,669 downwards.
CAATGTTTCATCGCAAGTGATTCAGCGCGATTCACATGCTTTTTTCATTGCAACTTTAGCTGTAATTGCCACAACATTAGAAAAAATTGGGGTTGAAATCAGGCATTTACAAAGAACTGAAGTGCGTGAAGCTGAGGAATTTTTCTCCAAAGGGCAAAAAGGCAGTTCCGCAATGCCACACAAGCGCAACCCGATTGCCTCTGAAAATATTTGTGGACAAGCACGTTTAATCAGGTCCTATGCAATTGCGGCGATGGAAAACAATGCACTTTGGCACGAACGCGACATTTCGCACAGTAGCGTAGAACGCAACATTTTCCCTGATGCAACTGTTACGCTCGATTACATTATTCAGCGCACTTCAAAACTGCTGGGTAATCTCGTCGTATATCCTGACAGGATGTTGGATAATTTGAATTTGACATTCGGATTGATTCATTCCCAAAAAGTATTGCTGGAGCTTGCTCGTCGCGGATTTCCTCGCCAAAAGGCATATGAAATTGTTCAGCGATGTGCCATGAGAACTTGGGACGAGAAGAAACCCTTCTACGAATCACTCATCGAAGATGCCGAATTAATGCAAAATATTACGGCAGAAGAATTAAGCGCATTACTAAGCTACGACAAGGTTTTCGAGAGCGTAGATTATATTTTCAAGAAATGTGGATTATAAAATAAGGATAAAATATGAAAGCTGTTATAATAAATGAACATGGTTCAGCAGATGTACTGCAATATACTGAAGATTTCCCGACACCTACTCCGGCGGATAATGAAGTCTTGCTCAGAGTTCACGCTGTTTCGCTAAATCGCGTTGACACCGTTGTTCGGAAGGGATATCCAGGACAAACAACAATGATGCCTCACATTCTCGGTGGCGATATGGCAGGAGTTGTGGAGCAAACTGCAAAAAATTCGGACAAATTCAAAGTTGGCGACAGAGTTGTCGTTTATCCGATTAAATTGCCTGAAGAGCGCGACCCACACTATGGTGAAAATTCTTTCTTGAATGACGGATGGCAATTTTTCGGAATGCAGCGCCACGGCGCCTATGCTGAATATATCGCAGTACCGGAAGAAAATTTGGTCAAAATAACAGACAATGTATCATTTGAAGAAGCTGCGGCTTTGCCTATCGCCGGATTGACAGCCTATCATGCAATTTTCGGAACTGTTGACCTCAAGCCCGATGATGTATTTTTCATTTGGGGCGGCTCAGGCGGCTTGGGAACATTTGCGGTTCAATTGGCTAAACAAAAAGGTGCAAAAGTAATCGCAACCGTTGGCAAAAATGATAAGAAAAGCGTGCTTGAGAGCTTGGGTGCTGATTTAGTGCTAAATCATCACGAAGACGACGTCGTATCCGAAACACGCAAATTTGCTCCCAAAGGAGTTGATTTGTTGATTGATTACGTTGGTCCGGCAACTTTTGAAAAGAGCTTTTCGCTCGTGCGCAAGAATGGGACTATCGTAGCATGTGGAATGTTAACAGGCATGGAAGTTAAATTGCATTATCAACAATTTTATTTCCGCCATTTAAACTTGAGAGGCATCTTCTTGGGACCAATGAATGAATTTGTGAAATTTGTCGAAATGAAAAATCAAGGTCAAATCAAATCGCACATTCATCAAGTATTTGATTTGAAAGATGCTGCCGATGCTCATCGCCTATTGGAAAGCGGCAATTACGTCGGAAAAATCGTATTGAAAATTTCATAAAATTTTTACAATAGATTGGTGTTCGATATGGAAGTTTGGGAATATACTTTGCGAATTGGAATTGCATTCTTCCTCGGAGGAATGATTGGATTCGAGCGGCAATACAGGCAAAAAAGCGCCGGACTGCGAACCAACACTTTGGTTGCGATTGGTTCGGCAGCCTTTGTAATGCTTTCGCATGCTTTGACAGGTGAAACCGGCGACCCTTCTCGTGTTGTTGGGCAAATCGTAACAGGTATCGGCTTTCTGGGTGCAGGTGTAATCATTCGCGAAGGAGCAAACGTACAAGGGCTCAATACTGCTGCGACTATATGGTGCTCTGCTGCAGTTGGCTCTTTGGTTGGTGCAGGTTTTTACACATATGGAATAGTTACAGCCCTTTCTGTGGTTATTACACTAATAATCTTGCGTCCATTGGCGATGTATTTAAGCCGCCGCAAAGAGAAACATTCAAATGAAGATTATCTTGATTCTCATTATTCGATGAAAATCAGTTGCAATATTGAAGCTGAATCGCAAATCAGACCTATGATTATGGAGGCAATTTCCGAAAATGATTTGCAATTACAATCTCTCAGAAGTACACGTGATGAAAAATCAGGACATGTTAGATTTGAGGCTCAAATAATTTCTGAAGGTCGAAACAATAAGCATATTGAGAATTTTTCCAAACGAATTGGCTCTGATAGGAATGTATCGGAGATTGAATGGTTATTAGTGAAAACAAATTTGAATTGAAAAATCAGCGAATATTTTTGAAGCCGTTTTCGATTTCGAAAGCAAGACGTTGGAATACTTCGTCGAAATCGCCCATGCCGTTGATTTTGGTTACACCATGCAATTGATTGTACTTCTCGATAACCGGAACGGTTTTGGTTTCGTGTTCCTGCAATCGCTTTACGATTTTTGCCGTACTCGAATCATAAGGCATACTCTTATCGGTTTTGCTTCTAGCGTCTAAACGACTGATTAGTTCAAGCGTCGGGACTTCAATTTCGATAATTTTCGATATCGAAGAGCCATGCTTGCGGAGCAATCCATCGAGTATATATGATTGAACCAATGTTCGCGGGAATCCTTTGAAAATGAATCCCTTGGCATCTTTAGAATTGGATAATTTTTTCTCCATCAATGGCACTACGATTTCATCAGGCACGAGTTGACCGCTTTCGTAAAGCTCTTTGATTTTGAGACCGACATCGCTGCCGATTTTGATTTCTTCATCGAGCATAGCACCAGTGGCAACATATTCCAATCCGAAATGAGCTGCCAATGCCTTGCCCTGCGAACCGCGCCCACAACCGGGATAGCCGAACAAAACGATGTTAAGTAATTTTTTACTTAGTATTTGTTTGATGGTGTCTGTGATTTGCGCATTTACATCCTCAATTGATTGCGTTCCATCAACGCCGATATAAATCTCTTTTTCCTTGTAAAATTGCAGAACCGGGAGCGTTTTTTGTTCGTATTCTTTCAGACGATTGCGGATAACTGTTTCGTTATCGTCAGAGCGACCGGAACTTTTTCCGCGATTTAGCAACCTTTTGACAGATTCTTCCTCCGGTACATCTAAGCAAATCAAGCAATCAAGCGAAGTATTTAATTTCAGCATCAAGCCTTCGAGTATATAGGCTTGAATATAGGTTCTGGGAAACCCATCGAACAAAAAGCCGTTGGAATCCGGATTATCGGTGATAGTTTTTTCGATTATTTGGACAATAATTTCGTCCGAGACCAAGCCGCCCGCAGCGATAGTGCTTTGAGCTTCGAGTCCGAATTTACTCTTATTTGCAATCTCTTTACGGAGCAAATCGCCGGTAGAAATGTAAAAGAGTTTGTACTTTTCAATTAAAAATTCAGATTGAGTACCCTTACCGGCACCGGGAGGACCAAATAATGCGACGTTCAGCATAATTTTTCTATAATTATTCCAACTTCTTTTAGCTAAATTAAACATATTTGGTGAGAAAGCAAAAATGAATATTCAAATATTATATCAAAATTGTAGATACCATCAAATTTTTAAACAAACTATGAATCAAACAGTCAATTGATTTCGAAGATATTGAAAACATATTATGAATAAAATGGCAACATTCACAACGATATCTATATATATAATTCTTATTTTCACAATAATCTTCTTTGTTAAATCAAATTAAATCACTAAATTACCAACAGAGATGATTTAAAATCATAAAAAGATTTTATGTTTTTGCAAAAGTCTCATAGATGAATTTGATGAAATTTGAATGAAGTTTTATTTGAAACGAACATAATCATAACAAGATATGTATAATATGTCTTATTTTTTTAAAATCAACTTTTGGAGGCTTTATGCACGGACCCTCTACCGATTGGAAGAAGGACTATTCTTCGCCATTGAAAGAGCTTTTCGGCAAATGGTTCTTTATATTATATTCCATAGTTTATGCCAGCTTCATATTAATCAGCGTTCTTAGCCCCAGTTTGATGGCTACTGATGTTGGTAGTTTGAATGTAGCTATAGCTTATGGTTTTTTATTGATAATAATTGCTATTGTTTTGGCATTTGCATATAATCACTTTTGCACACGTGCAGAAGAAATGATGCAACCGGAAGACGATGAGGAGGTAATATAGTATGTATTACGAAGCATCAGGTTGGTCAATACTCATATTTGTTGCTATTGTTCTTGTCGTATTGCTGATTTCATATCACTTTGGCAGAAAAACCAAAACTTCCTCCGGATATTATGCCGCAGGTGGCAACATTCACTGGTCTGTAAACGGAATCGCATTTGCAGGTGATTATCTCTCTGCAGCGTCATTCCTTGGTATTTGTGGCATGATTGCCGTTTCAGGATATGATGGATTTCTTTATTCCATCGGCTATCTTGCAGGGTGGATTGTAGCGTTGTTTCTCGTTGCCGAACCTATGAAAAAGCTCGGTAAATATACTTTTACAGATGCTTTGGATGCGAAATTTGATTCAAAAGGGATTAAATTAGTAGCAGCCATCAGCACTCTGATGGTATCCATATTTTATCTTATTCCACAAATGGTTGGAGCAGGTTCGCTTATTACGCCTTTGTTGGGAATGCCCCACTGGGTTGGTGTTGTATTAGTTGGGACAATTGTGACAATAATTGTGGCAACTGCCGGTATGGCTTCTACAACTTACGTCCAATTTATGAAAGGTGGAATGTTAATCATCTTTTCTATTGCACTCGTTTTCCTGATTTTTGCCCGTGGTATTTCGACTGAGCCGGACCAAGGTGGTGATGTTCCATTTCGGGGATTCACAACTATCAAAACAATTTCTTTGGAGCCCTATGGAATAGTGCTCGAAGATTCGACATATAAGCTAATACGGGAATACACAGACAAAGAAAAAAAATTAAGGTTTCTCAAGTTAGAAAAAGACGGTGAAGTTACGATTTGGAGAGTCAATGAAGCGGATTCTTTGATTGATGAAACACTCTATGTGTTGGACAAAAGTGACGGAACAACTCTTTACAACGGGGCTCCGAAAGAAGCGAAAAAGTTCTATCAAGTAGGACACATGAGCCAAATTGGTGACGAACCCGATGGTAAAACAGGTACTTTGGATGTGTTTTCATTTATCGAAAAAATCAAAAATGGAACTGTTGTCAGATGGAGCAAACATGTTTTAATGGATGGAGCCGATAAATTATCAATATATTACCAAAATCCTACGCCGGGAAGAGAAGTACTAAAACCCGGGCAGAAATTCAAAGTTGATGCCGAAAAAGGTGCAACTTTAACCAACCAAATTGATTTTATTTCGCTTATGATTGCATTGTTTTTTGGGACAGCCGCTTTGCCGCATATCCTTATCAGGTATTATACTGTATCGAGTCCGTCGGCAGCAAGAAAATCTACAATTGTGGCTATCAGTGTTATCGGTTTGTTCTACGTTCTGACTCTTTACATGGGATTGGGAGCCATGGTCAACGGTGTAATTGACTTAACAAATGACAATATGTCGGCACCACTGTTGGCTAAGTCGTTTGGGGTGTTGATTTTCTCAATAATATCGGCATTAGCTTTTGCGACGATATTAGGAACTGTCAGCGGGCTTATAGTAGCTTCTGCCGGTGCAGTAGCACACGATTTGATGGACAAATTGCGTAATAAAAACTTATCTGACCATAAAAAAGTTATGTACGGTAAATTTGCTTCAGTAGTTGTAGGAGCTATTGCAATCGGATTCGGCATACTATTCAAGGAAATGAATGTGTCATATCTCGTAGGTTGGGCATTTGCTATTGCAGCGTCGGCAAATCTTCCTGCAATCTTGATGGTTTTATTCTGGAAGAAAACAACTGCACAAGGTGTAATTGCATCTGTTACTGTTGGCTTAGTCTCTGCATTGGGTTTGATTTTGCTATCGCAGGAAACATACAACAACGTTTATGGATTGGTAGGAGTTCATGCTCCGGTTCAAATCAATAATCCGGCGATTTTCTCCGTGCCTCTTAGTTTTATATCCTTAGTTGTGGTTTCTATTCTGACTCAAAAAAACAGAAAGAACGGCATAAACGCAATTAACGATGATGACAATAATGGTGGTGGGATTGACAAAAATAAAAAATTTGGGTATAATTCCAAATAATCATTTCTAAGTAAAAAAAACACCCGAAAGCAATTACCTTCGGGTGTTTTTTTTTTCTATTTTTACTTTCTATTCCAAATAAGTGTAGCCGTACAGTCCCGAGCGATAAATCGCCAAAAATTCCTTCCCTTCGGCAGCAGTAATTTTCCCTTCTTTTACAGCAGTAGTAACCCATGATTCCATTGTGCGAACTAATTTTTTGGAATTATACTGAACATAATCCAATACTTCCTCAACAGTTTCACCGTCAATCACTTGCTTAATGACATATTTATTATTTTCGATAGCAATATGAACTGCATTTGTATCGCCGAATAAATTATGCAAATCACCGAGAATTTCTTGATAAGCCCCCACGAGGAATACGCCGATGTAATACGGTTCGTTCTTTTTGAGCGGATGAACCTGCAAATTGTAAGAATACTCTCCGGTGCCAATAAAATGGTCAATTTTGCCATCACTATCGCAGGTTATATCTTGCAAAGTGGCATAATTAGTAGGTTTTTCGTTCAATCTGTGAATCGGCATAATCGGAAATATTTGGTCAATCGCCCATGAATCAGGCAGAGACTGGAAAAGCGAGAAATTGCAAAAATACTTATCTGCCATTTGTCTGGATAATAGCTTAATCTCTTCATACGAATGTTTCATATTTTGAGCAACGTCATGTATTTCTCGAGCTACAGACCAATAAAGCATTTCAATCAAAGCTCTCGTTCTCAAATCAAGCATTCCGAGCGAAAAGCGGTCTAATGATTCTTCACGAATTTGAAGAGCGTCATGCCAAGCTTCGAGCATTCTATTTTTGGTGAGATTTTGATAAATATCGTATAATTCTTTAACCAATTCATCATCATCTTCGGAAATTTTGTAGGAATCATCCCAAACAGGCAAAGAAGTCGTTTCAAGTACATCAAATACGAGAACCGAATGATGTGCTGTAATTGAGCGCCCCGATTCCGTGATGATATTCGGATGAGGAAGTTCATTTTTTTCACAAACGTCAACGATGTTAAAAACGGCATCATTTACATACTCTTGAATTGTGTAGTTAATACTGCTCAAATTCGAAGAGCGAGAGCCATCGTAATCCACGCCGAGTCCGCCACCGATATCAACAAATTCCACAGCGAAGCCCATATTGCGTAATTGTACATAAAATTGTGCTGCTTCACGAAGAGCTACTTTGATTTTGCCGATTTTTGTGATTTGGCTGCCAAGATGGAAATGTATCAATCTCAAAGCATGAGTCATGCCGGCATCTTGGAGCAAAGTTGTGGCTTCGACAAGCTCACTGGCGGTCAATCCGAATTTGCTTCTGTCGCCACCTGAGTTTTCCCATTTGCCACTACCTGAGGTAGCAAGTTTGATTCTTATTCCAATATTTGGAGAAACATTCAATTTCTTCGCTATGTTTAAAATCAATTTCAATTCGTTTAATTTTTCGACTACAAGATAAACGTTTTTGCCCATTTTCTTTGCCAACAGAGCCAATTCGATGAAATCCTCATCTTTGTAGCCATTGCAAATTACAAGCGCATTAGGATTGTCTTGGATAGCCAAAACGGCGTGCAATTCAGGCTTCGACCCTGCTTCGAGCCCAATATTGAATTCCTCGCCATGCTTGATGATTTCCTCTACAACCGGACGCATCTGATTTACTTTTATAGGGTAAATCACAAAACTTTCGCCTTTGTAATCATATTCTTGTGTTGCCACTTTGAAGCAATTGTTAATAGTTGCTATTCTGTGATGCAAAATATCCGGAAATCTGAGCAAAACCGGTGTGGAGACGTCACGAAGTTGCAGTTCTTCAATAACTGCTTTTAGGTCAACTTCTACCCCGTCTTTGGGCACAACGCAAGCATTGCCTTTGTCGTTGATTTTAAAATAATTGACTCCCCAACCTTGGATATTATAAAGCTCGGCGGAGTCTTCGATTTTCCATTTGCGCATTTTTTTTAAAAATATTAAGAATGAAGAAAAAACAAAAATGTAATGACGAAATAGATTTGATAAATTTTTTTGATGATTGAAAGATTGTATTTAGCGAATATGATTTCACTATCAACTAAAATAAATTGACCAAAATCAAGTTTATAAGATAAATCTAAAATAGGAGAAGAATGAAAATATCAGATGATACTAAGGCTGTAGTGCAATTCTTGAACGAATACACAAAGGGAAATCTCCGCAAAGTTAATGATTTGGAATATCTTTTTGAGATTGCGGCAACTTATGACGGAAATGAAGAGCTGAACAGGCTCGTTTTTGCCGGAAAATCAGTATGGAACATAGCTTCGAAGCTAAGGAAAGTAGTCCCGGGAACCGAAGGAATTGAACTATTAGAGAAAGAATTGCTCCGCAACATTGATGAAATGATAAGATTGTTGAGGAAGATTTCTGAATTTGCTGAAATTGAAGTAAAAAAAAGATTCGACGATATTTACTTCCCCGAAACAAGCGGAGCATTGAAGAATCTTATAGATTTGGGTCACGACCTATCAGTTTTCAAAGATATACAAAGTCGCAGTCGTCGTCAGGAATTATAATTTGCCGAATTTTTCGATTTCTGCCACATCATCGAAATCGTGCTTTGTAGTGCCTATAATTTGATATTTCTCGTGACCTTTGCCCGCAATCAGAATTATATCATCTTTTGAAGATAATTCGACAGCTTTTTCGATTGCTTTTTTTCTGTCCGGTTCAACAATTATTTGCGATGTAGCTTTAGTTGTACCTTCTAAAATTTGCTTAATAATATTTCCGGTTGATTCGGTTCGTGGATTGTCGCTTGTAATGATAACAATATCGCAATTTTCAGAGGCGATTTTTCCCATCACGGGACGTTTGCTTCGGTCTCTATCACCACCACAACCAAACACACAAATTATTTTTGAATTGTTAGATTCAGAAATTATTACACCTTTGCAAGCGTTAATGGCTTTCTCTAAGGCGTCGGGAGTGTGGGCATAGTCAACCAATGCAACTGCTTCGTTGAACAAAACAACTTTTTGCATTCTGCCCGGAGCACCCTTTGCAACCGATAAGCCTTTTTGGATAGCACCATATTCAATCTTCAATGAATTACAAACAGCAGCAGCCAGAGCAGCATTCTCAATGTTGAATTTGCCGAGTAAAGCAGTTTTGCCGTCAATGATTCTTTCACCGCCATAGAGAACGAAGTCAGTAGAAAGAATTCCTGCTGTTTCTTTCAAAATTTTGTAATAATTTTTCTTATTTCGCCCGACAGTATAAACCTTTGCTGCAGTGTCACGTACAATGAGTTCAGCATATTCATCATCGCCGAAAACTACTGCAACGGCATTTTTGTCAAGCATGTCGAACAATATTTTTTTTGCAAGAGCATAATTTTCAATCGAATCATGATAATCCAAATGGTCGTGAGTCAAGTTTGTAAAAACGGCTCCCTTGAAATTGATGCATTCGGCGCGTTTTTGATTCAAAGCATGCGAAGAAATTTCGATAGCCACCCATTCTACACCTTCTTGCAGCATTTTATGCAATATTTCGGCTATATCACGCGATTCGGGCGTAGTATTCACGAGTGGGATGAAATGATGGTTGAAATATGCACCCGTTGTACCGATAATCCCACCTTTGGAATTTGCCGCATTAAAAATCGAATTTAGCAAAAACGATATTGTCGTTTTGCCATTTGTGCCTGTTATGCCGATAATATTGAGCTTGGTGGAAGGAAAATCGAAAAAAGCATGAGATAGTTCGGCTAAAGCTAAGCGCGAATCAGTTACAATAATGAATGTAACATCGGGTGAAATCAAATCCTGCTTCGGGAAAGATTCGCAAATAATCGTTTTGGCTCCGTATCTAATCGCTTGTTTGATATAGTCGTGACCGTCGTAAACCAAACCCTTAATGGCTACAAAGCAAGAGCCGGGTTCACATTTACGGGAATCATATTCGACACCGGAAACATATTTGTCTAATAGCCCGATGACGTTTTTTTCGGAACTAAGCGACTCGCAAATTGAGAGCAAATTTTTCATTTTTCTTTCTTGTATTAATCTAACTTATAAAACTATCACTTTTTTTCCACATGAGAAAATAAGATTAGTGCAATACTCAAAAAAATATAAGATTTACTCAAGAATAGTTCAAATATGATTTGTTTTGTCATTCTGAACGAAGTGAGGAATCCATGTTTTTTAGAAAGCTTGATTCTTCGCCTGCTGGATAGAATGACGACAGTATTACTGCTTTTGCATATCCATAAGAAGCGAGTGAGTAAATAGCAAAATATCGGTATGAGTCAGAATACCGAGCAAATTCATTTCCCAATCTACCACAGGAAGACAATCCAATTTGTACTTCGCCATAAGTGCTACAGCCTTTGCTACACTATCTTCAGGGTAGATGACGTGAGTAATCGGATTCATTATTTTGGCATAATCAATAATCTTATTGAAACCGTTTTCGCCGAAATTCTGTCCATCATCATAGATATTTCTGAGACTGTATTCGCGAATTTTCAAATCTGTTATTACGCCAACAATTTTGCGTCCTTCAAGTACGGGTATGTGTCTGATTTTCTCCCTCTTCATTATTTCATCTGCATCGTGGATTGTTTCCTCAATACTTACATTGAACACGTTAGTGGTCATGATTTCCGAGACTCTTCTTAACAATGGCATAATAACCTCATTTTAAAAAATTCACAAATTCTAAATGTTAATTTAACACAATTTTCTTTATAAATCAAGAAAGATATTTTCAAAAACAAAAATATTTTTCTTAGTTATGTGCTTTAATTTATATATATTTAAGTTTGTTCAAATTTCAAAAATACATGAATAGTTTATTAGATGTATCAAAATCCGGCGAACTTCTCGTAGTAGCACACAGAGGCTCATCAGGGACAGCCCCCGAAAATACAATTTCGGCTTTCCGTCAAGCAATAGAATCCGGTGCGAAGATGGTCGAAATTGATATTCAAATCACCGCTGATAATAAATTTGTCGTTTATCACGATTTTGTGCCACCGGGACATATCAAACGTATCTCGGAATTGAATTTCGATGAAATCAAAGATATTGATATTGGTTCGGCGTATGGCAGTATTTATGCAGGAGAAAAGATTCCACTGTTGCAGGAAGTCTTGGAATTGGTTCGCGACAAGGCTCTGCTAATGATTGAAATCAAAACTTGGACAGGTGACAAAATTCAAGCAAATATGAAGCATTTGATTGAATTAATCGAGGAATATAACAATCTGGAGCGCACAATATTCGGCTCCTTCAATTACAAAGTTCTGAGGGATTTGAAACAATTGAATCCGAATATCAAAACTGCTGCAATCAAAATTCCCGGTGACGACAAGACTCCGAAAGAAATCAAAGAATTAACTCAATGCGAAGTATTCATTTTCTCGGTGGAGGAACTAACTAAAGAATTGATGGAATCGGCAATTCGGGAAGAACTTTTCACTGGCGTTTATTCGGTTGATACTAAAGCAAATCTCGAAATAGCTTTGGAGTACAAAGTCAGAGCAGTAGCGACAAATTATCCGGGTAAGATTTTCAAATGGTTGGAAGAAATCAGAGCCTAATTGCTTTGCTTTTTGAGTACGTTTCTGATAAAAGCTTTGAATGATAAATTATCGCCTGCTTTGGTTTGATTCCGCCAATCACGCACTTGCTTTTTACCGAAATGTTTGTCCACAAAAACGACTTCGCCATCGGCTACTTTTTTGCCATTAATCAACACGTCAACCGGCTCGCTAACTAATTGTCGAATTCGACCACAGAGCCTCTACCAAGCCAATGAATGTCTCTAACAAACATTCCTGCCAAGTTTGATAGAAGCCGTCAATTGCAAACCATATAGCAATTCCATTTTAGGATTTGCAATACTCAACAATGGTCAAATCCTTAGCTTCTACATATTTGTGCTCTTGCTCCGTAGTCTGAGAGTCACCGGGAATTCCCGAATTACTTTCGTCCGATGCAGAAATACTCAAATCCATGTTCTTTCATATAAGCCGGCTCGAATAGATTCCTACCGTCGAAAATTATATTTTGCTTCAAGGTGGAACTGATTTTCTCCAAATCAGGATTTCTAAATTCGTTCCATTCGGTAGCAATCACCAAAGCATCGGTACCTTCCAGAGCATCGTACATATTGCTTGAATAAGCAATTTTATCACCAAAAACTACTTTCGTATTTTCAATGGCTTCCGGGTCGAAAGCAATGATTTCGGCACCTTTTCCGAGCAATAATTCGATTAACCTGTGAGCAGGAGCTTCGCGCGTGTCATCAGTGTTGGGTTTGAATGCCAAACCCCACAATGCAAATCGTAACCCTGCGAGTTTACCGCCAAATCTATTGGAAATTGTATCGAAAAATCGGCGGATTTGCTTGTCATTAACTTCGTAAGAAGCCTTGACTATATCCAACTCGATGCCTTTTGCTTGGGCTGAATACATCAAAGCACGAACATCTTTCGGGAAACAGGAGCCACCATATCCAATTCCTGCAAACAAAAATCGTTTGCCGATGCGAGTATCTGAACCAATGCCGATTCTGATTTTTTCAATATCAGCGCCAACTGCTTCGCAATATGCCGAGAGGTCATTCATGAACGAAATCTTAGTAGCAAGAAAAGCATTTGCTGCATATTTTGTCAATTCAGAGCTTTTTTCATCCATTATATAAATCGGGTTGCCGGAACGAACAAAAGGTTGGTACAAGTCGCGTAAAGTCTTAGCAGTGTATTCGTCGGAAGTACCAATAACAATTCTTTCCGGCTTCATAGCGTCCTCGACGGCAAATCCTTCTCGCAAAAATTCAGGGTTCGAGGCAACTGTCACCTTGTTATCAGGCAAAATTTCATCAAAAATTGCTTTCACAACATCCGAAGTTCCTACGGGTACTGTGCTCTTGTTCACGATAATTTTGTTTTCGGTAAGATTCTTATTTTTAATAATTAGTGCTATATCCGATGCAACTTTTTGAACATGTTGCAAATCTGCCGAACCGTCTTCGTTGGGCGGAGTGGGTAAACATAGGAAAATGACTGAGGCATTTTCGACAGCATCAACCAAATTTGTTGAAAAATGCAATCTCCCGTCACGTAAATTTTTCACGAGCAAAGGTTCAAGTCCGGGTTCGAAAATTGGACATTTCCCATTTTGCATCATTTCTACCTTTTTTTCGTCTATATCAATGCAAATTACTTTAATTCCTGTGGAAGCGAAACATGTTCCGGTTACTAATCCGACATATCCGGTTCCGATTACTGCTATTTCGTATGACATTTTATACCTTATTTTCAAGAAAATACAAAAATATATAGTACAAATTTACGAAAGTGTTAGCAAATTGTAATTTAATTTGATTTCAAATTCAGATAGTTTTAAATTAGTAGTTATAATAATTTACATAATCAAATAACAATAAAGGTTTTATTATGATTTTCGATTTGAATATGATTAAAACGGTTTATGCCGATTTAGAATCAAAGATTACCAAAGTCAAAACCGCTTTGGGACGCCCACTGACACTTACTGAAAAAATTCTATACTCTCACTTGGACAAACAGCAGCAACTCAAGGATTTTGGACGTGGCAACGACTACGTTGATTTCAATCCTGATAGAGTTGCGATGCAAGACGCCACTGCACAGATGGCACTAATGCAGTTCATGCAAGCAGGAATGCCACAGGTGGCAGTTCCTTCAACAGTTCATTGCGACCATTTGATATTAGCAAAAAATGGCGCTGTGGCTGACCTTGCCGAATCAAAAGACGTGAACAAGGAAGTATTCGATTTTCTTTCCTCCGTTTCGAGCAAATACGGAATTGGATTCTGGAAACCGGGAGCCGGAATCATCCATCAAGTTATACTCGAAAATTATGCTTTCCCGGGTGGAATGATGATTGGCACGGATTCGCACACAGTGAATGCCGGCGGATTGGGCATGGTAGCGATTGGTGTCGGCGGTGCTGATGCCGTTGACGTAATGGCAGGATTCCCTTGGGAGTTGAAATTTCCTAAGTTAATCGGTGTCAAACTTACCGGAAAAATGAGCGGTTGGACGTCCGCAAAAGATGTCATACTCAAAGTTGCGGATATTTTGACTGTTAAAGGTGGCACAGGGCATATTGTCGAATATTTTGGTGAAGGAGCAGATTCAATCTCATGTACCGGTAAAGGCACAATTTGTAATATGGGGGCTGAAATTGGCGCTACAACGTCGCTATTCGGATTCGATGAATCTATGGTCAGATATTTGAATGCGACAGGCAGACAAGAAGTTGCCGAATTAGCAAAATCAATAGCTCACCATTTGACCGGCGATGCTGAAGTTTACCAAAATCCCGAAAAATATTTCGACCAAGTAATTGAAATAAATTTATCCGAACTCGAACCACACGTAAACGGACCATTCACCCCCGATTTGGCTACACCTCTTTCGAAAATGAAGGAAGCTGTAGAAGCAAACGCTTGGCCCGAAAAAATCGAAGTGGGGCTAATCGGCTCATGCACAAACTCCTCATACGAAGATTTGACTCGTGCAGCTGAAGTCGCAAGACAAGCTTCGGAGAAGAATTTGTTGGCGAAATCCGAATTCACAATTACTCCCGGCTCAGAAATGATTCGATTCACAATTGAGCGCGACGGATTGTTAGATGATTTCGAGAAAATTGGCGGTGTGGTGCTTGCAAATGCTTGCGGACCTTGCATCGGTCAATGGGCAAGACACGGAGCCGATAAAAAGGAAAAAAATACAATCATTACCTCATTCAATCGCAATTTTGCAAAACGGAATGACGGCAATCCAAATACACACGGATTTGTAGCTTCACCGGAAATCGTCACGGCGCTTTCGATAGCCGGAACTTTGAAATTTAATCCGATGACCGACAAATTAATCAATGAAAATGGCGAACAAGTAATGCTCGAGCCGCCCGTAGGATTGGAATTGCCCGCAAGAGGCTTCGACGTTGAAGATGCGGGATACCAAGCACCTGCCGAAGACGGATCATCAATCCAAGTGGTAGTCCAATCGGACTCGGACAGGCTGCAACTTCTAGACCCATTTCCCGAATGGAATGGAAGTGATTATACAGGTTTGAAATTAATCATCAAAGCAAAAGGCAAGTGCACTACTGACCATATTTCGATGGCAGGTCCATGGCTTCGATTCAGAGGGCATTTGGATAATATTGCAAATAATACTTTGACCGGAGCTATGAACTTCTTCAACGAAAAAACTAATTACGTGAAGAACCAACTTACAGGCGAATATGGCGAAGTGCCAACCGTTCAACGTGCGTACAAAGCCGCAGGAATTGGTACAATTGTAGTGGGCGACGAAAACTATGGAGAAGGCTCATCACGTGAACACGCAGCGATGCAACCGCGACATTTGGGCATGAAAGTTATTCTCGTTCGTTCATTTGCCCGCATTCATGAAACCAATCTCAAGAAGCAAGGTATGTTGGCTCTGACTTTTGCCAATCCGGCAGATTACACAAAAATCCAAGAAGACGACACAATTGATATAATCGGATTGACTGAATTCACCCCTGACAAGAATTTGACCGTAGTGCTACATCATGCAGATGGTACCAGAGATGAATTCGAGGTTTATCATTCGTATAATGAGCAACAAATCGAATGGTTCCGCGCCGGCTCGGCATTGAATATCATCAAGAAAAAGTTTATGTAAAAAAAATAATACACCCCAAAAGTCTTATCCCCCCTCTTTCAAGAGGGGGTTAGGGGGTGTTACGACAACTTGTTTTAGGACTAAAAATACAAAACCACCACCCCGTCTGCTGGCGCAGACACCCCTCAAGAGGGGAATTTAAGTCAAAACATAGCCCATGAATTTCTTCGAGGGTGAGGATAACGTTCATTTCCCCTTTCCACGGTTGAAACCGTGGGCTATGTTTTTTCAAATTTTTTTTGTTAGAAATGTAACAAAACAAACTTTTACTTGTTTATTACATAGATGAAAGAGTACAATTTCAAAATGGAAATTTGATGTTGAGAATTTGCTACATAGGGCTTATATCGAATCCGCTCACTGATGAGAGAGGTTGCTTATGATTGTCCGTTAAACACTCCATTCCCATGTGTTGCGATTTTCAACATTGTAAATTATATTTAACAATTATAAAGTTTTAAATTATGAAAAAATTTATACTTCTTTTCGCTTTCATCTTAGCAAACCTTTTAGGTTCAGTTCAAAATATTTTCAGCAGCCCAATTGTAGATTATGAAATAAAGCAAGTAGCGGATTTTCAAATATCTGACGGTGCTAAATCATTCGATGGCATTACCTTCAAAGATTCGGTAAATGGGGTTGCTCTAATTAGAAATCAAGATTATGAATTTTATATTTTCCGGACTTCAAATGCAGGAGATTCATGGGAATTTATAAGCGAGATTGACATATACGACCGTTGGGTAATGAAAGGAATTGCTCCACCCGCTGTAACAGGAATTAGTTGTTACGGTGATTTCATTTGCATTACTACCCAGCCGTATCTTGCTCTTTTTGGACCGCAACCTCCGGCTGATACAGGAGTGTATATGATGTCTTATGATTTTGGAGAAACATGGGAGGTAAACAATTTTCCTGAAAAACTTTTGCTTAATTATCCACAATTCGATGAATCGGGAAATCTATATATTCTCGGTACAAACTGGGATTTTAGAAAAAAGACTTCTACCAGAAAGGGTATTTTTAAATTTTCGAAAACAAACAATTCATGGGAAGAGATACCATTACCAACTATTCAAGATAGCTCATATATATATAATTTAAGAATTTACAACGATAAAGAATATAATTTTAATGTTAATCTATATCAAAAAGTTCAGGAAGATAGTTTAATTTCCATAATTTATAATTATCATACTCTTAATTCCGGTATAACGTGGAATTCATTCGAAATTCCTTTCAAAAATATCTCTATAAAACACACTAGCAAAAATGTTGCATGGATTCCACTCTTTGAAATAACTGAGGTGAATGATAGTACTATTAAGCAGGATTTATTTCTAATAAATACCAAAGATGGTTGGATATCATGGAATAAAATTAATATTGGGAGCTTCATCACAAAATCGGATGCAGAGCGTATTTACTTGGCGTCATTCATATATTATGATGACGATAATATTTGGCTGAATTATTCAGGAGGACGTCAATATATAACAAACAATGGTGGCAAAGATTGGATAGAATTTCCTAAATTTGAAAGTAGTATAATGCAATTAACTCCAAATGCAGGCTATTACTAGAATAATAATACAATATTCCTGCGAAATACTTGGGCAGGTCATTTATTGTACAAATTTACATTCGATATTGCCACAAGCGTTATTGAAGTTGCTGATGAACTACAGTACAAACTCTTTCCGAATCCCGCATCGGAATATATTACAATTTCGAAACCTTCCGAAGGTTTCGAACCTTCGGAAGGTTCTGATGTCAAAATTTTCAATATGCTTGGTGAATGTGTAATGACCGCCCCGACCGCTCACCCTTCGACAGGCTCAGGGAGCGATAATTTAAGAATTGATATTTCGCATCTCCCTCGTGGAGTATATTACATTCGTATTGGTAGTCGGTCGAAGATGTTTGTGAAGATGTGACAAATGAAGACTTCGGAAGTCTAATTTTCTAAAGTATATTAATATAATAAGTTTCTTGAATTTAATTATAAAGACTTCCGAAGTCTAACTCCAATTTGTTTGTCTGAACAATGATTTTACCGTCCCGTCAGTTGTTTTAAAGTTTGTGTATCGTCAATAATTACAAATGACGACTATAATTCAGATTCATCCCTATACGTCAATTATAACAACTGACGGGACATAAATTAGTGAAATAATATTAATTCACCTCACCTCGACCCTTCGACAGGCTCAGGGAGCGGGTATAAATATAATAGGGACAGAACGCTGTTCTGTCCCTACATGATGGGTTTTTAGTTTTGGTCGGAATGGGCGGATTTGAACCGCCGACCCCCACTACCCCAAAGTGGTGCGCTACCGGGCTGCGCTACATCCCGAACCTCGATATTTGCTAAAAATGCCCTATATCGGACTGCAAATATACGAATAATTTCGCACTGCAAAAAATCTTAGGGGTAAAACCTAATGCCGACTGAAGCATCAACATTGACACCGAAGCCGGGCGTAATTCCAATTAGTGGTCCTACCTCGAAAAATATCTCGAGTGGTGCTCTTCTTGGAATTATATTTATCCCGAAAATCACGCGTGCACCAATTCCTGTGTCGTCCTCTTCCCAATAATAGAATTTATTTTTGTTTTCTTTGTAAATTATACCGCGTCCACGCCCAAATCCAAATGCAAGACCGGGTCCGGCATACATTTTTACAATTTTGGAATTGAATGCATCAAAATGGAATAAGTAATCAGCTCCTACTCGCAAGCCGCCAAAATAGGAAGCACCAAGATATGCCGCTAACGATTCATCGTTGCTTACATAATAATTAATTGAGATTCCGACCGGGTCGCCGAGCATAATACCGAAACCGAAGTCTTTCCCACGAGGTCCCGCAGCATTTGATTCGCTAATGGTAATCACCATAAGCAAAGTTGCCATAAATGCTAAAAACATTTTTTTCATAAGATTGCCTCAATAATTTTTTAAAAATAAATGCCAAATTGTCTTCATCTCTCCTATATAACGAACGAAAAGCAAAAAAATAAATTTTTAAATGTGGATAAAAAAAGGGTTGCCCATGATTGGGCAACCCTTAAAATTAAATTGCTAAATAATTGGCTTAATGACCACCGGCTGAAGGTGGAGCAGGTTCGTCAGGACTACCGGCATTCTTGAATGGCAAGTAAATCAAAATTGCAGCTATAATAAGCAATACAATTATACTGACGAGGAATGAAGGTTGCTCAAAGAAAGTGAACAGATCCACTTCTGCAAAGGCAAATCCGGCAAAGAGTAAGCCAATCAAGGCTTCACCGGCAATAAATCCTGCAGCGAGCAGCACTCCGATATTTTCCACACGAACTTTTTGCGCCTCATTCATATTATATTTATTGGTGAGCCAATCAAGCACACCTTTGATAACGCCACCCGTGAAAATAGCAAATACGGTTCCAAATGGCAGATACATACCAACGCTGATAAGCATCGGGCTTCCGGCGCGAATCAAAATCATCGCTAATCCCATGAGCATACCCACAATGATAAGGGGCCAAGTCATGTTACCACCGACAATACCTTGCGAGAGCATCGCCATCAAACTTGCTTGAGGTGCGGGCAATTCCTTGCTACCGAAACCGCCGACGTAGCCTTCCTTGAGTCCCGTTGCGATATCCCCTTCGTGCAAGATGAATAGTGGAATGAAAAGTATAGCACTTGCAACTACAACGCCGACAATGTCACCAACTTGCATTTTCCAAGGAGTACCGCCGAGAATATGCCCTACTTTTAGGTCTTGGAGCATTTCTCCTGCTACTGCAGCGGCAACACAAACGATTGCAGCTACACCGAGCACGGCAGCAACACCTTCGTTGCCTGTGGCGCCCAATGCTACGAGGATTAAAGCAGTAACGACGAGCGCGGTAAGAGTAAGTCCACTAATTGGGTTATTACTCGAGCCCATAATCCCAACGAGATAGCCCGAAACTGCAGCAAAGAAGAATGCTAAGATTATCATTACAGTTGCTGCGACAAAAGCTATCAAAAATGAAGTGTTGAATACCAAGAACGTGATTAAGAAAGTAGAAATAGCGACGAATGCGATACCAACCAAAATCCAAGTGAAGCTGATGTCGCGCTCGGTTCGGATTTGGTCAACATTTTGTCCGCTTGCAGCTTTCTTCACATCGCCGACTGAGCGAGAAATCCCTGTCATCAAACTGTTTCGCATACGGAACAAAGTGTAAGTTGCACCTACTAACATGCCACCGATTGCAATCGGACGCACGATGTTGTTCCAAACAGTTTGTGCTGTCAGAATACCGTCTCCGGCATAATGAGGTTGAATAAAATACTGAATAATCGGCGTCAATAAGCCCCATGCAATCAACCCACCACCAAAGGCAAGACCTGCGAGCTTCGGTCCGATAATGTATCCAACGCCCATATATGCAGGGCTGATGGTCATCGAAGTAAAGAGCAAACCACCTGAGCCGACAAAAGTTGTTCCGGGGATAGTTTGAGTCGGGAATACGAAAAAGTGTTTGAAACTTGCCAAGAATAATTTCATTTCGCCAAGAGTTTTGATTAAAGCGCCGCCAATCATAGCGAAGAACAAGAATTTACTGCCACCGGTTCCGGTTTGACCTGCTTTGTGGATTTCTCCCGCAGCGACAGATTCGGGGAAAGGTAACTCTTTGTCGTCAACCATAATTCGACGTAACAAAGCTACGAACATAATACCAAGTACACCACCAACAGTCATGATAGCAGCCGCTATCATATAATTTGTGGGAGTGTAGAAATCGGTCCATATACCTGCTATGAAAAAGGCGGGTAACGTAAAAATAGCTCCGGCAGCAACAGATTCGCCGATAGAACCAACTGTACGAGCAAAATTTTCTTCTAAGATTGTTCCCTTGAAGGCTCTGAGTACAGCCATTCCAATTACAGCCGCAGGATAGGTCGCTGCGATTGTCATACCTGCTTTCAGACCCAAGTAGGCATTAGCAGCCCCCAAGATGACGCACATCACTAAGCCGATGACTAATGCTTTGACTGAAAATTCAAGCATATTGGAATCAGGTGAAACAAAAGGTACAAATTTTTTCTCTGACATTATTTCTCCAACATTGATTTTAAATCATTTATTTTCAAATTGACATTTCAATTAATCTAAATTAAGAAACTATCATCAATTTTGCAAGAAATGTTTCGTAAAAAGTGGCATATTTGTCTCAATTTATTGCATTTATTCGTCAATATAAAATTAATATTACAAATTTGAAATGAAACTTGAAAACGAAATTGATCGAATTTTTATGACTGATGCTCCGAGTAGCGATTTCAGCAAAGAACTCGAGTCGCTTTGGTATGATTACAAGGGAAATTGGGACATGGCTCATAATATCGTACAAAATCTCAGCAGCCAAAACGCAGCTTGGGTACATGCTTACTTGCATCGCAAAGAAGGCGATATTTGGAATGCTCAGTATTGGTATTCCAGAGCCGGAAAGCAATTTTTGGAAATGGATTTTGAAGCAGAATTTGAGTCAATTGCAATGCAACTCATAGCTGATAATCAAAAGAAATAGCACACTACAACGTTATTGATTAGTATCTTGATGAACAAAATTTTAAAATCGGAAAATACATAAATGAATTCATATTATTTCGGGATAAGTGGCAGTTGGGCAGTATTAATAATAATTTCGTTAGCTTTGATAGCATTTTCGTTTTGGTCATATCGCAAAACTGTTCCTGAAATCACTCCTCGACGTAAAACCCTTTTGATGGTCATGCGGTCTGTGGCTTTAGTGCTTTTGCTTTTTGCATTATTCGAGCCTGTTTATACTGCTATCCGTGGTAGCATGAAGGAGCCCGTCGTAGTAGCATTGCTGGATAATTCGCTTTCGATGTCATTAGATGATGCAGGTGGTGACCGCAAATCGGGCTATAAAAGAGCAATTGATGATTCGCAATTGGAACTACTTAGTGATGACTTAATCGTGCGGAAATTTTCGAGTTCGGTGCAAGAAAGCGAGTCATTCGAGTTTGATGCTTTAGAATTGGATGGGAGCAATACAGATTTATCGAATGCTTTGGGCAATATCAATCGCTCAATGACCGATGAAAATTTGCGAAGCATCGTAATATTTACCGATGGAGCCTTCAATAGTGGCGACAATCCTATTTATACTGCCGAGCGACTTGGAAAACCGATTTTCATTGTCGGTATCGGCGATTCGACCTATCCAAAAGATGTGGCAATAGTCAATATTATCACCAATGATGCAGTTTATATCAACGACAAAGTTCCTGTCAATCTCAGATTTGATGCGAATGGATTTGAAGACAAAAGTGTAAAAGTACAATTGTTCGAGGAAAACATTTCAATTGGTGAAACAACTGTTGAACTGACTCCGAATAGGACTGAATACTCGGTTGATTTTACCTACGAGCCGAAAACCGAAGGCAACAAAAAACTGAGCATCAAAGTGGAAAATCTCGAGGGCGAGATAACTCACAAAAATAATCAAATGGCGAAATTTGTCAAAGTGCTCAAGAACAAGAGGATAATTTCATTTTTCTCGGGTTCGGCTGTGGCAGATATTTCGTTCATTAAAAATGCGATTAAGAATCAGGAAGGTATCGAAATCAGAGAGTTCATCCAAAGTCTGGGAACGAGCTTTTATACTGAGCCGACTCAAAAAGATTTGAACGAAACCGAAGTCTTTATTTTCGTAAATTTCCCAACAATTAACACCTCCGATGCAACGGTACAGAATTTGGTGAACCACATTTCCAAAGGTAAATCAATATTATTTGTTGCCGGACGGGAAACTGATTACAATAAACTCAAAAAGTTTGAAGAATTTTTGCCATTCAATGTGGCTTCCACTCGAGCAAAAGAATTTATGGTCAACCTTGACCTCAATCCAAGAGCCTTGTCCAATCCTTTGATTAGAATCAACGGCACTGATGAAGATTTGACTTTGTGGAATAATTTGCCTCCAATATATAAAACCGAGACATTTGTCAGAATCAAATCGGAATCCGAGCTTGTGGCTTCGATGAAAGTAAATAATGTGCCGATTGCCGAGCCATTAATCATGACGCGCGAATTCCAGCAAACAAAGAGTATTGCAGTGATGGGCTACGGATTATTCCGATGGAAATTAGGCGGGCATGCTCTTGAAGTTTCTCGCGGACGGAACGAAGCAACGGATATATTTACACTGTTTATGGAAAATTCAATTCGTTGGCTATCACTAAAATATAAGGCAAAACAACTCATCATTAAGCCCACAAAGCAATTATACAATGTTGGCGAGCGAATCGAATTCGTTGCTCAGGTTTATGATGCATCATACCAAACTGTTGATAATGCTATAGTTGAATTGCAAATTGAATCGCCGGATGAAACTCGCACAATAATAATGTCTCCAATCAACAATGGGCGATATTTCGGTGCAATGGAATCCTTACCTGCAGGAGACCACAAATTCAAAGGAATTGCAAAATTGGGGCAGAACATATTAGGCACTGATGACGGCAGATTCTCGGTAGGCGAAACTCCTGCGGAATATCTCAATTTGAGGATGAACACAAGTTTGCTGCGTAGTTTGGCATATATTTCGGGTGGCGAATTTTTCACTCCCGATAATGCAAATGAATTGTTGGATGCAATTAAAAATCACAAGAATTTCAAAGCTCGCCCTGTGACAGAAAGGAGCGAATTTGCCTTGTGGAGTCAGCCTTGGTTGTTGATAATAGCGATTTTGCTATTTTCGGTCGAATGGTTTATACGCAAACGTTCGGGAATGCTTTAAGCCGACACTTCGTTATACTGCAACATATATAATTTGGCATATAGACCGTTCAACTGCAATAATTCTTCGTGAGTGCCTTGCTCGCGAATTTGCCCTTTGTGCAATACCAAAATCTTGTTGGCACGCTTGATAGTCGAAAGCCTATGCGCTATGACTATTGAAGTTCTGTTTTCCAATAGCTTTTCGAGAGATTTTTCGATTACATTTTCAGTTTCGGTATCAATGCTTGAAGTCGCCTCATCAAGAATCAAAAGCTCAGGTTTGGCTGCATAAGCACGGCAAAATGAAATTAATTGTCTTTGCCCTGTGGAAAGTGATTGCCCGCGTTCGTTCAAGAGATAATCAAAACTGTCGGGATTGGCTTCGATAAAAGGTGCCGCTCCGAGAGCAATTGCAGCATTCCGAACGTCTAAATCCGAAATTTCTTCAGAGTTAAGGTTGATATTTTCTTTGATTGTTCGGGAAAACAAGTAAACATCTTGCATTACAAGTGCGATTTTATCTCTTAAGGCTTTTTGCTTAATATTTTTCAGTTCAATGCCATCAATTTTGATTGTGCCGGACTGATAATCATAATAACGGCAAAGCAAATTTATAATAGAAGTTTTGCCGGAGCCTGTCGCTCCAACGATTGCCACTGTTTCACCCTTGTTAATTTCGAACGATATGTCTTTAAGCACCCATTTGTTATCGTCATAGCTGAATGAGACATTTTCAAATTCAATCTTATCGTTAAAATCAAATTTTTCCAGAGCATCGGGAGCATCTTCCAAGAATTCCTCAGTATCCAAGAGGCTGAAAATTCTTTCCGATGAAGCCATAGCATTTTGTAGAGTTGTGTATTTTTCGCTTAAATCCCTTACCGGGCGGAAAAACATATGCGAATATTGAATGAATGCAATCAAAACCCCGACTGTCATTACGCCCGATAAAATATTACCGGCTGCATACCACAAGACAATTGCAGTTGCAATAGCTCCAATCATTTCGACTGCCGGGAAAAATATTGCATAGTAAAAAACAGTGTCGATATTCAATTCGCGAGTTTTTTTGTTAATCACATCAAACTCATCGTTCAGTTTTTTCTCCTGACCAAAGACTTTAACGGTGGATATTCCCGAAATAAATTCATTCAAAAAAGAGTTCATTTTTGATACTTCATTCCGCAAATCTCGAAATAATACTCGTACTTTACGTCGGAAAAAAGTTGTCAGCATAAGCAAAAGCGGTAAAACGGTGATGGTGAGTAAAGTCAGCTTAACATCTGTGTAGAACATAAAGCCAATAATCCAGAAAATCAGCATCACATCGGCAACCATCATTATAAGCCCCGATGAAAAAAGCTGGTTAAGGACTTCGACATCGTTAGTGACTCGCGTAACCAATCTGCCGACAGGATTTTTATCGTAATACTTCATCGAAAGCTTTTGCAAATGCGCATATAGCTGATTCCGAATATCGTTGAGACAGTTTTGACCGACCCATTGCATAATAAAGGTCAGTCCAAATCTGATTGCGCCATGCAATACGAGAACTACCAAAATAATCACTATAATGTTGAGCAAACCTTGTTTGTCGCCTAATGAAATGTAATCATCAACAGCGATTTTAATAAGATATGGTTTCAAGGGTGCCAATGCCGAAACTAAAAGCGTCAGGAAAATTGAAACAAAAACGAACTTTTTATATGGCTTGAGGAAAACAATTAATCTTTTGATTAAATTGAAATCAATTTTGTTGTATTCAGAGCCGAATGAATTTCCACGCATGATTTAACTTTACATCCCTCTGCGGTATTTTCCGCCAATTTTGTAAAGAACGGCTGTGATTTGTCCCATAGTTGCATATTGAACTGTGTTGAGTAATTCGGCAAAGATGTTTCCGCCGGAAATTGCGACTTCAATCAAATTTTTGAGTGCGGCTTCAACTTTATCGGCATTGCGTTCCTTGAAGCCATGAACTTCAGAGAGTCTCTGCATTTTCTCTTCATCGGACGTACGGATAATTTGCATTTTCTCGTACGGATTATCATCACTCGAATTAAGAAATGTATTCACACCGATAATCGGGAAATCGCCACTTTGTTTCATATATTCGTAATACATTGATTCTTCTTGAATTTTTGAGCGCTGATATTGTGTTTCCATCGCTCCGAGAACTCCTCCACGACGAGACAGACGGCGGAATTCCATCAACACGGCTTCTTCGACAAGCTCGGTAAGCTCTTCGAAAATGTAAGCACCTTGAATCGGATTTTCGTTTTTCAACATACCGAATTCTTTGGATAGAATCAATTGGATAGCCATCGAGCGACGAACGGATTCCTCAGTAGGAGTTGTCACAGCTTCATCGTAGGAATTTGTGTGTAATGAATTGCAATTATCGTAAAATGCCAACAAACCTTGCAATGTGGTTCTAATGTCGTTGAAATCAATTTCTTGAGCGTGAAGTGACCTGCCGGAAGTCTGAATGTGATATTTCAGTCTTTGGCTTCTTTCATCGGCGCCATATTTATTTTTCATCGCTACAGACCAAATTCTCCGAGCGACTCGCCCGATTACCGAATACTCGGGGTCCATGCCATTTGAGAAGAAGAATGAAAGATTTGGGGCGAAATCATCAACTTTTAGCCCACGATTCAGGAAATACTCTACATAAGTAAAACCGTTTGCGAGAGTAAATGCAAGCTGTGAAATTGGATTAGCACCCGCTTCAGCAATATGATAACCGCTTATGCTCAGCGAATAATAATTGCGAATTTTATTAATTGATAAATATTCTTGCAAATCGCCGATTAGTTTCATCGCAAAATCAATCGAAAAAATAATAGTGTTTTGGGCTTGGTCTTCCTTCAACATATCGGCTTGGACTGTTCCGCGAAGTTTTCTGAAAGTCTCGACTTTGAGATTTTCCCTTGCAGCTTCGTCCAATTTGATGCCTTCATTTTCGAGTTTTTTCAATGCTCTGTTATATGCAGTCATGAAATAAAATGCCACCATGATTGGCGCCGGAGCATTTATCGTCATAGAAACTGACGTCAAAGGGTCAGTTTGGTCAAATCCTGCGAGCAATCTGTCCATATCCTCGACACTACAGATGGAAACACCGGATTCGCCGATTTTACCGTAAATGTCGGGTTGTTCGGCAGGGTCTTCTGCATAAAGCGTAATGCCGTCGAATGCTACAGAAAGCCGTTTTGCAGCATCATCTTTGGATAAATAGTGGAATCTTCGATTTGTTCTTTCGGGGCTGCCCTCACCTGCGAATTGTCGTTTTGGGTCTTCCGTTGTCCTTTTGAATGGGAAAACACCGGCTGTGTAGGGAAATTCGCCGGGTAAATTTTCCATATAGCAGAATTCTATTATACTTTTCCAATCATTAAATTTTGGCAATGCAACTTTGGGAATTTTCGAACCGGATAGTGATTTGGTAAATGAATTAATCGAAAATTCTTTGCCTTGGACTAAGTATTTAATCTCATCTTGCGAATAGTTTTCAGTGACTTTCGCCCAATTATTTATATATTTTTTGCTTTCTTCGGTCAATTCATCATAGAAAATTTCGTATTCTGCAATCAATCTATTTCGCAAATCACTATCATTCGTGTTTTCGTAAGCAATTTTATAAGCATAAGCTTTTTCGGCAATGCCGGATTGGCGAGTTACTTGAATTTTGTATTGCGCGATAGATTCGGCAATTTCCGATAAATAGCTGATTTTGTCATTATTAATCAAACTGTAATCAATGATATGCTTTGTAGGCATTTTGGCAATGAATTCGTGGTCGAATTTTACATTTTTATCGGCATAGCAAGCAGCCAAATCTTTGAATAAGCGATTTAATCCGGGATTATTGAAATGATTGCTGCTGCAAGCGTAAACGGGCAATTCGAGTTCATCAAGTGTAAGCGACTTATCGGTTTGGACGTTGCGGTTGCGGAGATAATTGATTTTGACTTCTCTATACGCATCTTCGGAGCCTCTTTTCTCGAATTTATTGATTACGATGAAGTCCGCTTTGTCGAGCATATCAATTTTTTCCAACTGTGTTGGAGCTCCAAATTCTGCGGTCATCACATAAACCGATTTATCGCTAATCGTAACGACTTCGCTATTAGCTTGACCAATACCCGATGTTTCGACAATAATTAAATCAAATCCGCAAGATTTCATTATGGCAATCGAATCTATAATACTTTCGGGAATTTCCGATTTGCTGGAACGAGTGGCAAAGCTACGGAAAAAGACATTTTCGTTGTAAATTTGGTTATAGCGAATTCTATCGCCGAGCAATGCCCCGCCTGTATTGCTTTTTGATGGGTCAACAGCCAATATGCCGATTTTAAAATTTGGAGATGTAGATAAAAATCTACCGATTATTTCGTCATTTAAGGAACTTTTACCGCTTCCACCTGTACCTGTCACACCGAGCACAATAGATTTGCCTTGGTCGTTGTCCGCATAGATTTTACGGAATGAGTCGCGATTGCAATCCTCAGTACAATTTTCGAAGAAGGATAATTGTTTAGCGATTAAGTAACTTTGTGCGGAATTATTTTGTTTGATTAATTCATCATTTGGAATAAATCTAGCAATTGATTTGCGATATTCTAAAATTGAATTGATGATATCATCAGCGATGCCGTCAATTCCAATTTTTTGACCTTCGGTAGCATGATAAATGCGTTTAACGCCGTAAGATTCGAGCGTAGTAGCTTCCGAAGGTAGAATTACACCACCGCCACCGCCAAAAATCAAAATATCGGCAGCATCGTTTTCCTTGAGCATATCCACCATATAACGAAAATATTCATTATGTCCGCCTTGGTAGGAGCTAACAAGAATCGCATCCGCATCTTCTTGAAGTGCAACGGTAACGACTTCGCTGACAGAGCGATTATGCCCGATATGAATAATTTCAGCACCACGTTTTTGGAGTAACCTGCGGAAAAGATTGATTGAGACATCATGTCCGTCAAAAAGTGCTGCGGCTGTAACTATTCTTATCTTTTGCATCAAAGCTCCAAATAATGGTCATATAATTTTTGCATAGACGAAAAAAAGGGAATTTGTTTTATGAATTCCCTTTTAGCAATATTATAAATTCTGGTTTAAAATTTGAAAATACTATTGGCAGCTTCGAGAGCAAGATTGAATTCATGCTCATTTATCTCGAAATCGTCCTCATTTTGCTTCAGAAAAGCTATCAAATTTTCGGTCGCAACGTTGCCAACCAAATCATCTTGTGCCATCGGGCATCCTCCCCAACCTTTGAGAGCAGCATCAAACCGGCGACAACCGCTATCGTAAGCAGCTTGAATTTTTTCGTGCCACGAGTCCGGGCTGCTGTGTAAATGTGCCCCAAATTCAATAAATGGGAATTCTTCAGTGAGATTTGAATATAAATGCTTGATATTTCCCGGGTTAGAGACTCCCACAGTATCCGATAATGCAATAGTATTCACGCCTAAATCGGTCAATTGCTCTACACGCCGCCCTATTTCGTCAAAACTCCAAGGGTCGCCGTAAGGATTGCCGAACGCCATCGAAAGATAAATTATCAATTCCTTGTTGGTTCGGACGCAAGTATCGTGGATTTCTTCAACCCTTGCCAAAGATTGGTCAATCGTAGAATTTGTATTCTTTTTCTGGAAGGTCTCAGATACAGAAAATGGGAAGCCGAGAAAATCAATTTCATCGAACATAACAGCATCTTCAGCACCACGCAAATTCGCTACAATTGCCAGAAGAAACGAACTTGAGCCGTTCAGATTCAATTTTCTGAGAACTTCAGCAGTATCTCTCATTTGCGGCACAGATTTCGGAGATACAAATGAACCGAAATCAATCGTGTCGAACCCTACTTTCAGAAGTTTATTTATATAATTAACTTTTGTCGCTATTGGGATATATTCCTCAATGCCTTGCATCGCATCGCGCGGACATTCTATAATGCGAGTCATCTCAAAACCTTATGTTGCATAATTAATCGAAACATCCTATAATACGTGAAATAACTAATCTTTGAATTTCGGAAGTGCCTTCGCCGATTTCGAGCAATTTTTGGTCACGGTAGAATCGCTCTGCATCATATTCCTTCATCAGCCCGTATCCGCCGTGTATTTGGACGCAATGGTCTGCGGCTTTGTGGGCTAATTCGGAGCAATATAATTTTGCAATTGCAGATTCTTTTGTGATTTTTTCACCGCGAGCCGCCATACGACACACTTCATATAAATAATTTCGGGCAAGTTCGATTCCCATATCAATGTCTGCAAGCTTGAAAGCATTCGATTGATATGTAGAAATCGCACGTCCGAAGGTTTTTCTTTGTTTTGCATAATTAAGAGCCGATTCAAAAGCACCTTGAGCCAAACCCAATCCCATAGCGGCTATTGAAAGTCGTCCTTTGTCCAAAGTTGCCAGCATTTGCTTGAATCCATCACCACGTTTGCCTAAGATATACTCATTAGTCACTTTGCAATCGGAGAAATAAAGCTCAGAAGTATTCGATGAACGCCACATCATTTTGCCTTTCATTTGGCGACATTCCATTCCGGGATTTGAATTTTCGACAATGAAGGATGTGAACTCTTTTCTGCCGTCGGGTTGCTGACCTGTCACAGCCAAAACCGTAGAGCCTAAGGTAATGTCTGTAGAAGCATTGGTAATGAAGATTTTCGACCCGTTAATAGTCCATTCGCCTTGCTCTTGATAAGCGCGGGTCTTGGTATTCCCGGCATCAGAGCCGGCTTCGGGTTCAGTCAAACCAAAGCCCCATAATTTGCCACCTGCAAGTTGAGGGAGGTAATTTTCCTTTTGTTCATCGCTGCCGTAATCATAAATAGGACCGGTGCCGAGTGAATTATGAGCGGCAATAGTTGCTGCTTGAGAGCTGTCAACACGGGCAATTTCTTCGACAATGATAATATACGATAGATAGTCGAGCCCGCTTCCGCCGTACTTTTCGGGCAAGAAGGCTCCCAGAAATCCCATTTCCGCCATTTGTGCAGTTATTTCGTATGAAAACTCCTCTTTCTCGTCCAAATCTTTCGCTTGAGGTTTGATAACCTCTTCGGCAAAGCGCCTAACTGAATCTCGTAAAAAAATTTGCTCGTTGGTTAAATTCCTATTTATTGACATATTCTACCGTAATTATGTAAAGTCATTAATTTCGGTAAACGAGATATATTTCAATTAATTTTATTTTTGTTTGTTTTTAGTTGATTGTGAAGGTAAAATCATAATAATGTGCATATGAGTTTAACTTAACTAATACATTTTATTTTATAAAGCTGTCCATACTTCTTTGTCAATACCAGCTTGTTTTAGAATTTTTAGCAGTAATGATTTCGAAATATCAGATTCATGCGGATTTGGTAATGTAAGAACCAAGTCATTTTTTTCCATAAATTGATGTTTACCACCGGAGAAAGGTCCGTCAAACCCGACTTTCTTCAAATAGTAAACAAGTTCACGGCGCTTGATTGGTTTAATAGGAGGCATCGGCAGTTTTGGTCATGTTCAAATCAATATTTGATATTGTGGGGATTTGCAAATTCTTTCGCAATCTCAAGAAAAGCCACTCTTCCAAAACCTCTATTAATAAAGTTCGGCATTCTTCGAATGATTTCGCATTTGCATAAACACCCGGACAAGCAGGAATTTCAGCATAGATGGAATTATCATCTTCTAAAATTTCATATTTAGCTTGTTTGATTGCTTCATTTAGATATTCACTAAGCATATTTCACCTTTGTTCATTCACTTATTGAAAAGTACGATTTGTAATATCGGATATTTTAAAAGCATTACAGCCCAACTTTCAACTTATGATGTTCACGAAAATTCAATTTCAACTGGTCGCCAATATTGATTTCATGATTGTCCAAATTGGATAATGATAAGCCGAGCAAACGCACTCTTTTGAATGGAGCTTTAGGTGTGTAAAAGAGTTCTTGGGCAAGTGCGAAAACTTCGTTAATTTCCGAAATTGGATTGAAGACTGTTTTGGAACGTGTTGTAATCTCGAAATCGAAATATTTAATTTTAAGTGTCAAAGTTTTGCCGGACGAATTCGATTTTTTTATTCTTTTGTCTAAGATTTCGGCAATTCGCTTCAATGATTCGAGCAATTTTGCTTCATCAAGAATGTCTTCGCCAAAAGTTCTTTCGGCACCGATTGATTTGCGAATGCGTTCTGCGATGACTTCGCGATTGTCAATACCATGAGACATGTTGAAGAGATATTCGCCGAATTTGCCGAATTGATTTATTAATGATTCTTGAGTAAGTTTTTTCAAATCTTTTCCGGTCGAAATCCCCAATTCATGCAATTTTCGGGCTGTCACTTTGCCAACTCCGGGGAATTTTTCAATTTTCAACGCTTCGATGAATTTTGTTGAAGTTGTAGGAGTTATTACGCACAATCCATCGGGTTTGTTGAAATCAGAGCCTACTTTTGCCAAAAATTTATTGAAGGACACTCCGGCAGATGCCGTCAACTCGGTAGATTCCTTTATTCGGGCTTTGATTTCTTTAGCTATTATAGTCGCCGATGGATTACCCATTTTGTTTGTGGTTACATCGAGATAGGCTTCGTCCAATGAAAGTGGCTCAACTTGGTCAGTATATTCGTAAAATACTTGCATGATTTGCTCTGAGGCTTCTTTATAGGCTTGGAATCGCCCGGGAACGAATATCAAATTTTTGCATTTTCGGGCAGCCACAATAGAAGGCATCGCAGAAAATATCCCGTATTTCCGCGCTTCGTAACTTGCTGCGGCAATCACTCCCCTTTTGTGCGGACTGCCAACCACAACGGGTTTACCACGCAAACTTGGGTTGTCGCGTTGCTCTACTGCCACAAAAAAGGCGTCCATATCTATGTGGATAATTTTTCTTTCCATTGCTCAAATATAATCTCTTTTATACTTTATGATGTCGTTTAAGTATCACTTTTTTGTTAAATTTTATGAACAAATCGAATTTAAAGTTTTGGTAAGATGTTATGATTTGATATATTTAAAAAATTAGGAAATGAAATTTCAGAATAATTATTACGAATGAGGATTATATGGATTATTTGTTGACAGAAGAGCAAATTATGCTAAAAGAAATGGTGCATAAATTCGCCAAAGAACGCATTGGACCTGTGGCGGCGGAAAATGAACGCAATCACAGATTCCCTGCTGACATTATCAAAGAAGCAGGCGAACTCGGTTTGATGGGCATTGCTTATCCTTCGGATTATGGTGGCGCCGACATGGATTATATTTCGTACATGCTGGCAGTTGAGGAAGTTTCGCGATGGTGCGCCTCGACAGGTGTGATTATTTCGGCACAT
This sequence comes from Ignavibacteriae bacterium HGW-Ignavibacteriae-1, assembly GCA_002839825.1. GTDB lineage: Bacteria > Bacteroidota > Ignavibacteria > Kapaibacteriales > UBA2268 > PGYU01. Next base: position 53,472 of record PGYU01000004.1, on the reverse strand, counting down.
TCGTCTTTGGTTTGCGACCCGATTTATCGTTTCGGGACTGAGGAGCAAAAGCAAAAGTATTTGCCGGATTTGCTTTCAGGGAATAAAATCGGGGCATTTTCACTCAGCGAATCAGGCGCAGGCTCTGATGCCGGTGCTACGAAAACTACTGCTGTATTGCAAGGTGACAAATGGATTTTGAATGGTGCAAAATTATGGGCTACTAACGGTAACGAAGCCGAAATTTACATCTTGATTGCATCTACTGACCCATCGCAAAAAGTTAAAGGTATTTCGGCATTCATCATCGAAAAAGGTACACTGGGATGCTATGTGGGCAAATTAGAGCGTAAACTTGGTATCAAATCATCCTCTACTGCCGAAATTATTTTAGAAAATGTCGAATTACCAAAAGAAGCACTTTTGGGCGAACTCAACAAGGGATTTAAAGTTGCAATGGTGACTTTGGACGGCGGCAGACTTGGAATTGCTTCTCAAGCATTGGGAATAGCTCGTGCGGCAATTGAAGATGCGATAAAATATTCAAAAGAACGCTTCCAATTTGACCAACCAATTTCAAATTTCCAAGCTATCCAGTGGATGATAGCCGATATGTGGGTACGTTACGAAGCTGCTTGGTTGCTTACTTGGCGAGCAAGTAAAATGAAAAACGAAGGAATGGATTATTCCCGTGAAGCGGCAATGGCAAAATTAGATGCTTCGGAAGCAGCTATGTTTTGTGCCAACAAAGCCATTCAGATACACGGTGGATTCGGCTATACTGAAGATTTCAATGCCGAGCGTTATTACCGCGATGCGAAAATCACCGAAATATACGAAGGTACAAGCGAAATCCAAAGATTGGTTATCGCCAGAAGTTTACTCAAATAAATTTATTTAGATTAAATAGACCGGATTAGTGGTCATGCTCTAAGACTACTCTTCCGGTTTGTTTTCCGTCAAGAATCTTATCAATTTCGCGAGATAGCGAATCTAATTTTACAACATTCACAAATGATTGGGGCAGTTCTACTTTCCAATCGGTTGCCAATTTATCCCAAATATTGGTTCTTAAGTTCATCGGACGGGAAGCAGAATCAATCCCACAAAGAGTTACACCGCGTAAGATAAACGGATAAACCGATGTTGTGAGTACGTCTCCCCCGACGTTACCAACCACGCAAACGCAACCATGCTGTTGAGTAGAACGTATCACCGAAGACAATGTACCACCACCAACATTTTCAACTACACCGAGCCATTGCCCAGAAAGCAGAGGACGCGCCGTCAGGTCGAGAATCATATTTTTGCGGACTACTTCTGTAGCACCCATTTTGAGCAAAAACTCTTCGTAATGCAATTTGCTTGTTGAAGCAACAACTTCGTAGCCGATTTTCGCTAATATCGAAACAGCCAATGAACCAACGCCACCCGTTGCTCCTGTAACTAACACTTTGCCCATACCGGGCATTACATTATGATTTTGAAGTTCGGTGATGCAAATTCCCGCTGTAAAACCTGCTGTACCAAGTATCATAGATTCTTTTAAAGTCAGAGTTTCGGGCTTTTTGACAATCCACGAAGCCGGAACTTTGATGTATTCGCCAAATCCACCCGAAGTATTCATACCCAAGTCATATCCTGTTACAATTACTTCGTCACCGGCTGTAAACTCCGACACTTTTGATTCAACGACTACTCCTGCAGCATCAATACCGGGAGTATGCGGATAATATTTCGATACACCTTTGTGCCCTTTAGATGAAAGGGCGTCTTTGTAATTAAGTGAGGAATAATGAACTTTGATTAAAACATCGTTATCGGGCAAACTATCTATCGGCAATTCGATAATACTTCTGACAAATGTATTTGGAGAGACTTCTTCGACATAAAATGCTTTATATTGTAACGACGACATAAAAACAACCTTTTTCCCTTTGATATTAACCTTGTTATTGTTAACTTTGAATATATATAATTTTCAAAAAATTTAATTCTATGAAACACAAATATAATATTCTTTTAGCGATTATTGTCATAGCAATGACAAATTTGGTGAGCTTAAAGTCGCAACAAGAGGCTTACTTAAAAATCGAATTGGATTCTCCTGCAAAAGACACTATCTCGAATCTTCATTTTGGTGGATTTATAGAATTTATTCGCGATTTCGTTAATGGTCCATTCGGATTCTGGTCGCAAGAATTTTTAAACCGCGGATTTGATTATACAGATACTTCGAATAATTGGTTGAAAGATTGGAAAAAATACGGTGAGAGTGAGTCGAATGTGATTTCGCGAATTGCCGGTGGATATAACGAAAACGGTAGAAATTTGGTCAGAATAGAAAACGGTTTAAATGACTTTGCGGGCGCATATCAAAAAGTTTATGTTGACGATACGGTTAGTCTCGAACTGTATTTTTATTGCCGAGGCAAAGTTGAAAGCGGCAACATTGAAATTAGAGTTTATGATGATGACTTTGATAATTTACTTTATTCCCACAAATTCGATTCTCCAAGTGATGAATGGTATAAATACACAACAATCATCCCACCAATTTCAGGACAAAACAAAGTAGCATTAGTTATAGGATTAAATGGAACAGGATCTATAGATTTGGACGAATCCTCTTGTATGCCGACCAATAATGTATTAGGGGTACGACGAGAGTATTATGATTTACTTAAAGATTGGGATATGGGTATTTTGCGATATCCGGGTGGTTCGTTTGCAGATACATATGCATCATTTTGGCATTATGGCGTTGGAGACATTGATAAAAGACAATCACCAAATATTGACCCACCACCATTAAGATTATCACAAAGATTTGATTTCGGTACAATTGAATTTCTTAATTTTTGCAAATTAATTAATACTGTTCCGCATATCACAGCAAATTATGACAATGGTTGGCCCGAGCTTGCCGGTGGATGGGTTGAATATTGCAATGGTGACATAAATACCCAATTCGGTAAATTACGAATGGAGCATGGATATGCAGAACCATTCAACGTTAAATACTGGGAAGTTGGCAATGAACAATGGTTTCGACCACAGGAATATGCTTATGAATATTTCGATTTTCGACGTGAAATGTTAAAATCCGATAATAAGATTAAATTAATTTTAGCTGCTGACGTTTGGCATGGAGAGGATTACTTCAAAACATTGATGGATACTATTAAAACAGATGCCGACTATTATGGTTACCATCCCGCTCAAAGCGGCTATACCAAGGAAGAACATACTGATATGGAACTATATTTTAGTATAGTCGGAGGTTGGACACATTTCGAACTTTATTTCCGTACAGTTTACGGATGGCTGGAAGACGCAAATTTACTACCACATGTTCAAGCTGCATCAACTGAATGGTTTATGAGTTACGGAAAACCCCAAGATTGGTACTTAGACACAAACTGGCGCTCATTAACCTTGGAACAAGGCTTGTGGGATGCAAATACTCAAATTTCTCATGTAAAAAATCCTAAAATGCTTAAATTTGCCGAAAGAACATTTGCTATTTCATTTTTCAAAACAGGTGAGCATCCAATTACAAAGCGACGTGTCATTTGGGGAAATGTAGGTTATCAGGCAATCAAACTTTTGAGTAATACCACAGGAAGCAAAATTTACCCAGTTAATGTTGATGTTGAAAAGTATTATACTCGTGAAATAATGGGAATACTGCCTATTTATGGAGCGCCTTGGCTGAATACTTTAGCTTCATCCAAAGGTGATACATTGTATCTGGCGGTTGTAAATGCACACCCTTTTGAATCTGTCAACACCGAACTTGATTTGAATGAGAAATTTTTAGGTCAAACAGGCACTATTTATGAAATCAGCTCCAATCATCATCATGACGTTAACGATATAATAAACCCACTTAATATTGTCCCGAAAATTAGTAAGAAAACAATTTCACGATACTACGAATTCCCCAAAAATTCAATTACAGTTATAGCTATTCCAAATTTTACCAAAGCCTCGAAAATTGATACTAATCCACAAGCTATAATTTATCCTAATCCATTTTCAGATAATTTCTCTTTCGATCCGGGTGAGGAATTTTTGGGCAATTTCGATTTAAAGGTATTCGACCTCCAGGGACGTGAAATTATTGTTCTGCGAAATCAATCAGGGGATTTGAATATTGATTGTAGCCACTTATCACAAGGTGTATATACACTATCTGTAAGTAATCAAACAAAAAATAAAGCCTTTCGTATTGTAAAAATTAAATGATTTAAATTTTAAAAAAATTAGGGAGTAAGTATCATGGAATTCAACAAAATTGCCGTCATCGGCGCCGGAACAATGGGCAACGGAATAGCTCACGTTTTTGCACTTGCAAACTACAAAGTTACTTTATTCGATATTAATGACAAAGCGATTGAGCGTGGAATCGGTACCATTAGCAAAAATTTAGACCGCCAAGTAAAGAAAGAGAAAATCTCGCAAGAACAAATGGATGCAACTATGGCAAATATCTTCGCAACGACTGAAATGTCAGCTTGTGCAGATGCAGACATCATAATCGAAGCTGCCACAGAAAACAAAGAGCTCAAATTCAAAATATTTGCCGAACTCGACGCAATTGCCAAGCCTGAAGCAATACTTGCATCGAATACTTCTACTATATCAATCACCGAAATTGCCGCTCGGACAAAGCGACCGGCCCAAGTAATCGGAATGCACTTCATGAATCCGGTCCCGATGATGAAACTCGTCGAAGTAATTCGCGGACTCACCACAGGCGACGAAGTTTACAATTCAACAGTCGAGCTTTGCAAAAAATTAGGCAAAACGCCCGTTACCGCAAACGATTATCCGGGTTTCATTTCTAACCGAATACTTTTGCCATTCATAAACGAAGCTATCTTTGCTCTGATGGAAAATGTAGGTACAGTAGATGCAATTGATGAAGTCGCCAAATTAGGCTTCGCACACCCAATGGGACCCCTCACATTGGCAGATTTAATCGGTTTGGATACATGCTTGGCAATATTGGAAGTGCTCCACAACGACCTTGGCGACCCAAAATATCGTCCATGTCCATTATTGAAGAAAGTGGTAGCCGCCGGACATTACGGACGCAAAACCGGAAACGGATTTTATCTCTATGCCGGACAGGAAGTCCCGGTTGCCAATAAATTTTAAAAATATGATAGTAGTAATTTGTCATTGACAGAAAATATCGTAAATTTGATTTTTTAATATATCGAAAATTTATCATGAATGATTTAAATAGACTTAATATTAGATTTGATTCGGACGACCCCGATATTTTGGAAGCTTACCAACACGAAACACAGGGTCAGTATCTGGACGCAATCGAGCATTACAAAAAAGCATTGGACCGTGATCCCGACTTAGCAATTGTTTACAAACATATCGGAAATGCACTCTACAGACTCGGCGATATCGAGCAATCGGTTCACTACCTTGAAATAGGTGCCGAAAAATTGCCAAGTTTCCCGACGATATATTTCGAATTGGGATTGGGTTATTATCGGATGGGCAGCTTGAAAAAAGGATTACGCTCATTGGCAAAATGTATCGAATTAGACAAGAATTTCTTGATAGCACATTACTGGTCGGGCATATTAAGCTATCATTGCGGGCATTTATCCGAAGCAAGAGAATTTTTCTCCCACGTCACGAAAGTTCAGCCAAAATTTCTCATCGCATTTTTCCATCTCGGCGTAGTATGCTTACGGATGGGATTTTACGAAGAAGCGGCGACAGCCTTGAAAAACGTCGTTGACAACAACCCTGAAAGCCCTTCAGCATGTGCTTTACTTGGCGATGCCTATTTGAATTTGAACAAAAAATATGATGCTCGGATTGCATATCGCAAAGCATTGGAATTAGACCCCAACGACGTAAAAGCGAGAAACGGACTTGCCGCTTTAGATGATTTTGGAGAAGCGGTGATTTAAGTCTATAAATGTAAATTAAAAATAAAGGTATTGATATGAAGAAGATTTTATTATTTATAGTAATTGCTACTTTTATTATTTCGTGCCAGAAAGAAAGCAGCAATCCGGTCAAAAGCGATGACGACCCATATTTGAACGGCAACGAGAAGCCTGAAAACTCTTATTGGCCCACCTCAAAAGGTTCTTGGTGGAAATACGAAGGTGCGATAGCAGGTCAGGATATGGGACACACAACCACTTGTATTGACGAACAAAAAATTGATGATGTTTATTATGCATCAATGAGAGATGTTATGAAAAATCAAACTGACGAATATTTTATTAGAGTTGAAAACAATCAGTATTTCGTATTAGGATTTGGAGCAGATTATGGTGTTTCAAAAGAATATGAATTATGTTTCTTGAAACCCGATGAGCCTATTGGTACCAAATGGATAAGTAGTGAATTGTATTTAAATAATATGCGCAACCGATATATATTCGAAGTTTTGGATAAATTGGATACTTTTGTGGTCAGAGGTAAGGCATATACTGATATAATATTGATGGCTATCGAAACTCAATCTTATCATCCATATCTTCAAGAATGGAGTCGAACATCAAGGTATGGAATGTATTTCTCCAAATCAGTAGGTTGGATTAAGATAGATTTCGGTCCTTCGGGAATGGTCGAATTAGTTGATTACTCTATAAAATAGGGGTTTGGGGAATTGCTTCGATATTAATATTAGGAAATTGAGGCTTGAAAATATTATTTAACAAAATAATCTTTATTTCATCATTATGCTTGTTGTATTCCTGTGCTACCGAATCAAATATTTTTGATGGGACGAAATTTTATTTAGCTAAAAATGATAAATTATACTTACTTGATAGCTTTGAAGTAGTGCAGGTAATTGATAATAGAAATCTCCCCGATTCGATAATTGGGGAGGCTGATGCCTTTCAAAAGCCATTGATATTAAATAGACCATTGAAAGATTATATAAAAATGTCTTTGAATACTTTGATGAGCACGGACACAAGTCAATCAAAAAAAATCCCGGTCACTGTTTATATTGATGAATTTTACTCCGGAAGATATGCTGAATTTTTTGGTGTGTGCGCCACTTATAAATATTCTTATTTGTTTGAATATCCTTATAATAATAAAATCAACAAATTTAGAATCCTTGATTCAGCAAATTTATGTTGGGACCCAAAAATTCAAGAACAAAATAAGTTGATAAGGAGTGGCATACGAAATACCGCCAGATTTTTTCAATACAATCATTTTAAGAATTATCCAATGGACACCACTAAGCAGAATACAACTACAAGCGAAGAAAGCAAGAAAGATATTGACACCGTAGATTTATATCAAATATTTAAATTCGACTCCAAATCCGGAGTAATAGCTAATATTTACAAAGGGTTTAAAGTAGATTATGGAATTCAGTTGACATATATTGTTTTTTATACAAGACCGAATATTAGATATGAATTTGGTCGCGGTATTGCTGTTCAATTTTCTGACGTTTCGAATGGTGTTATTACAGGGAAATCCTTATCCTTTTCAATACCAATTATTCACAGATTTAACTTAACTCCACAAAAGAATGGTTTATTTATCGATCTTTCTTATTCAATAGGTGGTCAAACTGAAAATACAAAAGATAAGTTTAATGGGTTTTATTTTGGAACCAAATTAAAGCAATCAATTGGGTACTACATTTCGGACAAATTTTCAGTTACATTAGGCTTTTACCAAGAGGGATATATTAAAGGGAAATTATTACCATATGATATTGGAATGTTCTTATCACTAAATCTAACTAATACGTATTTTTGAGGTGGGGGGGCGTCGTTCTCGGAGTACATGCCGGGCGGGAGCATCCCAAAGGGGTAGAGGTTTTCATGCTTCATGATTCAAAATTAAAATCATATATATAATCCATACAAATCCGAGGATTAGTGGTGTATAATAAAAGTAATGGCGTTTATCATCATTCTTAGTTTTTTTTCGAAACAAAAAAAAGTATAATAAGTTAAAGATTCCAAGAATTAATGTTATTCCGCCACCAAAGTATGATAATGTAGAAACAATGCTATATCCATTTCTGTAAAAATCATTGAACTTTTGAAATAATCCCACGTTTTGTAGATTGTAGCTTATCCAAAATAAATAACAATTGAAAAAAGATATTATACTAAGCCAAAAGATATATTTCAAAAGAAACATTTCACTCTCTCTCCTTCCCATTCACCCAAAGTTCGGATTCGCTGATGTCTAAATCTTCGTTCCATTCCAAACCGTAGCCACCGGCTGAAATCGAGAAGTTTTTGAAAACATTGAACTCATTCAAGATTCGGAAATTCGCATCACTCAGCAAAGGTTCAAAGTCGTAGATTTTGGTGATTTGATTATCAAACAGCACCTCAATCACATAAGGTGATTTTGCTTTGGCGTCAATGATTTTCGGGTATTTGGTCATGTTATTTCAAACCGGGAAGTTTCTTGAACTCTTGATTTTCCCACATTTCGAGCAAAATCTCTTGATAATTTTTTGCCCACTCACGAACTAATTCGTAAGCACGTGGAGGTAAATCACCTTCGAACATCTCTAAAGTCCGGAGGTCTATCAATCCATTAAACTCGCCATAAACAGCGTGCAAATGAGGCGGGTTATGGTCCCGAAAGAACATCTTGATGATGATTCCATAAAAAATCGATACTACTGGCATCACTCTTATTCCAATTTCAACAAACTAAGTTCAAGGACACCAAAGGAAAATTTTTATTTTAGCTATCGGTATTGCACTCTCTCATCATAGTATCACCACCACACGCACATTGCCGAGATGGTCTTTCAGTTCATACTGCTTATGCTTCAAGTGGCGGCTCTGAATCGCAGGTGAAGTATGGAAGAATAGATTATCATAGCCACCATCGAGACCAACGGGGAAAGCTCGGGCAAATCGCCCGTGACCACTGCTTCCGTATATATACCACTCGTTTGTCATAGCTGTATAGTAGTTTGGACTCACGTGATACTGTGTAATATTTGATAAAAACGGATTGTCTGCGGGATTAGTATAATTGATAGAGTCTAAGGGGTAATGCCTTTGTTAATTCGTTGAACTTAGAAAGTAGATTCTTACTTCGAAAAACTCCAACTATTTATATTATTTTTTTTATTCTAATAAATCTAATGATATATAATTTTCACCATCTGCAAACTCCCTTTCTGCATAAAAATATGCATTTTCCATATCAAATCTCAAATAACCTTGTTCAGGAAGTAAAAAGAAAATTCTTTCATCTAAATCATACGTTTCACGAAATTCAAATGTATCCCACATTTGTTCTGTAAAATCATATAATATGACTTTCTGGTTTTTAATAAACAATATTCTTAAACCATCCCCCTTTGTATCTTTAAAGTCAATTCCCATTATTTCGTTGATTCTTTCAACAGATATTGAAGATCTGAATACAAAAGCACTATCCCAGTCAAATTCAATATATTCAGTTATATTAATAGTCATTGTGTCTTTTGCACCTAAAGACAAGTTGATTTTTTCATATAAGGTTTCCTGAATATTTTTCTGACAAGAACTGAGTATTATTACTAATAATATATATAAATATTTTTTCATCGGCTAACTCCAAAATTTTCAATCTTGTTTTGTCTTTCTTGGTCTTTCAGTTCGTACTGCTTGTGCTTTAAATAGTGGCTCTGAAAGAATTTCGAGGTTGGCATTCTTAACATCCTGTTATTCATATAAGGCTTTTAAAAGTTTTACAATGTAAACAAGAATTATAGCCCAAAAGATTACATTTAGAAAGTATAAGATAAACGCCCACCACCTTGTAAATATTTTCCAAGCTTCAAAATATTTAAATGGAAACGAGAAAAAACTTAACAAACCGAAACACAATTTAACTAAAAAATTATTTCTAATAATACCTTCGTCATAAGCTGCTACAACCAATAATGCAACTAAAGCTAATACCAACATAATTGGTATAACTATCCACGCTATATTAACACTTTTTTTCATTATTTCTTACCATTCGAACGATAATAATTCATACCGGCTTTTTCATTTTATTTTCCTACTCCAAATCCGTGTTGAATTCGCTGATTTGCTTTCTTTCGCCCCAGGTGATTAGTATGTCGTCTTTGGCAATTACTTCTTCGGCTTGGGGGTTTGCAATGTATTCAGAGCCACGTTTGACGGCTAAAACGGTGAGTTCGTAGCGGTTGCGGATTTTAAGTTCGTTGAGCGACTTGCCGATAAAATGGTGTTTGTCGGTAATGCGGATTGAGCACACATCGAAATGCGGGATGTGTTCTGCAATGTCTGTATAACTTGTTCGGCGGCTGATGGAACGGAGCATATCGTAGCCGTCGGAGCGGATGTCGTTCACAAGGCGTTCGATTTCCTGACGAGGTATCAAATATTTGGTCAGCACGCGGGTAAAGATTTCAATTGATGTTTCAAATTCTTCGGGAATTACTTCATCGGCGCCTAATGTGTAAAGGGCTTGAACTTCCTGGACGAAACGTGTGCGGGCAATTATGTAAATGTCGGGGTTGATATTTTTGGCTTGTGCAATTATGGCGCGTGTTGATGTTGGGTCGGAAATCGCAATGACCAATATTTTTGCTTTTTTGACAGATACAAATTCGAGTATAGCTTCGTTGGAGGCATCGCCAAAGTGAATCGGTTCGCCATTTTCTTTCTCATTTTTGACGGTAATCGGGTTCATTTCCAATACAATGTATTCGAGTCCGGCAATTGAAGCTGCTTTTGTCAGATTTCGACCGTTTAGTCCGAATCCGACTATTATCATGTGGTTTGACAATTTCTTGGGTGGTTCGGCTTCGGTTTTGGCTCGGTTATTATATTTTTCGAATATTTTTAGATTGCCAATTGCCAATGCGATTTTGGGAGCGAATTCGAAATATAGTGGTGTGAAAAGCATACTAATGACGGCGACTGCGATAACTTTGCTGTAGATATCGAAACTAATTATTCCGCTATCTAATCCAATTTTTGAAAGCACGAATGAGAATTCCCCAATTTGTGCTAACATAAGTCCGACGAGTATGATGATTCGGATAGGATAGCCCAAAAAGAATACGGCAAGACTAAGACTGAAGAATTTGACAATAAGTACTATCAAGGTGCCAAATAACACAAATTCCCAATTTTCAATTACGAGACTTACGTCAAATAACATCCCAATTGAAATGAAAAAGATGGAGCCGAAGACATCTCGCATTGGCTCTACAAAGCTGAGAGCTTCGTGGCTATAATCGGATTCGGAAATGATTAATCCGGCGAGAAATGCTCCAAGTGCGAGTGAGATCCCAAGTACGGAGGACAGCCACACAACTACGAGTGCGATTAAAATTATGATGAAAAAGAAGAGCTCTTTGATGCGTGTTTTTGCGACAGCGAAAATGAGTTTTGGCATCACAAATTTAATTGAAATGTAAAGAAACGCCAGAATCCCAACAATTTTTGCAATAAGTAGCACAACCGATAAAACGATATTTTCTGACATCCCTGCCAGAAGAGGTGTCACCAAAAACATAGGCAGTATTATTATATCTTGGAATATTAGTATTCCAAGTGAGATTTTCCCTTGCGGTGTTTCGAGTGCACCATTGGAAATCAGTAGTTTCAGTATTATGGCAGTGGAACTCAATGCTACAAGGAAACCTAAGAAAATAGCAACGTTTACTTCAAAGCCTATTCCGTAACTTATTAGTGCAATCACAGCAATTGTCGAGAGAACTTGCACGGAACCGCCTAATATAATGTTTCGCTTCATATTAAGCAATTTGCTAACTGAGAAATCAATTCCAATCGAAAAGAGGATAAGTATAACGCCAATTTCGGCGAAAATTTCCACTTCTTCTTCCATTCCGATTAGATGAAAACCGTTTGGACCAATTAATAATCCCGTCAGCAAAAAACCAACTATAGGTGGAATTTTGATTCTATTAAAGATGTAAACAACGGCTATAGATAGCGTGAATACAATCAATAAGTCTAATATCAAACTTGTATCGTGCATGGATTCAATATAATAAATTTCTAAATAACACAATGCAAAAATAATAATAAAGCAAAAAAAAAGCCCGCTCAATTGAGCGGGCTTTAAAATGCTTTAGTTCGCGATTATCTTGCGATTTGGAACTTCTGAATAGCTGATACATCTTTACCGTTTACGGAGATGATGTATGTACCGTTAACAAGTTTGTCAACCGGGCAGCTAAATTCGTTAGCGCCAACACCTAAAGCGATACCATTTGCTATTACAGCAACTCTGTTACCGATTACATCGTAGAGTTCGATAGTAGCATCTTGAGTAGTGTTAGTGATAACTTTGAAAGTAGCTTCATTGTTGATAACTTGAACAGGAGTTACGCTGAATTCAGCCGGACCTGCAATGATATCGTCAGTAATTGTAATTTCTGATTCAGCAACATCAAGACGTGTGCCGTCATAAGCAACTGCAGTCAATTGATACAAGTATGTTCTGCCAACTTCGAGAGTCACGGTGTTGTCAGTATATTTGTAAGTTTGACCTGTAGTAGTGTTGCCGGCAGCAACGAGTTCTTCAGCATTCATATAAGTACCTACGAGCATTGGATTCATGCTTGAACCTTCAGTAAGGTCAATTCTCGAAACTTCGAAACCTGAGATATTTTGTTCATATTCAGTATTCCAAGAAACGATTCCTTTACCTTTGCCTGAAACAACGTTGAAGTCTTCAACGATAAGGTCAAACAAGTTGTTTCCATCTGAGCAAGTAATCTTACGTGAACGCGGGTTGAATGATGCGTTGTCAGTTAAGTATCTTTCTAATCCGCCAGTACCATTAAATTCGTAAACGCGGAAGTAGTAAGTTTGGTTAAGTGTTAAACCTGTAACTGTAATTGAGTTTCCACTACCATTGATAACTGAAAGAACCTTTGTATCAGTTCCGAGAGTACCGGCAAGTGAGAAATCAGTATTAGCAAGTGCAGAATAATCAGTCAAGTCTGTTGGTAATTCAGGTAAAGAACCGTCACGACCTACAACGAGTCTGGAAGCACCGTCACCGTTAGTCCATTTGAATTCAGTACCGGCTGCACAAGGTATGCCAACCCAAAGGATGATCTTAGCTTGTGTAGTCGGAGGAGCAACGTTAAGAACGAAGTCATTCGATTCACCGGTTAAGACACCAAGTTGAGTAGTTGAAGCAACTAAGTTTGCATTCAAAATACCGTTAGCATAAGTCCAAGTGATTGTCATTGGAGTACCTGCTGTACTTGCAGCACCGTTAGCAATTGTTGTAGAACCGGCATCAACTGATACTGATCCAAGAGCCGGGTCACCAGCGATTGATACGCTAAATCCACCAAATGGATTAGCTATCGGAGCGCCGGCACGGTCATACAACATTACTTCGATTTCAAGTGGAGTTGTTTCGTCTGATTGTGTAAATGCTACGCCTGAAGTTTGGTCAGGAATACCATTCATTGGTGTTGATGGTTCGTCAGTTAAGAATGCCAATTGGTAAACTTGACCAACAGCGCCAGGAGTTAAGTAATCTTCAGTACCTGAAGCACATTCGTTGAATTCGAATACATAAGCATAGTAAACTACGCCTGCAGTCAAACCACTAACATTCAAAGGTCCTGATACGTTACCTGCTGCAACAATCCAGTTACCGGTTGTAATTTCATTACCACCAGCCAAAGTAGTGCTTGCAACACTGCTATAATCAGTAAAGTCTGTTGGTGACCAAGGAGTAGCACCGTCTTCAACGATTGTTACTAATCTGCCATTACCATCACCATTAGTCCATGTAAAGTCGAAATTAGTGTTAGCGTTAGCTGTAAAGTAAACAGCGCTTGCTTGAACAGTAGGTTGTGGAACTTTACCAAATCCTTCAACTGCGATTGAACCAACTGTTATGTCAGTATGACCTGAACATGTTTCGTTAGAAGCAATTGTAATATCTTCATCAATTACACCACAAACTGTAGCGTTGAAACGAACTGAGATATCTGTTGTCAAAGGAGCACCTGAAGTGCCAAGATAAAGTGTCAAACCTAAGTTTTGTACACCGGTAACCCAATTACCACCGATAAATGCTTCGAAGTCGGCAGGAATTGTCATTGCAATGTCAGCGTCTAATTGATAGTAAGTAAATCTCAAAGTTTGTGCTGCAGTTGGAGTTCCAAGGTCGCCTGTACCGAAGTCGCCGTCAAATCCACCTAACCATGCCATGTTTGTAACAGTTGGGTCTAAAGTAACGAGATTCGAAGGAGTACTCCATCCTGATACACCGCAAGCATTAACTGCTTGAACTCTGAAGTAGTAAGTTGACGCAGGGTCAAGAATACAATCAGTCATACCTGTAAATGGTGAAGCACCTGCACCTGTAGTCGAGTAAACGATATTAGTAAATCCGGCATCATCAGCAACTTGGATATCCCAAGATACTGCATTTGCGTCAGCAGGATAAGTAACATCAAATTTATGCGACAAGATGTTTTGGGCACCAATTGGGTTAGGAACAGTAGGAACTGTGAAGATACCCATATTTGCATCAGTTGTATTAACTGTACCACAAACACCGTTATCAAGAGCAACTCTTACATCCCAGCCATTGATTGCAACATTTACGTTAGTAACATCTAAAGTAGTTGTACCACCAACTGTAGTAATAGTAGGTACGTTGAATGTGTTAGCTGTTAATGAAACGCCATCAACAACATCAGCCCAAACAACACCATTCCAGAATTTCCAAGTTACTGTAGCAGTAGTTGGAGTGAAATCTGCAGTGTATTGTAAGTTACCGAATTCACAAACATCATCATCAACAGGGTTAGTAACTACAACAGGTAATTCATCAACGTTAACTGTGAAGCCTTCTGTATCTGAGCAAGTGCCATTTGTAGCAGTTACTCTAACTTGATAGCCATTCCATGTTAAATCAATGTTATCTAAATTAAGTGTTTCGTCGCCGGCACCTGTGAATGATACTGTTGTACCATCAACAACGCCTGCACCAAGTGATAACCAACCACTGATACCGTCATTATATTCCCAAAGTACAGGAGTATTGTAAGGATTAGTTATAGTAGCTAAGTAGCTATTATTCGAACCTTCACAAACTGTAACAGGAGAAGTAAATGCAGTTACGATTGGAGCCAACAAGATGTCAAGTTGTGCTGAGTTTGAAGTTGTAATACATTCGTCGCCTTCGTTACCTGCGTTTGTATAAACGATTTGTACGTAGAATGCATCCCAAGTATTATCTACCGGAGTAATTGTAAGGTTTTCTGTAGTAGCACCTGCAATTTCAGCAGTTCCACCCATGTAAACATATGCAGCACCGTCAACAAGGTCAACCCAAGTCGAGTTATCGTTGCTTATTTGCCATTGTACACTTGTGAAAGGTGTGCCAATTGCATCAACATCTATGTCAGTTCCTGCACATACTGTAACAGGAGTAACAACTGGTTGTTGTGAAATAACAGGTTGAGTGATTACTTCAAGGTTAGTTTCAGTAGTCGGAACGACAGAACAGTCACCATTTTGCCATACAGCGCGGAAATCATATCCGTTCATAGCAACAGTAGCGCCTGTAATTGTCATTGTTTGAGTAGCTGCACCGGAAATAGTAGCACCTGCCAAAGCACCGTCTGCTAATGTATTCCATGCGACGTCAAAATATTCCCAACCAATAAAGGTTAAGCTGTTTGGTGAAGCGTAAGGACCACCAGCATCAGCTTGGAATGTTACGTTAGCGCCTTCGCATACACCCGGAGCTTCAGTATCAACAACACTAGGTGCAGTTGTATAAGGTTGCAAACCGGTCAAAGTAGCATCGTAGATACTAAGTTGGATTGCATTAGTATTAAATTCGAGACCTAAGTCGCAAATTGAATTACTAGTGTAAACCGCACGAATGTTAGTTCCGTTATCAGCATAGTCTAATGTAATAGTATTTGATGTACCACCTGTAGCAGCTGAGCCACCCGGTAATGCAGTAGTGAAAGTTGTCCAACCACTACCGTTATCATATTCCCATCTGTCAAAATTAGCATTTGGATAGCTATTTGGAGCGGAAACTAAAGTTACGTTGTTACCTTCGCAAGTCGGCATAACAACAGGTGTTTCTGTTAAAGTTACATCTGTTACTTCGTCAACTTGGAATCTAATTGTTTGCATGTTGTCATATTTGTAAGCAACTTTACCGTCACCATCATAAGCTGATACTAAATAGTAGTCTGTGTTAGCAGTTCTTGTTCTATCAGTAAATGCAGTTGTTGAAGGTGTAGTAAATGTCTTAGTGTCATTGTTTTCTGAGTATTTGATAATCCAACCCGGAGCAGTATAGTTTCCGTAGTTACGGAAATTCAATCTGACGTTGTTGGCTGTCCAGCTGTTAGCACCATCATCACAGACTTCTGCAACATGACCGCCTATCAAATCATCACCATTATATTGGTTTTCAACTACGTATGAGCCTAATACACCATTATCTTTTACGATATTGTTGTAAATGTCCATTGGGTTGTAAACACCCGGAACTGAATAAGCCCAAACTCTATTTGGTTGATTCAAAACGTTAGTTGCGAATCCGCCATTAAAGTCTATAGTCATATAAACAGCAGGCATAGTTTTACGAGTTCTTGGATTCAAAGTATTTGGACCAAGATTGTAATTAGCCATACCGTCAGCTCCTGATTCCATAGAAGCAAGAGGAGTAGTACCATCACCGTAGTTAAAGTTAGCTACGAAGAATTCGTAGTAAGTACCTTGTTCTAAGTTATTAACAGTCGCATCAAATATAGCACCTGGACCATATTCTCCAATCTTAATTACTCTTACGCCGTTAGGAACTTGGTCGCCATGGAATAATGAAGCATCCCAATTGAAATTCGGATCTACAGTATTAACATTACCATCAGCAAAGTTCAATTGACCAGGATTACAAGTCCAAGGACCATTAGGTATTGATGGGCAAGTATAAGGAACATAAGTAGAAATCGGAGTTGGAGTAAACGCTGACGGAGCAGCAATCATTGTACCTTCGCGAGCAAGAATGGCATAGAATTGTGCATCTGCGTCATTTTTTGTCCATTTGAAGGAAATGCTTCTGTCTGTAGTAGTGTACCACATAATGTTACGAGCTTGGTTTGGTTCATCTGACAATGCAAATGAAGTTGGACCTGAGAATACTGACCAATCAGTTTGTCCTGATTCTAAGTTAAGATTAGTAACCTGAATACCGTCTGAACCGTTCCAAGAAGAATTTGATTTCTTAGTAGTCCATTGAGTTGCTCCAGGAGCCATATCCCAGAATGCACCGTATGAAGTTACTACGTCAAAGTTAGCATCAACGGGACCAAGTGGGAATCTCAATTGCATTGCAAAGTCAGGATTTGCTCCTGTTGCATTAACAAAGTCAATTGACCAAAGAGCGTTAACGTCGAATCCGTCTTGTCCTAAACCTTTAGCTGCAATCGGATCAGTAGCCATTACTCTTACTTTCAAGATGTCATTATTTGTTCCGTTGAATGCAGAGTTATTAGCAACAAATTGAACCGGCATTTCATTACCACCGTAAGGATGTGCAACCGGGAAGTTGTTTATACCACCGAAAACAACATTTTCTTTAACGAGATAACCGTCACCAAGTGTATTAACACGTGAAGTGTTACCGCGTTCAGTAATGTGACCTTCAACAGTGAAATCGTCGTCAAACAAGACTAACCAACCGTCACTGAATGGACTGTCAATAATCAAGTCTGTTTGTAATCTCATCGGTGAGTCCATATATAAATCAAATGAATTATCTGAAAATATTAATGAACCACTGAGGTTAATTTCGTCAACAAATGTTTCCGAAGCTAAAGTTGGACCGAATAAACCTGCCCAATTAATTGTAACAGTTTCATCCAAGAAGCCCGGAGTTCCACCTGTTGTGTAATCAGCGTGAACGAAAATGAAATCATTCACACCAGCCATAACTGACGGGTCATCCACAGCCATTTGTAAGCCCGGGAATATAATAAATTGGTCAGCAGGATTACCTGTATTGTTAACCCATACTCTGATACCGGCGTCGCAAGCATCCAATGGATCAAATCCAAATGTTACGTTATTAGCATCGCCAGATAACCAAGGAGCAAAATAAGCTCTTTCACTTACAGTAGCGCCATCGCCACCCGGGTTTAGAGCAAATGTAGGTCCGTCTACTGAACCCCACCAGTTACAAGTAGCTGAAATAGCTGAAGTGTAAGTAAGTAGTGGTGTAGCATTTTGGAAACCAACTGCAGGCATTGTATTAGCAACATCAAGTGGGTCAACGCCGACTAAGTTTTCAGTGAAAACGATGTCTGTTGTCCAATCACTAAAGACTGCGTCGTTCGGAGTTCCGGCAAGAATACCGAAAGCAAATTGGTCAACACCGGGATAATCGTAAAATACGTTATTGGCAACATAGATATTTGCTAATTGGAAACCAACTCCACCAACAGCAGAAGCAATAACACCTGCTTTGGAATCAGTAAACTCATTGAAAGTTACCATAACACCAGCAACATCATCATTGCCGGCATAAATATTTACTGCGCCACCGATTATTTCATTTGCATCAATGAAAATGTCTGAATGAGGACCACCACCAGCTCCATTTGTCACATTTACTGCAAATGGGTTGTTAGTTGTAGTTGACAAACTTGCATCAATCAAGTTGTTAGAAATAGTCCAGTTAGTAGCTAAACCGCTTTCAAAGTTAATTGAAGAGTCATCTTCATCTGCAAGGAATGTATTTTGATTTACAGTAACTTCGTCAGCTGTTGAAAAGAAATATATGAACATACCGTTATCGAAATTACCGGTATAAGGACCATCAACGCCAGCTGTTGTTTCTCTAGAATCAAAAACAAAACCTTGAATTGAAATTTCTGTAAGAGAACCTAATGCAGCATTAAATAAGTAACCGGGATAATTATGTGTAATAAATAATGGTCCATCGTTCATTGGGTGAGCACCTTTGTCTGCTACATCCCATGCATCAGCGGCTGAACCTTGTGGGTTAATCAACCATGATGCTGCATACAGAGCCATTCTTCTTTTACCGATATATCTTACTTCGTCATTACCTGCAACAAACAAGTCTGCCCAGTTACCACCATATACATATACACCTTCATCTGCACCTGACGTTACATCAACATCAACAGAAATCATGTTTGCATAATAATCTATTGGAATATTTGCAGAATTTGTTCTGACGATAGGAGCAAATCTTGCACCTGCAATCATCGAAATGTTTGGTGTAAAGCCTGAAGTCAATCTGTAAGGTAAGTAATCTATTTCTGAATTAGCATTACCGTCAACAACTGCGTTGCCTTGGGTTATACCTAAATCAAAGTAAGCGTTACGTTGTGAATTACCAAGACCCAAATCGCCTAAAGAAGCAGGACCTGCGTCATGACCCCAGAAGTTATCTTCAACTGTAACAGCAGAAGCAACGTTCGGGAAGTAAATCAAACCTGCAGTAACGTTATTATAGATAGCGTTGTTGCGGATAACAGCAGCCGAATAATCATCGCCTACGCCATTGGCACCAAGTTCGATACCGTAACCGTTTTCAAAGATTTGGTTATATTCGATTGTCAAACTTCCTGCACCAATACCTGAAGAGAAAATACCTGCACTTGCGCCTGTATTGTCAAAAATTACGTTGTATTGGATTGTTGCATCTAATTCACCATCCAAATAGATACCATAATCAGTAACATTAGCACCGTCAATTACGTTATTGATGAATGTACCTGTTGGAGCAGAAACAGCGTCGTTTTCTAACCTAATACCGGCGTATTCGTTTTCAATGAAGTCAGAATTTTCGACAGTTACGTCAGCATTACCAACTGCATAGAAACCTGTACCATCAGTACCGAAGTCTATACCGCTTATTGAACCATTGTAGAAGTTTACGGTAGCTAAATTAGCAGCGTCGCCATCAACGAAAATACCTGCATAGACATTTTCATCTTGTAAAACGAATGGACGATAATCTTCTAAATGTAAGAAATATAGCGATATGTCAACTAGTTCACCTACACCCGCACCACTAGCAAAATAGAACATATATTCATCTGAATAAGCGCCATTAGCATTTAAAGCGTCAGGTCTGAAATAAGTTCCACCATTTACATCACCATAAATATTAATTACATATGGAAGTGTTGGTTGTTGTATAGTGTTTGACTCAACAAATTCACCGGCAACGATAAAGATATCTTCAGTTGTAGGAGTGTTGTCAAGAGCAATTATCAAAGAAGCAAAAACGTCGCCAAGTGAGTTTACAATAGGAGCAAATTGGTCACCGGTGAATGAACCCGGTCCCATGTTTGCATTAAAGTTTTGCCACCAATAAACGAAGTTGATATAATCAGCTTCGTAAAGCACACCACTTGGAGATGCAGCGTTATTCACATCATAGTTATATGAGTTAGCAATAATTGGGGTAGATGATGTAGAATTATCATGCCAAGCCGGAGCTGTCATTAAAGCTATTGGACCATCATCAGTTGCCCAGTAGTTGTTTGTTGCATCAATTTGACCAGCATAAGGTGTTGGACCATCAATTACGATGGATGAAGCACCAATATTTACAAACCAGTTTTCATTGATATTAATATTTGTCAAAGTAATTTCAGTAGGCTCTACTTCAAAGTAGATAGCTTCTGTAATATCTTCAAATAAATTTTGTTCAATTGATATTCCGGTAAGAGCTACATCGCCACCACCCAAAGGTGATTGAATATAGATACCGTAAGCTAACCCGGATACATTAGGATTGAAGAAAGTATTACCTTGCAAAAATCCAAGTCCATGAGTACCTGCTGCACCGATTTGAAGGTTATCAATATTATTCAAAACAGATTCTAATAAGATACCTGCTTCAAAATTATTACCGAGAACAGTCAAACCATCAACACCATCTTCAAAATAAATTGAAAATCCGGGGCTAGAACCCGCAATATTCCATAAAATATTATTACTGAGGAATTCAATATCAGTTGATACGATAGGTGTTGCTACTCTTAGAGCATATCCTGCATCATTCTTCATGAATTCATTATTATAAATGTAGAATTCATCAATTGAAGTTGTAGTTGTAGCATCAACATAAATTGCATTTGATTGATTTACGTTAGCAACATTAAATATATTATTTGTCACAGACAAATAAGACATAGCACCAACAACGTCAATCAAAATTGCATTATTAGCTGAAGATAAACCAGCTGATGACGGAAGCAATGTTAAGTTATCGAAAGCAATCGGGTCAGTAACTGTACCTGTAACCGTAACTTCAAACAAAGGAGCAGCGTTATTTTGAGCTACTACAGTCCAGAAAGTTGGGTCAGGAGCAATATTGCCGTTTGAAGCTTGAGCAGGAGCGCCACCAATCCAAACCGGGAAATCTACGCTCAAAGGATTGTTTTCACCAAATGCAGTATTATTATATAATAAAACCGCATATCTTTCAGGAGTACCACCTGAACCGATACCTGTACTTGCATCAGCCAAAGCGTCTTCGATTGTCCAGAAGAACAATGCATTAACATCAGTCAATGGGTCAGTTTCAGAAACTGCAGTATAAACAGGAACCCATACTGAAGTTGGGTCAACTTGGAAACCGCATGCATCTAAGTCCATATCTGTACCATCAGTGTAGATTGGCAAGAAGGATACATTAGCTGCACCGGCACCACTAATCATTGCACTGATTGCAGCGTTATAATTAGGACCTACAACATCCCAGAAATTCCAACCTGCATTTAAATCAAAAGCATTGTTATTGACAATCCAAAAACTATAACTATCTAGAAGGAATCTGTTATAATTTACTGAAATTTGATTATCTGCTAATTGCGTAACACTTACAGCTCTGTCACCGGAATTAAAGAAGTTACCTGCATCGGGTTCACCGACAACCAAACCGCCGGAAAGGGCAGTTGGGAAGTTAACTCTTATATTCCAAGCAACACTTGGAGCGATATCAAGAGAAGTATTTCTAATGATTCTACCACCGATGATATCTACTAAGTCAGTATTAAAGTCAGTTATAAAGATACCATCGCCAACTCCGTTAGAAGTACCAAATTGATTGCAAGAAATCAAGAAATTGTCTTGGTCAATACCAACACCAATTTCAAAGAATCCATTAACTGTATTATCTTCGAATACAAATCCGGTTTGTTGCGATAAGTCTGAAACTGCCATCACACCAAAAACACCGGCAGAATTCACAATTGAAGTGAAATTACTACCAAAAACAGATGTATTTGAAGATTCAGTTCTAATACCTGTTTGGGCAACTGTACCATTAACTTCCACATTGATACTTTGGAAAGTAACAGTAAGATTGCCTAATTGGTCAATATCGAAAATTGTGCTACCGGTAGCATCACCTCTAGCAATTGCAAGATTATTAGCTCCGGAAACTTCACCTGTAATTTCCATGTTTTGCATGTTTGCCGGGTTGCTTGTTACAACAGCAACTTCATCAGCATAAAGTCCTGCCATAGCATAAACTTTAACGTCAGTACTTGCAGCAGCAGCTGACAAATATAATTCGCCGTCAACAATTGCAGTAGCAAAGTTATTGCGGATGAAACGATTTGAACCGGTGCTTACAACTGCTTCAACCGAAGCGTCCAATGCTGCGACAGCACCTGGATTTGTAGTTGGAGTACCTTCGTCAAAAATGTTGTCATTATTGAACATGATGTCATATAATGTTCCGCCATCGAACAAATCATCAGTTTGAACTTCGATAGTAGAAACAGTATTGTTAAATTCGTTGCCGAATACATTAACGTCAGTCATTGCTGCAGCATTTTGGTCTAACAATAGACCTGCTTCGTTAGCATTCAACACGTTATTCTCAATTCTCAAGGCGTCGTTAGGCTTGATATTGTTCACAAAGATAGCGAAACCATTGTTTCCAATACCTGCAGCTCCGATAGTGTTACCATTAATAACAACGTTATCACCATTAACGGGAACGCCACCATCAAGTCTGCGACCAAAAAATACGCCATAGTATGCAGTTGTAGTTACAGTATTATCTTCGATTGAGTTTTCATCCAAAGAAACACCTGCACTAACAAATGCGATACCGGTACCACCGGTAAATGGATAGCCACTACCGTGTGAGGTAGCAACAGTATTAGTAATAGTGTTATTAGAAACACTAATACTATTTCCTTCGCGAACATAAATACCCCAGTTACAATTATCTATTGTATTATTGGAGAAAGTGTGTCCCGAAGAAGCGATAAGCGATTCAATACCAACACCGCGTTGGGCGCTACCGTGGTCAACGTTAGTTGCACCAGCGTAGAAATAGTTTTGAATCACCATTTTTTGAATAGTCACATTATCAGAGCTAACTCTGAAAGCGACTTTCGGGTTTGCAACCCCGGAGCCATCCAGCACCGGCAAACCAGAACCGTCATCAACACCAATTATTGATAATTGGTTTTTACCACCGGGTATATTAACATTTTCAGTGTAAGCAGTACCAGTACCATTTACATAGATTATGTCATTACCTGCAGCGGCATTGACGGCTGCTTGAATAGTTGTATAATCGCCACCACCGACGTTATCTACTGTCCAAGTTGCTGACCATGCGGATGTGCTTAATAATATAAAGCACACCAAAATGGTCAGAAGTGTTGATAATTTTTTCATAAAAAATCTCCCACAAATATTAACAAAATATCCTTAATTTTTTTAGAAAGGTAATGCGTGTTAAATCCGAAGCAAGTAAAATCTGTCATAATAAGCTTTCCCATAAATCTATATTATAAAAGTAAACAATTTTACTAAAAAATCAAAGAAAATTTTTCAATTACACCAATCTACATCCATGTTTTCTATTATTTTCTTTATCTCTCATACTGAGATGAGCCAATAACTCATCTCAGTATGAGAGATTTATTATTTCAGAGCTATCCGACTCCGAGAAGCCGGACAGCCCTGAATAATAGTATTAGTTAATTCTGTACCAAGCTGAACCGTTGTGTACAAAAGTAGCAACTTCACCGGCTAGGATAGTACCTAAAGTACCGGGTAAAGTAATAGTAAAAGTACCTGAGTTAATGATATAAAGCAATGTAGCAGGCATATCTGCTGAAACATCTGCGCCAGGTAAAGCTGTGATAGCCATAGCAGCACCGGCATTGATATCAATAACTGAATAAGCTACGTCTGAATAGTCAGTAGTAGTTTCATCATAGGAATTGAATGATAAAGCAGTGTGTCCTTCGATAACCATCAAACCACCACCGTTTTCGCCGGAAGTACCAAAGTTACCTACAATAAGAGCAGGTCCTTGTCCTTCGGGAGGAGCGGAAGTAATACCCGCATTAGCGGAGATGATTAACTGACCATTACCAATACTCATGTTACCTGTTGGAATTTCAAAAGCAGTTGTCGAAGCGTTGTTCGATTGAACTTGCAATGCAGTTCCATCAGGGTGAGTATTTTCGATTGTAACAGTAGGAGCAGTTGCATCGGATGAAGTAGCAGTAATCGCAGGTCCTGAAGCAGGATTGAAAGCGATTAAAGTATTAAATGTACCGAAGTGACCACCTTGAACGTAATCTTTAGTAACGAATAAGTTATCACTAACTTCAGCTGCTATTTCAGCACCAGTTTTAGCAGATTCAGCAAATTCATTAACCATTACATTTTCAAAAGTAGAAAGACCACCAACAGTCAAATCATTTACTATCATAACATCTGAACCGAAAGAAGCGCTGTCTCCAACGAATAAATCATCAGTTACATAAAGGTCGTTGTTAAAAGTACCGTCGCCATCAACATCAAGCGTACCGCCATCAGCAACAACAATATCAGCACCACCATCTAAAAGGATGCCGTCGCCGCCATTAAGATATAATTCAGGTTCAGTATCGACGTTACCTAAAATCCAAACTTCACCGTCAATCATAACGTCAGGAGTTGCGTCGCCTTGAACACCTTCTACAAATAAAGCTGTACCTGTTGATTCAACTAAATGTAATTTAGCACCGGGAGTAGTAGTACCAAGACCTAAATATGAAGCAGCGTCGTCCCAAAAGATTTCGCCATTATTTTCAGTAATACTACCATCAGCAGCACCGAAAAGAACAGAACCTTCAGTATAAGCACCATTCAAAGTAGTACCTGTAATTGTACCGTCAACATCTAAATCACCGGCAACATATGTATTACCATCTTGGTCAGCAACAAACATAGGAGTTCCTGCATTTAAAACAGTCAACATAGTAGCAGAAGGACCGGAAATAGCGCCTGCTTGGTTAACACCATCAGTAACACCAACCACCCAATTGCCTTCATGAAGACCGATTCCGGCTCTCATATCACCAGCGTCGTTATTTATTTGTAATCCGTAGCCTGCAGGAGCTGAAGCGCCATCAGTACCTAAACCGATTTCCATTACAGTTCCTGATGCTTTGTTGATGTTAACCCAAGGAATATCGTTAACATCTTCTGCTACACGAAAGTTTCCACTAGTTAGCAACAATTCATGTCCGGTAATAGTACCATCGACATTCAAATTACCATCAATTTGTACATCATTTTCAAATACAGCATTACCTGTACTATTTAAATCGCCATCAACGTTAACGTTACCAATAAAGTAGCCTGCATAATCATTAGCAGCAACACCTAAATTGATACCTGTAATACCGGAGTTGATACCTAAGCCTAAAGCAGTTCCAATTTCAGTTGCACCAGCTGCAGTAGCAGTAACCATACCTACAGTACCATGAGAATTATAAGGACTCAATGAATTATAAGCATGACCAACAGCACCGACGTTTGCTACCAAGTTATCAGAGCGTGAACCACCGTATGTACCGATAGCTAAGATACCGGCTCCAGCTTCAGCTATACCAACATTTGCAGAAAGCATATCAGTCATATTAGGAGCTGCGCCTGAATAAGTAGCAACACCTGTAACAGCTTGAGCTACAGTTGGGAAAGAAGGGTTCGAAGGCGTATCACCGGTTGCACTTGCAAAAAGAGCAGTCGCAATACCAACACCTGTATTATCAAAAGTGAAGAATCCGCGTTCAGCATCAACATGACCGGTAATTTCAACATCACCTTCTACATAAAGTTCGTGTTGACCGTCATTTTTTTGACCTAATAGTTGTGTTGAACCATAAACAGTTAACTCTGCATTAACATCAGTATCATCTGTACCTAAAAGTACCATTTCGCCTTCAAGCATGAAGTCAGGTACGGTAGGGTCAGCATTACCAACAGCTATCAAAGAAGGATTAGTTGTTGAGTTAGTTCCATCGATCGAAATTGCAGGTTCGTCAGATGAAGGAATAAATTGGTGGTAAGCAGTCCAAACAAATGGATAAGTTTCATCTACACCAAGTTCATTACCAACAGTACCGTCACCAAGAAGAGTAGCATCTGATTCAACAACTTGCATACCCCAGTTATCAGAACCGTCAATTAAAACAGTGTTACCATCGCGAGTTACATTCGTCAAACCTACACCGGCAAAATTTAGAACTCTGTTTGAATTTGTAACTGACCAAGAACCGACGTCAGTACCTTCAGCATAACCATCGCCTAAAGATGAGACTTCTGCAAATTCTGCATTGTCATTGATTTTGGCATTAGTAATAGTGTTATCAGCTACACCAATAGATTGAGTAGCGGTACCATCATAATAACCGTCTGGTAAAATTTCAATCGCATCGCCTTCAGTAATTTGTGGCAATGGGAAAATAGCAGCAATAGCGTCATCAACATATTCTTTAGTAGTCAATGTTGCATCACCATTTGCATTAATGTCGGCAATTGAAGCTGCTGATTGGATTAGTCCTGTGCCTGTAAGGTCAACAGGAAATCCAACAACTACTTCGATATCGTTGCCAGCATCGTAAGCACTTTGTAAATTAACCATGCCTTGAATTTCAGCATTTTTCAATGCTGTACTCAAAAGCGAACGTAATTCGATAAATCTGTAACCGTCACCGGCGTCACTTTCAGCGTAGATGTTAAGATTGTTTGAAGCAATCAAAGCATCATACATTGCGCTGTTGAAAGGAGCAACAGGAGTGCCACCACCAACAGGAACCGTAAATAAACCAAATTCATCTGTAGTAATACCGGCATGGGTTTCTTTATAAACCTCGGTAGCACCATCGAAAATGGTTACTCTTACGTCAACGTTCGAGTTTAGGACTAAGCCACCACCCGTCGTTCTAGCAAAATTGGTGTAAAATATCTCCGGCAAAGCTTGTGTTAAGCTTGTAGCCATCAAGAAAATTACACCAAAAATTAGAATATGAAATTTCTTCATAAGGTTTGCACCTATATTATATTAAACAATTTTTTTCAAATTAAGCTAACTTATCTCAAAAACTATACCATAAAAATACTTTTCTAAAAGCTAAATACTTAAAAAATCATAGCATAGCCTGAAATTAATCAGGCTATGCTATTAATATTAACTATTAGTTAGCCATTGGAATCCAATTTGTACCATTGTAAATCAAGGCAACCATTTGGCTTTGTACAATTGTTCTTGGGTTGACTGGAGTGCCAACACTGATAGAACCAATTGAAGTATTATTAATTATATAAATAATTTGTCCAGTAGTTCCTGCAGGTAAAGCACCTACGAGGTTAGCTTCGAGAGCGTTAGCAGTTTCGTATTGAATAACGGTAGTACCGCTATTGATTTCGGCAACAAGTGCTGCTAAGTTAGCGGCAGTTGCATAACCGTGAATCATTCTGCTATTTGCAGTCAAGTTGCCGCTCAAAGTTGCAGCAGCAAGAGTTGAAGCACCACTTACATTCATAGTTCCGTCAACGTCAAGAGTTTGAGCAGGTGTGTTAGTACCAATACCCAATCTGTTAGTTGCGTCGTCATAGAACAAGTTAGCGTTATCTTCTTCGATTTCGCCAAGAGCGCCACCGAATGTTACCGAACCCGGAGTCAAACCTGGGTTGATAGCACCGAAGATCATACCGTCAGCTTCGATATTTCCACGTACGTAAAGGTCTTCAAATGCTGAAGGATTGTCAAATCCTGCAGGATTACCAAGAATTACATCATCACCGATTACATTGATTCCACCATTAGTTACATTCAAATCTGAATTATTAATACTTACAGTATTATTAAATGAAGAAGTACCTGTAACAGTTAAGTTTTGGTCAATTGTAAGGTCTTGATTGATTGTAACGCTTTGTTTGAACAATGCATTTTGGTCAACAGTTAATATACCGTTAATTAATGCATTACCTTGGACTGTAGCATTACCAGAAACTGTAGCATTGTTTGTAACGAGCAAGTTATTACCAACAACAGTATTATTAACTGATACTAAGTTGTTTTGAGCAGTAACATTGTTAGTTGCATTAACGTTTGTACCGTTAACATTGTTTGCTGCATTAACATCGTTAGATGCATTCAAATCAGTACCGTTTACATCGTTAGCAGCGTTTACATCATTACCTGCGTTTACGTCGTTAGTAGTGTTAACGTTTGTAGCGTTTACATCACCTGCAACATTTGCATCGCCTGCAATAACATCAAGGTCACCACCAAGAATGATAACATCGTTTCCGAAGACACCATCATTGATAACAGCTAAGTCATTACCAACAGTTACGTCTAAACCAACGTTTAAGCTACCATTTTGAATATCAACATCACCTGCTGTAACAACTACGTCATTAGCAACAGTTAAGTCGTTATCAATTTGAGCATCGTTAGTAACGTGCAAGTTCATAGTAGTAAACAAACCCGAAACAGTAAGGTCAGGAATTTCGTCAGACCATTCAGGTGATAAACCGGGACCACGGCTAACGAATAAATCTCCGGCATCGCCTTCGAAGTTGCTAGTCATTAATGTAGGATCCCAAGCAAGAACTTCAGTACCAGTTGCGAAAGCAACATTAGCGCCGTTAAATTCAACTTCACTTGCGAAAGTAGAAACACCGGTTACATCTAAAGTACCAAGTAATTCAGTATTAGTCGAAACTTCTAAATTACCCATTACATAAGCATCACTAGCGAAGATACCATCACCAACAACCAAAAGGTCATTACCGATAACACCGTCATTACCAACAGCGAGGTCGTTACCGACAATCGCATCTTCAGCAACTACGAGTTCTTGAACGAAAGTAGAGAAGCCTGGTCCATCCATATTTAAGAATGCATTACCAGCAACTGTAAGGTCGCCTGTAATATCAGTATCATTACCAACTGTTAAATTGTTTAATACATCAAGGTCAAATACTTCAAGATAAGGAAGTGAATTAGTCCATTCAGGTGATAAACCTGCACCGCGGCTAACTAAAAGTTCGCCGGCTAAACCTGCGTCGCCACCTTCTACTTGAAGAGCAGTAGTGTTTGATAAACGAGCGTATGCACCATTTACAGTCAAAGTGTTAGCTAAAGTAGTAGCTCCAGATACGCCCAATGTACCAGTAATAGCAGTATTACCTGCTGCAACTGTAGCTAATGTTGAATGTCCTGTTACGCCTAATGTACCGGTGATATTTGTATTACCGGCTGCGACAGTAGCTAATGTTGAATGTCCTGTTACACCTAATGTACCATTAATTTGTGTATTAGCTAAAGTTGAAAGACCAGTTACGCCTAATGTACCAGTGATATTTGTATTACCGGCTGCGACAGTAGCTAAAGTTGAATGTCCTGTTACGCCTAATGTGCCAGTGATATTTGTATTACCGGCTGCAACTGTAGCTAATGTTGAATGTCCTGTTACACCTAATGTACCAGTGATATTTGTATTACCGGCAGCAACAGTAGCTAAAGTTGAATGTCCTGTTACACCTAATGTGCCGTTAATTTGAGTGTTCGATAAAGTTGAAAGACCCGAAACAGCAAGTGTGTTCAAAGTAGTGTTACCATCAACGTTAGCATCATTGTTAACTTGTAAATCGTCAAATACGCCTAAAGCAGCGTTAAGAACGTTTGCATTAACTTCGTTTGCCCAAATGTCATTAACATACAAGTCACCTTGAATCTCAACATCTGTGTTGATTACTAAAGGAGCACCTAGGAATGCTGGAGGAGTCAAAGTAGTATTTAAACCAAATGGGTCGCCGATAACAAGAGCATCAAGAGCTACTAATTGGCTTGCACCGATAGTAGAGTTAGCCCAAATGTCACCGTAAGTTTTGATTGCAGTTCCCCAAGGAGCGCCACCTTGATAAGCAGTATTAACAACGATTAAAGCAGCGTCGTCATTGTTAGCAGGATCTTGCAAGTAAGGGTTACCGGCATTTTCATCATTTGCCGCTCCACCTTCTACATATAAAGCACGACCATTATTTTCATTAACAACAGCAGCAACTGAATTATTATCAGCAAAACCATCTGTTTGTGGGTTAGTACCAACGAACCATGCAGCAGGACCATCATTAAGATTTTCTGCCCATACAGTTGGGAAATCAGTACCCATTGAAGCAGCTTCGATAGCTGAACCTGTACCAATGTTTTCAATAATTGCAGTTCCGGTTGCACTTTCGTTAACACCAACAAAAGCTGAGCCTTCGTTAGCAATACCGACAACAACGTCACCGTTAGCTTGGTTGAAAGCTAATACAGTTTCAGTCAAATCACTATTATTAGTGAATACGCCTGCTGAAGCATCTTCAGCTTCAACATAAGCGCCTGTAGCTTCGCCATCAACTAAAGCATATACACCATAATCCATGAATGATCCACCTTCGTTCAATGCAGCAATACCTGCACCAAATCCGGATGGGAATTGAGTTGTATAATCTTGATAAACAGCAGCATTAGCAACACCCAAAACACCAACGTTAGATACAGTGGCATCATCAGCACTACCAATTACACCAAAGTTACTTTGAACGTTAGTGCCTTCAGCTTCGCCCCAAACACCGGTAGCAATACCGTTATCTGTTGCAGCAACACTCCAAGTACCTGTATAGTATATATCAGGTGAAGCGCCATTGACAGTCAAGAAAGATTGAAGACCTTCTACATCGTATAAATTATTACCATCTTCGTTAACAACTGTATTGATTTGGAAACCTGCTGAATTAGCATCCAAAGAATTAATTGTTGCATTGACAGTAGCAGCACCTGTAGGAAGACCGTATTCAGTTTCAACATTAATCATCATAGATGGTTGTTGGAATCCTGCACCATTTAAATGTAATGCGTGACCGCCACCGTTTAAATCTTGAGTCATATTGATATGTAAACCATCGCCTGTTCCAGTAGTTGTAAGTGACATTACATCGCTATTACCATTATTTGTAAGAGAGAATAATGTTTCAACATGTTCTGTGATTGTTTTTTCGAAAGGAATAGTCATATCGTCCGGAGCCCATTGTGGAGTTAATGTACCGCCGGCGTCAACCCATTTAATTACATAATCTTGAGTTGGAGCAGCACCAGTTGAATATCTCCATTGGTTAGTTGCACCATCCCACCAAAGAATTTGACCGGTTTCAGTACCGTAAGCAAGTTTGGTTAAAGAAAAAGCACCATCAGCTATCATTTCTTCTGTAATTCCACCTTCAGCAACACCTAATGTATAAGGTGATTCTGTAGTGCCCATTCCGGCTCTTACTAAACCTCTGTTAGGAGTAGCGTCTAAAACTTCATTACCGATAACACCGTCAGCTTCCCAAGTATTAACATCAGTTTCAATCCATGCTTCACCATCCCAACCGAGAATAGTTCCGACAGGACCCATAGCATTTTGAAGTTTACCATAAGTTACGGCTTGGTCAGCAATTTTCGAAGTAGTTACACCTGATTCGGCGATACCAACTTGAACATCATAGAAACCGTTACCATATTCAGTATCCATTTCATTTACGTAAACACCGTCACCGGCAATTACTTCAACAATTTTACCAAGTTCCCATTCAGGAACTGAAGTTTCAATCCATTGTGTACCATCCCATCCGAGAATAGTTCCAACAGGACCTATAGCATTTTGGAATTTGTTGTAAGTAACAGCAAAGTCAGCAATTTTGTCTGTAGTAACTGCACCATCAGCAATTTTGAAAGTATTAATCGCTCCTGGAGCAATTAACGGATCCGGATAGAAACCGGTTAGGTCGCCACTTGCAGGACCTGAAGGTCTAGTAGTAACGTTAGGAGCCAATTTGCTTTGAGTGATTGAACCATCTTCGATGCCTTCTAAGATAGCACCTGGTCTGAGTCTTGGATTTGGAAGCGTACCGGTAAGGTCGCCGCCCATGATCTTGACTTCATCAGACAATTTGTTCAAGTTAACTAATCCGTCAGGAATGTCTTCAGCAAATCTTGCTAAAGAAGCAACTTCCGAAACGAAAGCAGCAGGAACCATAGTGAGAGGTGATCTCGGGTATGGAGCGCTTGTACCGACAGTAACTTGTACCCACAATTCGCGGTTGAAGCTAAAGTCAGCGGGGAAAGGAGTATTTGAACCCAAGTAAACATTGAAATAACCTTTATTCATTGTTACGTTTTGGATTTCACTCCATAGTTGCGAGCCTCCGAACTCTCTATCATAGAGTTCGAATGTCATTTGAGCAGATCCTGCATAAGGATTGCCTTGTTGGTCTAAAATATTACCTTGATAGTTGATAAGTCTCGATTGAGACATTACCGAGCCAACTGAGGCTATAATCAAAGATAATAGTACAAAACTGAGAAGAATAAGTTTCTTCATTATTTGATACTCCTAAATGTTGTTACACAAAATATAATATGTTTAATTTTCTTTTTCATGAAATTATCTTACGATAACCATAATGTTTCTTTTACTGAAACTCTTAAATGTATCTGCACCTGCCATATTGGATGAACGAACTTGAACTTCGTACAAATATGAGCCTGAGCTTAGTTCGACGCCATTGTCTGCCTTTGTATCCCAATCCATTGTTTGGGTGCCGCCTGATTGGTATCCGTCATAGAGTACTTTAACGCGATTACCGGTCATATCGTAAACAGTTAATGTTACGTATGCTGCGGATGGCAGATAGTACTCAATTGTAGTGTTCCTGTTTACCGGGTTAGGGTAGTTGAACAGGTCGTTTTCTGCTAATGGGTTGTTGTCTTCCACACTGGTAGGGTCTGGAGGTTCGGGAACCCAAAAGCCTTGATTTAAATCCCAATTTTGAGAGCCGGGACTCTGGTCGGCCAATGTACCTATGGCAAATTGACCTGTAACGCCGTTTAAGCTGTAGTCGGTATTATTTTGGGCAGCAACCATGCCACCACTTCCGATTACAGATCTCTCCAGCTTTAAGCCTTGAGCGGATGCGCTTGTTGCGAACAACACTGCGAACAACCCTAAGACTGCGAAATACGCAAGAAATCTTTTCATACAGTCATTACTCCTATAAAAAATATATTAAAACTTAGTTCCATTCTATTGTTAAAATTCTCGAAAAAATTCAAATAACTTATTTGCAAATACCATGCCAATATGCTTCATGCACAAAACAGAAAAAACTTTTGCTTTTTCTCCCTAAAATAGCAATCGAATTTACAATATTTCACTCTAATAATCAAAAAAGTTTTTAAACATTCCTAAAAATTGTAAAAAAAAAGAACACGTATATATATATGGTATAATTTTTTTATACGTGCTTTGCCTCATCCATCGTTATTAAAATACCCGAAAAGGCGTCTAAAACGCCTCGTTTGTCAGATGTCATTATAATTCTACTTTTTAAAATACACACTCCCCTTTTACTGCACTTTAAAAATAACTCAAAAAGTACAATGAACCAAATTTTTTTTCGATTTTTTCATAATTTTGCAATTTTTTATCAACATTCTATCAAATCTTTAGTAATTTAGCACTTTCATCATAACGAACTGACACAAAAGTAAATGAAACTATCTTCATTATTAAAAATTGCATCGCAAGTGACTGAAGTCGCGATTAAGTCACCCAAGCCTACTGATGGCATTGTTTCGGAGTTTTTACGTAAACGCAAAAACTTTGGGAGCAAAGAACGCAGATTCTTATCTGAGAACATCTTCTCAACTTTGCGAAACTTCATCTTGTTGAAACACTTCGCAGACAAGTTCTCTCGCGATAATAACATTGCAGGCAACGAATTCTTCTTGATGTCTGCTTGTAATTGCTTCTTATCCGCAAACAAAAAGTTTGAGGAATTTGGTTCCTTCGATATTTTTAATCGTTTAAACAGCACTTCTGAATCAGACTTTATAAACTTATTAATAAATGACATTTCAATTGAAATAAATGTAACGATTAGTTCGGTAAATGATTGGTTAATTGCTACTGAATCTTTTGTTAAGGAACTCGATAGTAACATCAAATTGCATCCCGATGATTGGAAGAACGTAGAATTACGCTACTCTTTCCCTCAAAACTTGTTAGTAGAGATTGACAAAACGTCTGTTGATACTTTCAAATATGCCAATAAATCTATTTATCCGGCATCAGTAAACCTTCGCGTTAGTACAACAATCTCCTCAAAAGATGAGATTGAGCTAATGTTAGAAAGCATGGACATATCTTTTGAAGCCGGAAAATTGTCACCAAGTTCGATAATTTTGACCGAAAGAGCAAAAATTGATAACACACTCGAATATAAGAGTGGGAAATTTGAAATTCAAGACGAAGGCAGTCAATTGATAGGATTTGCTTGTAACCCGAATTCAACCGACAAGATTCTCGATGCTTGCGCGGGCGCCGGCGGTAAGTCGCTTCATTTGGCGGATTTGACTCAGGGTAATTCTGATATTGTGGCAGCTGATGTCGAGTTCAATCGACTTCGTGAGCTGAAAATTCGTGCTTCTCGTGGAGGGCTTAACAACATTTCGGCAATCCACATCAAAGCCCCTGATTTAGCATCGCTCAAGAACACCTTCAGCGGCACCCAATTCGATTTGGTGCTTATTGATGCACCGTGCTCGGGTATGGGCACAATCAGGCGTGACCCTATGAAAAAGTTGAGACTTACAGATAGATTATTAGCGAGATTAGCAGAGAAGCAAAAGAGAATTTTGAGTGATTACTCAAATTTTGTCAAGCCGGGTGGGATTTTGGTCTATGCTACATGTTCAGTTATGCCCCAGGAAAATCAAGAAGTGGTAGATTACTTTTTGCAAAATAACGAAAACTTCACGCCGGACCCACTCAAACCACATTTTGAGTCACATGGAATCGAACTTTCCGATTTGGGCGAACACGATTTCAGCTATACAACTAAGACATACGTCCATAATTGTGATGGCTTTTATATGGCTCGAATGCGAAAGTTATATTAGTCCTTTTTTTTAGTATTTTTGTAGAATCATGTTAGTTAAAAATATAATTTTTGATTTTGGCGGCGTTTTTTACAATGTTGATTATCGCAGAACTATAGAGGCTCTGGCGATGATTTCACCCGAAGGTGAAAGGCTTCGTGCAATGAAGCTCGATGACATACTCGATATGCCTGAGCTTTATGAAAAGGGTTTGATTGATTCAGCATCTTTCATCTCCGATATTCACAAACAATATAGTATTCAATCGCCCGAACATGTTGTTATCGAAGCCTGGAATGCCATGCTTATTGGCTTAAAAGCTGATGCAATCTCAATAGCTGAACAATTTGCTGCTCAGTTCAACATTATCATCCTGAGCAATACAAATGAAATTCACTTCCAAAAATTTAAAGATGAATGCATTGATTTCTTCCCGAAATTTCAAGAAGTTTTCTTTTCGCATGAAATCGGAATGAGAAAACCCGATATGGAAATCTTCGATTTTGTTTGTAGAAAAATGAAATTTAGTCCCGATAAAACAATTTTCGTAGATGACAATATCAAGAATTCATCAGGGGCTTTAAAGATGGGAATCGAATTTATGCACTTTGATAGCAGCATGGATTTGTCAGGATTATTACACAGTATAAGAAATATTACACACATTAATTAATAATAAATCAAGCACTTGCAAATGGCTTCAATCTGGGAAACAAATTTTGTCGTGACAGACGTCGAAACTACCGGTTCCGACCCTAAGATGCACCGAATAACCGAAATCGGCTGTGTGACAGTCCGAAGTGGCTTGATTACAGAGAAATACACGACTCTCGCCAATCCGCACCAACCAATACCTGAGTTTATCCAGAAAATGACAGGTATTACAGATGCGATGGTTCGGCGTGCACCTGAATTTGGCGATGCAGTACCCGGAATTAAAACAATGTTCCGTAAGCCGGATACTATATTTGTAGCTCATAATTGCGAATTTGATTATAGATTTGTCAAGTCCTCATTCGAGCGTAATGCTTTTATGTTTGAATGTGAAAAGTTATGTTCTTTGAAACTTTCTCGAAAACTACTTCCAACTGATATTAAGAAGAATGTCGGCTCGCTGGCAAATTTTTTCGGAATCCCGATAATTTCTCGACACAGAGCCTTAGATGATGCTGAAGCTACAGCTTATATTCTACTCGAGCTCTTAAATATCGCCGAGAATGAACATGATATTTTAACAACTGAAGAGTTGTTGGATTTTCAGAACCGCACACAAAGGACATTCAAGCCTAAGGAGGAAACACTTACAAAGCTTTCAATCTCGGCTGATGATTTCCCCTATGGGCAAGGATTATTGATTTTCAAAAACGCAAGTAATGATATTCATTTCGTGAGCAAAAGCAGCAATCTAAGAGCTACAGTAGTGCGGATGATAGTCAAAGCAGAGAATCAATCAAAAAAGATTGCGGATATGATTTCTGCTACAGATAAAGTTGAATATTTAGAATGTGCTTCCGACCTGCATCTCGAACTTGATTATTTCAGAATTTTGCACGAAAGCTCGCCTCCATTCAATAGAAAACCGCCTGTGAACGGAGTAGGTGATAATGGTGTAATCGTAGATGAACCCAAACTCGAAGCTTTGAAAAGTATTCAAAATCTTGAAAATTTGCTAGGCAAAGATTTCATCAAAAAGATAACCGAAAGTATTGCACCCAAGAAGGAAGTCTGTAAAGATATTGCTGTGGTAATAAACGACAATGAACACACATATCTATGCGATGTATTTTTAATTTGTGACGGGAATTTGCATTTCCACAAAACTATCGGCAAAAAGGCTGAACTGACCGAAATACATCACCAATTAGATTTGATGCAAAAAACGCAAAATGGCGACAACGACAAAGTTGAATGGGAAATCATAAGCAAATGGTTAGACAAGCGAAGAAACCAATCAACTGTCATAGAATTAAAAGGCAAAGATATCCAATCTATCGCTCAAAGTTTGGAAAAAGCTATCCGCTCTTGAACATTTCGAGAAAAAAAGATGTTGCAACATTTAATTTTTCTTTTCGTCATTGAATTCAATTAATGACTTCATCATTTTTATTTAAAATACATGGAAATTTGTAATAAATACAGCATCATGCTGCTTTTTATAATATTAGCTAATTTAGTTGGCGTTTACGCCGAAGAATTTGAACTTTTAGATGATGAATCATCATCATTGAGCGGGATAATCAAAGATAAGAATACCGGCGAGACATTGATTGGCGCCACAGTTATCATCAAAGAAACCAAATTGGGCGCCCGAACTAACAAGACAGGTTTTTACACAATTCCAAAAATTCCATCCGGCGCATACACCGTCGTAGTAAGCTATTTAGGATATGAGAGAATCGAAAGCAAATTCAACTTCGTAGCAGGCGTTCCTATTAGAAATGATTTCAATATGAATCAAAGCGAAGTAGTCCTGAACGAAATTTTTGTAGAAGCCCAAAGAGAAGTCGAACGTCGCCAAATATCAATTAGCAAGGTGAATGTACCCGTTCAGACAATTAAAAATATCAGAGTAGGCGGCGAATCGGACGTATTCAGAACTTTGCAATATTTGCCGGGCGTGCTTACTTCGTCGCAAATTTCAAGCGGATTATTTGTTCGTGGAGGCTCGCCTGACCAAAATCTTGTATTGCTCGACGGTTCTATCGTATATAACCCAACGCATTTATTCGGATTTATTTCTACATTCAACACAGATGCAATTAAAGATGTCGAACTCATCAAGGGTGGCTTTGATGCGGAATATGGTGGCAGAATGTCTGCGGTGTTGAATCTGACACAAAAGGACGGCAATCGCAACAAATTCTCAGGATTGGCTTCCATTGGGGCAATTTCATCGAGAGCATTTGTTGAAGGACCTTTGCTTAACGGCAGTTTTTCAGTTTCGGCTCGCCGTACATATTTTGATTTAGTTAAAAAGCTAATTAAAGAAAACCCCGAGGAACCTATCCCCGACTTTGGTTTTTATGATTTGAATGCAAAAATTACGCAAGATTTCGGTGATAATGACAAAGTCTCAATCAGCGGATTCAATAGTGCCGATAAATTAGCTTTTGAAAGTTTTGGGCTGGGACTAACGCTTGACATCGGCAACAGAATGTTGGCAAGCCGTTGGACTCATATTTTTAACAATCAATTGTTCTCGACAGTTAATTTGAGCTACAGCAACTACTACAATAATTTTCGCGGCGACCAATCGGGTTATCAATTCCTTATAGATAATTCAATCACAGATTACACACTCAAGGCTAATTTGGAGTGGTTTGTCAGTGAAGATATTACATTCAAAAGCGGGGTTGAAACATCGAACTTCAAATTCAAATATTTGCAAAATTTCACAGGTGACACAGATTCGACTCAAGTCGGCTCATCAGGCGGAAGCACCAATTTGACTATAGATGATTGGCACACAAGCATGTATGCTCAGACTAAATGGTCAATTACGGAATTATTTTCTGTACAAGCAGGATTACGTGCTAATTATTGGCAATTAAGCGATATGGTAAATTTTGAACCAAGAATTTCCGCAAGATATAGATTTACAGATAGAATTGCTCTAAAAGCGGCAACCGGGATTTTTCATCAAAACCTTAGACTTGCCACTCAACCGGATTTCTCATTTTTTGATACGTGGCTGCCGACTGATTCAACAGTGCCCGCAAGCAAATCAACACATTACATCTTAAGTTTGGAAACAATTCCCTATGATGGCTATGATTTGACTTTCGATGCATATTACAAAAAGTTTGATAATGTTAGCGAACTGAACACCACTGCATTGCAAGGGGCAACAGTTTCAGACGTATTTTTTATCGGTGAAGCTTATGCTTGGGGTGGTGAAGTTTTCCTTCAAAAGCGTTTCGGCAAATTTAACGGCTGGATGGGATATGCGATTGGATTTATCGAATCAAAATTCGATAGTATCAATAATGGCGAAGCTTTCCGTCCGAAGTATGACAGAACACATGATTTTAAGGTCGTTGGGCAATATGAACTGAACGACAGATGGGAATTCGGAGCTACATTTTATTTCCAGACCGGTCAATCTTACACCGGCGCATCGTCACGATTTCATACACAATTGCCCGGGCAAATCAGAGGCAGAGGCAAAACCGTTCCTACTCAAAGATACGGACTACGTTTGCCGCCGTCTCACCAACTCAATCTGACAGCAATCTACAGTTTTAAAATGTTTGGATTAGATTCTAAAATGATTATTGATATTTACAATGTTTACAGCAGACGTGACATTTTGGTCAGATTCTATAACACTCGCGAAGATGAAACAGTCATAGAAGATGTCAAGCTGATTCCAATATTACCGTCTATTTCATTAGAAGTAAAGTTTTGAGGCAAAAATGAAAAAAATAATTATAATTATCTTAGCGACAGTATTTGCAATATTTATACAATCTTGTGAAGATTTGCCACCTACAAGCTATGTAGAAGAGTACGTTCTTGAGGCTCTAATACTAATTGATGAGCCAATTCAAGGCATAATTCTGACTAAAACGCAGCCTTTGTTCGAGCCATATAATTATGATTCGGCAATGATACACGACGCTATTATCATAATCAGAGAAGGTGACAGCGAATTTGAACTGAAATTTAGACCACGAGAAGAAGGCACAAGGGGCTATTTCTACGCTGATACAAACTATTTGGTCAAGGCTGAAACAAATTATTCGATTGAAGTCACGCTCCCTAACGGAAATAAAATCACAGGGTCAACGCTTACACCTGCGAAAACGGCATGGGACAAACGACCTGATGAAATGGTGAATTTCCCGAAGGATTCGATTGGTTTGCCGCCTACAGATACTTTATCATGGCAAAAAGTGGCAGGCTTTGACTTTTTCCTAATTGCTTTTACAAATCTTGATACACTCGAATACGGAAAATATTTAGACCCTCAAACGACTGAATTGAACCGCAGAATAGAGCGACCTTGGCGAGAGGACAGATTTTATCGTGAAGTATCCGGAATGGGACCTATTCCGGCAACAAAGTCTCCAATAATTTGGAGTATTTTCAAATGGTACGGCAAACACAGCGTAACGGTTTATTCGCCAGATTGGAACTTTCTACGATGGTTTTTGCAAGCTCAAGGACGCAGTCAAGCCGAACCCATTTTGACAAGTATTGAGGGTGGCATTGGGTATTTTGGTTCTGCACATGCAATTAGAGATACATTTTTCTTGGTAAAAAATCAACCTTAATATTTTTTCCTTGCTCCATATAAAATTTATTATATATATTTGATATTGCTTAAAATGCCTACCTATATAAAAATATTTTTTGTGGTTTGCCAAAAATTCACTATTTTTGTACCTTAGCTACATTTATTATTCAACAATAAGTGAGTTTTTATGGCCGCAATTGCCAAGAAAAGAACGAGGAGAGCAAAATACATAACTCTGTATTCTCCATTTTTGATGAAAGAGACCAAGCATGAATTGGTCGGTGAACCTATCGAAGACATTGATGGCAGAAAACAGTGGGCAAGATGTACAAAAAGCAGGCATTCCCAGCTTATAAACTTAGACGCCATTGAAGCAGAGGCGGACAAATCTCGTGCAGTAGTGCATATATCGAGAGAAGATGCCCGCAAGTATTCGCCTAAGGACGAATATCAGATTGGCGACATAATCTTCCACTCGGTTTGGGATGATGTTGGTATCGTTAGAGCCAAAGAGGTTACTAGCAACGGTGGCAACGCTATTATTGTACAGTTTGAGAAAAGCAGCGAAAAGAAGCTTATCGAAAACATGGTTTATTAACTTTAACTATTTTTATCGTTTTTAAAGGAGGTGAAAACATGATTGGCGTAACAATTCAAGGCAATGAAAACATTGACAGAGCGTTGAGACGTTTCAAGAAGAAATATGAACGTTCAGGTGTTTTGCGCGAATTCAAAAGGCGTACAGCTTTCATGAAACCTTCTATCGAAAACAGAATGTCGAGGCTAAAAGCAGCCCGCAGACAACACAGAATATCTATGGAGCAAGATTAGTCTTAATTCATCCTTTTTTACCAAAAGCCGCTTCCGAGCGGCTTTTTTAATGCATAACCGGTTCTGAGCTTATTTCGGGAGCTATATCCTTGATAAGAGTCTTGCTTACTTCTTCGGATTTTGCTAAATTATTTAGGATTGTATAGAAATGTTCCAGTATCTTCTCGTTAGATATTTCATCTATAAGACTGTGGAATTCTGTTTTCAATTCATCTAATGCCATATCTGTCACAACTTTTTTTATAAACAACATGATCTACATTATATATAACACAAAAAAAAGAAAAATGTTAACACTGAACTCAATTTTTTTTCATTTTTTCGAATATTTTTTTCAATTCCTCGATTTTTGACCGCTTGAAGTAGAATTTCAGAGGTATTTTTTGGTCTTTCATGTAAAATTTCACTCCGTATTGCGTTTGCTTAATGTCATTGTCAAACTCAACTTTCTCGATATTATCCCACAGGAAAACTTCCTTCGTGATTCCATAAATTCCCTTTTCGCCGACAAAGATTTTGCCATAATCATAACTCATGAAGGCAAGTGAGGCAAGCATAATGGTTTGCGAACCTGCAATTCGTGCGATATCAAGCCTACCTTCAGTATATGCCATACTAAATAAGAGTATGAAAAACAGACTGGCGAAGATTCCAATAATCACAGACATTCTCTTAGTCAGCGGGGATTTGGGTTTGACGACAAGTTCAACATCGCCGAGAGACTTCAGTATTTTCTTCCGCTTCAGATGCCTAAAGTAAGTATAAATAAGTGGCGATGCAGCCACTATAGGCATCAATATTGACTCAAGTTCTATAATCATTCATCAAACTTTAAATTTGTTTCATAATCAAAAATATGAATTAAAAATGAAAAGTCAAGTAGAAAAAACTAATTGTTTTATAATGATACTAATGATTACTTTAGTTTCATAAAGAACTGTTTTCCAAAAAAATATTTAGAGGTACAAAATGGACCCCCAAATTATCGATGCTCTCACTGAATTGATAGGCAAAGAGGGCTATTCAGCCAATATTTATCAAATTTTAGTCACATATTTTCAAACCAACAATTTACCCGGTTATGCACATCGCATGCAACTTAGAGTAAGTAGAAAGCAAGCCCGTGAATCAAAAATTCAAAATTATCTTAATTCTTGCGGTGCAATCCAAGGGAAAATACCACCACCTGCTCCTATACCTCCGTTTACAAGCCCTATTGATGCACTAACATTCATCAATAGTGACCAAGCGAATACAAAAATTTTGATGCATCAAATTATTATTATTTCTACTAATTTAGCCGACAACAGTACAACTAATTTTGTGAGGAGTTTAGTAGAAGAGCAGACTGAAGAAGAGGCAACGGCGAGTGAGCTATTGGAAAGAAGCCGAATACGTTATACCGGTCGGAATATTCAGTTAATACCGATTGATTATAATTTGCCATAAGCCAAATGGAAAGGTAGAAATGATGAAATTTGATTACGGTTCTAACAATATTTGAAATATCAAGTCAGCAAAATTGGCATCGTAATATTATGACTATAAATTAATTTTTGTTTTTGCGTTTTTTTTATACGTTTGATTTATAATGATTTCACATTCATGAATAAATTTTTCGGAGGTTCAAATGGGCTTAGCACCGGGTATTTTATCTGCACTTCAACAATTTCGCTCGTCACTATTGGATGCAAGTGATAGATTCAATCAATTGCATCCAATATTTGTAGATTGGCAATTAAGTGGTTACGCATTATGGTTGAGCGAAAAAATTGCTCATAAGTTGACAGAAATTCAGGAAATAGAAAACTATTTGCTGTTGCATGGTCATCCTTTAGATATACAGATACCTCAATCTCCAATTGTACCCGCTAATCCGATAGAAGCAATGGAAGAAATAACAAGGCAGGAAGTTAGCTGCTCTTTAGTAATAATTGCTGCTCTGGGATTACCTGCATTGAGTTCAGACAGATTATCGGATATGTTCATCCGTGATTTGGTAGAAGAACAGACTGAAGAAGAAGCAACTGCGAGTGAATTACTCGAAAGATCGAGATTGTTTTACACAGGTCAGCCACCTCTATGGGGACTTACTTTAATTAATGATTGGTTACATCAATAAGCCGAATACGTTATATCGGTACTTTACCTCGAAATATTCAGTTAATACTGATTGATTATAATTTGCCATAAGCCAAATGGAAAGGTAGAAAGGATTAAATTTGATTGCGTTTCTAACTATATTTGAAATATTATATTTAAGCGAATTTCTATGAAAATATTTTTTTGTGTTTTGATATTTTTTTACTAATTTTGCATTAGAATATTTTCAAAATCAAGAAAAAACTTTTCGGAGGTATTTATGGCTTTAGCCCCGAGTATTTTAAGTGCACTTCAACGATATCGAATGTCTTTATTGGATTCAGATGATTGTATCAATCTATTACGTCCATTATTTGTAGCTTGGGGTTTAAGTGGTTATGATAAATTGTTAGAGAAAAAATCAATCCATAAGGTAGCAGAGATTTCTCTAATCAACAGCTATTTGATGTTACATGGTCATAGTTTGGATTTACAGAATCCTCAATCTCATTTTGAGCCCTTCTATGCGGTTCAAGCAATAGAAGAAATAACAAGGCAGGAAGCGATGTGTACTTTTGTAATAATTGCTGCTCAGGGGTTGGTTGCTTTGAATTCAGACAAATTATCGGAAAGGTTCATCCGTGATTTGGTAGATGAACAAACGG
Organism: Ignavibacteriae bacterium HGW-Ignavibacteriae-1; assembly: GCA_002839825.1. Lineage (GTDB taxonomy): Bacteria > Bacteroidota > Ignavibacteria > Kapaibacteriales > UBA2268 > PGYU01. The sequence continues at coordinate 9,366 of PGYU01000004.1, read as the reverse complement.
AAGAAGAAGCATCAGCCAACGGAATGCTAGAAAGGACGCGATTATTATATTCAGATAATATTATTATTAACTAAATTAGTAATAATCAATGATTTAGCTTTCATTAATTTTTAGTTAACAAACAGTTTATATGTTCAGAGCATATAAACTGTTTTTTGTTTTCGATATGATTGAAATAATTGGCAAGAACTAACGTAAATAAATAATAAATTTTATTCAATTTTTAAAAATAAAGGAATTTCGATGGATAAGGAATTAGCACTCGAACTGAACTCGCAAATCACTAAAGAGATTTACTCATCCAATCTCTATTTGGCAATGTCGGCATATTTTGCAGCGAAAAATTTCAACGGATTCGCACACTGGTTACGCCTTCAGTCACAAGAAGAATTAGCTCACGGTTTGAAAATATTTGATTATATGATTTTGAGAGGCTCTCAGCCTATCGTTGCCCAAATTGCTGCACCTCCCACTACTTGGGATTCTGCACTTGCCGCTTTCGAGATGGTTTATTCGCACGAACAATTGGTAACTGCTTCAATTCACGACTTATTGGAATTGGCAATTAGCAAAAGAGACCGCGCAACTGAAAACATGCTCCGTTGGTTTGTTGACGAGCAAGTTGAAGAAGAAGCTACAGCAAGCGAACTTTTGGAAAGACTTCGTTTAATCAACGAAAATCCGCAAGGTTTGTTCATGATGGACAGAGAATTGAAATTCAGACAATAAGGTGATTTACAGAAATAAAAAATGGGCTGTTTGCGATTGCATTCAGCCCATTTTGTTTTTTGAGATAGTTTATTAACTAAATGTTTAAAAAGCTATACCAACTATCTGTGGATATTGTAGTAAATTCCCATATTCAGTCGGAATTGATGTTGCTTCCAAATAGCATCAGTTAACATTGAATTGAACATGAATGAATATCTAAAGCTGTATTCGATTCCCACTACGTTGAAATCAGTAATACCGCCGAGTGCAATTTCGAAACTTTTCCTTACATCAGTCAATGTGTTGAGTTTGACGTCGTGCATCACTCTGACTGTATCTGTTCCATTTCCATAACGCAAATCATCCTTCGTATCTAAAACTTGGAAATATTGTGTGGCACTGCTCGATATTGGAATTTCGAATGCTACACCTGCTTGGATATAATAATATGACGAAATGGAATAATTCTCGAACACGAAAGCTCCATAAATTGGAAGTGTCAGCCCGAATGATAATCTGATATTATGGTCAGCAATGTGAACGACTGCTCCTTCGAGGAACTTTTGCTTATGCCCTGCCAAATTCAAGAATGAGCGCGTATCGTCAATCGAAGATAGAATGCCGTGCGTTCGGCTATACTTGGCTTGAGCTTCGAATATTAAATATTTTGATGAGAAAAAGCCTGTTAAACCCAAATCCCAGAGGGTTGGTTCGGGATATTCATCTTCAAAATCCTCCGAACCCTGTTTCTTAATTTCCTCTTGGTCATCCTTGAAACCATAGCCGCCCTGAAATCCATTATAGGTTTGAACGAAGGACTTCGACCGCATTTTTGAAGCCGCATCATGAGTGCTGCCGCCTCCATAACTTAAGCCAATGCCAAAAGTAGTTTTTAATGGTCGCGGAAACCACCCTTTGGAATATGTCATCGGGAAATCTTCAGTAAAATCATAATCATCGGGGTTTAAATCTTCTAAATTCCAAAGTGAATCTAATTGTTGGTCTTCACCCTCATTTTGGGATATTGCTGCTGAGTTAAGCCCAAAAAATAATAATGTGATTAATAATAATATTTTCATTTAATCACCATAAACATTCGTTTATTGGAAGCACTTGGAGATATGAAATGAATCAAATATGCTCCGGCAGCGAAAGTCGGGTTTGTATGCAATTCAAATTTATGCGCACCCGCAGGAACAATTCCCAAATCAATATCTTTGTAAACTTTGCCGTTCAAATCGTAAATTATGAACCTAACTTGGGAAGGTAAATCTATTTTATACGCCCACTCTGTGGATTCTCCGGCAAAGATTGGATTCGGGTAATTCAAACTCAGAACCGACCTTCGGACATAGGGCAATGGAGTTCCGATTGATTCGGATACGACAATTCCGCTTAAATCGCTTAATGTATTCGAGCCGACTTTGATATATTCAAAATGAAGCACACAAACCGAGTCGTAACCTGCTAAAAGCTCACCGACAATGAAAATATTCAAAGAATCAGTTAAATCTCCGCTAAGAGCCCCTGAAACGGCAAATTCGTAGTCGAATTCATTTAGACGTGTCAGCGAGCACTCCAATCCTATTGCCAAGGTAGTCACCGAATCGGGGAAAAAAACCGTAGGATTGGATAATGTGAACTGTCCTTCGATATTAATATTTTGTTCGAGCAATTCCGGGCTTATGGTGATTGCCATTTCCGTGCTCTGCCCTATTTTGCCAAAAGCCGAATCTATCCGAATTTGCGAATTGAGTAAATTTGAAGCTAATATTAAAAAAATGAAAATGTATTTTATCATCTTAATTCTCGATTATAGTGAATTCGGTTCGGCGATTAATTCTGCGATTTTCCTCCGAAGTATTGGGCACTATCGGTATTTTTTCACCTTTCCCCACAGTTTTGATTCTATCTGAGGCAATACCACGCTGGACGAGTGCCGCTTTGACTGATACAGCACGTCGCACAGAAAGCGCCAAATTGCTGTCATCGCTCCCGACATCGTCAGTATGACCGGTGACTAATATTTTCATACTGGGATTATTTTTCATTGCATCGGCAATTTTATCCAACATTGGAAATGATTCAGCTTCGATTTTGTCGCTACCGAAATCAAATTCGATATTCATAATTGCAATTGTGCCGACCGGAGAATATTTCTGGAACACGCTCCTATCATACTGCCCGCTTGCATCGAAAGTGAGGCGACCGTCTGCAGAGCCGAGCGTAACATTGACTTTGTGCAAATTGTCACATTCGGGTGGACGATAGCTAATCAAATAATAATTTTTGAGCAATAAATAAATATCTCTGAAAATAAATGGAAATTCGTTTGACGACAATGTCCGATACATTCTTCCGCCGGTGTATTCAGCCATAGTTTCGAGAGATTTATCCGCCGCTCCGTAAGCGATTGAATAAATCTCGACATTCGATGCTTTGGCAAATCGCAACAAGCTGTCAATCTTCGATTTTGATGAATTATCTTGTCCGTCGCTGAACGCTATTAGCACCTTTTTGTAGGAATCGTCCGCTTTGTTCAGCAAGCTAATTCCATGGTTTGCTGCATCAAATAGAGCGGTACCACCACCGTATTTGCCTGATTTGCCGCTATCAACCACGAATTTTTTTATTGCTGATGACATTTCATAAGTCAAGTCCACTTCCGTATGCAATTTGGAATCAAATTTGATGATAGCAACTGCATCGCCGGGTTTAATGGCACGCAACAAGCGTTGAACAGCAATTTGCAATTTAGCGATACGGTAATTTCCCATGGACGGCGAATGGTCTAAAGCAAAAGCTATGGCATGCTTGCGAGCTTCACTCTCTCGGATTTCCACAACATCAAATTTTTCAATTTGGTAATTATCGCCACGACAACTATCATGAACGCTTTTCCAATAATCGCCGACAGTTCTACCTTCCGAAAGATATGGAGGAGCGAGCCCGCTGATATATTTGCCCTCGTTATCGTAAACAAGTGCTCTGACTTTGATTTCATCAGGATAGTTCGAATCATCAACGTTTATTATATCAAATTTCAAATCAATAGCTTTTTTTTCAGGAGGCGGAGCGACATAAATGTGGACTGTATCTCCTTTGGTGGAGACAGACCTAACTTGATAATCTATGTTTGTTGTATCCGGTTTGCCGTCTATTGCGATTGAAGCAATGGAATCAATTTGCTTGCTGTATTCATCAAAAAAATCATCTGCTGAGGCTATTCTGGTGCTACCGCTAAGGTAAACTCTCTTGGAGGTCGAATCATTTGTAATTCTCGATTCTTCCAAGCTATCCAATTGTTCAACAAGTGCTATAGGGATTAGAAAGCATGATTTGCAAAGAAGTGCAATCATAAGCAAAGCAATTATCAGAATAACTCGATTTAGTTTCATTTATTTGTAAATATATCAGCGTAAATTTGTTTTACGAATTAGATTTTCCGAAGTTTCAACAATTAATTTCCAGGCGTCGCTAATGTGTTGTTCGGTGACGTTTAAATTAGCCGTTACCATGCGAATTGTGAATATATCATTTAACTTTGTTTTGCTCAAAAACACCTTGCCTGTTGAGTTCACTTCGTCAAGCAATTGCACATTAATGCTATTTAAAAGCGTTTCATCGTCAATTCCGACAGGATGGAAGCGGAAACAAACAACGTTCATCACTACAGGAGCCAACACCTCGAAGTCTTTGTTCGATTTGACCCAATCGTGAAACATGGCGCCCAAAGCAATATGATGACGGAGAATAGACTTTAGCTCGTCAACTCCGAAACTGCGAATTACAAACCATGCTTTCAAGGCTCTGAATCGGCGTCCTAATTGGATGCCCCAATCGCGATAATTCTTCACTTCCGAACCTCGTTTGTAACGCAAGTATTCGGGCAAAATTTCGAATGTTCTAATCAAAGATTCTTCATCTTTGACAAAATATGCAGAGAAATCGAAATTGATGAAAAGCCATTTGTGAGGATTGAAAACAAAAGTATCGCAAAGTGAAGCGAGTTCGGACAAATGCTTGAATTCTTCCAAAATGAATGCACTTCCAGCATACGCAGCATCAATGTGGTGCCATAAGCCAAACTCTTTGCAAATTTCATAATTTTCTGCTATTGGATCGAATGCCAAAGAGCCGGTCGTACCCATTGCCGAAACTACACACATTGGTGTGAATCCTGCCTTCAAATCGGACTGAATAGCGTCGCGGAGCAAATCTGAACGCATAGCATAATTTTCATCGGTAGGTATTTTGACTAAATTATCTGTCCCGATTCCCGCAATTCGGACAGCTTTTTCTATGGATGAGTGAATTTCGGTCGAAGCATAAACGCGAAATATTTTACCGCCGATGCCTTTTTTTCCGGATTCGAAATTTGACATTTTTTCGCGAGCAGTGAGTATGGAGCATATTGTTGCAGTCGAGGCAGTGTCTTGGATTACACCTACAAAATCATTGCTCAAACCAAGCATTTGACGCAGCCAATCCATAACAGTTTCTTCCAATTCGGTAGCGGCGGGAGATGTTTCCCACGAAAAAGCATTAACGCCCAACCCCGATGTCATCAATTCGCCCAAAATTGAAGGATAACTTGTGTTTGCCGGGAAATAAGCATAAAAATTCGGACTCTGCCAATGAGTTAGACCCGGCATAATGATATTATCAAAATCTTTCAAAATATCATCAAAATCTTCACCTTCATTAGGTGGAGAAGCCGGAATTTGGCTTCTGACCTCCCCGGGCTTGACTTGCGAACGCACAGGATATTTGTCGGCTTCGGACAAATATTCGGCAATTTTATCAATTATTTGATAACCGTGTTTTATAAATTCATTTTTCTTCATATTTTATTCATTTTCAGTTAATAAATACAATCAATATTGATTCGTCGCTATCTTTTTAAAAATTTAAACAAAATTAATGAGTTCTAAAGTAATAAAATACACGACGATAATCGGCATAATCTTAATTTTAGTTGCAATTGTATTAGTACCAAAATTATTAAAATCCGATAAAGAACCGAACAATACAAAGACAGAGCAAGCCAATTTGAGAGTACAAATCCAAATTGTACAAAAAGAAATCATCGAAGACAAATTGGTCCTTAGTGGTACTCTCTCACCATTTGAAGAAGTGGAAATCAAACCCGAAATCAGCGGCAGAGTAACAAACATCAACTTCAAAGAAGGCGGCAACACCCAGAAAGGCAATATTTTGGTGAAGTTGAATGATTCTGATTTGAGAGCGGAACTACTACGTTCGAAAGAGAGAATCAAACTTTTGGAGAGCATCGAATCCCGACAAAAGCAATTACTCGACAAAAAGGGAATCAGTGTAGAAGAGTACGAAATTTCCTTGAATGAGCTTAATATGCAAAGAGCCACGGTTAGTTATATCGAGGCGATGATTGATAAAACTGAGATTCGTGCCCCGTTTTCAGGGATTTTGGGAATTAGGGAAATCAGCAATGGCGCAATTGTATCACCTGAAAAAGTAATCACAACATTGCAAATTATTGACAGACTCAGGCTTGATTTTACAATTCCACAACGGTATGCCACGGAAATCAAAGCCGGACAAAATGTTCAATTCAAAGTACCACCAAGTGACAAAGTGCATACGGCAAAAGTTTATGTAATAGAACCAAGAATTGACAGGTCAACCAGAACTGTAAGACTGCGAGCGGAATACAGAAATATAGACCGTATTTTCCCCGGGACATATGTAGAAGTGGAATTAATCAAAGATACGAAAGAAGAATTATTTATGATACCAACGCAGGCGCTCATTCCGGATTTAGAATCTGACAAGGTTTATGTTTATGAAAATGGAGAAGCTGTAATTCGCAAAGTCAGTTCAGGATTCAGAAATGAAACACATGTCAGCATTACCGACGGATTGCAAACCGGAGATTCGTTGATTACCTCAGGTATAATGATGTTGCGTCCCGGAATGAAAGTAGATATATCAAAAAATCAATAAAAATATGAGTTTATCCCAAATAAGCATTAAGAGACCAGTTTTAGCTACTGTTATGTCCATTATAATAGTTTTGTTTGGAGCAATCGGCTATACTTTTCTTGGTGTGCGCGAGTATCCCAGCGTTGACCCGCCTATCATTACTGTTTCAACAAATTACACCGGTGCAAATGCTGATGTAATGGAAACGCAAATCACCGAACCACTCGAAGAATCAATTAACGGTATAGCAGGTATCAGGTCGCTCAAATCAGTCAGCCGTGACGGCAGAAGCACAATAACAGTAGAATTCAATATTGATGTAGATTTGGAAGCTGCTGCAAATGACGTTCGGGACAGAGTTTCTCGAGCAGAGCGGAATTTACCGCCGGACACTGACCCTCCAACAGTCAGTAAAGCTGATGCAGATGCAAGCCCGATAGCCTTTCTGAATATTAAAAGTGAAACACGTTCTTTGCTTGATTTGTCTGCAATAGCTGAAAATGTATTCAAAGAGAGGCTTCAGACAATTGACGGAGTGAGCGAAATAAGAATATGGGGGCAAAAACGATATTCGATGAGATTGTGGCTAAATCAATATAAATTAGCCGCTTTTGAAATGACGCCCTTAGACGTTCGCGAGGCATTAAACCGAAATAATGTTGAACTGCCGACAGGCAGAATCGAAGGGCAAAACACGGAATTAACCGTCAGGACATTAGGCAGATTGACTACAGTTAATGAATTTAATGATTTAATTATCAAACAAGACGGAAACGGTATAGTCAGACTCAAAGATGTCGGTAGAGCCGAGTTATTCCCCGAAAACGAACGAACATTATTAAAACGAGATAAGATACCTATGGTTGGGGTAGTTCTGATTCCTCAGCCCGGAGCCAATTATATCGAAATCGTTGATGAATTTTACCGCCGAATAGAGTTAATCAAAAAAGATTTGCCTTCCGATATCGAAATCGGCATAGGATTCGACCAAACAACTTTTATTAGACAATCAATAGACGAAGTAGTCCAAACAGTTTTCATAGCTTTCTTATTGGTGATTTTCATAATATTTTTCTTCCTGCGAGATTGGCGAACGACTATAATACCTGTAATAGTAATTCCAATTGCTTTGATAGGCTCCTTTTTCATAATGTATTTATTTAATTTTTCGATTAATGTTCTCACACTACTTGGAATTGTACTTGCAATCGGATTAGTAGTGGACGATGCCATTGTTGTACTCGAAAATATTTACAAAAAAATCGAACTCGGAATGTCTCCCCAAGAAGCAGGAGTCAAAGGAGCTGCGGAAATATTTTTTGCTGTAATAGCTACTACAATAGCTCTGGCATCGGTTTTTATGCCTATTTTGTTTCTCGAAGGGCTTACAGGAAGGTTGTTCAGGGAATTTGGCATTGTCATAGCAGGCGCAGTTATAATTTCATCGTTCGTTGCCTTAACATTGACACCGATGCTTGCAACGAAAATTTTGAAAAAAAGAACTAAACATAATAAATTCTACGAAGCCACGGAACCATTTTTCGTTTCAATGTCAAAAAATTATTCAGACTCACTTGATTGGTTCATGGAGCGCCGCTGGTTGTCTTTCCCTATTATTCTCGTAGCAATGGGAGCGATTTACTTTTTCGGAAGTCAACTTCCGAGCGAATTAGCTCCGGTTGAGGACCGTAGTTCACTTCGTGTGCTATCTACCGCACCGGAAGGCACAAGCTATGATTTCATGGAGACTTACATGAATGATTTAGTTGATTTGCTGGATGAAAAAATACCCGAAAAGAGAACTTTAATATCGATTACTTCGCCCGGATTTGGTGCATCAAGCTCCGTGAACAGCGGTTTTATACGCGTGATGTTGAGTGAACCGGACGAGCGAGAAGCTACGCAACAGCAAGTGGCTCAAAATATTCAGAAAATACTGCCACAACTACCCGATGCAAGAAGTTTTGTTATTCAAGAACAATCAATCGGTTCATCCAGAGGCGGATTGCCTGTGCAATATGTTTTGCAAGCACCAAATTTGGAAAAATTGAAAACCATAATCCCGATTTTTATGGATAGTGTCATGAATGATGCAACATTTGCACAAGCTGACGTAAATTTGAAATTCAACAAACCCGAACTGCAAGTAGATATCAACCGTATGAAAGCTCGCGATTTAGGTCTTTCAATCGCTGATATTGCTCAAACATTGCAGCTGACTCTTAGTGGTGCAAGGTTCGACTTTTTTGTGATGGACGGGAAGCAATATCAGGTAATCGGGCAACTGGAACGACAAAATAGAAATACACCGCTCGATTTGAAATCTATTTATGTCAGAAATAATCGTGGAGAATTGATACAACTCGACAATGTAGTGACAGTTTCGGAAACTAGCTCTCCCCCACAACTTTTCAGGTTTGATAGATTTGCTTCGGCGACAGTATCAGCATCTTTAGCAGACGGAAAAACCATTGCGGACGGAATCGAAGTGATGGAAAGAATTTCCCGAAGTGTATTAGATGAAACGATGTACACATCATTAGATGGACCATCGAAAGATTACCGTGAAAGTGCTTCGAGCTTGGTTTTCATATTTGCACTTGCTTTGATACTGATTTATTTGGTATTATCAGCACAATTCGAGAGCTTCCGTGACCCGTTTATAATAATGTTCACGGTCCCTCTTGCAAT
>PGYU01000026.1 GCA_002839825.1 Ignavibacteriae bacterium HGW-Ignavibacteriae-1 | reverse complement strand
CGATTCCATCATCATTTGTAACTGTCAGCCCGGTTACAGTAAGTTCTTCCGAACCTTCGTTTGTAATTGATGCTCTCATGAGTATCGGACGGTTGATACAAGTAACTGCTTCAGCAGCTTTCATGCTCGAACCTTCGACTTCTGCAGTCCCTGTCCAAACTGAAGTTACTTCAAATTCAGCATCAGAAACAGTCGTCAAACTTACTTCGAATGAACCAAATGTTACTGCTTCAAATTCGCCGGGAACGATTACAAATTCACCCGGTGCTAATGTAATTGGGAATACAACTGCATTGCCGTTTTGGTCAGTAATACCATTACGATCCCAGCGGAAGATACCATTACCGCCAAATTCAGAGAAAGTAGCGCCACCAACAGTATTTTCTACGAAATCTGTAATAACAACATCGTGGTCATTTTCCCAAACATTGTTTGTGAATTTTACCGAACCTGTTTTCTTAGTTGTACCGACAATCATATGACCGAAATCAAAGTCTTCAGAGCTTGTGCGTGGGAATATCCCAATGCCGCGTAATGTGCTTGTTGGGTCATCAGGAGCATCACTATTGAATGTTAGGACTAAACTATGATCGCCATTTGTAGTTGGGTGGAAATACACAGGGATAGTACGTTTGGAATTCGGAGCAATTTTCATATTTCCAAATATTCCTGTTAAAACATTCGGGTCTGACAAATCTTGCCCGTCATCAGTTTTGAATGCACTTCCGAGTATATTCTCTGCTATAGTCACACTATTAATTGTAACTTCAGCAGAACCGTTGTTTTCTAATGTAATTGCGTTATTTGCAGACGCGTATGGTGCAAATGTGTAAACTCCGCCTTTATTAATATAAGAGTTGGGGTCAACAAGTCTTTCTAACCAATTTTCGCCATTTACAATCAAACCGGGTTGGATACCGCGACCGAGTAATTCAGTTAAATGATCAGGAGTTTGAGTATCTGCAATCCATGTGATTGTACCGGAATAATCTTGAACCATAGCAGGCTTAAAGCTGACTCTAAGTGTACGGAATTCTCCGGGCTTAAGTCTAATCGGATTTGATTCGCTAAGTGTACTTAGGTCGAAACCAATCATCTCGAATTCGAAAATTTCATCAGTACCTTTGATACCAAGACCGTTTGTCAATTCTAATCCAATAATTTTTAGGTCAGTAGTTGCTTTATACGGAGCCACATTTGGATTTTCCAAAATCAAATCAATAGTATTAGAGCGAGAATTAACGACTTGTAAATCGAAATCGTGGTCGGTCGCATTGATATAAGGATATCCAATGAACGCTTCTACTAAAGCAAAATAGGTAAATACACAAGTGTCGCCGGTGGAGTTTTCGATAACAAGTACTCCAACAGAATCTTTGAAATAGCCTTCCACGTTAGCTGTGAAAACGACATCAAATTTGACTTCTGCGCCGACTGCCAATGGTGCTAAATTTACATTTTCCAAACCAATCAAATCAAAGTTTTGATATCCGAAAATGTCGTTAGGCTTGTCTTCAGCAATTTTTGAATCAAGTGTAACATATATACTGTATCTGTCTCCGATTTCTCTTTCACCCTCGTTACGTAAAGTAAAGGTTCTACTTTCCGTTGTAGGAGGGGACTCGATTTTGAAAGTACCGTAATTTTCTTGATATGGAGACAAGGTTGGGCTAAGAGCATAGTGTTCGATCATTGTATCTTTTCTATTACCGGCTCTATCCATAAATACAAGATTAGCTACACCGTTTAAAGTTTCATCATTTACAGTTAAAGTCCATGTAGTCATTGGTGTCGTACCCATTATATAAGGTTCGACATCAAACGAGAAATTATAACTATTTGGAATATCCATATATATCAAACCGAGATTCGAGCGATTTTCGGGATCAATACGTGGTTCATCAATCACTTCACCCGCGACATCACCTGAGCATACTTGCATGAAAGTGACATAAGGTGCTAATGTATCAGGTGTTTCCAAATCAGCAGTTGCGACTGAAGTCGGGAAGCCATATGAGTCATACCAGTCATAACCATATGCATAAGCTACGAATGGGTCATTTGCACGAAGCTTGTAAACACCGTCATATAACAATCTGATAGTTTTTGAATAATATTTTCTACCGTCAACATCATGATCATTAAAAGCAGTTCCCGGATTGCCCGAATATGCTTCGAGAGCAATCCATCTGAATTGTCCGTCAACAACTTCTGCTATTTCCATGTCTTGAGGTAGACCGCCATCAATAGTAGCTTTATATGCAATATTTACAAAATTATCTTTAAATCCAAAACCACCGCGAATACCGGGAGTGTTGAAAACGATTTCAGTTTGATATTGTTCAAGCGGTGAAAGTTGCAATTGGAATGGGTCATTTTCAACGCCATCATCATTCTGACCGGGATTATATTGCACAACGTTTATAGCCTCATTGGCGGAAACAACAACGGGGCGCGGAAAATCGTCAGCTCCTGTACGAGTTTCAATCCACCCTCTACTTCTCAGACCACCGGCGCTTTGAATAGTACCTGAAGGTAAGCCATCGAAATAGTATTGAGTCATAGGCTTTTTGGCAAAGATTTTTATAATTCCATATTTTTTTCTGCCTTGAATAGGTGTTACGTGATACTTCTTACCCCAAATATTTTCCGGTAATTCCTGTTCAATAATAAAGTCGCAAGCTGGTGTAAATGATGGAATATAGGCACAAAAACTTCCGGAAAGTACGTTAACCGGTTTTGTTGCATTAATTGTACTTCCGGTTAGGTCGTTGAAAGGACCAATCCCGGGAATCAACAATATGTCACCTTCGTTCAATGTAGCTCTTATTACTTCATTTGCTCTGAGTGTATCTCCACTTAAAAGTGGAACCATCGCGTTTTCGAAGCCACCAAGACGAAATGTTACTTTTGTGTTATCATAAGCACCTACAATACTTGTAAATGATGGAAAGTATTGATTAGTATTATCAGTAGGGTCTTCATAAGAAGCAACCTGGTACTTCTTTCCCAAAGAACTAACAGGTAATGCTAAATAACCATCTGATGTATATTGGTAACGAGTAACGCCATAAACAATAATCGGATAATCAGCACTAAGCTTGATTGCTCTACCTTCCCATACCTGAGCCGGTTGAGGAGGTCCTGACATTTGACCACCCTTAGAATAAGCTTGACCTTCTGCTACAGGTAAACGAAACTCAATAACGTCATTTGGAATGGTGACCTTTTGCCTTGTAATTGCCAATCCCGGTATTTCTAAAGTTACTGTTGTAGCAACTGCGGATGACACATAAATACGTAAGGCATTATTGGGACCGGTATCCTCGTAACATGGGTGAAAGGTTATCCAGAACAAGGTGCCTGCATTATTTGAGTTCAGTAATTGTGGTAGATTATCTTTAAATGAATCAACTAAATCGTCTTGGGCGACTGCGGCATTGTGAATAAATCCTGCAAGAAATATACCCATGATTATCAATAGGGTAAATTTGGTTTTCATAAATCCTCCAATCTTTGTCAATAAATATGAAATGTTTTTCAATTTCAGTACTCTTTCTATATGCAAATAACAAATGAAATTTTGATTTGTTACATTTTATTTTTAAGTTTTTTTTATTAGTGTTCATGGACATCGCCAAGTATAATGAACCAATGTTAATCAAAAATAACTACTTAATAAAATTATTAGGGTTGCATATTATTTAGGTTCACTTGAATTATTAACTGAATCATTATTTTTAATCGAGGTGTTGCTATGAACAACTATATCGTCTTGATATATCTATGGTCTATATGATTATATAAATTTTATTTGTAATGAATTTTTGCAATTATTTACATTCACTCTATGTGCATTGAAAGCATCATAATAATGCTGAAAATATATAAAATATTTTCTGCTATTTATAAAAGATTTATATTAATTTTTGGAAGAAAAATAATTTTCATTTTTTTTTCTTATTTCTCAGAGTACGATGTAATTCGATGGTTTTGGCTCGTATAAAATTGGCTGACGATGATGCCGTCGCAAATAACATAAGACGAAAAGTGCAATCTTATCGGGATTGATGGAATTCAAAGCATAGCCGGAATTAAAGTGATTAATTTAGCTTTTGGTAGAGTTGTCGGCATCGCCTTTCATTATCACGATGTCGTCCTTTTGGTAGATGATTTCTTTGCTTTTGTCGGTACGAGCCTGCTTAGGAGCGCCAAATCCGGTAAAAGGCTTCAAAATCCCTTTGATGAATCTGATGCCAAGTGCGAAAAGCAAGAGAAAGAAGCTTAATATTAAGCCTAAAATTAGAAGTATTTTCATGATTTATTTCGACCAAACAACTTTAAATGAACTGACATTTCCACTTTTTGTCATCAATTTGCCGAGATACATTCCCGAGGGCAAATCTCCGGCACTAAATGAAACTGTGTTGACTCCTTCGGGCAATCCTGTATATTCCATTGTCATCAAATCTTTCCCCAAGAAGTTTAGTATTTTTATTTCAACATCGTTACGCTCTTTCAAATAAAAGCGTATTGTCACCATTGAATTAGACGGATTGGGGAATACTTCTATTTCAGATTTCATTTCGCTACGGCTGATGACGCTATTTGTGGTTTTGCAAACGCTTTGAGTGAGCTTACCTTGCAATTCCTCTTCCAAACATTCTTTAGCGAATTCGATGTCGTGTCTGGATATCAATCGCCTAATGTCCTTCGGATAGCCGAACTTTTTGAGTTCGTCAAGATAGACGAATACTTTATATTTGCCCTTTTGGATACTTGTAGCGGTGTATTCCAAGTCAATGTTGCACATACATCTGCAAAGCTGGTTTGAAGTATCTGTGACTACAATCCTTATGGTATTTTCTGTTTGATTAATTGAATAATCGCCAATATATGCAGAACAACAGTTTGTGTAGAGGTCTGTAATTGATACTTTGAGGCTATTGTCCTTTAATGTATAGGCTACCTGTTCCGAATGCAACACTGTGCTCGAAACAAAAATCGTTAAAACTATTAATACAATTAGTCTCATTAATACTTCATAACACCACAAATTTTTACGAAAATACAAAAAATAGTTCCAAAGTGTGTCAATAAAAATCAATATAACAAGTTTACACAATTATGTTAAATACGTATTAGACGAGTAAAAGTTTATGGATATAGAAAATTCTCCGGTTGCAATAGTAATATTTGCAGTTACAGTCTTAATCAGTTTATATACTCTTTACAAAAACAACAAGCTGTACTACGCTTGGGTGCTGAGTCCTCCGAAAGTTGTGCACGAAAAGAAATTTTATTTGCTCATAACGTCCGGATTTCTTCATGCCGATTTGATGCACTTATTATTCAACATGTTGACTTTCTATTTTTTCGGCTTCGCATTGGAGCAAATAATTGGTTCTTTAAATTTTTTGATAATCTACTTAGTTAGTTTGGTACTAAGTTCAGTCCCGACTGTCATCAGGCATAAGGACAATTATAGTTATGGTAGTGTTGGGGCTTCGGGTGCAATATCGGGCATCCTCTTTGCTTCGATAATGGTGATGCCCAATGCCGGAATAATGATATTCCCTGTACCGATACCGATTCCTGCATGGATTTTTGGAATTTTATACTTGTTGTGGAGCTATTTTGCAGCTAAAAGAGCAAACGACAACATCAATCATGACGCCCATTTTTACGGTGCACTAACGGGAATCATAATGATGATTATACTAATTCCGGGAATTATAAATCACTTTATTCAGAGTTTTTGAGCAAATCTCTGAGCGACTCTTTTAATTCAGGGAATTTGAACAGAAAGCCTTTGTCTAAAATCTTGTGTGCCGAGACGTTTTGCGACGACAGAACCATTTCGGCAGATTCGCCTAAAAGGGCATTAAGAAGGAATTTGGGTACTTTGAAGAATGACGGTTTGCCCATTACTTTGCCTAAAATTCTTGCGAATTCGTCCACTTTGACCGGATTCGGAGCCACCGCATTGTAAACACCTGTCATAGTGTCGTTTAATAGTGCATAAGCAAACATTGCCACGAGGTCATCAATATGTATCCAAGACCAATACTGTTTGCCATCGCCAAGAGCTCCACCTACATATAATTTAAACGGGAGAAGTAATTTCTCTAAGGCGCCACCATTGGCAGATAGCACAATGCCAATTCTCAGGACGACAACTCTGGTTTGGCTTTGAGCCTTCAGTGCTTCATGCTCCCATGCTTTGCATACTTGTGCTAAGAAATCATTCCCGGTATCGCTTCTTTCAGTCAAAAAATTTGCCCCTTGTGAGCCGTAAATTCCAATTGCAGAAGCATTAATCAATATTTTGGGAGTTTCGGTTGCGATTTCAATTGCATTGACTATCAAACTTGTAGTTTTAGTTCGGCTTTGAATGATTTCTTTTTTATACTCTTCCGTCCATTTGGAATCTGCAAGAGGAGCTCCGGCTAAATTTATTATCCCGAAATTGCCACTCAAAAAAGTGGAGAGATAGGCAACATCATTTTTCCATTCAATAATTTCAACTCTATCATCAAATTTGCTTCGTGCGGATTCGAGCGAGCGAACAAAAAGCCGGACTCCATAGCCTGAGCTTAAGAGTGACTCTACTAAACGTGTGCCGATAAGTCCTGTACCGCCGATTACTGATATTATTTTCATGTTTGTTGCCGCTTGTAATGATATACTTATTATAAATGGACGATTCCAAATTTGCGAAATTGGTATCGAAGCAAAGCCGAAAAACGAATCGAGCTAAAAGGCTTCTTTGATTTTAGCTACAAATGTATTGTTAAAGTAATCATTTGCATCTGTCAAGCCTTCATTTGGGGGATTATCGTTTTTTTGGTAGTAATAAAGCATTCTCACATTTTTCGGCGATGCTTTATCTATTTCAACTTGGTATTTGAATCTTACGGGAGACTTCGGGGTTTTGTTGAAAGCATCATAATAATCAGTTTCGAATGTAACTGTACTTTCAGTTTCGGATTTCTGAACCGGCAAGCTGAGTTTGTCCAATACGAAAGCCACTTTTTCCACGACAGTTTGCAATTCCACATCATAAGAAATAGTGTATTTCACAGCCGAAACATCATCTTTTTTATGAGTGGCTCTTTCGTATAGCATCTCTTCGCTCACTACAATCCGTATTTCATCTTCATCATACTTTTCAGGTAAAGCTTCTTTCTGCACACCTTGACGCAATGAATCCATGAATTTTGCTTTACTCTTCAATTCATCAGTTATTACAGTTTCGGATTCAACGGGCTCGTCGAATGAAATGTAGATGTATATCATTATAGTAGCTGCAACCAAGACTAACAGAGAAACAACCATGATAATCTTATTCACATCTTTATTTACTGCTTTGTCGTCAAATTCATTCAAATAATCTTTCTTTCCCATCTCAAAAACCTAAATTGTATAAAAACTAATTTCAATATGCAAATCTACTAAAATTTTTAAATTAAATAGTATCTAAAAAAAGTATAACTTTTTGAAAATCTCAACGTATTAGGATTGGATTTTTTATTTACCTTACGAAAGTGGTTATGATAAAGACTTTAAAAATCTTAAAAAATAAGTCATTATTAATGTTTATGTCGGCATTAATAATTATGACAGCGGCTCAAAAAAATGTAATGAGCCAAGACATAGCGGTGCTGCTCGGCGATGAAGCAGCAATAAGTGGATATGTGAAAGACGAACGTACCGGTGAAACTCTCATCGGAGCTACTGTTGTGTTGAAAGACTCAAAGAAGGGAGCCTACACTAACAAATTGGGCTACTATTCAATCAGCCCTATAATTGCCGGTGAATACACTATACGCGTTACTTCTGTCGGTTATACTCCTTATGAGGAGAAAATCACCCTGACAAAGGGTATTAGGGAGAGAAAGGACATCGTTCTGAAAGGACTTAATATCACAACGGAAGAAATTTCTGTTGTTGCTGACCGCGATGTCGAAGCTCGACAAATTTCGATTAGCAAAGTCAATATCCCGATTCAACAAATCAAAGAAATTCGCATCGGCGGCGAATCTGATGTGTTCAGAACTATTCAGATGTTGCCCGGTGTGTTGACTTCATCTCAAATGTCCAGCGGATTGTACATTCGTGGCGGTTCGCCGGACCAAAACCTTGTGCTTTTAGATGGTTCCACAGTGTATAATCCTTCGCACTTGTTTGGATTCATCTCTACTTTCAACTCCGATGCAATCAAAGATGTCGAACTAATCAAAGGTGGCTATCCGGCGGAATACGGCAGCCGATTGTCTTCGGTATTGAATATCACCCAAAAAGATGGCAATCGGAATGAATTCGAAGGGATGCTTTCAGCCGGTATAATTTCATCAAAACTTGCTCTCGAAGGTCCTCTTGGAAATGGCTCATGGTTCGTAAGCGGTCGCCGCACGTACTTTGACCTAATCAAAGGATTGATAGACACAGACCCCGAAAACCCGATTCCCGATTTTGGATTCTACGACCTAAACGCTAAAGTTACACAAGATTTTGGGGATGATGACAAAGTATTTTTGAGCGGATTTTTGAGCGATGACAACTTCGATTTTGATGCAAGCGGCGTGACGATGAATCTTTTCATGGGCAACAAAGCCGGTTCTATGAGATGGACCAGAATACTTGCCGATAATTTGTTTATGGTAAATAATCTGACTTCGAGCTATTATAGCCAAGGTTTCAGACAAGAAGCATCCGGCTTTATAGTTTCGATGAATAATTCGATAACAGATTATTCTTTCAAAACAAAATTGGAATGGTTTGTTTCCGATAATTTGACAGCCGTTACAGGAATTGATGTTACAAATTACATTTTCAAATATACTCGTAATTTTAGCGGCGATGATAGCGAAATCGAAGAAGGCACCAACGACGGTAGCATAATGAATATGCTCTATCACGATTGGGTTTATAGTGCTTTTGCGCAAATCAACTATAAAATCACCGAACTGTTCTCGCTCCAAACCGGTTTGAGATGGAATTTTTGGGATTATTCGGAGCATTCACTTTTCGACCCAAGAATTGCACTACGATACCAAATTTCCGACAAGTATGCCGTCAAAGCATCTTGGGGTATATTTCACCAATACTTGAGATTGGCAGGAGACGAAAACTTTTCGATATTCGACACTTGGGTTCCTACCGATAAAACTGTTGACCCAAGCAAGGCATATCATTATATCCTTAGCTTCGAAACAGAACCCATCCCCGATTACAATCTAAACGTTGACTTTTACTACAAGGATTTGGAGAATATCAGTGAAGTTAATAAAACAACACTTGAAGGTACAGATGTCAAAGATATATTCTTTTCAGGCGTAGGGTATTCATATGGAGGCGAAATTTTCCTCCAAAAGCAATTCGGCAAATTAGCCGGATGGATAGGCTATGGCTTAGGATGGGTTTATGCCAAATTTGACAGTATAAATAATGGCGAAGAATTCAGACCCAAATATGACCGTCGCCACGACTTGAAAATCGTTGCTCAATATCAAATTAACGAAAAATGGAATGTAGGGGCAACCTTTATGTACCAAAGCGGACAATCATACACCGGCGCTACGTCTCGATTCCAAACAGGTATGCCGGGCGACAATCACGGATGGGGCAAAGTTATCCCATCACAACGCTACGGATTGCGTATGCCGAATTCGCACCAATTAAATTTAAACGCAAGCTACATCACTTCTTTGTTCAAATTACCGTTTAAAATTAATTTTGATATATACAATGTATATAATCGAAGAGATATTTTGATGAGGATTTATGACACCGAAGGCGACGAGACGATAGTAGAGGATATTAAATTATTGCCGATTATCCCGACATTTTCATTTGAATTAAAATTTTAATTAGGAGAAAAAACAATGAAAAATTTAAATAATTATTTTAAAATTGCAATATTTGTTGGATTAATATCAATTATTGCGTCATGCGAAGACCCTGCACCGAATGATTATATTCAAGATAAATATGTCGAAGGATATTTGATTGTTGGCGAACCGATTCGAGGAATAATTCTCAGAAATACTCAATCAATTGCCGACAAATATAATCCGGAGAGCGGATTGATTAAAGATGCTGTGGTGCAACTAACCTACGACGGCAAAACTATTATGCTCGAATATCAAGATGGCGAAACTCCGGGCTACTTTTATCCCGAATTGGACGATACAGTCAAAGCAGAGACTTTATATGAGTTAAAAATTACGACTCCCGACGGAAAAATAATAACATCATCCACCAAAACGCCCAAAACATTTGCATGGATTGACGAACCCAAAACACCATTTTATTACCCGCAGGACACTTTGGCATTGGAAGCTGTGGATTCGCTCAAGATTTCGTGGACTAAAGTTGATAGCGTCAATTATTTCTTGGTTCGCACAATGCACTTAGATACATTAAATTACGGAAAATACTTAACTCCCGCTACAGACGAACCGAATCGCCGTTGCTACAACTTTTTGAGCAAAAACAAGGACTTCGATTTCACATATAAAAATGTAACAAATTGGGGATTAATCGGCAACACAGAAACTGCGGCAGTATGGTTTGCATTCAAGTGGTTTGGGCTGCAAACTCTTGCAATGTTCAATCCCGACCCGAACATGCTCAATTGGTTCAAGAATTTGTATTTCACACAATCAACCTCCACCGACCCACTCTTAAACAGCATCAAAGGCGGTTACGGAGTGTTCGGTTCCGCTTCGGTAATCGAAAAAGAAGTCTTCTTGTACAAGAACCAACCGTAAGAAAACACCTCAAAACCCGTCCCCCCTCTATCAAGAGGGGGTTAGGGGGTGTGTTGTATTTTTTTTGTCCTGAAATATGTTAACATAATATACCCTCGATTTTAACCGTGGGAAAACTAAGAAACCTCACCCCGACCCTCTCCGAAGGAGAGGGAGAAAGAAATATAACCCACGGTTTTATTCGTGGGATTGTGAAGATAGCATAAACTAATCCCTCTTGACTCCGAAGGAGTCACATGTTTATAGCAAAAATGTTAATGAATCCCTCTTGACTCCGAAGGAGTCACATGTTTATAGCAAAATTGTTAATGCTACACATTCGACCTCGAAGAGGTCGCATAGAAACGGCATAAACGATGTAACACCTGACGGGACGGGGAGCTTTGTATTTTGATTGACATATTCATAATTATTTGGATTATCAATCAATATTGATTAATTTTGTTGTATCTGAATTGAGAATCCGTAAGTTAAGGATTTTTGTTTGAAAATTAATTTAAACATTCAAAATGGTCAATATTATAAAAAGATATTTCATTTATACGTTGGTTTGTTACAGCCTTTGCTGTCAATCCCTTAAAGCGAACCCGGAGAATAATCAAGTGATTAGGGATTCGAGTCAAATTAATAGCAAAACATTATATAAAGCAATTGCATTAACAAGTGCATATTATGCACTTTCAATGTATGTGCTCAGCAAAACTTGGTTCAAAGATAAAGAGATTGTGCCGTTTCACATAAGAAACGACAATAGTGGTTATTTGCAAGTTGATAAATTCGGACATATGTTTGGTGCATATTTTTATAGCTATGTAGGGTATCACGGGCTAAAAGAAATGGGCATAACCGAGAGCGAAGCATTACTTTTTGGCGGCACATTAGGTTTTGTGATGCAAACTCCAATCGAAATCATGGATGGGATACATCAGGACAATGGCTTTTCTTGGGGTGATATCATAGCAAACTCTATCGGCTCTGGATTAGTACTGAGTCAACAATTGCTTTGCGATGAACAAATCATTAAATATAAATTTTCATATTGGCAATCACCATATTCAAAAATATCAAATGGCTATCTCGGGACGAATTCTTTTAATAGGATTTTCAAGGATTATAATGGGCATACTTATTGGCTTTCTTTCCCAATTTCAAAAATATTTCCCAATACAAGTATTCCTAAATGGATTAATTTTGCTTTTGGATACGGTGCAGGAGGAATGTTTGGTGAACAATATAATATAACCGAATATAATGGAGTCAAAATACCTCAAACAGAGAGATACAGAAAATTTGTAGTATCTTTAGATATTGATTGGACTAAAATTGAAACCGACTCCGATTTTCTGAAAACGATTTTAGCTGGTTTAACTTTCATCAAACTTCCTTTCCCTACAATAGAATACAATACAAAAAATGAAATTCGCTTGCATTGGATTTACTATTAATATCTTTTGTCCTGTCAGTTGTTACAAAGACGGTATGAAATGGAGAGCGTGTTTTACGGTCAGTTGTTGAAATTCACAAGACAGTAAGCCCATCAGGCTTGTAAATAGGTTGCATATGCTTCTTTCCCCGCATTTCATACGGGGTTATTCATATTTAACCACTTCGTGGTTTGAAAATGTTTATATGCTTCTTTCCCCGCATTTCATACGGGGTTATTCATTTTTAACCACTTCGTGGTTTGAAAATGTTCATATGCTTCTTTCCCCGCATTTCATACGGGGTTATTTACATTTAATCCCTTACGGGATTGTTGAATATGTCGCGATTTCTTTCCCCGCATTTCATACGGGGTTATTTACATTTATTCCCTTACGGGATTTTCAATGTGACACATCTAAAATTTAACCTCACCAAAATACACCCTAATCTGATTGACTTCATAAGAAATGTGGAAAAATTTAGTTATTTTGCGTATTCGTAAAAATGTAAAATTGAGAAAATAAAATTGATGAAAGTTAGAGTTAGATTTGCACCATCACCTACGGGCTACTTGCACGTTGGGGGCTTGCGTACGGCGTTGTACAACTATTTGTTTGCACGAAAGTATGGCGGTGCGATGATTTTGAGAATTGAAGATACCGACCGCACGCGATTGGTGGAAAATGCTACCGAAATGCTGATAGATTCGCTGAAATGGGCTGGCGTCGAATATGACGAAGGTCCTGATATAGGTGGCGATTTCGGTCCTTATGTCCAATCCGAACGTTTGGCGATTTACCAAAAATACGTCGCTGAGTTGATTGGCAGCGGTCATGCCTACTATGCTTTCGATACTCAAGATGAGATTGCAGCGATGCGCGAAAGCAAGACTGATTCCTTCGACACAAAGTACGACCGAAAAGTGATGAAAAATCAATTCACTTTGGGACCGGAAAAAACTCAAGAATTGCTCGCAAACGGTGCAGAATACGTCGTGCGGCTCAATGTTCCCGAAAATCACGAAGTTCGCTTCCAAGATTTAATTCGTGGCGATGTTTCCGTCAACACGAATGATATTGATGACCAAATCTTGCTCAAATCAGACGGTTTCCCGACTTATCACCTCGCTAATGTGGTTGATGATTATACAATGGGCATTACGCACGTCATCCGTGGCGAGGAATGGCTGCCATCAACGCCTAAGCATGTTTTGCTGTATGAATTTTTCGGATGGCTGACACCGCAATTTGCACATTTGCCTCTTTTGTTAAATCACGACAAGAGCAAACTCAGCAAGAGACAAGGCTCGGTCGCAGTTGAAGATTTCCGCGAAAAGGGCTATCTCCGCGATGCGTTTGTCAATTTCATTGCCCTATTGGGTTGGAATCCGACTGCAGACCGCGAAATTTACGAAATCGAGGAGCTAATCGGTTTGTTCAATCTCGAAAAAGTGAACAAGGGTGGCGCTGTTTTCGATACTGCAAAATTGGATTGGATGCAGCAGCAATATTTGAAAGATTTGCCCGCTGAATCGCTCGGCACTATGCTCGAAAGCGAATTGGCTAAACATGGATATAATTCCAAAGATAGCACAAAAACTGCGGCGATTGCCCATTTATTCCGCGAACGGGTGATTTTCGTCAGCGAAATCCCGACTTTTGCAAGTTACATGTTCGTTGATGATTATCCAATTGATAGCGAGTATCTTGCTAAACATTGGAATTCGGACACACGCAATCTGATTTTACCTTTGATTGAAATTTACCGAAATTTGGACAGCTTTTCGCACGATGAAATTGCTGCTGTTACGAAAGAATATTCTAAATCGTCAAATAAAAAGATGGGCGAAATAATTCACCCATTGAGATTGATTTTGACCGGAAAGCCAAATGGTGCCGGAATGTTCGACACAATGCAGCTAATCGGCAAAGAAAAATGTATTAGAAGATTTGATGATTTTATCTCAAAATATGGAGTTTAATTTATGAAGAAAATACTGTTGCTATCAATATTAACGATTCTCATTTCTTGCAGTTCTGCACAGAAAAGTACTGAATGTCTGAGTGATAAAGACAAGGATTTTAAGATTCATTGGGGCAAAATCATCAAAGGCGATATGAAGGGAAATAATTACACTTTGACAAGCGACAGAAAAATTCATAAAGGCGCCACTCAAAGCAATACTGTGGAGGGAGATTTAATTGCAACTATCGAAGATGCCGAAGCATTTTGCAGTTTTTATTCGGATTTGATGAATGTGATGTTGCGAATTCAATCACTGCATGTACCGGCTGATACGAATCATTTTATCGAATTTATCAATCCGGGTATGAATTACAAATTTAGAGCTATGTGGAATCCGAACCATGACAATCAAGGCAATCGAGAGTTCAAAGCAATATATAAAAGATTGGAAGAATTTATTAGTGTAAACCAAAGTACGAACTAAAATGAGAGTATTAATAGTAGATGATAATGTTGATTTTGCAACGACGATAGCAGAGATTGTCGAATCTAACGGATTTCAGACTCAGGTAGTTTCCAATCCTACAGATGCAATAAACAGAGTTGAGCGTTTTTTCAAGCAAATCAGTTTGATATTTCTCGACATTGAGTTTGGTCCGGACGAACAGTACGACGGGCTGGACTTACTCGAAATCTTTCGACGTAATCATCCATATATCCCGGTTGTTATGATTTCCGGAAAAGGCACGATAGAATCTGCAGTTAGAGCCACTAAGCTTGGCGCTGTGAATTTTATCGAAAAAAGCACAATAAGCAAAGAACAAATCAAACAAGTTTTGCAAAGCAGCATTTATACTGAATCAGCCCCAGAAATAGAGGAAATCAGACGCTTTCTGGAAACTCATGGCTTAATGGGTCGGAGTAAGGCGCTTTTGGACGTGGGCGACAGTATTATTCGCTATGGCAGAACTGATCTGAATGTATTAATCACAGGCGAAACCGGCACAGGGAAAAAACTCGCTGCCAAAGCAATCCATGCTATCAGTCGTCGCGGCAAGCATCCTTTTATTACGGTTGACATCCCGAATATCCCACGAGAATTATTCCAAAGTGAGCTTTTTGGTCATATCAAAGGTTCATTTTCGGGCGCTACGGATACAAAGCGCGGCTTATTTCATGAAGCTAACAAAGGCACTCTGTTTTTAGATGAAATCGGAGAAATGACTTTGGATTTGCAATCTAATTTATTTATTCCAATCGAAGAAAAAGTTGTCCGTAAAGTGGGCTCAGTCAATAGCGAAGAAGTTGACATTCGTTTTATCTCGGCTACCGATAAGGATTTGGTTGTTGCGATGCGAGAATCAAGATTTAGAGAGCAGCTTTATCACCGATTGCGCGAATGTGAAATCAATATGCCGAATTTGGCTCAAAGGCAAGAAGACGTGCCGAATATTGCTGAGTATTATATCCAAAAGCATAATGAAGATTACTCGGAAACCAAGTTTTTATCTCCGTCGGCACTTGAGTTTTTGGCAGAGCAAAAGTGGCCCGGCAACGTCCGCGAATTAGCCAGCGTAATCCGAGTAGCCATGCAGACAACACGTACAGAAAAAGTCGAAGTAAATGATTTGTATAAAATCATGAATAGCGGCATGAAAAGCCATCACCATTCCGAAACTCCCGAACAATTTATTACAGGCAACTCAACTCTTAAAGAAGACATTGCGCAAGTCGATAAACGCAAAATTGAAGCAACTCTAGAAAAAAATAACGGAAATGTGAGTAAATCTGCCGCAGCCTTGGCAATAAGCCGCGAAACCTTGCACAATAAAATTCGTAAGTATGGTATAAATGTGCAAATTTTTAGAGTTCGTTCAAATAAAAAGTGAGGTTAAGATGCTTAAGTTTATGAATTTCATTCTGTTGATGCTTGCAATTTCAGCATCAAATTTTGCAATACTAATATCGGATGAAAACCCAGATATTGACAGTAACAATGTTGATGATGACTATGAAATGTTCAGACTGAGTTTCGCAAACCCTTTTGAGCAGCCGACAATTGCTATCAATTATGGCATTGTCCTCCATTTTATCACGAAGATGCCGTGAGTGAGGATTTTGCACCCCTAAATAGTATGAATGTTCAATTCGGCATTGGCAGTATTGATGAAATGAGCGAATTAAATTCAAGTGTATTCAAGCACCAAAATAATTTGGTTGGGGTATCATTCTACTCGCAGGAATTGGGTTCGCAAACCGCAATCGGCGATGGCATCAGAACATCGGCTTGGAGTTTTGGACTTCAACGAAATAGCGGCTACGGAATCGGGAAATCTACCCAAAAGCTATTTTTCAATAGCATTTCCGGAATGACTTGGACAAGTCTTGATTTTGAAGACAAAACTAGCGATACGCTTCAACAAACTAATCTTGACGTTTTTGGTAGCCAACTTAGATTTGGTAACATGTTTGAAGCGTCAATGACATTCTACCCGATTGAAAATGTAGGGTTAAATGTCGGGTACGAACGGGCAATGGTTTACTCTCGCCATATGTTTTGGTATTGGGCAGCGAGCGGGATAATTCAAGGTGCAGCTCAGAGCTTAACCGGTTGGTTCTCCAAATCGGTGGTTAAGAAGAGTCCGGTTGCAGGTGCTATAATGCACTTTGTTCTCGAAAATGCTGTAAATTACGGATTTTTCGAACTGAGAAAGAAAAATATGAATTGGCCCATCGCTACTGTTCCGCCGTTCATATATGATTCATTCAAAGTCGGGTTGACGTTCAAATTCTAACATATCTTCTTTTGAAACGTCAAATTATAATAATTAGATGAGGGTTTTGTTTGCGAAATTTATTTGTTTTGATGTTTTTATTGACATACACAGCTTCGGCTCAGATTGATGAAGAGCCGAGGCTTGTTCGTTTTTTTAAGCAATTTTACTCCAAACCCGGGCATATTCAGAACCAAACTTATCTTTCGTCGCATTATGGTCTGACTTTCCCTTCATTCGGATTCGACCAATTCGACACTGATTTGGCGAATGCTTTCAATCTCGAATTCAGCTATGGATTTATCAGATTGATTGAGGATGAAACTTTTGAAGATTTGTTCAAGCACCAATCCGAGTATCTTTTCATTGGCAATATTTCCACTAATTTCAAGACTTTCAACATCCAAAGCGATGGAGTTGTGAGCGATACTTGGCGATTCGGTTTCGGCTTGAATGATGGTTACGGCTACAATTTTGGCAAAAACTCGAATTTCTATCTGATGCATAATTCTGCAATTACATGGACAAGAACCGATTTCGTTGACCGTTTATCGCTCACATTTGATGATACATTGCTAAATGTTTTCGATGAAAATTTCAAATTTGGTGGAATGTGGAGCGCCGGCGTTAGAATGCAAATTTATAAATCAATAAATGTTGATTTAATTTACGAACATTCGCTTTATTATAAAGATTTCCTGCCTGCGGAATGGGTCGGAATGTGGTTTTTCGACAATGTTACTCAGCGTTTTATCGAAATTTGGGAACCGGAATTATTCGAGCAATTCGGCAGAAATTACCCTTGGATGAAATTCACTTACAAAAATTTATTATCGCTTGTGATGTACGAACTACGTCGTAAACAAGCCTTTTATCCATTCAACGGAGAAGGCACTTTCAATTTTGATTCCTTTAAAATTGCAATCAGTCTGAAACTATAATTTGTCGCTGAAGCAATTTTCAGAGACAATTCGCTCAACCTCTTTGATTGTATCATCCAACACATTGTTTACAACCACAAAATCGAATTCTTCGGCTGTATCGAGTTCCATTTTTGCCCTTGCCAATCGAATTTGAATCTGTGCTTCGCTCTCGGTGCTGCGTCCGCGTAGTCGTTCTTCGAGCACATCGAGATTGGGCGGTGCCAAAAATATCAGCAATGCATCTTTGGGGTAATGTTGCCTAATCGAAAAAGCACCTTTCACGTCAATATCGAAAATCAATAATTCATTATTTCCAAAAGCTTTTTCAACTTCACTTTTCAAAGTGCCATAATAATTATCGAAAATTTGTTCATATTCTACAAAATCATTCTCTTTTATTGATGATTCGAATTCTTCTTTGGAAAGAAAGTAATAATCAATTCCATCGTTCTCGTTCGGACGTTTCGCTCGCGTAGTAGCGGAAATTGAGAAGCGAATGCTTGGATATTTTTGCATCAAAAATCGAGCTACAGTCGTTTTGCCGCCGCCGCTTGGCGATGAAAGTACAATTAACCGCTTATTATTCGGCATTGGGTATCTCCGCAGTATTGTTTATTTCGTCAAATCTTTTGCTTACGATTGTCATAACTTTTTCATCATGAATAAGTTCCGGATTATAATGCAATGCTTTTATAAAATTATGCGGCGCTTCAGCAATTAATTTCTCGAAATTTTTCATGTCCTTTTTCTTCAACACAATTTTTGGAATTATTTTTGCCAATAATGCCGCCGAATCGAATGATTGGGATAATGGAAGTAATTGGCTGAATAATTTAATATCCAATTTCGGGTTTGAATTTAATCCATTTATTACCGCATTTCTGACTATAAATATCGAATCATTAATAGCTTCGGCTAAATTATCAGGCTTTGGGTCGGAAATCGCTAATGCTTTTGCAGCAGCAGCTCGGACATATGGATGATAATCTTTAAGCATTAATCGCAGAATTACCGAATAATTACCTTTATTAAATTTTCCGATATTTTCTGCAATTTGAATTCTGACAATCCAATTTACATTAGCATGTTGCTCGGCAATTTTATCAAATGAATTTGTATTATTCAGTGCAACAATCATTTTGATAGAATTAATTACAGTATTTTGATTTACCGAATGGAGTGAATCTTCCAAAACTTCAGAAAATACTTTCGTATCATATTGATTTGTAAAGCGTTGCAATGAAGCGACAGAATGTTCATAATCACCGCCAAGAAGCAATCCGAACGCCTGCAATGTGATTGTCGTATCATCAATCATTGCATCAATTGCCGATTCCTTCATTTGCGAAGGCATTCGCTCGGATGTAGCAATGCGAATTAATTCACTCAAATTATTGCTCAATTTGGGCTCTTTGAAGTTCCTTTGATTCAATTTATAATTCATTATCGGAATTGTGAATAATTCAAGCTGAGGCAATGAGTTAGTATTATTTGAATCATATTCCATTTTACAACCAATGCCTGATGAAAGCACTTGAGAATGCATATTTTCAGCTTCGTTATGATTTGTAAAAGTGTAAATTGTGCTATCGTTGGGATTGCTGTTATTCAGCAATAATGAAATCCCAAATTTGGCATCTTTGGTTCTGCGAGATGATTTTAAATGTGAATTATCATTGGCAATTAGAGCCGCAAAAGAGAAGTCGTGTGCAAAAGCTTGAGATTGCGATTGAGTTGAAAAATTATTATCGCCGCCATTGTCTATCAATATTGCATGGGACGTATTTACTGCGGCTGATTGGGACAAACTTATCGCCGAATAATTGTCATCGCCATCGGAATCCACCAATGCAGCAAATGAATACCATGACGAAAATGCTTGCGTGCACGATGTACTCTTGTATGTGTCATCGCCTTCTTTGTCAACAAGAAATCCAACTCCGCCGCCTGTATATCCGGGCATCCCAATCGCAACTGCTTGTGAATATGCAGCTTCGTCGGCTTTGACACTCGCATTATATTTATCATTGCCGGATTTATCGCTCAAAAAGGCGAAGGCTTTAAGTCCGGCAAAGGCTTGTGAAAAATGTTTAGCATCGTAAGAGTCATTGCCCGAATTATCTATCATAAACCCGAGTCCAAAAAATGCCGATGCTTGCGAAAATGAACCGGATTTATACGTATCATTTCCGGAATAATCGAAAATTGCACCTAACCCGAATATCCCGCATCCAAGGCTATAATTTCCGGCTTGATATTTATCGTTGCCATTCAAATCAAAAACCGCATTCACACCAAAATATCCGCACCCTAAGCCAAAATCACCACTTTTGTAATTATCATTTCCGTTAAAATCAATTATCAATCGCAAGGGATTTGTTATGTTGGATAATTTATCCTTAACATCTAAGTCATAATTATCATCGCCACCCAAATCCACGATTAATGCAAAATCTCCTTTGTAACTGTCTTTACCGGTGCCACCGAGTGCAAATCTTCCGTATTTTGTATTAATAATTGCGGATTTTATTTGATTATCGGTTGCAACAAAATGGCTTTTTACTACATCATTTGTTTTAATTATTTCCCGTAAAATCGAAATGCCTGCGGACATCGTCTGGAGGCTATCAAGCACCCATTGATTAACGAAAAATTTATCGGCAATTAATTTAAATTCAGCATTTCTTTTTTCATTTTCAAACAAATCATCAGTATCTAAATGTGGATTATATATAATCGAATCTGCATAATTCATCATAAAAGCTAATGTATTGAACTCTATTGAATTAAGCCGCTTTTCAAGAATTGTTCTCCCGACGATATAAATTGTAATATATCTGCTCATTATAATTCCGCCCAATGAGCCAAATGCCGAATCAAGGTTTACGCCCAACATTTCATTGAGCATTAATCGTGGCATCATAGCATTTAGTTCGGAAATATCGAGCTTTTTGATACCCAAATCGGCGAAAACATGCCCAAGGAAAGGCTCGAAAGTGTTTACATCGAGTCTGTTGATTTCGCTTGAGTAAAAAGCTACGATATCGAATCCGTAAAGTGAGTTCTCGAATAATCTCTCGCTGAATCGAGATTTGTTCTTTTCGATATTATAATAATCTCTTGGCAAAATTATATCTCTATAATTCATAGTATTTTTGAATTTTAGAGTATCAATTCCGCGTGTATAATTGGTTTGAGCATTTAATTGCTCAAGTGACAAAAATAGAAATAATATAATTAATATATTTAGGAATGCTTTCATTATTTGTGCTTATTCGATTATTATTTGTCGGATGTCTGACAATCTGCCATCAATTCCGGGAGCCGGTCTGATGCCGAAAATTTTGCAAAGCATAGGATAAATATCTACTGAATTCAGTGTACCTGTCCTATATGAAGATTTGAACGATGGACCGCGTGCAATAAAAATCCCGTGCATATCCATATGGCTGTTATCATATCCGTGAGTAGCCAAATATGTGCCTGACCAGTTATAATCGGTTTGCAAGAGCCAACCTATATCAGCTACTAAAATAATATCAGTCAACAAAGGATTTGAAAAATATTTGTAATTTTCGGGCATTTCGCTTCGCAAATAGCTTTTATACCCATTTTCTTTTTGTTGCAAAAGGGTGAAAATCGTTCCCATTTTATATTTCGGAGCTTGAACTAATGCAAATGGACCGTGTGCGTTTATATATACGTCGTCATCGGGAATGAATTCGCGAAGATTAATGATACGAGTTGAATCAATTTTTGTCATTCCGTGGTCGGACACAATAATCAAATTTACGCTATCTTTCAGTCCGAGCTTTTCGAGCCCAAGGTCGAGATTTCGGATTGTGCTGTCAAGCAATCCAATAGCAGCATTTAATTCGGGAGAATCAATTCCGTGCGAATGAGCGCGAGAATCAGTTGCATCAAAATATAGTGTAATGAATTTTGGGCGAATGTTTTCCGGCAGCGTCAACCATCGCAAAACGCCCTCTACCCTAATTTCATATGGGCGAGTATGCTCGTATTTTTCGTAAAAGTCCGGGCGTCTTTCCGCATCGCTGATTTCCGAGCCGGGCCAAAAATATGTAGCAGATCTGATGCCATTTAACTTTGCCGTTTCCCAGAATGCTTCGCCTCTCCACCACTTACTTTCGTACATTGTAGCGGCACCGATTGAGAATTTTTCGCCTGAAAATAAATCATGGAAAGAATTCGCAATAATTCCGTGGTTATCAGGGTGGCGACCCGTGATTATCGAATAGTGGCACGGAAAAGTTGAAGTTGGGAAGACTGATTTGAGCGACAAAGCTCTAACGCCTTCATCGGCAATGGAATTCAAGTATGCACTTTCGCTTCGTTGCAAATAATCCCATCTGAATCCATCGAGCGAAACAAGTATCGTTGTCGGCTGATTTTGCGATAAAGATGAATTATATACCGCGAAAAAAACAAAAACAAAGAGAGCAATTTTACTTGCCCTCCGTGCTATGTCTATGTTAAAATGCTTCATCATGCTCCGGGCAAATTCAAAGTCGTAAACAAATGAGCGGCTTCGTCAAGCGTTTTTGTTCCTAAGTCGCCTTTGCCGTGCTCTCTTAACGAGATTGTTTTGCTGTCCTCTTCTTTTTGACCGACTACGATTGCAAATGGAATTTTCTTTTGTTCGGATTCGGCAATTTTGCGATTTACCTTTTCGGAACGGAAATCGGGTTCCGCTCTGAAGCCCAATTCTTTGAAGTAATCTACTAAAGATTGAGCATAGTCATTTTGATTTTGGCTAATCGGTAGTACCGAAATCTGCAGTGGAGCTAACCAGAATGGGAAATTACCCGCATAATGCTCTATCAAAATTGACATAAAACGCTCCATCGAGCCGAAGGGCGCTCTATGAATAATTACCGGACGATGTTTTTGGTTGTCTGCACCGGTGTATTCAAGTCCGAACCTTTCAGGCATTACATAGTCAACTTGGACTGTGCCGAGTTGCCACTTTCTACCAATTGCATCACGAACGATGAAGTCAACTTTTGGTCCGTAAAATGATGCTTCGCCCAATCCGATGAAATAATCGAGGTTCATCATATCAGCGACTTCTTTGATTTCGCGCTCTGCTTTTTCCCACATATCAAGGTCGCCTGCATATTTTGAGGCATCGTCATCGCGGAAAGAAAGCCTTGTAGATACTTTCATATCAAAAGTTTTGAATACAAGTTGAGTCAATTCGATTGCATTAATCAATTCGTCTTTCAGCTGGTCATCAGTGCAATAAATGTGAGCATCGTCTTGAGTGAATCCGCGAACTCTAGATAATCCGCTTAATTCGCCCGATTGTTCGTATCGGTAAACCGTGCCGAATTCGGCTAATCGCAATGGCAAATCGCGATATGAACGAGGCTTTAGAGCATAAATCTGGTGATGATGCGGACAATTCATCGGTTTGAGAAGGTATTCCTCCTCTTCGACAATGATTGGTGCAAATTGTGAATCTTTATAATATGGGTAATGCCCCGAAGTCTTGTATAAATTCAAATTGCCGATGTGTGGAGTGATTACCTCTACATATCCGCGTTTGACGAGTTCTTCTTTTATGAATGCTTCGAGCTTGCGACGAATGAAAGCACCATTTGGCAGCCAAACGGGAAGTCCACCACCAATTTCGGGTGATATCATGAAGAGTTCAAGCTCTCTGCCAAGCCTACGATGGTCGCGTTTTTCGGCTTCTTCGCGAAGTTGGATGAATTCATCTAAAAGTTTTTGCTTCGGAAATGTTATCCCATAAATGCGTGTCATCATAGTTTTGGTCGAATCGCCACGCCAATAAGCACCAGCTACTGAAAGCAATTTGACAGATTTGATGTATGCCGTTGATGGAATATGTCCGCCACGGCAAAGGTCGGTAAAGTTGCCTTGTTTGCAAAATGTGATGCGCTGATCTTTCAGACCATCGAGTAAATCAAGTTTGAACTCATTGCCGGCATTTGCGTAAAATTGATAGGCATCATCCCAAGTTGATTCGTACATCTCGTATGTTGACGCTTTCTTGGATAATTCGCGCATTTTAGCTTCGATTTCGGGCAAGTTTTCCGTTGAAAGTTTTACTCCTTCAGGCGGCAAAACATCGTAATAAAAACCGCTTTCGATTGAAGGACCAATGCCAAATTTTGTACCCGGATATAACTCTTGAATTGCTTCAGCCATTAAGTGGGCTGATGAGTGCCAATACATTTGCTTGCCGTCATCGTCGTCGAAAGTTGCAATTTTCAATGTTGCATTAGATTCAATCGGGCGATTCAATTCATAATACTCACCATTTACGACTACTCCGACTGCATTACGCGCTAATCCTTCGGAAATGGATTTCGCGATTTCTAATCCGCTTATTCCATCCGAATATTCTCGTACATTGCCGTCCGGAAATGTTATCTTAACCATAAATAAATACCTTAGTTTAAAATTTTATATCATACAAATATATGAAATGCTGATGTCACAATGAAATTTGAGTTGACATTAACATGAAATTAATCTTTATTGACGAAATCGAACAAGAAAAATGATGTTACAATCATCAATCCGCTATATGCTATTATCATTTGCAAATCTTTCATCGCATCTGCAAAAGCTACACCCTCGAAAGACATCTTTGTCAATCCTACTCCCAGAATTATAATCGGGAGCAAAATCGGGAATGATAGCACCGGAAATAGTGCGTTTTTGCTGTTTGCTTTGGCTATCAATGCCGATATTATTGTAGTAGCAGATGCCACTGCAATACTACCAACGACGATAGTAGCAGTAAAAAGCGTTAAATTTTTAACCTCGATATCGCCCAGGAACAGGAAAAACAATAAAACGGCGAAGAAATTAAGCGAAGCGCTCAATAAAATATTGAACAATAGCTTCCCGAAATAGATTGCGTATGGTGTGGAACTTAGTTGAAGCAAAATGTAAGTGCCACGCTCTTCTTCGCTCACGAACACTTTCGATAGCCCTGTCATGGAAGCGAAAAACATAATTACCCACAAAATCCCTGCTGCAATCATCGGAGTAATCGTTTCACCTGCTGTTGCAAACATAATCATTGTGATTGTAGTCAGTACAAAAAGCAATACTGCGGAAATTGCATATCGAGTACGAAATTCGCTTTTTAGTTCTTTAACTAGAACTGCTGAGATTCTGAGATAGTTAACGCTCATGACTTACTTTAACAAATATTTGGCACCAAGCCTGATTTTCAACATCTGAACTTGCCAATCTGTATCTTCAGCCATATCAAATGGTGAGAAATTCATGCTTGATTCGAAGAAACCGGAAAATCGGTCATAAATGGGAACGCTAGCTCCGATTCCTACATAAAAGCCCAGTCTGAAGCTATTGAGAGATTCGAGTTCGTCCACATTGAGTGGCAAATATTGCGAACCATTCTCGTAAACGTAATTATCGGGTATGTTGATTCTCTTGCGGATTTCGGCTGATTTGCTGAGTGCCATCCCAAAATTTATTCCACCGTTCAAATACATCAAACGATTTATAAAATATTCAACACCGATTGAAAGATTTGCATACAAATTATCGAGATTTATAAGATGCGATTCTTGGAAAGGCAGAAGTAGACCTGATACGGGGTCACGACGACTCGATAAAATACTATCGGGGGCATTCAATTCTCCGCCGATACTTTCCAATGCTAATGTAGCTGCAATATTCATCTTTGGTAATAAGCGAGTTGACGCATAAATCCCAAACCAACCGCCACTTCCTGCTGCTGAGGAAAATTTGCCCGGAAAACTGAGGTCGCCTGTTCTATCAAAGTTTGCTGAATGTGTTGAAAGCGAATATTGCCCAAAAACACCTATTGTATAACCGGGATTGGAAATACATGTTTTGCTGATTCCTTCAATTAATGAATATCCCATGCCTCCTGTGCTCGGTTCGTACGAGTAGCATAGAGTATAAAGGGATATATTTTGACCGACATCCATCAATTCCAATACAAGCGAGCCTTCGTAAGTTGGGTTCTCTACTTTGACAGAAAATTGGGCTTGAGGCATACCATCGGCAATTCGGGGAATCGTTGCGCTTATTCCCATGCTGTCAACAACGGATATTTTGCTCAAACCAAGGTCGTCAACTCTGTCATCTCGGACGATTATAACTACATTTCCATCAACTTCAGTCATTACTGCCATAGGTGGAATCGTGTCTTTTTTGGGGACGTACTCAAGGAAAGATTGACCGCCCATATTTCCGTAAGCATCATAAGCATCAATATCGCCAAAGCCAAAACCATAGGAATACATCCCAAATGGTTCGTTGCCTCGTATATAATGCGTTCCGAAAGGTACATCTATGAATGCGATTGAATACCTTGTCATACCAAGTTGAGTGAAATCTTTTACGTCCATTTTTCTATCATTTAGTTCCATTGTCGAAATTGCATTTGTCGGCACTACAACATTAATATGGTGATTCCAACTGCCATTGATTGGCGTTGCAAATCTATATTCGTTCAAAAATTGTTGCGTGGGACTAATCAAAAGCATCATCGGGTCACCGATTTGGTCACCATTTTCATACCCTTGCGAATATTGTGATACTAAGACCGGTTTATCTGCCGTTACTTGCAAATCTTGGTTGGAATTTTTTTCAATAAATTGCCCCGGTTTCAAAGTGGCAATCAATTTTGAATTTTCAAAAACTTTCGTGTTTGTCTCATGCGCCAATACGCGATAAGTGTAAAAAGACCTGCCCTTTAGCCTGCCTATATAAAAATGCTTCCCCCACGAATTCACCGGAGGAATTTGCTCGACTAAGTGATTGCACGCCTTGATACGTGGCGGACCAACGGGTATGTAAGTACATTCGTGCCCACTAAAAACGGCGATTTTTTTGTTCGACTTAATCAATGAACCTGTCAAATCAACTTCAATATCACGAATGTTGAACTTCCGCAGTATTCGAGATTCGGTCTCTGCCCCAACTTGATAAGCATCACCTTTATTTAAAGTGATAGTATATTTTTCGCTACGAGGCTTGCCTGTATAAGTGATTGTCGAAGGTGTTATTTCTACGATAGTGTTATTTTCGGTAGCTACAATTGCAAATATCGGAGATAGTTTTTCAGCCACATGATAGCACATTACGCGGTATTCGGTGCCAAGCACATTTACCGGAAGCCCAAGATAAGTGTCTGTAGTTTGGTGGCGGCGGTTCAATCCATAAACAGAAATTGGTTGGTCGGACATTACGTTGACGCCTAAGCCTCTTTCGACAATTTCATAACTTCGGATTTGAGCCATTGGGTCAACTACGATACTTCTGACTGTCCCCGCCGGAACAAACATTGTTTGATTATAGTTGATTGAGGGTATAGTAATACTGACTGTGGCATCGTGGTCGCCTGTAATAAAAAGCTCGAGTAAAAGCGCATTTTTGACATTGCCCGGCTCTTCTTTGAAATTTGTCATAAAACAAAGCCAGAATTCCGTACCGATTGGCTTTTTGGCAATCAATGCCAATGTTGGGTCAATTTCGTCTTGTGCTGATAAATTTGAAAATCCGACTGTAACCAGCATTAAAATAAGTATAATTTTTGTTTTCAATTTTTCTCTCATTTACTTGTAGTATATGAAATTAGTTTTATAGACTTGGTCTTGCACTGCCATTACTAAGTAATACGCACCTGCGGAAATCTGCCAAGAAGCAGGTGTAAGTCTCATTCTATATCGTCCGGCTGCAAAGGTATGCTCGAGGTAATTGGCAATCTCATTGCCCGAATCATCATAAATTTCAGTTACAAACGAGTTTTCATTAATTTCCGGACTGAAAACATTTCTCCCATTGAGCGAGAAAATTTTGAAACTGACCTTGCTATCGCTGTCAACACTGAAAAATATCTCAGTGTATAGATTGAAAGGATTCGGAAAGTTAAGCCCTAAACCCTCCGTCAATTTAGGTCGTACCGGAATAGATTGAACGGAAATTGTGCCTGAATCCAAAACAGCCCCTTCTTGTTCGACACCACCAATTTTTATTGAAAGAGGAACGACCATTGTTGAGGTATCAGGACCAGCCAAACCTTCCACTTCCATATAGAACAGCACGTCTGAGGGTGGCGTTTTATAATTATCGGAACTTACTACAAGTAACGAAGACTCAAGATCTTTCAATTCAACCGAAAAACCATGTGCAATCAGACCGGTGCTCGCATCTGTGATAATTCTCTTGATGTCAATCACGTAGGCATTGAATCGAACAGTAATCTGTAAATCGCCGCCTGAATCCGGTATATCTCCATAAACCGGTATAACGTTTAAAGAACCACGTGCTATGCTCGTGTCCCGCAACTCGACAGATATCTGCGCCTCCGAATTTGGTGGCGAAAGTATTATTGATGCCAAAATAATTAAAAATGTCGCTAATATCCGATACATTTTTTACCGTTTAAATTAATAATTTACAAATATAAATATATACAAATACATTTCACTATATTTCAAGATTTAAGTTTTCTGTTTTTTCTTCTTTGCAGCCGGGAACAAAATATTGTTCAGAATAAGCCTGTAACCGGGAGAATTTTTGAACAAATTCAAATCCGTCGGCGGGTCGCCTACTCTATGCACGAAATCCTCGGGGTCGTGACCGCCAAGCCAAGTATAAGTACCTCTGCCTACATTTCCGTGAATGTATTTGACCTCGTTCGTGCCTTCTTTCATCGCTAAAATCGTTACCGTATTTTTGAGCAAGTCCTTGTTGAATGATGTCGTTTGCCCCATGAAACCTTTGATAACGTTCACGTGATTTTGTGTCAACATTGATGGAACCGGGTCATATTTAGCCGAAAAATCGAATATGGTGAACCAATCCGCATCGGGATTGTTAACATTGTGATGTCCAACATCAATGTCGGAAAATTCAACTTCCATCGGGTCTAAAATTAGACGGAAATTCTCAAATGCAAATGTCTCATCATAATTCAATTTGGAATTAGCACCATGGTCGTGAGGTGTTCCGTCAAACATAACATCGCACATATCCACATGCTCCACAGACAAGGCTATATCATAAGAATCAGTTGCTGTACACATGGCAAATAAAAATCCGCCGGAAGCAACATATTCGCGAATCCGTTTTGCAATAACTTTTTTGAGTTCACAAACATCAGGAAAGCCAAGTTTCTTTGCCATACTTTCATTCAAAGCGACTTGCTGAATATACCAAGGCGTGTTCCTATATGCTACCCAGAATTTGCCGTGCTGCCCTGTAAAATCTTCGTGATGAAGATGAAGCCAATCGTATTCCTTGAGCTTGTCGCCCATTACGTCTTCATCCCAAATCAGGTCGTGCTTAACTTCGGCATATTCAAGTGCAATGCGTACTGCATCGTCCCAAGGTTGAGCTCCGGGAGGTGCATATACGGCAATCTTCGGAGGCTTTTCGAGTTTGACAACTTCCATATTCACATTTTCTTGGCTGACTTCTTCGATAATAGATTGAGCTTGAGATTCGCTAAGCCTTTCAAATGACACACCGCGAATTCGGCATTCCGCAACAAACAAATCAGTATAGTCCACTAAGAATGACCCACCACGATAGTTCAGAAGCCAATCGGCGGTTCCGCCATTTTCGAGTATCCAAAAAGTAACACCATAAGATTTGAGATGGTCGGTTTGAGCCAAATCCATCGGAATCATTAATTTGTCAGCCTTCATCAAAGCCGGCAGCATGAAAAGGCATACCAATACTATATACTTAATTTTTAAAATAGTCATCATTATCTATAAATTTTACTTTGCATCACTTACTTAACGTTTATGACGATTGAAAATTCTATGTGTCACATTGATAAGCACTTTTTTTGATTTTGTTTGAGCGAAAGGGTGGTCATTCTGAGTGAAGCGAAGAATCCATGACTTTTATGAAAACTTGATTCTTCGCCTTCGGCTTCAGAATGACTAGGTTGTCTGAACTATGATTTTTGTGATTAAGATGATGAAGAAGCTCTCAAATTCTCCGGGAGGAAAAAAATAGTTCATAAATTTATTCGTGGGAAATGACAAGACATCCACCCCGTCTGCTGGCGCATCCACCCCTCAAGAGGGGAATTAAAGTCGAAAGGCATACATTCGAAACCTTCGGAAGGTTACGAATCCAGAAAACTTGATTCTTCGCCTTCGGCTTCAGTATGACCAGCAGTCCTAACTATGATTTTGGTGATTATGCCAAAGGGTGTAAACATATTTTAGGACAAAACCGAAGAAACCTCACCCCGACCCTCTCCGAAAGAGAGTGAGAAAGAAAATTAATGAAATTTTGTAGGGACAGAATAGCGTTCTGTCCTTTTGTTTTAGTAGGGACACGGCACGCCGTGTCCCTACAAGTATTTGTCTCGTCAGGTGTAACACCTGACGGAACAAAAAGAAAATTCTGTCTTATTCCCCCTCTATCAAGAGGGGGTTAGGGGGTGTGTTGTAAACGAATTTTAGGACAAATACGGAACAAAATTCAATCATAAAAATCATTCAAATCAAAAAAATCATAGTTCAGACAATCACATCTTCACAAACATCTGTGTCCGATTGCCTATACGCAAGTAATACACACCACGTGGGAGATGC
Organism: Ignavibacteriae bacterium HGW-Ignavibacteriae-1; assembly: GCA_002839825.1. GTDB lineage: Bacteria > Bacteroidota > Ignavibacteria > Kapaibacteriales > UBA2268 > PGYU01. The sequence continues at coordinate 6,029 of PGYU01000026.1, read as the reverse complement.
GAAATATCAATGCGTTGTAGATGTCCAACATCTCCAAGATGTTGGACATCTGCTAATTCAATCACGCATTCGCCAAGGGTATTGAAGACTTTCATTTCAGCAATTTCATCAACCCTACGGTTAACCGTAGGGTTGATATTTACGGCTATTTCAATATATTCGCTTGTCGGATTGGGGAAAATTCCAAAATCAACTGAATTTTGAAGCGGTTCGGAATTTACAATTGCCAGAAAATCAGTTTTGTAAACACCATCATACCATGTTCCAATATAAGCATTATTGCTATTCCCGAAAACCATATCTCTAATATAAACGGGACCTTTTGATTTATCATTCAAAGGTAGCCAATCGTCGCCATTGTTTTTCGAATGATATAGCTGATTTTTATAATCTGAATAATATAGGATATTATTATTATCAATTTTCAAAAATCGCACACCACCATTTGGTGAATCCAAAGTTGTGAATGTGTTGCCTAAATCCATAGACCTGAAAACTGCATCGCCACCCTGCCAAGCATTCATACTTATAAACATATTGCCTTCAGAGTTAAAATTGACATAATTTTGAGTATCTTCAGGGACATTTATCGGTAATTTTTTAAATGAATTGCTGTTGTCTTCAGAAAAATACACACCGTCATAATCAGATCCCACCAGTATATATTTGTTGTGATAAGTTGCAATTGAGGAAATTTTATAAACTACATCATCAACATCTATTGATTGCCAAGTTTCGCCATTGTCATCTGAATAATGCAAAGAGTAGTTGCCGGCATAAATTCTACCGTCATCCGATTCTGCAAAACAAGTAGTTATTTCAGGATACGACTCCAGATTGTCAACAATACTCCACGATTGCCCATCATCTTTTGATATAAGCACACCATGTTCGCTTGATGCAAACAAGTTACCGGATTTTGAGGCTAAAATTGTAGTGCTCTCAACATCGGAACTGATTGGCAATTCTAATTGTTCCCAATAGTTCCCGGAATTTGTCGTTCGATAAATTCCGCTTGAAGTTGCTGCAAAAACATTAGCTTTTTGATTTATAGCAATCTGATACACATTTGAATTGATTATTCCATTATTCCTTTTTTCTCCAGAATTTGTAGAAATATCATAAGCAATTATGCCATTGCTCCAAGTGGCAGTAAAGATCATATCACCTTGTTTTACTAGCGATTGACCCCGTACTTTTGGGAATCCATCGAGTTTTGTCCATGTATATCCACCATCAGTCGAGCGGCAAACTAAACTATCGCCACCAATATATGCATCGCCATTTTCATCAATCAAAACTGCTTCAACATAATTGATTGGGATTGAGTCTTCCACCAGGAGCCAAGTTAAGCCAAGGTCATTAGAAATATAAACAATATTTCCCATGCCTACAGCTACAAAATTGTCGAATACTTTATTATAAGCAGTAAAATATATACCGCGCCGATATGATGCATCGTTAATTACAATTTCCGTCCAACCTTTGCCGTTATTTGTTGAACGGGCAATACCATTGCTATAAAAACTCATAATTATAACGTTATTAGAATCAAAACTAAGTTGAGAAAAACCACTAGTATATATCGTTTCCCAGCTTATGCCTTTGTCTGTTGAAAGGTTCAATCCTCCCATAAAAACTTTTGCATAAATATTCCCATTAGCATCAATATCAATACTTTCCACATTTCTTATCTCATGCTCCTCATTCCTTATTGTTTGAATTAAAGTCATATTGGTATCAAACAATGAGATCTCTCCTGAAGTAGTTCCCAAATAGTAGTTATTATCCGAGTCGAAAGCAATGGAAGAAATCTTTGAAGCAATTTTTGCCCAATTAGCACCACTATCTTTTGAACGAAACAAATAGTAATTTTCCGAAATTGCAAACAGATGCCCTTGTCCATTTTTGGTTATATAGGATAAATGACCGGAATACGGACCATTTGTCTGCACCCAAACAGTTTGAGAATTCAGACTAACTGAAAAAAATAGTAAAACGATGTAAACTACATAGCGCATGATTTTTTCTCCTTTATTTCCTCACATCTTCACAAACATCTGTGTGCGGATGCCTATACGAACGTAATACACTCCACGAGGCAGATGCGAAATATAAATGCGTTGTAGATGTCCAACATCTCCAAGATGTTGGACATCTGCTAATTCAATCACACATTCGCCAAGGGTATTGAAGATTTTAACCTCCGAACCTTCCGAAGGTTCGAAACCTTCGGAAGGTTTCGTAATTGTGATGTAATCCATTGCCGGGTTGGGGAAAATATTCAACTTATTTTGTAGAATTTCAGATTCTACATTGGTAACAAAAACTCCCTGAAACTCGTAAGCACCGATATCGATTATACCTGTAGAGTCTTGATTGGGTGAATAGATACGAGCATTATCGGCAATATCTTTATCGTAGATAGAATATTGATTGTCTCCGGCATCTATGCAATCACTGTTTTGAGAAAGACGTACATCACCTTTTGCAGCATCCAAAATTCGGGGATTTGTGTATATATTGTTATAAACATCACAATCAATATTATTTGAATTTTTCTTTACGATTTCTCCCAACCATTCATTACATCCATAAAAAACACTTTTTGAACCATAAGAAAAACAACAATTCTTTATATCTAATTTAGCTTTTTCCGATTTATAAATTATTGGGAAATTAGACTCGAAAAAAAGGCAGTTATAAATGTTTGCATTCCCAAATATTGTAATACTATTTATATTGTATTTAAATGTTGGTTTTGTAACAATATTATGATAAAAAGAACAATTAATAATATTAGCAATTACATTATTTGGGTCAATATGGATTGAAGCTCCATTATATTTAGATATATTATTTAAAAATTCTGAATTATATACATTCACAGTACTATTTTCACGAATAGAAATTGCTGAACCCCATTGATTACAAGAATTCTTCTCAAATCTTGAACTAATTATTGATACTTTGCCACCCTCAATTCTTATTGCAGCTCCTTGAAGTAAGGATAGGTCAATATTATTTTTAAAAAAGGTTTTACTTATTACTAAGGTCGAATTATATGACTCTATCCCGGGCACAGTTGAACTTCCATTTGTTAAATTATCTGAAATCAAACAATTGGAAATGTTGGCTTTGGAATTATCAAAACGAATTGCCGAATATTTTGACTTAGAAACCCTACAATATTCAAGGCTGGAAATTGTTTCGCTAGCACCAATAAAATGTAGTCCCTTCCATCCGATGTTTGTATCGTATTCATCAAATATTATAGAATCCGACAAAGTTCCTTCTGCTATTAGTGTTCCAAAAATCATAAGTTTGCCTTGTGATTTAAATTTCAACTTAACTCCGGGTTCTAATATTAATGTGTCCCCTTTAAGTACAAAACAAGAGTCTTGTAAAATATGTAATCCCGTAGCAATATTGCCTGACAATGAGCCAGTCAAATCTATCTTATAAAGGATTTTAGTATCAAGAGTAAGAGTATCAAAAATTTTAACATCTTCTAATAATGGAGTATCAAAACCTTCTTTTGTTATAGAAATATTATAAATACCCTCAAATAAATTCAAACTGTAATATCCAGTTGGTGAGGTTTGGGTTGAATCTTTATAAGAATCCGGGGCAATCATCACGAACTTTAATTCAATACCTGAATGAACAGTTTCATCATTCAGCAAAGCATAACCATCGACTTTTACAATTTTTTGGCAAAATATCTGATTTGTTACAAGAAATAAAAAAGAAATAAGAACCAAGATTTTCATAATTAACTCCAATATATATTTTTAAATTACATCTTCACAAACATCTGTGTGCGGATGCCTATACGAACGTAATACACTCCACGAGGCAGATGGGAAATATCAATTCTTGAATTATCGCTCCCTGAGCCTGTCGAAGGGAGGTTTATCACGCATTCGCCAAGAGTATTATAGATTCTAATTTCTGAACCTTCCGAAGGTTCGAAACCTTCGGAAGGTTTCGTAATTGTGATGTAATCCATCGCCGGGTTGGGGAAAATGCTGATTCCATCTTCAACTATGTTTAATTCTACGCTTGTAGGGTCAGCCAACTTGAAAGTCAGATAACTCCAATCGGAAATAATATTTCCGTCATTTACTCTAACGCGTGCGTAGAAGTTTACATTTTCGTATGAAGGAGTAGGTATAATAATGCTTGTATCGGCAGTAGTTTCATCAGCTAATATAGTTGATTGGAAATAGGGCATATTATTAATCTGAAGCTCATACATTTCTGCATTTGGTACGGATGTCCATACAAATTCAATTTCGCTTGTTTTTATTCTTTCGCCCGATAGAGGTTTAATGAAAATGGGTGCTAATACATAATTCTCATCATCAAAAGTACAGAAATGACTAGCCCGAATAAACCAGTCACTTTCGATTCCATCGCCTATTGCTTTTACGCGAGCATAGTAACATTGGTCATAATCAAGTTCGGGCAGAATGATTTCGAGATTGTCAACAATGGTATCTAAGACAGGATTATTAAATACGTCATAGCTATAGACATTATTCGATGTTGCTTTTGCTAACTGATAGCGATAACTTTTAGCTCCTTCGACTGAAGTCCAATTTACGATTATATCAATAGGAGAAACGCTATATCCAAAATAATTCAAATATGGTCGTTGTAAATTCATTTCATCGGTCATTTTGAACATAATCCTACCTACAATAGCATAAGCAGCATCTTTTTCAGGATATATGATTTCACGTACTGCATCATATTCCATATCTACGCCGCCATTACCTCCATTTGGTAAATTTTGCTGCAGCCAACTTATACCACCATCAGTAGTTTTATAAATCATACTGTTGATTCCTGCGATTAGTACATTATCTTCGTCGGCACATGATATGGTTACAACTCTGTAATCGGTCCATTTTGGATTGGTTGGAGTAAATAGTTCAATCCAGCTATTGCCACCGTCTGTAGTTTTTGAAACTAAGGTTTCCCACTGGTCAGGATTCGATTCTTTTCGTTTGTCATCAATCTTGTAAGCGATATTTTGGTCAATGAATTCGATAATTCTTGTATTTGGCGCCTCTGCAAAATCAACCCATGTTTCACCTCTGTCGGTGGTTTTGATATACTTTCTGATTGATTCGGAACTTTTCTGCACAAGAATTACAAAATTATCTTCATCAAAAACTTTTATTGCGTAAACAGTGAGCTTTTCGATAGGAAGCGGGATTTTTTGAATTGTCTGAAATCCATCATCGGTCCATAGAAGCGTATCACCATTGTATTCAACAGTTGAGTTATAGTAGTTCCCAACTGTCATTATTGCGGCTACGCCTAATTTTGCTGAAGCCATATCAATATATTTGATTATTGAATTTGAATCAAACTTGATATAATTCCAATTTTCTCCGCTATCGAAGCTGGTAAAGAGAATTGCAGTTCTTTTAAAATACGAATTGTAGCTTACTGAGGTCAGATATTCAGAAGTATCGCCAGCAATATAAAAATGCTCCTCCGCCGGAAATGACAATGAGTTTAACTCGTACTGAAATGATTCCGTTTGCAAAATGGTTTCAAATGTAGTACCACCATCAGCCGAATATTTGACAAACCATCCGGTATTAGAAACTTCGCTATCAATGGAAATCAGCTTGTCTTTATCAAGTGCATCCATTATTTTTGTTCGCATATAATCAGTGTAATTTCTTGATGATGTGTCAACAGCTTCCCAACGATTTACGAGTTGCGACTCGGCGACTGTAGTAGAGATTATGATAAGCATTAAACATAGTACAAAATTTTTCATCTTGTGACCCTTTTGAATATTTAAAAAAACTTTTTTAAAAATTGCACAATCATATATTTTAAATAACAATCAAAAAGTGATTTTGTCACACCTGTATCAAAAAAAAAGTGGGATTATGAGGGAAAATCTTGTCCGAACTATGATTTTTATGATTTTGGTGATTAAGATGATTAGGAATCTTTCAAATTCTCCATTCATCCGATGACTTGGAGTATTCAGATGAATT
>PGYU01000025.1 GCA_002839825.1 Ignavibacteriae bacterium HGW-Ignavibacteriae-1 | reverse complement strand
TGAATTCATCTATTGAAATTTTGTGTGTAGCTTTTTCGATTTGCTCAGCCGAAAAACTTTTGCCGAGAGCAACAATTTCCTTGCGGTATCGGACAATCATTTTGTTGAATTTGTGGCTATCCACACGGCACGCTTTATCGTCAATATCCGGAATATTTCTGAAATAGGGGATGCTATCAAGATAGAGGCGATATGCCTTGATTTGTCCCTTTTTACCTGTAAGAGTAGCGCTGATACCCTCTTCACCTATGAAGATTCTGCCCTTAAGCCCGATGTCATCGCAAAATTCCTTGTGCTCGGCAACAATGTCGGTAGGATTTGGAATATCTACAAATTTGTAAAATGTCAAAAGTGTATAGCTCAAGTCAAGATTCATATTTTTCAATTACGATTTTTAAAGATTACTAATACCATCTTCGGTGATTTTGCCGACGATGTATTGTTTGCCACCGTCAAAACCACACCCGACGTAAATTTGCGGATAATAGATTATGAATTCGTGCTTTATAATATCAAAACCGGAATTAATCAATATGATTGTGAAAGCCGGCATAACGAAATTCAAGAGCATTTCTGCATCATCAGGATTGTTTTTTATGGCGTTCGAGATTGTTTTGAATGCTTTGATTTCTGATGATTTGCCGTTAGCATCCCACAAATCTACCGCATACCAATCGTTGGGTTTGGTTTCCGGCGTTTGTTTTGAGCCCTTCACGACAAGCTGAATCTCCGATGGAGCGTCCTCTTTAGATGAATCGGTTATTGCAAACCAGATTGACTTTACCGAGCCGGGCAAAGGGTCTTCTGTGATAGTTTGGACGAGCCAATTTTCGAATTCGATTAAAGTGCGGTCAAAGTCAACTGCTTTGAGTGCAGCCAAGTTGAACGTGGGCATTACCTTTTTGATTACTTCGATGAGTTCCTTTTTGGAAGTATCGAAGTCAGTTTTGTTTTTTATCAAATCGTTTAAAATGTCTTCAGCCTTATTTTTCATCTTCTTCTTTATTTTTTTCGACAAAATTAATTGAAACTGAATTAATGCAATATCTTAGCCCGGTCGGTGCAGGTCCATCATTGAAAACATGTCCGAGATGCCCACCGCATTTTGCACAAACAACTTCTGTGCGAATCATACCGTAGCTTGAATCGTCAACTTCTACGATTGCATCCGAATCGGCAACGTCAGAAAAACTGGGCCAACCGCAATGAGCATTAAATTTGGTGTCCGACTCGAACAATGTGCTACCACAAGCTTTGCAAGCATAGACGCCCTCTTCGAAATGTAAATTATACTTTCCGGTATGTGGACTTTCGGTGCCTTTCTGACGCAAAACCCTGTAGGATTCGTCATCCAAGAACTTTTTCCATTCTTGTTCAGTCTTTTGTATCTCAAATTTCATATCATTCTCGGGATTAGTTTTTTTTTCTTGCTTTTCTTCAGAATTACAAGATGTTCCAAACAACAAAAAAGTTACAAATAAAATGCAAACTTTTATCATAACAGTCACCTTTAATTCTAAAACATGACATAAAACGTTTAGGGCAATAATATTATTTTGTGGGTTCCGAAATAACAGCTTCTTTTATTGCTTTTGCTAAGATTCTACGCTCATGAATATATTTGCTGACTTCGGCTGCCAACAAAATTATCAACGCCGAGTAATATATCCATAAAGACATAGAAATCACTACTGCATAAGTGCCGTAAAATCTGCCGTAATCAGACAACGAGACAATATACCATGAGAAAAGGAATCGCGCAGTTTCTATCCCAAACACGCAAATAAGTGTACTCCAAATACGAACAAAACGAGGCAATCTTTCATTGGGCACAAATCTGAAAATAAGATAGAACAACACAAAAGATGTTCCCACTGATACGGTGGTTAAAACTATATCGCTTAGAAGGGAGCTAATAATTTCGGGCAAATAACCACCCATGAAACCTAAGATAAAGTTGACAAGTGGAATTGCATAAGCATACACCAAAAATAATATTGAAAATACAATTGTAAGAAGCATATCTTTCAATCTGTATAAGATGAAAATTTTGGGTGATTTCAAATCAAAGATTGCGTTGAGCGAAGACCGAATAGAACTTATCAAAATTGACGATACCCAAAGTAGCCCAATAATACCAATCCAACCAACCAAGGTACTATGCGTGAAAATTTTATCTATCTCCCCGACAATTGTTTGACCAATCTCCTGACTTGTTCCAGTTTGAGGTAAGTAATCGTTGAGTAAATTTTCTAATGTACTAGTAATCGTTGCTGTATCAAAAATCAACCCTAAAGTAAAAATCACCAGAAGCATTAGCGGAATCATATAGATAAGGATGTTATAGGCTATCCCTGATGCCAGCATGTACAGGTGATGTTCTTCCATTCTGTCCGACACTCTGTCTATGTGCATATAGACATTGTAAATCCAACCTTCTTTTGCTTTAAATTTTCTAATAATTGATTTCAAAGTTCCATCGCATAATTATTTTACTTATTTTTATTGGCATTTTTAATTGAATAAACTAAAAAAATAAATGAAAAAATTTCTTATTCTCTTTACTCTTTTGACTTTGTTATGGTCTTGTGCCAATATTCAAGCACCATCAGGAGGTCCGCAAGATACAACGCCTCCTGAGATTGTGACGTATTCGCCTGAAAACAATTCTATAAATTTCGAAGATAAGGAAATCAGAATTGAATTCAACAAATACATGAACAAGGCGAAAGTTATCGAGAACCTTAGTATTTCGCCCATGGTTGAGTTGGATCACAGTTGGTCGGGCAAAGAATTACGCATCGAAATTGATGGCGATTTGGACACAAATCTTACATATTTGATAAATCTTGGAACTGAATATAGTGATTTGCATGGCAACAAACCCGGTGCCGCTTTCAATTTGGTTTTTTCTGCCGGAAGTAAGATTGACAGCGGTATGATTCACGGAAAATCATCCCAGGAAGCTAACGGATATGTAGCATTTTTATATAATTTGAATAACAAAAGCGGCGATACAATCAATCCTGCTCATACTTTCCCCGATTACCGTGTTCAATTGGGGACAAGCGGAGATTTCACTTTTGCAGCTCTCAAAGATGGAATGTATAGATTGATGCTTATCAAAGATGAATTCAAAAATAATTTGTACGATCCCGTTGATGCGTATTCAGCGGCACTAAATGATATTGAAGTTCTTAATTCCGTCTCAAAACCCGTCGCTATCAGACCGGGTGCAGTCATTGATGTCCAAGGTCCCGAGCTACGTGAAGTTTATCCCGAATTTTCAGACTTCCTTGTTCTCACTTTCGACGAGCAAGCAACCGCAAAATCCTTAGACAAGCAGTATTTTAGCATTAGCGATACTTTGGGAAATCCTTTTGAAATAGCTTCTGTGTTCAACTTTCCCGACGAACCGAATAAAGTGTTGGTATCTATGCAGCAGAGCTTAGATACAGGGAAAACATACATCGTCAAAGCTGATATCAGCGTTATGAGCGATACTCTCGGCAACAAAAGCATTGACTCTTTGGTTACAAAAAGGTTCAGAACTCCATTGGGCAATGACCCTGCCGGATTAACGATTTTAAGTTTCGATGTGCCCGATAGTGCCGATAATGTGCCAACGATGCCTGTTTTTAGGATGGTTTTCAATCGTGGCATTAATATTGATTTATCTCAAGTTGAATCAAAAATTACGAATACAACCGATAGTACGACTATGGAAATGAAATATAGCTGGAAATCTGCCAATATTTTGGAATTAACTTCTACTGATACACTTCAGATGCGAGCTGATTACGATTTCAATCTTTCGCTGAAGCTCAAAGGAAGCAAATCAACGCATAGCCTTGATACCAATGTCACCCGTCATTTTACAAGCGGAGGCAGAAAAACAGTCGGTTCAGCCAGCGGTACAATTGATATGAGCAGTAACTTTTGCGAATCGGATGTATATTTGATTTTCATGAGCAGCAACAATGTCAAATATTTGACCAAGGTAGCTGATAGAAAGTGGAGCATCAAAGATTTGCCCGAAGGTGAATACACTATCGAAGCCTTTTGCGATCTCGACGGTAACGGTGCTTATTCATACGGTTATCCATATCCATACGCATTTTCGGAACCATTCGTCATATTTGAAAATCGTGTTACCATTAAAGCTCGTTGGAACATTGAAGACATCAACTTGAAAGTGAATGAAGACTAAGCTACGAAATGAAAAAGTCGCCATTTGGAAAAAAATCTTTGATACTACATTTGTTGTATCGGGATTGCTTGTGCTTATTTGTCTGATTTTCTTAATCGGCTTTTATCTTCCCGACACAACAATAGACTTTGTCATTATCATTGCTGATATTGGGCTGTTTGCTTATTTGCTTCAAGAGTTCGGCAGATGGTTCATTGTTCGCAACCATAATCAATATTTCAGAGAGCGATGGATAGAAAATCTTATCGGTGTGCTAATTATTTTTCAACTGATATTTCCTGATGTCACAATGTATTTGCTCTCATTTGTATTGCCGAAATTAGCATTCCGCGACTTTTTGATGATATATATGGCATTGATGTCGCTGACATTACTGCTCTTATTCGCCATTAAACTTCTGCGATATAATCATTTGATTGCCAAAATAAATTTACATCCGGGTGCAATTATCGCGATAAGTTTTTTTGTTGCTATTTTGGTAGGAAGTTTTTTGCTTATGCTCCCGAGAGCGACACCGCCGGATAATCCTATCAGCTATGTTGATGCGCTGTTTACATCAGCAAGTGCTGTTTGCGTTACAGGGCTTACTGTTGTTGATACAGGGAGAAGTTTCACTACAATTGGGCATGTGTTTATAGCATTTTTGATTCAAATTGGCGGTCTTGGAGTCATGACTTTGACTACATTTTTCGCTTTTGCGATTGCAGGTGGTCTTAGTTTGAGAGTTCGTATTATGATGAGGGATTTGCTTTCCCAAGAAAGCGTTGATGAAGTTAAGAGTCTTTTGCTTAAGATTTTGGGATTTACACTACTTTTGGAAATCATCGGTAGCTTCATCATGTATTTTTCGATGGGAAAATCTTTGGTTAATTTTGACAAAGTTGAATACTATTATTCCTTATTCCATGCAATTTCCGCTTTTTGTAACGCCGGTTTCTCGCTTTACTCAGACAATCTGATGTATTTTACAATTAAAGAGAACCATGTTTATATTTGGACTATTGTAGTTCTTGTAGTAATTGGTGGGCTTGGGTTCACAGTGATTATGAATCTTACGGCTAAATTATTGAGCAAAAGAAGAAATCGCAGTTATAGATTATCATTGACTACGAAATTGACGCTACTTACAAGCGGCATATTAGTCTTTGGCGGTACAGCGTTGATTATGCTGTTCGAACCATGGGGCTTTTTGTTGGGTGATTCATTTTATGAAGAATTTTATCACGCAACTTTTATCTCCGTTTGTGCTCGAACGGCAGGGTTCAATACGGTGTCAACAGATATGCTTTCGCACGCAACATTGATTTTGGTAATGTTTTTGATGTGGGTCGGTGCGTCACCCGGTTCTACCGGTGGAGGTATCAAAACTACCACTTTCGCCGTCACTATATATGCTTTATATTCAATGATAGTTGGCAAAGAACGAATTGAGATTTTTAAACGAGAGATTCATTATAATACTGTCAAACAAGCATTCATGGTTGTAATCGCCTCGATTATGTTTATATTCGTCGGTTCGATGTTGCTTGTTTGGTTTGAGCCGAATATGGACACAACGGATTTGATTTTCGAGGTCATGTCGGCTGTTAATACTGTAGGGCTTTCGCGAGGAGTCACACCTGATTTTGGAACTGATTCAAAAGTATTGATTGTTATTCTTATGTTTGTGGGTAGAGTTGGAGTTCTAACATTTTTATTATCTTTGCATATTCCGCGTCAAGAGCCTAAGTATAAGCTGCCGACGGAAAATGTAATAGTGGGATGAGGTTAATATGGGTACTAATAACAGATTTTGCATTATTGGTTTAGGTTACTTCGGATTGAATTTGGCTCTGAATTTAGCTGATGACGGTGCCGAAGTGCTTGCTATAGATATCCGAGAAGAACGAGTAGATTTGTTGCAGGACAGAGTTACTCTTGCTGTGACCATGGATTCTACTGACTTGAAGGCTATCAAAAGTCTTGGAATTAAAGATATGGATGCAGTAATTGTAGCCATAGGCGAAGGTTTTGAGGCTTCAATCAATACAACCGCCATTTTGCAGGAATTAGGCTGCCAAAGAATCATTGTTCGCGCCATTTCGCCTGTTCACGAGAGATTGCTCAGATTGATGAATATCCAAGATTTGCTCGTGCCCGAAGCCGAAGCTGCCGAACATTTGGCAAGCAGACTTATGATGCCGGGATTGCTCGAATCTTACGAAATTAATCGTGATTATAGCATTTTTGAAATCAAAGTGCCAAAGCGATTTGTCGCCCAAACTTTGTTGAGCATTAATTTGCGTACTACTTTTAATATCAATCTCGTTACCGTGAAGAGAATCGTCAAGTCTCGAGGACTGCTGACCAAAGGCGAAAAGGAAGTTGTAGATGTGATTGGCGTGCCGTCACCGACTTATCTTTTCCATCCCGAAGATATTTTAGTGCTATTCGGGAAAGAAGCTGATTTTATGAAAATTTTGGAATTAGACCAATAATGATGAGAGTGCTTCCGATTTTATTGATTATATACTTTTGTTCTTTTTCCATTTCAACCGCTTATCAAATTGGTTTGAATGTTGAATCAGAGCCGGTAAACCTATTCGAGTTGAATTCTAAAACCGATGAGTTTGCTCCAAGATGGAATCAATGGGAAAAGAGGATATATTTCAATAGCACAATCACCGGGAGTTCACAATTTTATACTTCAGAATTTACGAACAAGTTTTCTTCTCCCGCTTTAGTCAAAGGTCCGCTCAACCAATCCCGCGATAACCGCTCATACATTACGTTCGCTAATTCCGGTGAAGCATTTTTGGCTAAATTCACAAATTTTGGGCGAAGACCATTTTTGAATTTGCACCGCAGTGTCTATGTCAAAAACGGTTGGTCGGCTCCTGAGCATATTCAATCGCTCCAATTTGAATCCTTCGTCTCGCATCCGACTATTTCGCCTGATGGCAATATGCTTGTGTTTGTGACCGATTTATATAATGATAACAATGATACAGATTTGTGGATGTGCTGGAGAAAAGAGGACAACACTTGGACTGAACCAATTCCGATTGATGAGTTGAACTCTCACGGCAGCGAAATCACTCCATTTTTGATGTCCTCAGATACACTTTTATTCGCTTCCAATGGCTATGAAGGTCCCGGAGGGTATGATATTTTCTACTCGGTTTTTATTGGCGATAAGTGGGAGAGACCTCGCCCGATTGCCGGAGTCAATACTGAATTTGATGAATCTGACCCATGTGTGTTACCCGAACGAAATTTTCTTTTTGCCTCTAACCGTCCCGGCGGAGTTGGCGGGCTTGATTTATATTCAGCCAAACTTGAACAAGTTGACCCTATGTTCTCAGAATTTGATGAAGTAAAACTAAATCTGCAGTTTCAGGTGTCGAATATTAACATTGAACGCCATACTATCAACTATAATTATCCGATGTTGAATAGCATTCCAAAAATTGTGGTTGATAAGTTAATTCAAGACACGTTGACTAAAGGCAATATTTACGCCCAATTTTTGCTTCATTTATCCGAATTGCTCAAGAAAAATCCCGAAATGCAGTTGATTACCGAATCAAACGAGCACGGGCGGCGTCTTTCGGATTTGTTTACGACGTGGAATGTAAGTGAAAATCAAATCAAAATGAGCGGCACTGATGGCAAGAGCAATGAACTTACGCTGAGTGTCTTAAATTGCAGCGAATGCAATGTAATGACGGCAAAGAATTTGAATTACAATCTGAAACCCGAAATGCTCGATGTTGCAATGTCTGTAGTCAATGCTCCTGAAAATTTCGAACTCGTATTTATCGCAGAATTCAAAAACAAATCTGAGTTGATAAAATTGGAAGCGGATACGCTGCCACAGAGATTCTTTCTACCTTTAGCAAAATATGCCAATTATATTTACAGTTCAGACAACGTCGAATTCATTCTGAAAATCAAGCAAAATGATGATATTTTGAATTCAGTCTATAAGAATTTATTCGTGACACTCGCCGAAACAAACGAAGATTTGAACTACATTTTTAATAATAGTTTATATTTGTTGTTCCCAATTCCAAGTTTTGAAGGCAAATTGTCAAGCTCAACCGAGAATTTAAACAAATTGTTCGATTCCTTTGGCTCGAATTTCAGCAATAAGAGCAAAAGTGTAGTTTTTTATACCGAAGAAATTTATGCAAGCGTTGCCCGCAATTTAGCTGCCCAACTTAAGTCACGATTTTCATCTCGCCAAGTTTCAATTCAAAAAATAAATCAGGATGATTTACCTACGGGCATTGACTCGCAAAATGCGATTTTTATCGGTTTTGCGAACTAACCATGAACTTATTGTACTCAATGCTTCCGTCAGTATAGCTAAACGTAATATAATACATTCCGGAGGCTAATTGCGATGTATTTATCGAAGCAATTTGATTGTTCGTGCTCATTAGCTCAATTCCCAAGATGTCAAAAACTTTTATTGAACTCACAATTTTACCTTCGGGAATCGTAAAATTGAGCACACCGAATGCAGGATTTGGGTATAAATTGGTACTCGAAATTTCACTTCCAGCTTCAATACTCGTCGTTAAGGCTAAGCAATCTGCTAATTTTTTGTCAAGTCCCTCTAAATCGCCACCACCGATACAGAACCAGCAAATTCTTTCCTCGCCGGGCATGATAGTTCCGTCGAATCGCATTGCTATCACCATACTAATATCAAAAGTCGTATCTGTTTGCATACTTGTATTGCTGTTTAGGGTGCTGATTCGTGTCAATTCGTCAAAATTTCGTGTGATGCCGAAATGCAATCCTGCTGCTTGAGCAGTCACGTTGCTTCCTTGTGCTGCAACACCTGCCGCCATTACAATATAATTTTCATCTTCAGTATTCCAGGCTAATTGTGCCGCCACATTTGACTCAGGCATATGGCTTGGTTTGGCTTCGGGGAATAATCTGGTCTTATTTTTCTCGGCGTTAACTCCAATATCCCAATCGAGCCAATAACCTACGGACAAATCAAGAAGAGGGACCGAATTTATATTTTTTATTTTGACGCCAATACGAGCAAAATCGCTGTTTTGGTGGGGGAATGTCACATCCTGAGTGATTTCTACACCAATTTGTCTCATACCTGCGAATGAATCATCAATTACCGAGATATGTTTGTCAGGATTGATGAATCCTTTGATTGTTTTGAAATCATATACTGCTGCAGAGCCGTAATTATAAACCGCACGATTTGAAGATTCGGAAACCATTATCGTTGAGTTTCTGTACAATTGATTGCCGGTTCCCTTAATTTTGAAACCACTGCCCTGCGGTGTGCTGCCCGTTGTTTCAAATCCGAATTCGCCAATATCGCTCAATGAAAATTCAATTTTATTGTTTTCGAATGTGCTTATAGTCTTATAAGGTGTGAATGTGAATTTGAAGAAATCGGGTTCTTCATCGTCTGCGTAAACTTCGAGTCTGAATAATACTTCGCCTGCGTAATTCGCAAAAATCATGAAAGCAAAATCGCCAATCCCGAAATCGCTTTCTGCGTCTACATTTTCGATTGTGATGACGCTATCGGTCACAAATACTGCATTCGCAGGGTCGTAAGCTTCTTTTAGGACAAATCTTACATTGGTGGCATTTCCAAGATAATTTCGCAAATCCACTGAGACTTTGACAATGTCCTCACTTTCAAATCTGTCGGTTTCGTCACCCAATATATCCTTGAAAGTATAATTTACAGGGACGATTCCATGAATGTCGCTTGGTTCACGGCTAAACATCTTCGCCATATTCAGCCTTCCGGGCGTAATCAAATAGTCGGAATGTGAAGTGTTTGCGATTGGGTCATTGCAACGACGCACGAAATGAATTGATTGCAATGCGGTCAATTCAGGATAGTGCGACCGTGCTAATGCAATTGCACCGGATACAATAGGAGTTGAGAAAGATGAACCACCGCCGGAACCTCCGTAACCGGTATTTTGAGTTGTATAGAGATTACCGGGTGCGAGTATATGTGCTTGAATTCCGAGTACAGTACCGTTATCCGGGAGGTCATTGATAGTTGATTCACCCACACCGAGCACACCGAAATACGCCGCCGGGTAAAATGTATTATATTTTGTGCCACCACCCGAACCGATATTTCCGGCAGATGACACTATTGCAACGTCTCTGGCAACAGCGAAATCAACTATTGATTGGTCAATATCTGAGAATGGTTTGGGAGAGCCCCAACTCAAATTCAATACTTTGCAACCGCGTATAGCTGCATATACTATTGAAGGATAAGCATGAGTTAAGCGATTATTTTCAATAATTTTGATTGGAATGAGAGTGGAGTTAAAACCGACTCCTGCAATTCCGATGTTATTATCGGTTGTAGCAGCAGCTATTCCGGCTACTTCTTGGCCATGTGAATTGGAGAAATTTGCTGTGTAATCCCTTGCAGTGCCGTCTGCTTCCCAAGCAAAATTATATCCGGAATAATCATCAATGTAGCCATTGCCATCATTGTCAATGCCATCG
Organism: Ignavibacteriae bacterium HGW-Ignavibacteriae-1; assembly: GCA_002839825.1. GTDB lineage: Bacteria > Bacteroidota > Ignavibacteria > Kapaibacteriales > UBA2268 > PGYU01. Next base: position 26,678 of record PGYU01000025.1, on the reverse strand, counting down.
CCGGGTGTCTCGCCTCCGTTCTTCGATATTGAAGAACTGATATCCTCGTGCTCTTGATTGACACCGCTGTCACTAATTCCAATGATGACATTTGGGTTGCTTTTCTCGATTTCCCAAGCGTCGAATGCTTTTACCAATTGCAAAGCTGTAACTTGGTTGTTTACATGGGCATCATTCGGCATATAAAGCATAAATTCCGGCAAGTAGTATGGCTCTGATATTTCGATAAAGCTATTCTCTTTACGGAAATCATGTGCGAATGAATTTGGCTCAAATTGCTCACTGAATTCGATTATATAAGTGCGGAGTAGTTTGTTCTCGGCTTTGATTATTTCAAAATAATTATTTTTTGAAGGAAATTGGAACAGATTTGACATCTTATGAGTCAGACTGATGCTATCAGGCAACATTTGCGTTATTTTGCTAATGGAAGTGTTTTTGTTGGCAAAATTTCCCATGTCAATCGCTGTTATTCCCGGCTTTACACGGACTATCAGCATATTGTTTATGATTTTTATGCCATTGAGTTCGACTACATTATCATCAAGCTTGTCATTTCCATATATATTTGAGCTTGCAAGTACAATTATCAAAGCACAAATAGCAAATCTAACACTAATCAACATTTCATTTTCCTGAATAATTTCATTTATATCATAAAGACACTTGAAAAGCAAAAAAGTCACAAATTATTTAAGGGATTCCAAAATAATTTCCGAAACATCTTTGACTTTTACATCTTCGGCATCTTTGGCTTTCACACCATCACTAATCATAGTCATGCAGAAGGGGCAATTTACAGCGATAGTCTTAGCGCCCGTTTCGAGCAATTCCTCAGTTCGTTCAATATTGACCCTTTTGCCCTCAGTTTCTTCCAAGAACATTTGTCCGCCACCTGCACCGCAACAAAGTCCTTTGTCCTTGTTTCGTGCCGTTTCTTTGATATTCAATCCGGGCACAGAAAGCAATGAATTTCGCGGCTCATCATACACATCGTTATAGCGACCCATGTAGCAAGAATCGTGATAAGTGAGCGATTCAATATCGGTAGCACTATCTTTCAGCGATAATTTGCCGTCACGAATCAAATCCATAATAAATTGTGTGTGATGAATCACTTCGTATTTTGCACCAAATAAGGGATACTCATTTTTGAATGTATTGAAACAATGCGGGCATGTTGCCACAATTTTTTTGAAATTATATTGATTTAAAGTTTCAATGTTTGCTTTGACCATCATGTCTGCTAAATATTCGTTGCCTGTACGTCGGGCGACATCGCCATTACATTGTTCTTCAGTGCCGAGTATGGCGAAGTTTACTCCCGCTTTTTGCATCAATTCTGAGAACGCAACTGTTACTTTTTTGGCTCTATCGTCAAAGCTGCCGGCACATCCAACCCAAAATAATATATCAAATTCTTGCTTTTCAGCAGCAGTATCAATGTTTTTGCCTTCAGCCCAATCAGCTCGTTCAGCTTGCGAGAAAGCCCACGGTGAACCATTGTTTTCCATGTTTCCGAATGTAGTTTGGAGCAAATCAGGAAATTCTGCATCCATCATCACAAGTGAGCGACGCATCTCGACAATCGCCGGAACGTGCTCAATATTTACCGGACATTCTTGCATACATGCGCCACAAGTCGTACATTGCCATAAGGCTTCAATATTTTGATATTCACCGATGAATTTCTTATCCAATTTTGCTTGCTCGGCTTCGGTAATTTGGCTTTGGTCTTCTTTTGCAAGGATTGGCATCTTATCCATCGTACGTTCGCGTATTTGGATTACTACTTCGCGTGGGTCTAAAACCTTGCCGGTGATGTTTGCAGGGCATACGCTCGTGCATCTGCCGCAATGAGTACATGTGTAGCCATCAAGCAGAGTCTTCCATTTGAAATCTTCTACATCGCTAACGCCGAATTGTTCGTTACTTTCATCTTCAAAATCAATCGTTTCGAGTTTATTTGTGGGTCCCAAATTCGAGAAGTAAACATTAGGCACCGAAGTCAATACATGCAAATGCTTTGAAAACGGCAAATAGTTCATGAATGCCAATATCAATATAATATGTCCCCAAAAAGCTATTTCATGAACCACATAAGCCGAGCTTCCAAATACCGGAGCTAACATTGCGGCGAAGGGTCTGAAAGCCCAAGATGCGTCACCATTCATAGCAATCAATGTAGCATTTTCGATTAACAAAAATGTAACAATTAAGAAAATTGTTAGCAAAATCATTGCTGCTTCGACTTTTTCCGCTTCAACTTGTAATCGTTTGACCTTTGAAATATATCTACGATACAGTGCCATAATGACGGCAAATATGATAGCAACGCAGAATATATCTGTCAAAAGGGTGATTAATGTATAAACAGGACCCAAATAATTGAATATTTGGTTTATACCAAATCCCGTAAAGATTGAGTTTAGAGCTGAGAAAAGCAGTATTAGGAATCCCCAAAATATGCCGGCATGGATTGGACCTGCTTTCTTGTCGCGTAAGATTTTTGTTTGGGCAAAAGCTACGATTAGAGTTTGCGTGATTCGCTCGGCAATGTTGCCAAAACGGTTATCAGGCTTTGCAAGCTTGAGGTAGCTGATTAAGGTAAGGACATTTTTAGTGAAATAGACAAATGCTGCGATTAAAATCACAATAAAGATTATATTTTTTAATCCAAAATCCATATATTATTCCGTTTGTATTGTAAATTTCGAAAAATTGCAAAAAACAATTAAGCAAATTAATCATGATTGACCAAACGGCAAAAAAAAATCCCGATTGAAATTGCATTTTACAATTTCAATCGGGATTTTATAAAATATATTAGGATTCTCTTTTGAGTTGCTTCATGAAGGTCTCAATAGAATTTTTTACTTTTTTGTCGGTGACAAGGTAGTTATCTATTGTCTGGCATGAATGCAGCACTGTCGAATGGTCACGGTTGCCAAAATGAGAGCCGATTGTTTTGAGCGAACTTGTAGTGAATTTTTTAGCCAAATACATGCAAGATTGTCTTGCTAATGCTATTTCGTGTTTGCGTGATTTGGATTCGATATCTTTAATGTTCAACTTGTAGTATTCGGATACTAAATTTTTGATTTCGTCAATCGTAACAGGCTGATTGTCTTTCGTTTTCGAACCATAGACAACTTCTTTTGCAAGTTCCAAAGTCATTGGTTTGCGATCGAGCGTAACTTTGGCAATCAATCCGATTAGAGCGCCTTCCAATTCTCTGACGCTTGTTTTCACATTTCTTGCAATGTATTCAATCACGTCCGAAGGTAGTTCTATGCCTTCGTCCAAGCTTTTTCTGAGTAAAATTGCCATTCTGAGCTCAAAATCAGGTGATTGCACATCGGCATTCAGTCCCCATTGAAAGCGGGATATTAGCCTATCGTCAACGTCTGCAAGCTCACGCGGTGCTTTGTCGGAAGTTAGTATAATCTGTTTTCCTGCTTGGTAAAGCACATTGAAAGTATGGAAAAAGTTGTTCTGAGTGGCTTCCTTACCGGCAAAGAACTGAATATCGTCAACCATCAAAACATCTATTGAACGGTAGAAATTTACAAAATCGCTTACCTTATTGTCCTTGATTGAATTCACAAACTCATTTGTGAACATATCACTTGTGGTGTAATAAATTTTGAGTCGCGGATTGGTTTCGGCAATGTGATTGCCGATTGCTTGAATAAGATGCGTTTTGCCCAAGCCCGGACCGCCGTAAATCACAAGCGGGTTAAATCGAGTTTTGCCCGGATTATCGGCGACAGCTTTTGCAGCGGAACATGCCAATTGGTTGCTCTCACCGGAAATGAAATTGTCGAAACTGTATCGTGAATTTAGATTGGTCGGGAAATTATCATTATTGATTGATATTGGCTCAAATGGGATATGATTTTGGTTTTCGCTTGCTTTTTTCTTCAAACCGGGCATTTTAATGTATGCTCTTTCGTGGCTCAAAGTATCATCAAACACAATCTTATATTGCAGTGATGCACCATCTCCGATGATTTTTTTGATTGTGGCACGCATCAAATCGTAGTAATGCTCCTCAATCCATTCGTAGTAGAATTGGCTCGGTACAGATAGAGTCAGTTCCTTATCTGAATATTCCAGAGCTTGAATGGGCTGGAACCAGATTTTATATACCTGCGCGCTTACGTTGTCTTTGATGAAAGCAAGACATTTTGACCAAATATCAATTGACTTGCTGTTTTTTAAATTAGAGTTATTCTTAGATGCAAATTTTATATCGGCTCCGATGTCTCCGTTTGGAGTTGCATCTTCATTAAATTCAGTCGCATTTTTGCTCACTATGACTACCTTTTATACTTTGGTCATTGAAAAAATTATAAAGAACAGTACATGTAAATCGTTTTAACAAATACTAAACATAATTTTTTAAAATTATCGAATATCCAAAAGCACTCTTATTTAGATATTCTGTGACTCGAGTGAATAATCATTTATCAAAATTCAAATTCACTACATTGTAAAAATGAAGTTTTTTGAACAAACAAGCAAGAACTTTATTTTCAAAATTGAAACTTTTTTATTTGGAAAATTCAAGTATGAACTCTTTCAATGATTTACAAAATCCATGATTCTTTCATATTATTTTCATTTTTTAGATTGTAGAATTCATAGGTAATTCGGGAGATTAGTGTTAATATTTGATGAAGAACTTGTTTGCAATACTTCTAAGCCATTGATAAATATAGACATTGAAATGACATCAAATTCTATGTGACATTATACGACGTAGTAGGCGACACTAAACAATGAAAAACCGCTCATAAATCCTGCTAATGATACCAAAATCAAGCATCTAAACAAATCTGTAACTTTTTCGTTATTGATTACATATACTATCAAGATAGTTTAATTTAACAAAAAAAATGAAAAAGATACTTACTCCAATATTATTAGTTTTCCTGCTTATGCTTGCTTTCAGCGAGAGCCAAGCTGCATGGAGGCAAAACAAAAATATGCCCGTTGATTTTATCGAAGGGAAATTTTATCTTGATGTTTACTTTTTACCCTCCAATCCGCAATACGGATGGATATGCGGGTTTGAAAGCAGAATTCTGCGAACCACTGATGGTGGCAAATCTTGGGAAGGCATACAAAGCATACTGATAGATACGACAATAAGCAATAATATTCAATTGGAAAGCATTCATTTCGTAAATGAAAATATCGGCTTCACCTCCGGTCCCGATCTTTCGAGTGCTAGGAATAATCGCTCAGACTTGTTGAAATCAACAGATGGAGGAGTGACGTGGAAATCTATTATTCCACCCGGTGCTTCCAATCTTTGGGGAACTTATTTTGTTGACGAAAATATTGGCTTTATCGTCGGCGGAGGCTGTCTTGACTCACAAATGTTTTGGAAAACAACCGATGGTGGAGTAGAATGGAAATATGCCAGATATTTTGAATCACAATCAAAGATGTCCGATGTGATAGTTTATCCTGATGGTACAGGATTTGGTGCCGGAAGTGGAGCATTGTGGTATACTCTTGATATGGGAGAATCTTGGGGTATACTGTCACGCACGGGTAATATTGATTGGCACGAAGAAATTACTCATAGCGGTCAAACACACTTCCTACCGTATTCCGGAGGTTGCGACGGCAACAATACAATTGGGTATGGTGGCGTTGCATATACTATTGATGGTGGTGAGTCCTGGAAGCGTTTTTCTACACAAGAACCGATGTACGGAACTTTCCTTCATGACGATAAAAGAGGTTGGGGTGTAGGTTTTGACAGGACTATCATTTTTACCGAGGATGGTGGTGAAAATTGGGTCTATGAGAATTGCGGGATTCCTTCTGGAGCCGATCTTGACGATATTTGGTTTATTGATGATACTACAGGATGGGCAGTCGGTGATGGAGTTTTCGAGTATTTCGTACCCATATATCCTAAACCAATTATTACCGCTCTTACCGATACCGTAATTTGCAAAGGACAAGCAGTTATACTTACCGTTGACGAAGAATATGATAATATTCAATGGTCAACCGGCGAATTTGGCAAAACAATTTATGCTACTGAAGAGGGCGAATATTCAGCTACAATAATGGTTGACTCAATATGTTACGTTGGCGTCACAAATACTATCAAAGTAGCCCATTTCCCCAGACCTGACTTTGCACTTTCTGTAGCAGGGAACAAAATCCCTTGTGAGGGCGACTCTGTAGAAATCTCAATTTCAGGTATATTTGAAAATCATACTTGGCAAGATGGTACCACTACGCCGACATTCACTGTAAGTAGCTCCGGTACTTATATAGTGAGTATAGTAGATTCCAATAATTGTGTTTATACAGATTCTATTCAAGTTCTTTTCAATCCTGCTCCCGATCCTACAATCAAATTGAGCAGAACTCGAAATATCTGCATTGGCGATACGATAACACTTTATGCAAGTGACGGGCATGTGGATTATTTTTGGTACAAGGACAAAGAAACTGAGCATTTCTCTCGCGAGAAGTCGGTCATTGTATCCGAAAGTGGCTTGTATTATGTTGTAGCGACCAATGAATTTGGTTGCCCGGGAATTTCCAACAAAATTGATGTAATATTCAGAGATGAAACTGATGCATTCGAATTTTCATTCGCATTGACAGACGAATTTGAGATTGACACCACATTTTACAAAACATTGCGGTGTGGAAATTTGGAAATTACAAATCTATCAGACGAGAGCCTCGTGCTCAAAGATTTATATTTCTTTCGCAATATTGCGTTTTCGTCACCGGTGAAACAATTCCCAATAATTATCGGTGCGAATTCGACAGTACAAGTCAAAGTCTGCTTCTCGCCTTTAGTGCTTGGATTTGATAGAGACACAATATTGATTGTTGATAATTGTTCTGACCGCAAAATAAATTTAGTCTCCTATGGCACTTTGTCCGGCGCTACGAGCAATTCGAGATGCGACGTTCCGCTCTATTTCACACCTTTGGAACTCGGCGGCAAATATCTCTACATTAGCGATACTTACCCAAATCCTGCATCAAGCATGGTGTCGCTCGATTATCAGTACGAAGATGATTCAGATTCCAAATCAATGATTCAAGCAACGGTTACAGACATTTACGGAAATGATTTGGCAAGCGGAAATATTGATGTTGAATTTGAAGTCACCGACGATGAAGGATATTTTTCTTTAGGCAAAATCAAATTCGATACATCGCATTTGAACACGGGTTTCTACTTCATCAAAGTCATCACAAATTCTCATATCGAATTACGAAAAGTCATTATAAACAAATAATCCTTACTTTTGCCTCATTACAGAGAGAGCAATGAATTGATAAAGAAGATTTGTTTTATAGGATTATTCGATGCCAAAACCGACGGGCGTTCGCTAAATATGGCACAAGCGCTGGCTCGATTAGGACACGAAGTTACTATTGTTAATACAGGAGATACCACCACGAGTAAAATTATTCGTGAAAGTGGGTTTTCGTGTATTAATATTGCTGTTGATTTGCGCCGCAAACTGCGCTACATCTGGCTTGACTACCAACGCGAAGTAATTAGCAAACTTAAGAGACTTCAATTTGATGTCATCCTTGCCTGCGATGTATATTCGCTTGGTGCAGCATCCAAACTTACTAAGGTCATGAAATCTATGCTCGTGTATGATTCGCGTGAGATTTATTCGGCACTTGGAAGTCTGCATGGAAAGGATTTGCAGCAATATTTCATCACATTGAATGAACGAATGAATCTCAAGCGAGTGAGCAAAATCATTGTCTCGGGCGACTTAGACTCAGAGTATCTCAAGAAAAGTCTTACTTCAAAAGTTCCATATTACACAGTTATGAATTTACCTTATTCTCGCCCAAAAATTGAAAGCAATATCATTCGCGAAAAATTCAACTTAAGCAACGACACAAAAGTTGTCTTATATCAAGGGATGTTGATGAAGGGACGCGGACTAACAAACGCTATCCAAGCAGTTGCTCAAATCGAAAATACAGTACTATGCATTATGGGAGTCGGGAGTTATCGCTACGAAATCCAAAAATTTATCGAAAAAAATAATTTCCAAGATAAAGCATTTATTGCTGACCCTGTTACCTATGGCGAATTACACCTTTGGACGTGCTCGGCAGATACCGGAATACTGCTGTTCGAGCCGGTCAGCAAATCATATCAGTTAGCTTTGCCAAACAAACTTTTCGAGTATTGCATGGCAGGAATTCCTTCTGTAGCAACCGATTTGCCGGCAATCAGACAAATCACCGATACAGATAAAATTTCGCTCTTAGTTGGCAAAGAATTAGTCATATCCGATATAGCAACAGCTATCAAAAAAACGTTCGACGCCGAATTCCGCAATGAATTCGATTCCAATTATTCAAAATATTCATCAAAGTACTGTTACGAAACTCAATATGACACAATTAATGAAATCTTCGATATATGATACATTTTCTGATTTTGCTCCAACAGGTAATCGCATCATCAACCCATATAGTTGCTAAAGGGCTTACTTTTGGTGTTACTCCGGCTGTAGTTTTGTTTTACCGTGCGGCAATTTCTTGTCTTGTTTATATTGTATGGATGTCATTCAAGCGTAAAGAAATCCGAAAAATTGACCGCAAAGATATAAAGTACATAATCATGCTCGGTGTGTTAAACATACCGCTAAATCAATTCCTGTTTCTGAATGCAATCAGTATGACTACAGCGCCCAATGTATCACTTGCATATGCTCTGACTCCGGCTTTTGTTTTTGTGATTGCAGTCATTTTCCTTGGGGAGAGAATGAATATGCTCAAAACCGCAGGAATAGTGCTTGCGATTGCAGGAGCAGTGATTTTGCTGTCTGAGAAGGGTTTCAATTTCACTTCCGATGGATTCAAAGGAGATTTGCTTGCTTTAGCAGCAAGTTTTGCTTGGGCATTATACACGATTTTAGGAAAAAAAATCACCCGGAAATATGGCGCGATTTATGCTACTACTCTTTCGATGGTAACGGGTTTCATATTTTACATTCCGATTTTCTTCCTTTTGCCCGGAAATAATGATTTGACCGCTGAACTGACGGAGATGAATTTGCTTGGCTTTGTTTACTTGGGAGCGATTACGTCGGGAATAGGATATGCAATTTGGTATTATGCTTTGACAAAAATTGATGCCTCGAAACTCGCTGTGTTTAATAATTTACAGCCCGTTTTGACTGCTGCTTTGGCGTTTTTTATTTTCGATACACCGATTACACTCTATTTCATAGGCGGTGCGGTTACTGTGATTACGGGAGTCGTTTTGACTCAAAAGGGATAGTTGTTCTAAAAATTAATAATAATGCTTGCAAATTTGCGTCTTAAACATTTTTTTGGTGATAATGGAAATTTATGACAAATAAGAGCTCTTATAGCTACGAGGAATTAATCAAATCTGCCAACGGCGAACTGTTTGGTAAGAATTTCGGTAAATTACCATTACCAAATATGTTGATGATGGATAGAATCACACACGTATCCGATACCGGCGGCAAATATGGCAAAGGCGAACTAATTGCCGAGCTTGATATCAAGAAGGATTTGTGGTTTTTCGGTTGCCATTTCAAAGATGATGCCGTTATGCCGGGTTCGCTTGGATTGGACGCACTTTTCCAATTGACAGGTTTTTATCTGACGCATATGGGTTTCGAAGGCACAGGACGTGCTTTGGGATGCGATGCTGTCCGATTTTTCGGTCAAGTTTTGCCAGAAAATAAACTTGTAACCTACGTTATTGATGTAAAAAGAATTATAAATTTGAAACTTACTATGGTTATAGCCGACGGCAGAGTAATTGTTGACGGCGAAGAAATTTACACTTGCGATTCAATCAGAGTCGGTCTGTTCGAAAAGGAACAAGTTTGAGGTGAATAATAAATCAGAATTGTCCGCCGAAATTGTTCGCATCTTTAGTGAAGAGATTAAATCGCTCCAAGATGCATTAGAAAAAATTGATGACAATTACGCAGATGCAGTTGAACTGATTTCAAATTCCCACAAAGTCGTACTCTCAGGTGTCGGCAAATCCGGTCTGATAGCGCGAAAAATTGGTGCCACACTATCCAGCATCGGAGTCTCATCTACATTCTTGCATCCCGTTGAAGCACTTCACGGCGACATTGGTTTAGTCCAAAAGGATGATGTAGCTATTTTGCTTTCAAAGAGCGGTAGTACCGAGGAAATCGTTAGATTGGTGCCATATCTTAAAATGCGCCAATGCAAAATCATCTCCATTGTCGGCAACACGAATTCCTTTCTTGCCCGAATTTCGGATATTGTGTTAGATGGCTCTGTCGAAAAAGAAGCCTGCCCTTTTAATTTAGCTCCAACTTCAAGCTCCACTCTTGCAATGGTAATTGGTGATGCTTTGGCTATGGCTGTGATGAAAAGCCGCAAAACGAGTTTAGAGGATTTTTCGAGACTTCACCCATTAGGACAAATCGGAAAGAACATCACTGTCAAAGTTGCTGATGTGATGCACACCGAAAAAAATATTCCCTTTATCAAGCCGCAATCATCGTTCAGAGACGCATTGATTGAAATATCGAATAAAAAACTTGGGTGCGTTTGCGTTGTGGACGAGGAAAATAAATTGCTCGGAATCATTACTGATGGCGACGTTAGAAGAATTTTGCACAAAAATGAAAATCTTCAGGGGCTCATTACCGAGTCAGTAATGACAAAAAATCCTATCAGCATCAACCCCGAAGCTTATCTTCATGAAGCTTTAGCTGTAATGGAAAATAGAAATAGTGAAATTAACGTTTTGCCTGTAGTTGCAGTTTCGGGCGAAGTAGTGGGGATAATCAGATTGCACGATATAATCAAAGGTGCAGGCTGATTACTGTTGTGATTCGTCGCTTTCTTCTCTATTGAAAATATTCTTATCAGAATCAATTTTAGATTCCTCTATAATTTTCGGCTTTTTCTCAACCGTATCCGGAGCCTTCGTACGCGTTGCTTTTCGAGTCAACGTTGTATCTTTAAAATCCATCGGGTTGATAATTTCTGTCATAGTAATTTTGATATTCTTTACAACTGAACCACGTTTGCCGAATGCGGGCAACAATTGGTTGTTTCTATAAAATTGAATTGCTCCTGCATTACCCTGGTCAAGTACAAAGTATTTTGAAGCAGACCAAGTTTCCTCATTTCCGGGACGCATCAATATTTCGATAATTTGCTTCCCGTCAATTAACAGCCTTATCCATGCCGAATCTTTTGCTTTTGCAGTCAATACCAATGAATCTGATTTTTCGAAGTACGAAAACAAACTACTTGGCTTTTCGCCGGTGACTACTGCCGTATCTGCATTTTGTATGAAGTCTGTATTATGCCTTGCTCCATTGCCGTATAAAGAAGTAATTGTAAAATATATAGCAGCTAAAACAATAATGCCTAATAGCGAAATTAGTGCATAATTATAATATACTTTTTTATCGCGACGTTGAATGTTTCGTTTCTTAAAAATCTCAGCAAAGTCTGCGATTTCAGGAGCTACATGCGGCTTCGGCTTTGCAGCTATGGGTGCACTTTCTTTGAATTCAGGAGTTTTGGCATTTACTGTTTCTTGATTTGGTGCAATCTGAGCTTCTTTTACAAGTTCAGCTTTCGATATATCAATTTTGAGAGTAGTAGCGAGAGTTTTGAGGAAGGAGTTCATGTAAACTTCTGGCATGACGGAATAATTTTCGGCTTCGATGGCTTCAATTATATGAGTCCGAATTTTAGTTCGTTCGCTAAGGTCTTTGATGCTTAAGTTTTGCTTACGTCTCGCATCCGATATTTGCTTGCCTATGTTTCTCATCTATACAATTTTTAAAGAACTCTCAAAATTTACCATAAAACATCTTATCAATATATTAAAAATTATTTAATTTCCAAAATAATTTGTGCTAAATTAACACATTCAGTACAATTCTAATTCATATATTTGTAAATAAATAAAAATACTTTATGAAAATATCAAATATCATACCATAAAACTAAAATATGAACACAATCCGATTTCATTTTACATTATTGGCAATTCTAATCTTCCTTATTAGTTGTAATTGCATTTACGCCCAAACTGATTCGACTGATATTACTGCTTCAACATCAATTAATGACTCTTTGCAAGTTGATTCCTGCAACCCATACGCTCATTTGCCGAGAATCAATATTGAGGATTTTATGATAGCCGACAACCCGAGATATACATTCACGGGCGAGTTGCCATTCCTCGAAACTAATATCAGACCTGTTAGAGCGGCTATTGCCGGTGGTATTGTCACAGCTTTTTATGTCACTCAACATATAATTCAAGTCAACACAATTTGGTCTGAAACCGGAGAATTTAGATTCATCGAAGACGGGAACTACGCACTTTATAGCGATAAACTCGGTCATTTTTACGGGACTTATCTCACTTCATCACTATATACGGAATTATTTTTGTGGTCCGGATTCAGCTATGATGCTTCAGTTTTATGGGGTTCCATAATGGGAATTGCTTATACAGCTTATGTAGAAATCATGGATGGTTTTGCCGACGGGTGGGGATTTAGCCCTTCGGATTTTTACTCCAATTCTGCAGGTGTCGCATTTCATTTATTGCAACATTATGTGCCGTTTATGCAAAATTTTACTCCCAAATTTATCTATGTTCCGGCTGATTGGCACGGAGAACGAAAAAGGCAACCATCATCAATGTTTATTGATGATTACAGTTCACACGCACTTTTCATGTCAATAAATGTCGAAAATATTTTGCCAAAAGATATGAAAGATTATTGGCCCGATTGGCTGCAACTCAGCGTGGGCTATTCAGCACGAAATCTGTGTGTCCCGATTGAATATGGTTGCGATTATGATGATGTAAATTATTATAATCCCTGGTTAGCAGGTAGCCCGCGTTACATCATTGCTCTTGACTACGATTTTGTCAAACTTTTGCCTGATGGACCGCCTTTCTGGAATTGGTTCAAACAAGCCCTTAATCATATCAAATTCCCTGCTCCGGCAGTTGAATTTGGCAACGGTACAAGATTTATGCTTCTTTATCCGTTTTTGAAGCTAAATTAAGCCCTTTAGCATACTTTTTTGTATCTTTGTATTCTATAAAATGAATATAAAATGTATAAATGGGTTTGCTTTGACTGACGCAAAAATTATAAATATAAATGACAAAGCTACTGAAGCAATCGTGGACAATAATGAAGTAAAAAAGGTCGGAATTACCATGAGTGTGGTTATTCCGGTATTGCAGGAAGAGAAAATACTCGAAAAACACTTGACAATTTTGAAAGATTTTCAGAGTAAATTCGGATTTGAAATCATTGTCTCCGACGGCGGTTCGACTGACGAAACTGTTGCAATCGCAAAAAAGTATGCCGATAAAGTTATTGTGCATACCGGCGAAAAAAGGCAAACTATCGCTGAAGGTCGGAATATGGGTGCCAAAGCAGCAAGCTCAGACATTCTCGTGTTTTTGAATGGCGATTCAATTCCTGTAGATTGCGAATCATTTTTCACAGCAATTATTGATTTCTCACAAAAACGTGGAAAATATGCTCGTTTTAGTGCTTTGGCTTGCAAAGTTAGTTCATTTCCCGAAGAAGAATTATTGAAAGATAGGATTTTTTATGCCATTCACAACAATTATGTTTGGTTTTTGAATATAATTGGCTTGGGGATGGGACGCGGCGAATGTCAAATAATAAGAAAGGAAGTTTTTGAAGCTGTGGGTGGTTTTAACGATAAAATTATTGCCGGTGAAGATTTTGATTTATATCATCGGATTTCAAAAGTCGCTAAAATCAAATACGACCCGATAATCAGTGTGCACGAATCACCACGACGGTTCAGAAAATACGGCTATATCCGCACTATTACGATTTGGCTGATTAATTCTATGAGCGTCTGGTGGTTTGGAAAATCATTTTCAAGGGAATGGGAAACCGTCAGATAAAATAAATTTTTCATTCTTTACAATTCGTTTCTTAAATTTATATTATTGAAATTTACACTATTCGAATCAAATTATGAAAAAAGGTTTAGGATTCTGCCTTGGAGCATCGTCAGTATCTGTTGCCATTGTCGAGTATAATGGCAAGGGGTTTGAGGTTAAGCAATCTTCGTCTGTATTCCATCAAGGCGACCCTAAAGCAATTTTCACCAACTTGCTCGAAAAATATTACCAAAATGATATGAGCATCGTTGTTACCGGGCGAAAATTTCGTTCATTGGTAGCATTAGAAACCATTTCCGAGCCCGAAGCAACCGAGACCGCATTCCTTGAATTAATCCCTGACCATGACGCTTTTACAGGAATTGCATCGCTCGGGGGCGAGACTTTTTTAGCATATACTCTCGATAACGAATGCAGAATCAATAATGTAGTAGCGAAAAATCAATGCGCCTCCGGCACTGGGGAATTCTTCCTCCAACAAATAAAACGTATGGATTTGACAGTCGAAGAAACAATCGAAATTGCTAAAGATGCAAATCCATACAAAGTTTCGGGGCGTTGCTCGGTATTTTGCAAATCCGATTGCACTCATGCCTTGAACAAAGGCACCCCGAAATCCGAAGTGGCAGCAGGTTTGGCTTATATGATTTCCGAAAAAATTGATGAGTTATTGAATAAAGTCCCAAAGGGTAAAATCCTGATTCTTGGCGGTGTAACTCGCAACGCAGTTGTAATGAATTTTGTCAAAGAATCTCATCCGAATATTTTCATCCCGGAAAATGCCAATTCATTTGAAGCAATTGGAGCAGCAATTTATGGAATTAAAAAAGACATCAAACCCTTAAGTTCGCTTGAAAATATCATTATCGAAAAAAGCTCCTCATTTTCTTATCATCAAGCACTTGAAAATTTTGCGAATAAAGTTACATTCAAGCCATCGAAACGCTCCAAAGCATTTTCAGGGCAACGCTGCATCTTAGGCTTGGATGTGGGCTCCACGACTACCAAAGCGGTTGTCATTTCCGAAGACGGAGCCGAAATTCTCGCCGATGTGTATCTTTACACAAATGGCAATCCTATTGCAGCTTCACGAGAATGTTACGCTCGATTGATGCAACAATTACCCGATGATATAAATATTGTCGGTATCGGTACAACCGGCTCGGGCAGACAAATTTCCGGCATTCATGCTTTGACTGAAGGCGTCGTCAACGAAATTGTAGCTCATGCCACTGCTGCCGTATTTTTCGACGATGAAGTTGATACTCTCTTCGAAATTGGCGGTCAAGATGCAAAATACACTTACATCGTGAACAAAGTCCCGGCAGATTATGCCATGAACGAGGCTTGTTCCGCCGGAACAGGCTCATTTATTGAGGAATCTGCGTACGAAACTTTGGGCATAAAAGTAACCGAAATCGAATCTATTGCCATGAATGGCATGAAACCGCCCAATTTCAGCGACCAATGTGCTGCATTCATAAGTTCGGATATTAAAACTGCCTTGCAAGAAGGCATCAGCAAAGATGATATTGTTGCAGGTTTGGTCTATTCAATTTGCTTGAACTATGTAAATCGAGTCAAGGGAAACCGCACAATCGGCAAAAAAATATTCATGCAAGGCGGCGTATGCTACAATAAGGCGATTCCAATTGCTATGGCTGCTTTGACAGGTGCCGATATTATCGTGCCGCCCGACCCGGGTTTGATGGGTGCTTTCGGTGTAGCTCTTGTTGTAAGGGAAAGGCTCGCTCTTGGTCTGATGGATGAAGGACAATTTGATTTGCAAACACTTGCGGGTAGGGAAGTGACATACCGCAAGCCATTCATTTGTTATGGCGGTAAGGAAAAATGCGACAGACGATGTTCGGTCAATATCATCGAAATTGAAGGCAAAAAGCTCCCATTTGGCGGTGCTTGCAATAAGTATTACAATCTCAAGGGCGAACAGAGCTTCGATTATGACAAGTATGATTATGTCAAAAGGCGGCATTTGTTGACTTTCGATGTTTTTGCTCCTGAACGCAATCTTGGCGAAAATCCTAAGCGCGTTGGGCTGAATGCGTCATTCCATACTTTCACATTGTATCCGCTCTTTTATAATTTTTTCAATTTATTGGGCTTTGAAGTTGTAATGCCTGATGAGATTGATAGCGAAGGCATTGAGCGAGAAAATACATCATTTTGTTATCCGGCACAGCTTTCATTGGGATTGTTCAAAAATTTGATTGACAAAGCCCCTGACTTTTATTTCGTGCCTACAATTCTTGAAATGCTTGTTGACGACAGCGAATACCAACGTTTGGATTTCAATTGCACTTGCGTTTTTGTAAGCGGCGAGGCAATGTATTTGAAACAAGCTTACAAGGATTTGATTTCCGACAAAAGAATCTTATCGCCAAACCTGAATTTTGGGAATGGCTATCTCAAGGAATTAAAGCATTTCGTTCAAATCGGTTTGGACTTGGGAGTAAGTGCCAAAGCAGCCGAAAAAGCATATTTAGATGCCATCGAAATGCAAAATAGTTACCAAAATGAGTTGCTGAATTTGGGTAAAGAAGCCTTGGAAGAGATTTATTCCCAGCCCGACAACTTAGCTATTGTCTTGGTCGGTCGCCCGTACAACGCCTTTACGGACATTGCCAATAAAGGCATTCCACGAAAATTTGCTTCACGCGGAATTTATGTTTTGCCTAATGATATTTTCGATTTGCACGATGACAAAGTGGACGACAATATGTATTGGGAAGGCGGCAAGAAAATCCTCAAATCTGCTAAATTTATCAAGCGTGATGACAGGCTTTTTGCCACATACATTTCCAATTTTTCCTGCGGACCTGATTCGATGATTTTGTCCTCATTCCGCGAAATCATGGGTACTAAGCCATCTTTGACTTTGGAACTTGACGGTCATACTGCCGATGCAGGGATTAACACCCGTATTGACGCTGCAATTGACGTTATTAAAAATTATATCAAATTGAAATCGAACATCAGCGACCCCGATAATAGTGACTTCAAGTCTGCTGATGTAGAATTCGGCAAAGATGGGAATTATTATATCACTTCTGATGGCGAACGAATACCAATGAACGACCCACGAGTGAAAATCCTGATTCCTTCGATGGGCGACTTGAATTCTGAGGTGTTTGCTGCTGCATTCCGAAGTTTGGGTTTCAATGCGCATGCTTTGCCCCCTTCAAATCCTGATATAATCAAGTATGGCAAAGCTGTTTCAAGCGGAAAAGAATGTTTGCCATTGATTATTCTGGCAGGTTCGCTCTCAGATTACATCGAGAACCAAAAGAAGGAAGAATATGTCGCATTTTTTACGGTAGAAGGTGCGGGAAATTGCCGATTAGGACAATATCCTGTATTTTTGAGACAGTTGATTAAATCAAAAAAATGGCGAAACGTTACACAAATCACTTTGATGAATGAAGACGGATTCGCAGGTTTCGGTTCAAAATTTGCAATGAGAGCCATCCAAGCAATTATGATTGGCGATGTGTTGGATGATGTTCGCTCTGCAATTATGGCATATGCGAAAAATCCCGCTCTCGGAGTAAAAGTTTTTGATAGTGAATTTAAAATGATCAGCGAAGGATTTGAACGAGATCCCGATAATATTTACAAATTGTTGGAGAATTTTGCCGAAGCGATTCACGAAAAAGTGGCGATTGAGACACCGATTGAAAAAGCACGCTACGTCGCATTACTTGGAGAAATCTACGTTCGACGCGACTTATTTTCGCATAAATATTTGAATGAAATTTTTGCAAAAAAGGGATTTGTTCTCAAAATCGGCTACATCAGCGAATGGATTTACTATGTTGACTATTTGCTGAAAATCGGATTGCTCGAACCGGAAAACTCTATACGGAAAAAGTTAGAGCGTGAGATTCGGCATTATTTCATGCGTTCAGCTGAGAAAAAAATCAAAAAAGCATTGTCTAAATCGGGCTATTACAAATATTCGTTAACTGATATTAAGCCTCTGCTCGAGCATAGCAAGCATATCATCCCTTTGGATTTCAAAGGTGAGCCGGGATTGACTTTGGGCATTTCGATGTACGAAACATTAGAAAAATACTGCGGCATAATTAATCTTGGTCCTTTCGGATGTATGCCGACCCGATTTACTGAAGCAGTTTCAATTCCCGAAATGACCGTAGAAAGAAAAATTGCCGTTCGGCAAGAAGTAGAGCCGAACTTCAAGTTGTCAGCGCTATTTAATGGGAAAATGTCAATTCCATTTTTGACAATAGAGGTGGACGGAAACGTCTTTCCTCAAGTTATTGAAGCGAGATTGGAAGCATTTACTTTGCAAGCAGAGCGAACTGCACAAATAATGGAGGCTGCCAAAAATGGGAACAAATCATGAGCAATTGCATCAGAGCTACATTTAAAATTCACGGACATGTCCAAGGTGTGGGCTATCGTTATTTCGTCCAACGTAAAGCCATAGAAATGCACTTGAAAGGCTATGTGAAAAATTTATACGACGGCACGGTCGAATGTGTGGTCGAATCCGACTTGCAAACAATTGAACTTTTCAAAAGCATTTTAAAAAAAGGAAGCTCGCGTTCCCAAGTGACAAATATCGAAATGATACTCTCGGAATGCAAGAATAATCACAGTTCATTCGAGATAAATTGAAAAAATTAACTCATATAAATTTTTTTCAACTGTGTTTACTTTTCCTATTAGGATTTGTATTTACCATTCCCACTGAAATTTTTGCCCAAAACAAGCAAACATACGCGCTACCAGCGAAAGATGAGTTATATCCCAAAATTACATTGGTGCTTAGCGGTGGCGGTGCCAGAGGTGTCAGCCAAATTGGCGTACTGAAAGCCCTCGAAAAGCATAATATCAAAATTCATTCAATCACCGGAACGAGTATAGGTGCTATAATTGGCGGATTGTATGCCACAGGCAATACTGCAGATGAATTGATGGATTTGATAGTCGAATATGATTGGAATCGAATAGTTGCTCTCAAGGAATCCGGTAATCGAAGCGATTTATTTTTCGACCAGAAAGAATTATACGACCGCAAATTAATTACAATGAAATTTAATAAATTCCGCTTTACACCGCCACAGGCTATCAATTCGGGTTCGGGTTTTGATTCATTCATCCAAAGTATGATTTGGAGCTCGCCATATATGCCGACCACGAATTTCGATTCATTGAAATATCCACTGAGAATAATTGCAACTGATTTGGCAGCAGGCAAGTCAATATCATTGAAAAGCGGAAATTTAGCGAGGGCAATCAAAGCGAGCGCCACAATTCCGCTTCGCTTTCCGGCAGTCAGAATTGATTCTATGATTTTAGTTGACGGTGGAATATTGGCTAATATACCCGTCAAATCTGCATTTGAATTCAATCCTGATTTGATTATCGCTGTAGATGCTTCTTCGCCATTATTGGAAAGTTTCGATTTGGTAAATCCTTGGAATATTGCCGACCAAGCAATATCAACGGCAATGAAAAAAATATCCGATGACGAAATTTTGCTCGCAGACTTCATTTTAAGTCCTAAACTTGACGCCAAAAGTAATGTAGATTTCACCGATTTGGAAATTACAGCCGAACTCGGCTACGATGCTGCAATGGATTCAATTCAAAGCATTATCAGCAAAATCGAGCAAATAAAATCAGCAAAGTTGGATAGTCTAGAAAAATCTTTATTTGGCAATCTTTCTGAAGCTAAGATACGCTTAAAAGGCTTTGATGCAGAAGATTCGCAATTAATCGTCAGCCAAAATGATGACCAATTACGTAATTTGCGTAACGCATTATACGTCATGTATAATCAGGAATCATTCGCCCAATACAAATCTTTTGCTGTCAATATCAATGGCAATGAAGTCGAAATTACAGCCGAAAAATATCCGGAAATCAATGTAATCCAAGTCATAGTCAATCCGGGTTACTTATCAATTGCCGATACTTTGTCATTGCTTTTGGGCGAAAAATTTATCGGGCAAGGATTTGATAATGAGATGAAATATCAAATTGTCAAACATGCTTCAGAACTTATGAATAAACTCAATTTCCCAATGTCAAAAATTATCAATTTTTCAATGATTAATAACATTTTGATGATTGAGTGCAACCTTGGAATTGTAGATGATATAGTCATTACCGGGAATAAACAAACAGCATCCTATCTGATAGACAGAGACTTGGAATTTCAAAAAGGCGAGCTTGTAACACCGGGAAATATTATAGAATCGAGTGAAAACCTGCTATTTAATAACCTATTCGAGGATGTTGATATTTATCCGTCTATTGACAAACATTGCAATATGCACATGAACGTTCATGTGCGGGAAAGCGGGACTCAAACAATTAGTATTGGTGGCAGAGTTGATAACGAACGAAATGCACAAGTAGGCTTAGATTTGCTTCAAGATAATATTTGGAATACCGGTGCCGGGTTTTTGATTCGGTTTGCAGTGGCAAATTCTTTTCTCGTTACGGAGTTATCCATCACGAATCCACGCTTTTTTAGGACAAACCTGACTACATCTTTCATTGCATATTACAACAGAACCGATAGGAATAGCTTTGTGCCGAAACAGGTAAATCAACCTAATAGGTTTTCAAATATCCGAACTCGCGATATGGTTGAGGAAGACTATGGGCTGTCAGCTCTAATAGGAACGCAACTCGAAAGGCAAGGGCGTTTATATATTCAAATGCGATATGAAAAGCAACGCTTTTATAAAATGTCTCAAGACATTCCCGATTTTTATACAATTTCAACAATTAAATTCGGTACGGTTTTCGACAATCGCAAATCATTCGATTTCCCGACTGAAGGCAGAGTTATAGATGTGTCGCTCGAAACAAATTTGTTGCCCGATACTGAAGCTGTGGCTTTCTCCAAAGCATTGTTCAGCTACTCTGCAAATAGGTCTATTGCAAATCATACTATAAACACCACTCTAACTTTCGGTGTTGCAGATATTACTGTTCCTTATCCAGAATTTTATTCGCTCGGTGGCGAAGATTCCTTCTTTGGAATGTTTGAAGATGAAGAACGCGGGCGGCAGCTTTTTCGAGGTTCACTGGCTTATCGCTATCTGATGCCATTTCAAGTATTTTACGATACTTATCTAACTTTTCGTTATGATTTTGGTTCAACTTGGCTTATACCGGAAGATGTTAAATTTAGCTCTTTCAAACACGGCGTTGGCAGCACTATTGCATTAGATTCTCCACTCGGACCTCTTAAATTCAGCATTGGCAGAAGTTTCTTTTTCCGAAAGTCTCCCGATAGAGTCTTTTGGGGCGATACTCATTTTTATTTCAGTCTGGGTATGCGAGTAATTTAATGACAATTATTACCATTTTCGGCAGCGGCACTTTACGCAGCGATGACAAAAGCTACGATTATGCCACTGAACTTGGATTTGCTTTAGCCAAAAGCGGTTTTGATATTGCAACCGGCGGATACGGCGGGATAATGGAGGCAGTTCACAAAGGTGCATCTGCGTTTGATACCCGACGAATTGGTGTGATTACTAATGATTTTAAAGATAAACATGCAAACCCCTTTGTCACCGAAATCATTAAAACAAAAGACTATTTAGAACGTTTGAAAACTTTAGTAAAAATTGGCTCTGCGTATATTGTTTTTGACGGGTCGTGGGGCACTATGCTCGAAATTGCTACTGTTATCGCTTTGACAGACAGAGAATTGACGCCTGCTAAAGCATTGATTTGTGTCGGCGACAAATGGCAACCAATAATTGACTCTATAGATAGTCGCAATAGGCAATCATTTACTAATATAATTTACGAAAATAAAATCGAAAATATAATTTCATTATTAAAAGAACATGTGGCAAATAATAAATAGAATTTCAAAATTAGTTCAATCAAACAGCTTCAAAAGCAACGATTCTTACAAGATTCTCAACCAAGATGATGAGGAATTGAAACGAATTATTGATGAACTGAACAATAAGAAGGAATCTTCGGACAAGAAAAGCGAGAATACATCTAAGAACAGCAATAATAGCGATGCTGTAAAAAATGCTTTTGCCGAACTTGGAGTTTCCCCCAATGCCGATTCGGCAACTATAAAATCTGCATATCGTTCCAAAATGAAAGAATTCCACCCCGACAGATTCGTGAAATTGGATAAAGAGTTGCAGGAAAAGTCCCGCAGGAAATCGCAGGAACTGAACTCTGCCTATGATATATTGGAAAAAGCAGGATTTGTAAAATGAAAATAGATTTCAAAGATATTGCCCTAATCTTGTTTGCTTCGATTGCTATCGCAATTGCTTATAACTTCTCCAAGCCCAAACCGATGCCATGGATTTGGGAACCTAAGGAGATTAAAGTTTTGAGCGACGAAGACGTATTTGGCAATATGGAACAATCAAATGAGCAAACCGACAACAATATGACTGACGCCACAATAACTGAGCCCGAAACGCTTAAACCAATTGAAGAAAAAAAATTAGCTGATGATAAAATAGCTGATAATAAAGTTGATGTGGTTGAATCCAAAAAAGCAGTAGTTGAAAAGGAAAAGGAAAAAGAATCAGTGGAACCGGAATTACCGACAAATACGGAACTGACGGTAACTTATGAGCAGATGAAAAAAATCATCAACAACCCTGATTTCATTATTATTGATGCAAGAAGCCCTGAAATGTTTTCCAAAAGCAAAATCGGAAAAGCTATAAATATATTTCCTTATGATGAAGAAGCAGTCTATATGCCTAAAATATTCGATTTGCCTACCGGTAAGCGAATTGTCATTTATTGCGATGGCGGCAATTGCGATTCGAGTCATAAATTAGCAGAAGCAATTAAATCATTTGGTTACAAAAATGTGTTTATATATACCGGTGGCTGGGACGATTGGATAAAACATCAGGAGCAAAAATAATTCATGGATAGCTACTACAACGAAGGTTCATTAGTTAGCGAGATAAAAAAAACATTTTCAATTGTCGGCAATTCATACGAAATTGACAATGCCGTCAGGTTGCTCATCCAAGCGGCTCCTACTGACTTGAGCCTCTTAATCACAGGGGAAACAGGCACAGGCAAAGAGGTGTTTGCCAATGCTGCTCACGGATTATCGAAACGCAAGAGCAAACCTTTTGTGAGTGTGAATTGTGCTGCTATTCCCGAAACTTTGCTCGAATCAGAGCTTTTCGGACACGAACGCGGAGCATTTACCGGAGCTGTTGACCAAAGAATCGGATTTTTTGAAACTGCCAACAAAGGGACAGTTTTTTTAGATGAAATTGGAGAAATGCCCATCGGCACGCAATCTAAATTATTGCGAGTGCTCGAATCCGGCGAATTTACTCGTCTTGGTTCCTCGCAAACGAAAAAAGTTGATGTCCGAATCATCGGAGCTACAAATAAAGACTTGAACAGAGCATCTGCCGAAGGTAAGTTTCGTTCCGATTTGTTTTATCGCCTCAACACTGTGCATATCGTTTTGCCACCGCTTAGAAACCATATCCAAGATATTCCGCTTTTAGTAGAGTATTTCGGACGCAAAACTTGCCAAAAATTAAATCTTCCATACAAAGGATTTTCTGATGATTCGATGAGTATTTTGAAAAGCCTTCCGTGGCCCGGCAATATTCGTGAATTGAAAAATATGGTTGAAAAAGTGATTACTTTTCAAAAGGGCGAACACATTACTCCCGAAATTCTCCGCAAATATATTCCTCCTGCTTTGCCTGCATTTGAAATCCGAAATATCGAAAATGATAAATCATTGATGACTCTTAATGAATCTGAATATACCGGCACTCCTGAGCTCTCGCTAATTTTCAGAACCTTGCTCGAGTTGAAAAGCGACCTGACCGAAATCAAAAGATTCATGCACAACGTTGCAGTACTTATCGAAGATATGAACCGAAAATCGGATTCTGCCAACTTGCACACAGTTGAAGAGGTCAAAACTATCGAAGATTTGATGCAAAATAATGATGAACTGAATCTTGAAGAATTCGAAAAGCAAATCATTCAGTTTGCGATGAAAAAATTCAAGGGAAATCGCCGAATGGTGGCTGAATCATTAGGAATCAGCGTCAGAACCTTGTATAGGAAAATCTCGGCATTTGATTTAGAAAGCGAATTTTAATAATTTTACAAACTAATCAATTCCGGTTTGTCTGAATCGAACCCAAGAAACATGTTTGCCTGTTGTGCAAAATTTGCCGGCAAATCAGTCACGTAGAACTTTACATTTGGTTTTTCGATAAATTCTTTGCGTTGTTCCTGCAATTGTCTGGCTTCTGCCAATATCCTTAATGCAGTCACTGAAGCATGTTCACCCGAATCAATCAAAGTCACATCAGGCATGATTTCCATCAACAATTGCGAAAGCAAAGGATAGTGAGTGCATCCCAAAACAAGCGTATCCACGTGAGCGTCAATCATATCCCGCAAATAATCAATGGCAATCAATTTTGCGGAAGGATGCCTCATCATTCCTTCTTCAACGATTGGAACAAAAAGTGGGCAAGGTTTTGAAAAAACTTTCAGATTTTTATTGCCGCTCAATTTAACGATTTCATTTTCATATGCTTTACTCGAAATTGTTGCTCTCGTCCCGATTATCCCAATTCGATTGTTAGTGGTTTCCCTCAATGCTGCCGATGAAGCAGGTTCTATCATACTTATTACGGGCAGATTCCCCGCATGTTTGCTGACAACGTCTAAAGCGACTGACGAGACAGTATTGCACGCTGCAATTATCAATTTGACGCCTTTCGATACCAAGAAATCGGTACATTCAGCTGCATATTGCTTCACAATCTCAGGTGACTTATTTCCATATGGAACTCTTGCAGTATCACCCAAGTAAATGTAGTTTTCTTGAGGTAAAAATCGAACTAACTGCTTGAGTACACTCAAACCTCCGATGCCTGAATCAAAAACTCCAATTGGAAGTAAATTATTGTGATTATTTTCCATTATTTTTCGCTTTTACTTGTTTTTTACGAAACGTTTGCGTAACTTGGGTGTTGTAAAAAAAATTATTTACAAAAGTATGTGATAAAAATGAATAAACAAATAATCTTAATCTTAACGATTTTATTATTTACTGCTTTTAGTGCGAACGCACAGTATTGGTTTGGCGCTTACCCCAAATCGCCAACTGACACAATCAACCAAAATCGTAATTTCTACGAATTCCAAAATGATTTTAATGACTATTGGGGAGATAAAGAAATTACTCCCGAGACGCCGAGAAACGAAAGAGGTGGCTGGAAGCAATTCAAAAGATGGGAATGGTTTTGGGAACAACGCGTTTATCCGTCAGGAGTTTTCCCCGAGCCTGATATTTTATGGAAAGAAATTCAAAAACTTAAAGCCAATCGTGGCAAAGATGAAGATGAATTACACAGCTACAGTTGGCAAGAAGTCGGTCCATCAACTTCTGATGGTGGATATGCAGGATTGGGACGGCTCAATGCAATTATGGAAGATCCCAATTATAATGGCACTAGCAACCAAACAATTTGGGTTGGCTCCGCGAGTGGAGGACTATGGAAGTCAACAGACGCCGGCTCAAGTTGGGCAACAAACACTGACCAACTTTCGACTCTTGGAGTATCTGCCATCGCAATTGACCCGGGCAATACTAATATTATGTATATCGCTACGGGTGATGGTGACTATGGTGATACTTATTCCGTCGGGGTGCTGAAATCTACCAACGGAGGTGCAACGTGGAACACTACAGGTTTGAATTGGACTATAACTCAATCTCGTAGCATTCGTGAAATGAAAATGCACCCAACAAACAGTAGTATCCTTTATGCTGCTACCTCAATCGGTGTTTTCAAAACTACAAACGGAGGCACGAGTTGGTCTCAGCAATCAATCCCGCTGAATGTAAGTTCAGGTTTTTGGGATATTGAAATAAACCCGAGTGACCCGAATATTGTTTATGTATCTACTAATTACGAAATTGCCCGCACTACCAACGGTGGGACGAATTGGTCAATTCTGACAAGCGGATTGCCAAGTACTTCAGCTAATATTTATCGTGTAGAAATGTCGCTGTCGCCGGCAAATAATAACCATATTTTCGCTGTTTACGGCTACTATAATTGGAGCGGTGGCAATAGTTCAAATAATTATGGTTTGTATGGCATTTACGGGACTACAAATGGTGGTACAGGTTGGGATGAAATTACTCGATGGGATAATGACAGTCTTAATTTACTTGGTTGGAGTTATGAAGCATCTGACAAGGGCGGTCAGGCTTTCTACGATTTGGATATATTAGCAGACAAAAATTCTACTTCTACATTCTTTGTAGCAGGAGTGAACGTTTGGCGGACAACCAATCGTGGTACTGACTGGGATTGTGTTGCTCATTGGTATGGTGGCGGGGGTAATCCCGAGGTTCATGCAGACCATCACCAACTTTATTTTGGCGGTTCGAACAGAATGTATAGCGGTCACGACGGTGGTATTAACAGGACTACCAATGGTGGAGATTCGTGGGCTTGGATTGGAAATGGCTTAAAAATTACGCAGTTTTACCGATTCGGGATTTCTCAAACTGATTCAAATATTGTGATTGCCGGAGCTCAAGACAATGGCACTAAGCTAATGATTGGTACTAATTGGAGAGATGTAATTGGTGGTGACGGCATGGAATGTATTGTCAACTACAACA
>PGYU01000001.1 GCA_002839825.1 Ignavibacteriae bacterium HGW-Ignavibacteriae-1 | reverse complement strand
AAGATTGATCCTAAATGGTGCTTCTTGGGTATTGATATCAGCCGTTATAACTGTATTAGTTTTCCCGAAAATTGTAGCGGTAGTAGCCTTTACTATATTGATAATTTCCGATATGTCTGCTGCTTTGATAGGCAGGAAATTTGGCAAAACGAAATTATTCAATAAGTCGCTCGAAGGGACTACGGCTTTCATCGTGTCGGCGCTCATAGTTGTATCGGTAATCGGATTCTTTTTCGATGGTAATTGGCTTTATTATCTGGCTGGTGGAACTGCTGCCTTTGTTGGTGGAATAGTCGAAGCCTACTCCAAAAAAATGAAAGTTGATGACAACATGTCAATACCTGCTTCGGTTGGGATTGTAATGTTGTTGATTGATTTTATTTTTGACGGTTACGGTGCCAGTTTCTTAAATATGATGTAAAATGAAACAAACATTAGTTTTCCTAATATTCGCAATGGCTCTGCTTGCTTCATGCTCGAAGCATTCAGAGTACAGGATTGTTGATTATTTCATAGATAGTACAGACAGAGGCAAATTTGTATTCCTATTTGTCGAGACTGATACTATAATTAAAGATGATATTTTGACTTGGACAAAAGAGTTCAAATCAAAAGACACAATAATGAGAGTTGAACACGATTCCATACTACATGTTTTGATTTCATATTTTTATATTCCAGATGACTATGATGAAATTCCCGAAGAGCAAGCAGTAGTACTCAGAGAGAAATATAAAAACCCAGAGATTACTAATAAGTTGCTATTAGCCAAAAATGGTGCCGTTTACACAGGATTTTCAAAGATTACAGAAGGGATGCCTTTTCCAAAGGATACCGTGATTTTGACTTCAGTTTTTGTCCCGAAAAAAGGGTACAAAGCAGTTGACATTTTAAAGCAAAGAGATGAAAATGATTGATTTAAGAAGTGATACTTTCACAAAGCCAACACCCGAAATGTTGCAAGCAATGGTTAGTGCCGAAGTTGGTGATGATGTTTATGGGGAAGACCCAACCGTAAATTTGCTTCAGGACAAAATTGCCCGACTATTTGGGAAAGAAGCCGCATTATTCGTGCCTTCCGGGACAATGAGCAATCAACTTTCGCTCAAAGTGCTTACTGAGCCGGGAAATGAAGTCATAACTGATGCAGATGCGCATATTTTCTACTACGAAACTGCTGCACCTGCAATATTGTCCAATCTTCAATTCCGAACTATTCCATCTGAATCAGGTCAAGTTCCAATTGATGAAATCGAAAAGCATATTCGCCCAAAAATATATTATTTTGCCGATACCAAAATCATCGCACTTGAAAATACGCATAATCGCCACGGTGGCACTGTTATAGATCTTGATTATATCAAAGACGTCAAGGCTCTTGCCGATAAGCATGGAATTTATACGCACCTCGACGGCGCAAGGATTTGGAATGCTCATATTGCTTCAGGTGTATCATTTGAAGAATACGGAAAATATTTCGATACAATTTCAGTTTGCTTATCGAAAGGCATGGGAGCTCCAATTGGGTCGCTAATTATTTCGGATAAAGCGCGAATTCAAAAAGCTCTGAAATGGCGAAAAATCTTTGGTGGAGGAATGCGACAAGTTGGTTATATCGCCGCATGTGGTTTGTATGCCTTAGAAAATAATTTGCCGCTCTTGAAAATTGACCACGAAAATGCACGATATTTTGCCAATGAGATTGCGAATCTTGACGGAATTAGCATAGATTTGCGGAAAGTACAAACAAATATCGTTATTTTTGAACTTGATAAAAAAATCAATTCAGAAGATTTTGTTGCAAATTGCAAAGAACGCAAATTGCTTTTGAGCAATGTTGGCGATAACAAAATTAGAATTGTGACTTATCACCAAATTTCTAAAGCAGACATTCAAAATGCTGTAGAAATTGTTTCAGAAATAATGAAAAAAATGATGAGGAATTGAAAATGAGCGACAGAATAACCGAGCAAGATATACTCAAAGACATGGATAAATACAAGCATACAACAAATGCTCAAGTCAAATTTCACGAAGTTGATTCATTTGGAGTGGTGCATAATATTCAGTATTTTTATTTTTTAGAGTGGGCGAGAACCAAATATTTCGAGTTTATCGGGATGCCTCTCAATCATCGCACCTATACAGCTGAAAACCCTATTATGACAGTTCGTCACGTGATGGATTACTTCAATCCACTATATTTTACCGATTACTATGATGTATTGACCCGCACCAAAACGATAGGGAATTCATCAATTGTCATGGAAAATGTAATTCGTATGAATTCGGGCAAAATTGCGATAAAGGCAGAAGTAACGCTCGTATATATGAGCGATACAGATTACCGCCCGACACGCTTGCCGGACTACATGCGGAACGCCATAATGATGGTCGAGGGAGATGATTTGGAAATTATTGAAAGCGAGCCAAAATAGATGAGTAATCCGATGAATTGGACAAAGCAACAAATCGTAGCTCAATGTCTATTTCCCAAGCTATCTACAGAAGATTTTTTTACAAATCCCGATTACAAACGCGAAATACTTCGTTTAGTCGAATTGGGAGTTGGAGGATTTTGCATTTTCGGCGGAGATACAGTTCAGGTCGAGCAAATGACCAACTCTCTGCAAAATATGGCTCCCGTACCACTGCTTTTTGCAGGGGATTTTGAATTTGGCTTGCCGATGCGACTTTCCGAAGGTACAGAGTTTCCTCATGCAATGGCATTGGGGCAAAATTCAGATTCGGATACGAGTTTCAAAATTTCTTCTGCGATTTCCAAAGAAGTAAAGTCAGTTGGTGTTAAGTGGAATCTTGCTCCCGTTTGCGATATAAATTCAAATCCTTCCAACCCGATAATCAATATTCGTTCATTTGGTGAGACACCGGAATTAGTCTCCGACAATGTTGTGAAATTTATTGAAGGTTCTAAAACTGTAAATGTTTTGACATGCGCAAAGCATTTCCCCGGGCATGGCGATACGCTGTCTGACTCGCATATCGAATTACCGGCGGTTTCCAAAACGCTGGAGGATTTGGAAAAATTTGAATTGTTACCATTTAAAGCGGCTATTGAAGCAGGCGTGGATTCAATTATGGTGGGACATTTGTACGTGCCGGCTATGAGCAATAATTTGCTTCCAACCTCACTTTCACCTAAAGTTTACAGCTATATTCGCGATGCAATGAAGTTCAAAGGGCTTATAGTTACTGATGCTTTGGATATGAAGAGTATCACCAAAATTCGTAACTCTTCAGATGCAACGATTGATTGTCTTCTCGCAGGGGCTGATATTGCCCTTATGCCGGAAAACGCGATCGAAGCCATTGCAGGATTAATCGAAAGAGCCGAAAATGACGAGAAACTTGTCGAAAATTGTTACGAATCATCTAAGCGGATTATCACTGCAAAACGAAATGCGAAATTAATTCCACTTTTTGCAACTCTCGAAAATACGAAACAAATCTTTACAGACCATTTGAATTTAGCTTTAAATGTTGCTTATAAAGCATTGCAAATAAAGATAGATAAGCCGATTATTCCAATTGCTGATGATGTGAATTTTGCCGGAATTGCATTTTTGCAACAAGACAAAGATTTGCGAACAGCCACGCGCTTTTTCACAATGTTATCTCAAGCGATTGAAAACGATTGTGACTTCGCCTTTGTAAGTGAAGCTATCACTGATAGTGACCTGTCGGCAATCAAAGACGGTATCAAAGATGCCAAAATTCTTATTTTTGCTGTCTTCATCAAAGCCGTTGCTTATGATGGCAGAACCGATTTAATCACCAAAGCTAAAGAAATATTTGATAAGCTTAGTGCCGGCAAAGACACGATTGTCATTTTTCTGGGAAATCCCTACTTTGGTGAAATTTTTGACTCATCGGTAAAAATTTGGACTTATTCTGATTCTTTTCCGTCATTAGCATCTGTAGTAATAGAGCTAAGCGGTAGAAAGGAAGCATTAAAGCTTCTTTAGTTATTTATTAACAATTGGTTATGAACGATGTATCGTAATATTGCAGTTTGCATCTTTGTATTTTTAATGGTGATTGCAAATCACTCAAATCTCCAAGCTCAAATCAAAGGCTTATCCGGTATGAGTGGCGATGAGCTTCTGAAAATGGAACTCGAAAGCCAATTTTCTGATGATGCTATGCGCTCCGAAACTATGCCTGTGGGCAATATCATTGACCCTGAATTATATTTTCTTGGTCCCGAAGATGTTCTCACAATCCAAATTGTACCTATTATGAGCAACCCCAGAAGTATCAAATTATCGCCGGATATGTCCATAATGATTCCTCGAGTCGGAAAAATTGATATGCGAGGACTTACTTTGAAACAAGCTCAAGATAGCATCGAAGCTTTTTTCAAAGCATACAACCCAAAGTTTGAAGTTTCGACGAATTTGCGAGCTGCACGGCAATGTATCGTGAAAATTGCAGGCAATGTTTTGTACCCGTCAATTTACACAATGCCTTCGAGCTATCAAGTTTCAACTGCAATACTTTTCGCCAATCAACTTCAAAAAAATACTGCTATTGCATTGCCCCAAATGGAGGCATTGCTCCAAGTTCAAGAAGCAGAACGAGAAACAGAACGGCGTTTTTCGGAAAGCGGACTAAGTACAAAACCATTTTATTCATCGAGAAATATAATTTTACTACGCAAAGATGGCTCTTCGTTAACGATTGACCTCGAAAAGGCAGCCGCTACTAATGATGCGGCTTACGACCCATACGTTAAGGAAGGTGATGAAATTATCGTTCCGTTCGATAGAGATAATTTCCCAATGATTTCGATTTCCGGCGGTGTTACCAGACCAATAATTTTGCCATACAAACCCGGCGATAAAGCATCCTTATTATTAAAATTTGGCTATGGACTGACTGATGATGCCGATATAAACAATATTAAAATCTATATGCCTTCGCAAAACAAACAAATTTTGCTCAAAACAGACAAAAGTTTGAATCTGATTGGAGAAGATTTTGAAATTGAACCCGGTGCAGTAATAATTGTTGGACAAAGCATTACCCCGCAAAGTCAGAGTACAGGTACTGTTTCAATCAAAGGGCAAGTCCGTAACCCGGGCAATTATTTGATTACACTGAGAAACACACGCCTTAGGGATTTGATTGACATGGCAGGTGGTTTTACCCAAGATGCTTATTTGCCGCTTGCTAATATCGTTCGTCGTGAATCGAAACTGAAATCACTCACTGACCCACGCCAAGAAACTTATGAAGTAATGCAATACAGCGATTTAACAATGGATGACACTACTCGATATTATATTGATATGAAGTACAAACAGCCATTGGTTGCGACAGATTTTGTAGAACTTTTTGAAAAGAATAATGATATCAACGATGTGCTTTTGTATGACGGCGATATTATTCATATTCCAACCAACCCGGGATTAGTTTTCGTGAACGGTCAGGTCAAAAATCCGGGATATGTAGAATTTGAAGAAGGCAGAAATATGAGTTGGTACATTGAGCGGGCAGGTGGTTTTGCAGAAGGTTCAGAGCCTGAAAGAGCAAGAATTATTCGTGGCAGAACTAATGTTTGGATTGCGGGCGCCGATGACGTTGTGGTATATGCAGGCGACCAGATTTATGCTCCAAGAGTTCCTGATGAACCTACAACATTGAAATTACAACGTTTTGCAGTTTATGCAAGCCTTATCGCTACAGTCTCAATATTGATAACAACCGTTTTCACACTTTTAACTCGAAAATGAGAATAACAATTGGAATCATTCTTTTTTTTATTGCGAATATTTCTATAACATATTCGCAGTCTGAGCACGTGCATATCTATCATTCTGTGTATCCCTTTTTGGAGAGAATGTATAATCAGGGGCATTACGAAGGCTATCCATTAAATGATTTGCCAATGCGACGTTCCAATATCACAAATGCATTAATTGAAATTGATAAGAATCAAGCCGAACTTGGAAGCGCAGATAAAAAACTTCTCGAAAAATTCAAGCAAGAATTCTTTATTTCCGATTCCAAAACATATACTTTGATTACAAGCGAAACGGATTCAAATCAAATCCTATTCAGCGGGCTATTTTCAAATGATGAAAAATTCTTCTATCGCAATTCAAACGATGACACAAATGTTCAGATTATGCCATTGGCTTCAATTGACTACATGAGGAACGATGAAAATTGTGCTTTGATTGCGAATTTGGGATTTCGATTGTATGGTACTATTGAAAGTAATTTCGGATATAATTTGCAAGTAACAAACGGAACTTTGTTTTCGGGTGAGAGAAGTGTTGCCAATACGATTAGAAAGTATTCACAAAATATAAAATTCAACGTTTATCAGGACGATATAGATTTTACGGAATCCCATATCAACTATGTTTCTCGCTGGTTTCATTTTAATATTGGGCGAGAATCCAGATTATTGGGTGCAGGATTTGGTCAGAGATTAATTTTGTCCGACAACTCACCCGCAATGGACGTTATTTCAGCCGGTGCCGAATTTGAAAGTTTCAGATATAAATTTGTTCATGCTTCTTTGCTTGCCCAACCCAATATCGGCGTATCAGGCTCACACATTGATATACCAAGCAAATATCTTGTCACGCATAGATTTGCTCTAACTCCGAGTTGGGGAGAATTTGCTTTTTGGGAATCTTTAGTATATTCAAATCGTCATCCTGATATTGCATATTTGAATCCACTCAGCTTCCTAAAGTCTTTAGAACATGCTTTAAGAGATAGAGATAATTCATTGATGGGAATGGACTTAACAGTTAAACCGATTGCGGGGTTATTAGTCAAAGGTTCGTTTTTATTGGATGATATCCGATTTGAAAAGATTGGAACCGATTATTGGGGTAACAAAACAGCATATAATTTGGGAGCAATGCTATCAATAATCCCAAACATTGATTTGATTGCCGAGTATGCTCGAGTTCAACCTTATACTTACTCTCATTTCAACCAAAATAATTCCGTGGTCAATGATGGATTTGTAGTCTCATCGTATATTTTACCCAATTCGGAAAAGTATTCCTTCACTACTCGCTATTGGTGGGGCGGTCGCTATCCGATTGAATTAGAATTATCATATCTCCGACATGGTGACAATATTTACTCTGAGACTGGGGAATTAATCCGAAATGTAGGCGGTAATCATCTTGAAGGATTCAGATTTGATGTTAATAGCCAGGAAGTCAAATTTCTTGATGGGAATCTGGAAGAATATTTTTCATTTGCATTATCATCCGGGGTTGAGCTATCGCGTGGTTTCAACCTTCAGCTTTATTATAGATTCATAAACACTAACAATTCGGGGGAGCATTTTATACGAGCTATGCTACGATTTGATGAATTTTGATATTTTTGTAGTTTGTAAATTAATCAGCAAGATAAATTGATTTTTACTGATGTAATATTACTTGTTATTGGCATAGCAATAATTTTTAATTATACTTTCTATCCGTTGATATTGAAGGTTGTAAGCCAGTTTGTACCCAAATTTAACAATAGCAACCAGGATTTTAAGCCCGAAATCACAGTAATCATAGCTGCATACAACGAGGAAGAACTGATTGCTGATGCAATTGATTCGGTTTTCGAGGGTGATTATCCAAAAGATAAAATTCGCGTTATAGTTGGTTCTGATGGCTCAACTGATAGAACTAATCAAATTTTATCCGAGCTTTCCACCAAATATCCCAGTCTATCATTTCATTGCTTCGGACGTGGTGGCAAAAATAATACACTTAACAAAATCATTCCACTTGCAAAGACTGAAATCATCGTGATGATGGATGCAGACATCCGATTGAATGAAAATGCTCTGAGCATAATAATTTCACATTTTGCAGACCAAAAAGTCGGTGGAGTTATCGCTACTCAAAATATAGAAAATGAGAAAAATGAAAACAGCGGCAGCGCCGGAGTATTGATATATCAGCAATATGAAAATTTCCTTAAATATTACGAATCCGCAATTGATTCATGTGTGAATGCCTTCGGGTATTTTTATGCTATACGCAGCAAATTTTTCAAACCAATTGCAAGCGATTTACTTTGCGATGATATGTTTACGATTTATACCGTGTTAGAAAACAAAAGCAAGGTGAAATTTGCTCCTGAAGCTATGGTGAATGAAGTTCGCGAAAAATCTTTAGAAAATGAAAAGCATCGAAGATTGAGAGCTTCAGCAGGTGGAATGGCTACAGTATTTCATTTTCGGCATTTATTGAATATTTTCGAATACGGTTGGGTCTCATTTTTTATATGGTCTCATAAAGTTACAAGATGGACCACTCCATATTTGATGATTCTTTTGATACTTTTAACAATAATGATGAATAGTGGTACGATTACATTTCAAGTTATTTTGGTAACGCAGTTAGTATTATATGTTGGTGCATTATTGGGATTCTTGGTCGAAAAAGCAAAAATAAATTTTTCTGTGTTCAGACCTTTTCTTTTTTTTGTTGTAATCAATTATGCGATATTACTTGGTTCATTTCGATTTTTGAAAGGTGCACAAAATGCAATTTGGGACAGACAGGGATTCAGTTCTTCTTAAAAATAAAATGATAGAAACGCAAAAAGGACATATAGCCGAAATTAGCAATTTGCTTACTACTTTTAAGCCCCAAAGGCTTATTAAGTCCGGTCAGTGGCGTTTTGTCATCCAATTATTTGTAGATAATATTGCAATCATAACAGCATATCTGCTATTCTTTTTTATACGTTTCGGTTCAGGGATTTATCCTTCGGCTGTCAAACCCGGTGCACTTGAAATCACTATAGGTACTTTCATTTTCCTGATTTTTTGGTTGCTATTGTGCTTTTTCTCAGGAATGTACAAAAATTGGTACGAACGTTCGCCTTTTGAGGAGTTTTGGTCAATCATAAAGGTAACTCTTATTGGTTGCGTAATCATAATCTTTGCAGTAAAAATTGATAGCCAATCATCACCACGGCAGTTGTTCTTGATATATTTTGTATTGCATTCAACCTTGATGATTAGCGGTAGAGTAACAGCAAGGTTCATAGAGAGATATATGCGTATTAAAGGACTTCTCAGTATTCCGGTTGTAATTGTAGGTGATTATGAAAAAGTAATCAATTATTTCAAGAAATTCAGAAGAGTCAAAACATGGGGCTATCATCCTTTGGCTGTGTTACTGATTTCCGGTGATGAGTTGAAGGAAAAGTCCGGAGATATTGTGATTGAAAGTGGAACTTACTTGGGTACGGTTGACCAATTAGGAGATGTTCTGAGGCATACCAAACCCGAAGAAGTTGTAATCGCAACTGAAAAACCTGACCACAAACTTCTCGTAGATATTGTTAATCAATGTGCTGATGAAAAGGTTCGTGTAAAAATCGAGCCCGATTTGTATGATGTATTTGCAGGACAAACCAAAACATACTATCTGTATGGCTTGCCTTTAATCGAGGTTTCCACACAACTTTTAAAGCCTTGGCAAGAAGCCATCAAGAGAATTTTTGATTTTACGTTCAGCTTTTTAGTATTATTGGCAGGTTTGCCAATTTGGGTATTGATAGCAATTGGGGTAAAAATTGATTCACGTGGACCGATTTTTTATACTCAAAAAAGGGTTGGAAAAGATGGTAGAATTTTTGAGATTTATAAATTCAGGTCAATGGTTTTCCAACCGGAACGCCAAGACCAAACTTGGACAACTATGAATGACCCGAGAGTCACGACATTTGGGCGATTTATCCGGAAAACTCACTTAGACGAAATCCCACAATTTCTGAATGTATTGCTCGGTCATATGAGCATCGTTGGTCCGAGACCAGAGCAACCAAAATTTGTGGATGATTTTACAAAAGATTTTCCACATTATAAACGTCGCTTGAAAGTTCGACCTGGAATTACAGGTTGGCATCAGGTCACAAGTTACGGTTATGAACTATCTGCCGAAGAAATTCGGGACAGATTGAGAAATGATTTTCATTATATAGAAAACATGTCATTAAAATTAGATATAGAAATTATTGTTCGAACCCTTTGGTGTATGATTATGGGAAGAGGGCAAGCTTAAGAATGATTAAGGAAACACTATGAAAGCAATTGTTGTAATACCTACATATAACGAACTCGAAAACATCGAACACATTGTTACCGAAGTTTTGAAAGTGATTGATGGATTGAATGTGTTAGTCGTTGATGATAATTCACCCGATGGTACTGCCGATATAGTTCGCAAAATGATGGCAACTGATAGCAGAATCCATTTGATAGTCCGCGCGGGTAAAATGGGTTTGGGAACAGCATATTGCGAAGGTTTCCAGTACGCCTTGGATAGAGGTTTCGAGGCGATTATGGAAATGGACGCCGATTTTTCGCATGACCCTGCCGATTTGCCGAGATTTCTTGTTGAATTGGAAAATCATGACCTTATCATTGGTTCACGATATATCAAAGGTGTCAATGTTATAAATTGGCCCCTGAGCAGACTGATTCTCAGCTATGGTGCTAATCTATACACAAGAGTGATAACAGGAATGCCCGTTAAAGATGCAACCGGTGGTTTCAAATGCTTCAGAGCCTCGAAATTAGCGGAAATAGATTTGAAGTCAGTAAAGACAAATGGTTATGGATTTCAAATCGAAATGAATTACCGTATGTGGAAAAATGGTGCTCGTATCAAAGAAATTCCTATCATATTTATTGACCGCAGAAGTGGAACTTCCAAGATGAACAAAAGCATTATTTACGAAGCAATTTTCTTAGTCTGGAAATTGAAATTATTTTCATGGACCTTCAAAAACAAGAAAAAATGATTTTGAATAATCCGTCACATACAGATATTTCGATTGTAATTGTAAATTATAATGTGAAGGATTATCTCTTTAGTTGTATTGAATCTATCAACCAAGCATCCAAGAATCTAAAAGTACAAATTATAGTTGTTGATAACAATTCCGAAGACGGTTCAGTCGAATTTATTTCGCGAGCATTCCCAAATGTAGAAATCATCGCATTGAGCGAAAATATCGGATTTGGTAAAGCAAATAATCTGGGTTTTGAAAAAGCTCTTGGCAAATACTTCTTAATTTTGAATCCTGATACAATACTGCAACACGATACACTTGATGAAATGCACAAGTATATGGAGAATCACTCCGAAGTTGGAATCTCAGTTTGCAAAGTTTTGAATACTGATGGTACATTCCAAGCATCATGTAGGAGAGGATTTCCCGGACCTTGGTCAGCCTTTAGTAAACTTTTCGGAATGCAATCTTTGTTTCCCAAGTCTAAGCTATTTGGCAAATATAATTTAACTTACATGCCAACGGATAATACTTACTACGTTGATGCAGTTACCGGTGCTTTCATGTTTGCACGTGCAGACGTAATCAAGCAAGTCAATGGATTTGATCCCGAATTTTTCATGTATGGAGAAGATTTGGATTTATGCTATCGAGTAGTCAAAGCCGGATACAAAAACGCTTATGTACACACTACAAGCATCATTCATCATAAAGGTGAAAGCTCCAAACGCAGCAGCTTGAACGAAATCAATCTATTTTACGAAGCAATGGAAATTTTTGTCTCTAAACATTATTCAAATTCTCGATTTTTCCTTGCCCTTTTGAAATTAGGTATCTTGACTCGCGCATCAATTTCATATCTATATAAATACAAACTTGATGTTAAGTTGATGGCAATGGATTCAATATTCATTATCATTGGAATTTTACTTGGTACCTACATGGCACTTGGGTCGCCATTTGGGCTGCAACCATATGCCTATCCGACTGTGTTCATAGCAGTAATTTTTGTAACTATTATGGCAAATATTACAGCCGGCGGCTTTTTTGAATCTACCTTTTCACCTACAAAGACCATATTCGGGTACGCTATTAGTTTCCTTGTGCTGTCCACTTTGATTTATTTCTTTCCGGGCTATAGATTTAGTCGTGGAGCATTACTTGTCACAATCGGTTTTGGGATGATCGGTTCAACTTTGCTTCGGATAGTCATTTCGGCTGCGGCAAGCATCAAAAATAATTATAGCGACAGACACATCGTAATCGTTAGTAATCCCGAAGACGCTTTGAATCTGTACAAACTTATTTCTGAAAATTTACCTCAATTGAAAATTCTTGGCTATATTCACTCTAAACCGGCGCAAGATGATGCGTTTCCATTAATTTGGTTAGGCACAATCAATCATCTCAATTCAATCATCGAAAACAAAAAAATTAGCGATGTAATCGTTACTGATGAACAAACTTATAATAATGAAATTTCGTTTGTGACTAGCAAATACAAAAATCCGAGAGTTAATTTTCATGTGGCTAATCATTTAGAAGATTTCATTGTTTCGAAGTTAATTTCCGAAATCACAGAAAACAAGAACGAAGTTCTAAAGTATAGGGCAAATTTGATTAGGTACAGAATAATCAAGCGAACCTCAGACATTATTATATCATTTACGCTACTTACTGTCGGACTACCGATATTACTTCTGATTAACAACAAGCAAAACAAAATAATCACAAAAATTTTCAACGTTTTGAACGGAAAGTACTCTTTTATTGGTATTTTTGAGTTGCCTGGCAGGAAGAATTTCGGCAAACCCGGTTTGACGGGTTTAGCTCACTTGAATCAGGCAAATGCTTTAAGCGAAAAAGCCATTTTGAAATTAAATGAATATTATTTGAAGCATTATTCCGTCTCGTTAGATTTTGATATATTGTTGAAATTATTTTATAGGGAAAAATGGCAAAGGTAATCTTAGATTTTGAAAAGCCGATTGTTGAATTGGAACAAAAAATTGCTGAGATGCGTGAACTCGGAAAGCAGATTGATATAAGTAAGGAAATCTCAGACTTAGAATTGAAAATTGATGATTTACGAATTGATATCTACAAAAATCTCACTCGTTGGCAACGCGTCCAATTAGCCAGACATCCCGAGAGACCAATTACATCGGACTATATTAAAAATGTCTTTACAGATTTTGTAGAACTTCACGGTGATAGAAAATTTAAAGACGACCCCGCAATCATTGGCGGTTTTGCTAAATTGAACGGTAAATCTGTAATGCTGGTAGGTCACCAAAAAGGTCGCGATACTAAATCAAATTTGTATCGTAATTTTGGTATGGCAAATCCCGAAGGTTATCGCAAAGCAGCTAGACTTTTTCAGTTAGCAGAAAAATTCAAAAAACCAATCATAACATTGCTCGACACTCCCGGCGCATTTCCGGGAATCGAAGCCGAAGAGCGTGGTCAAGCAGAAGCAATTGCATCAAATCTCATGCTCATGAGCAAAATCAAAACACCAATCATTGTTGTTGTGATAGGCGAAGGAGCTTCAGGTGGAGCCATTGGTATTGGTGTGGGCGATAGGATTTTGATGTTGGAAAATGCTTGGTATTCAGTGATTTCACCCGAATCTTGCTCCAGTATTTTATGGAGAAGTTGGGATTACAAGGAACAAGCCGCAGAAGCTTTGCAACTTACTGCTGAAGATTTGAAAGGACACAAAATCATTGATGAAATTGTTAGCGAACCATTAGGTGGTGCCCACAATAATCCAACTGCAATGTATCAAAATTTGAAAAATGTTTTGGACAAAGAAATCAGCAAATTGTCCAAAATAGAGCTTTCAAAATTGATAAGAGCAAGACGTGATAAATTTTACGCTATGGGCGTATGGCAAGAATAATTATTAAAAAGGTCATTCTAAAATAATTATATGCTCAAAAAGCTTAGAAGTCTCAAACACAGGCTTGTATCTTGGGTTTCCCTATTTGCCGAAAAACCCTATGCCCGTACAACACTGTTTCTGCACTCGTTTGCAGATTCATCCTTTTTCCCGATAACTATAGATATAACTTTCATTCCGATAGCGATTGCATCGCCAAAGCGAGCCTTTCAGTTTGCTCTTTGGGCAACCTTAGGTTCGGTACTTGGAGGTATGTTTGCTTATTATCTTGGCATGGAATTCATGTCATCTATTGGGCAATCAATCGTCACAATGTATGGCTCAAGCGATACTTGGGACTCCCTTCTGGTTACGTTCAGAGGTGATTTAGCAGAATGGACTCTGATTATTGCTTCAGTAACTCCACTTCCATTCGCAATTGCAACTTTAGCTGCAGGTGTAGCGGAAATGGATTTAGGAAATTTTATACTTATTTGTATTCTTGGGCGTTCATTCCGATTTTTTGCGTTGGCATTGCTGATTTATTTATTTGGACCGGCAGTCCAAGTTTTCCTTGATAAATATTCACGAGTGATAGCGATTGTATTCTTTATAAGCTTAGTTTTGTTTTTCTTATTTTTGTTAATTTTCAAATTCTAAATATGATTGATTTTATCTTGACCTTCCTAAAAGGTGTTTTGATTGGCATTGCAAATATTATTCCGGGTGTAAGCGGTGGCACGATGGCTTTCATTCTCGGAATTTACAAAGAGTTGACCGAAGCTGTAGGATTCTACTTTCAAAATAGGGAAAAACGAAAGCAATACACTATTCTTTTGCTAAAGATTGGATTAGGAGCCGTGGTTGGTGTTGTGCTTTTTGCCAGATTGTTTACATTCCTACTCGAAGATGCCACTACTGCTCAATATACTTATATTTTCTTCATTGGATTGATTGTTGGTGCTGTGCCATTTATCCTAAATTTGCATCATGACATGAAAGTCAATCCGAAACGATTAATCATTTTTGTAGTTGCAATTGCTGCTGTAATTGTCACCTCATACTTTGGACAAAAGAGTGGGGGCGAGGGCAACATGACGCCGGAAATTGTTTACAAATTCGGCGATTTCTTTACTATCACAACCATAGAC
Source organism: Ignavibacteriae bacterium HGW-Ignavibacteriae-1 (assembly GCA_002839825.1). Taxonomy (GTDB): domain Bacteria; phylum Bacteroidota; class Ignavibacteria; order Kapaibacteriales; family UBA2268; genus PGYU01. The sequence continues at coordinate 556,624 of PGYU01000001.1, read as the reverse complement.
TTTTTCTACGCATTATGGCTAATATTTTGTGGTTTTGTTGGTGCTGTATCAATGGTATTACCCGGCTTTTCGGGTTCTGCATTATTGGTTAGCCTCGGCGTATATTACAATATTCTTCATTTCGTAGATAATCGAATGCTTGTCCAACTTGCATTAATGGGAATTGGTGTCTTACCGGGCTTGATAGTAGCCTCGAAAGTAATTAATAAATTGATGGAAAAATATCCGCCCGAAACTTACTATTTTATACTCGGATTGATTGTTGCATCAGTGATTCAAGTGTCGCTCGAAGTTATGAAAGAACCTGTTTTGGGATTAACGCCGATTATTTTAAGCGTGTTTTTCCTTTTGCTCGGATTTGCGGCATCTTATTTTATGAGTGGAGTTAAAAAGTGAGATTTCAACGAATTTTATATGTGTTCTTTAGCCATTATCCCTACGAACCACGAATTAAGAAAATGTTCCAAACATTTAAAGAGAACGGTGCAAAAGCCAGACTTTTAGTTCGTAGCTTTAGTGACAACATTGAAGCAGAAAGCGATGAAGATTTTGAATTCAGAGCATTAGATAGCTCAGGTAGGTCGTGGCAATCAACGCCTTTGGATATGAATCCGAAATGGAAAAAATTTATTGCGCAAAATATCAAAGAATTCAATCCTGACTTGATTATTGTCAGAGAGATGTTCTTGTCATCATTAGTGGCAGATTTGGTTAAAGATACAAATATTCCGGTATTGATGGACATGGCGGAAAATTATCCTGCTGCGATGAAAAGCTGGAAAAAGTATAACTCGAGTGCCTTGAAAAAATTTATAATTCATACATTGAATTTTCCCTTCCGAAAAGAAAAAAAAGCAGTCGGGAAAGTAGATGGAATTATTGTGGTTTGCAAGGAACAAATCGAAAGATTAGCCCAAGAATATCAATTCGATAAAGACAGGATTGTTTGTATATATAATTCTCCTACTAAGGATTTGCACCCTTCGGTTTGCGATAAAGAACCCAATGAAACACCCATTTTCATTCATCATGGTATGTTGACCTCCGAAAAAAGTTTAACGAGTTTCTTTCACGCTTGTAAAATTTTGTTCGACAAAGGACTGAATTTCGAGGTAATTCTACCCGGATTTGGGGATTGCGAGGAGGATTATAAAAAATTATGTGATGAATTAGGTATCTATCATCACATTATATTTTATGGTGAGTATTCCGGCGAAGAATTGGGCGAATTGCTGTATGAAGCTGATTATGGTATAATTCCTTACGAATTGAATGATTTCAATGATTACACAATCCACAATAAGCTATTTGAATATTTTGCTTTGGGATTGCCGGTTGTTGTCACACCGATGATTCCCACTGCGAGAATTGTCGAATCAACCGGTTCGGGAATCGTTGCAAAATCAGCAGCTCCAATTGACATTGCTGAAGCTATGGAAAAAATGCTAATTGCTGATACTAATGATATGATGGAGGCTTCTTTAAAGGCACATTCGACATATAATTGGGAAGTGGAAGCAGAGCGATTAATGAACTTCATCAATAAACTTGAAAAACGCAATGCAAGAAGCTAATCTCACAACTGTCCAAGTTCATATTGCGCGATATAATCCAGCTACTCAAGAATATGAATACTTAGTACTCAAACGTGCTGATAAAATGAGAGTTTATCCGGGGATTTGGCAAACAGTAACAGGAGGAATTTGGAAAAATGAGACAGCTCTCGACGCTGCACTCCGTGAATTGAAGGAGGAAACAGATTTAGTTTCAGATACAATTTGGTGTTTGCCATATGTGACAACTTTTTTCGATTATCATGCAAATCAAGTAAATTTCGCTCCCGTATTCGGTGTTTTGGTCAATTTTACCGATATTGTCAAAATTTCGGATGAACATCAAGAATTCAAATGGACAAATTTTGCCGAGTCTCACGAATTGATGGTCTTGCCTTCGCATCGTGAGGGCTTGCGGATATTCAGAGACTATTGCTTGAGCGACTTAGGAACTCATTACAAGGTGAGATTATGAATTACAAAGTAACAGCAGCCGTAGTAACTTACAATAGACTCGATTTACTACAAAAAGTAATCGGGGCGCTGCGTGAACAATCCTACAAAATTGATAATATCATCATAATCAATAACTCCTCTACAGATGGCACCGAAGATTGGTTGTCATTGCAAAAGGATTTGATTGTTATAAAGCAAGAGAATCTGGGTAGTTCCGGTGGTCAATACAGAGCATTCAAAGAAGCTGAGTCAAGCGATTGCGATTTGATTTGGATTATGGACGATGACGTTGTCCCCGAAAAGGATTGCTTAGAAATATTAATCAAGCATTACAAAGCGAGTTATGTGCTCTTTCCACTTAGGCTCTGGAGAGACAAAAGACCCTATCTGAACGATTGTATCGAACTAAACCTGACGAATCCATTCAAACATATTTGGAAGCGAGTTATATCCGAAAGCGACCTCACAAATGAGACAATCGAAGTGCAAGGACCAACATTTGAAGGACCATTGTTCGCTAAAGAAGTAATACGCAAAGTTGGACTACCGGAGAAGAAATTTTTCATTTTTGCCGATGACACAGAATACTTCCTCAGAGCCCAAAGAGAGGGATATAAAATGCTCTTGGTGCGTGATGCCAATTTAGTGCGTATGATTGACCCACCAGAGAACTTTGCAGATTTTACATGGAAAAGTTTTTATTCAATTAGAAACTTAGTAGTGATAGACCGCTTATACGGGAATATTTTTGTGAAATTGTTGCGACCTATCGCCTATACATTTTTATTTCTGAAATATAGCAGATCACTCGAAGATATAAAAACCACATTCAAAGCCATCTGGGCAGGACTCACATATCGCAGCGAGAATTGAGGGGGGAGATGGAACCGTGAAAATCTCCGTCCCGTTTGTCTGAACTATGATTTGTGTGATTTTTGTGATTAAGATGATTTTTGAGTTAGACTTCGGAAGTCTTTATAATTAACTTCAAGAAGCTTATTTTATTCATATACTTTAGAAAATTAGACTTCCGAAGTCTTCATCTGTCACATCTTCACAAACATCTCCGTCCGATTACCCATACGGACATAATACACACCACGAGGGAGATGCGAAATATTAATGCGTTGTAGATGTCCAACATCTCCAAGATGTTGGACATCTGGCAATTCAATAATACTCTCACCAAGAGTATTGAAGATTTTTATTTCAGCAATTTCATCAACCCTACGGTTGATAGTGTGAGAACTGATTTCTATAAATTCCGTTGCCGGATTGGGAAAGACGGAGATTATATCATTCACTGAATTTTCATTGACAGAAGTGATTTCTAAATCTTTAAATAATGTTCGATAAACTCCATAGTAAGTGCCGGCAAAAACATAATCACCAACTTCGACTAAGCATTGAACTCCGCTTCTTAGTCCCTCAGATCTTGAGAACCATGTATTTCCATTGTCATTTGACACGGAAGAGTTTGCAAATAAATATCCACCAATTGACTTAATCAATCCAATATAATAACCTTCGATACCCTTATCTCTTAACTTCCAACTTTCACCTTCATCGTAGGACACATAAAATCCACTCTCAAATCCACCCATATACATTACACCTTCATGTATATAAAACGAGGTTGTGCTGATTTTTGTCAAATCTGAACTGATTTTAGTCCAATTCAAACCATAATCTTCAGATTTGTAAATATAGAATCCATTGTCTTTCCCAAAGCCATAAAGATTTTCACCGTCAGTAATTATGTGTGTGAGCGATTTATAAGAAGAATCTTGGATTTTTATCCAATTCAATCCTTCATCATAACTGCCCCAAATGCCACCACCCTCCACTCCAACAAACATGTTGTCATGAAGTGAGACTATGGAATTAATTCTTTTGCCTGAATCAACATCTCCCTTTTTTTGCCAAGTAAATCCATTGTCGGTAGAAATGTGAATCATTCCATCATTTGTACAAGCATAAACCTTATTATTATAAGTTAACAACTGAGTGATATAGAGGCTTTCTAATCCATTGTTTCGCACTGTCCAAGTGTATCCATTATCTGTACTTGCAAAAATGCCGCTATCCATTGAACCTGCGAGCACTTCACCATTGATTTCAACTATTGATCTGATTGTATTTGTACTCAATTCAGGGTTTCGCCATGTATCACCACTATCTGAAGAATGGTAGAGCGTACCCGTTAATTGGGCTAAGTATATATCGTCATTAACAATTAGTATCGTCTCATTTACACGGTCTGCCCAACCGGTCTTTTGCCATTTCCACGTGATTGCATCATCATCTGATATTAACAAACCAAAATCAGTAGCTGCATAAATTCTTGAATTTAATATTTGAATACCGTTTACTTTAGCCGAATTTATTCCACCTTTCTGCCAGTTTATACCGTTATCAGTAGTAGTGTAAACTGTCCCATACGTACCGACAATGACAAGTTCATCTTTTACAGCCAATGACAAGACCCTTTCAGTTAGCAAACCAATTAGATTCCATTCAAGATTATCAATATCTGCTGAGTACATTCCTTGTTCTGCACCGGCATAAATTATATCATTATGAATCATTAAAGCAGAAATTCTTCCGTAATCAACAAAGCCTGTATCATAAACTGTCCAAGAATGTCCATTATCCTCAGAAACAATCACACCGTAATCATATGTCCCTGCATACAATTTACCTTCATGAGTTGTAAAAGAATAAATGTATTTGGTTGGAATGGAACTGTTCATATCAATCCAACTCTCACCCTTGTCTGATGAGCGAAATATTCCCTTATCCTCAATACACAAGAAAATATAATTGTTAAGTAACGCTATATCATAAACAACTTTTCTGTTTGGTAATCCTTCCGATTTGACTTCCCAACTAACACCTTTATTTGTAGAAATAATGAAAGTGGTGTTACTTGTTCCACCGTATAAAATTCCATCGGAACTCTCAAGACAATTAATACTTCCTGATTTAGAAGTAGTACATAATTCCCACATGCCTAATGAATTATGAGAGGTAAGGGCTAAAATGGATAGAAATAGGATAATTTTTTTCATAATTATGCTTCTTTTTGTATTTGATACATTCAACTTTAAATATAACATATTTTTGGGTGAAATGTTACAAGAGTTTAAGTCCTTCGACTTAAATTCCTCTCTTGCGGGGTGTCTGCACCAGCAGACGGGGTGGATGGTCTTATCTTTACCCACGAATAAATTCATGGGCTATGTTTTGGACAGAACGCTGTTGCGGTCCCTACATTCCAGATGTGCCAAAGCTGTCAGTTGTAACAACTGACAGGACAACAAAAAAAGCTGCCCATATGGACAGCTTCTTGATTGATTCTTCGTGAGAAAGAAAGAATTATTCGGCGCCTTCGGCTGCTTTTTCTTTTGCTTTCTTTTCTGCTGCGATTTTGGCAGCTTTACGTTGTGACCTTTTGTCTTTTTGGCGGAAGTATCTGTCATGAACATTCTTGCGATGTTTTTCGACTGCTTCGTTGATTTCCTCGAGAGGTTTGTCTTTGAATGACATTGCTCTGCGAAGCAAAACACCATCATAGCTCAAAAGCTTTTCAGTCACGTCAGTAGGCTGAGCACCCACGCTGAGCCAATAAATAGCTCTGTCGTGGTCAACACTGATAGTGGTAGGTGATGTGTTTGGGTCGTAGTAGCCCAATCTTTCCAAAAAAGCACCGTCGCGTCTTGCTTTCGAATCTACTGCAACGATGTCATAAACGGGATGATGAATTCTCCCTTTTCTTCTTAATCTTAACTTTACCATTTCTAAAAACCTTTAAATAAATTAGAGAAAAACTATTGTTGTCATTCTTTTGGTGCTTGTCCTAACAAGCGTGAATGCTCGAATCTCCATGAGATATTAACCCATGCCGGGGAATTTTGGCATGAAGCGGGATTTTTTACCTCTTGTCATATTCTTCATCATTTTTTGCATATCATCAAATTGTTTGAGCAACCTATTGACATCTTGCACTTGTGTGCCGCTGCCTTTTGCGATTCTCATACGTCTGGAACCATTCAATATCTTAGGGCTTTTGCGTTCTTCCCTTGTCATCGAATATATTATAGCTTCAACTTTTTTGAAAGCTTTGTCATCAATATTTACATTTTTGAGTTGCTTATCCATTCCGGGTATCATACCGAGCAAATCTCTGAGTGAACCCATCTTTTGGATAATTTTGAGTTGGTCGAGAAAATCATCAAAAGTGAATTGATTTTTTCTGATTTTATCTTCGAGTTCTTCGGCTTGTTTTTGGTCGTATTGTTGTTCAGCCTTTTCAACAAGTGTCAACACATCACCCATACCAAGGATACGGGAAGCGATACGTTCGGGATGGAATGGCTCAAGAGCTTCCAATTTTTCGCCTGTACCGACAAATTTAACGGGTTTCCCTACGACGTGAAGCACTGATAATGCAGCGCCACCGCGTGTATCACCGTCTAATTTGGTGAGTACGACACCGGTAAGTGATAATTTTTCGTGAAAAGCTCTTGCTGTGGTGACGGCATCTTGACCAATCATTGCATCGCAAACGAACAGCGTTTCGGTAGGTTTTACCGAATCGGAAATGTTCTTGACTTCCGTCATCATTTCTTCATCAATTGTCAATCTACCTGCTGTATCTATAATTACTACGTCGCGACCGAATTTTTTTGCATATGCAACAGCATTGTTAGCTATGGCAACGGCATCTTTAGTTTCTTCTTTATAAATTGGAATTTTTACTTGCGAAGCTAATTGCTCTAATTGCAAAATCGCCGCAGGACGATAAATATCGCAAGCGACTAAGAGCGGTTGTCTGCCTTTTTTGCGCAAACTTTTTGCTAATTTGCCGCAAAAAGTAGTTTTACCTGAGCCTTGCAATCCGGCAACGAGTATGACTGTCGGTGATTGAGATGAGAATTGTAATTCGCTCATCTTGTTGCCCATTATAGCAACTAATTCGTCGCGAACAATTTTGACAATTAATTGCTCAGGCATCAACTTACCTTTGACTTCTTGCCCGAGTGCCTTTTCTTTGACATCTTCGACAAATTGCTTTGCTACATTGAAGTTCACGTCGGCATCAATCAACGCACGGCGAATTTCAACTAAAGCTTCGGCGATGTTCTCTTCGGTTATAGTTGATTGTCCTCTGAATCTTTTCAGAGCGGATTCTAATTTTTCTTGTAAATTCTCAAACATATTTATTGTAATTTCGGTTTAAACGAACTACAAATATAATACAAAGATACCGATTGACAAAGATTTTAGATAAAATTTATTAAAATGCTTCATCTGTTTGAGCAGGCAGATTTTCCGGCTCTGGGAAAGCCGAATCAGTTGCCAGATTTTCAAATCTTGCATAATTCTTTTGGAAGGCCAACCTGATAGTCCCAACGGGACCGTTTCTTTGTTTACCGACAATGATTTCGGCTGTTCCTTGTGTGGGTGTTTTATTCGCATCGTCATAGTGCATTTGCCCGTATTGTTCGGGACGATTAACAAACATTACAACGTCAGCATCTTGTTCGATAGAGCCTGATTCTCTCAAATCCGAGAGCATCGGGCGTTTATCCGTACGTGATTCCACCGAACGATTCAACTGTGCTAAAGCGACAACAGGAATGTTCAATTCCTTTGCAATTTGCTTCAACGATGCCGAAATCAACGAAATTTCACGCTCACGACTTTCGGCTTTGGGAGCTGCCAATAATTGCAAGTAATCAACGAAAACAAGTTGGATGTCGTGCTCGGATTTCAACCTTCTGCACTTTGCTCTAAGTTCGAGTATTGATAACATTGGGCTATCATCCACGTAGATAGGGGCATGGGACAGTACATTCAAACCTTTGACAATTCTTTGGTCGTCCTCTTGATTGATTGAACCGGTTCGGACTTTTTGTTGGTCCACTTTAGATTCCGAACTTATCAAACGGATTACAAGTTGCAACGAGGACATTTCTATAGAGAAAAAAGCAACTGCTGCTTTGTGGAGTACAGCGGCATTTCGAGCCATACTCAAGGCAAGTGCAGTCTTGCCCATCGAAGGTCGAGCAGCAATTATTATCAAGTCGGATTTTTGAAATCCTCCGAGAAGATGGTCTAACTCTGAATAACCAGACGGAACTCCTGTCAACTTTGATTTGTCTCTATGCGATAGTTGGGAAATCAATTCGTAGGCATCTTTCAAAAGTGCGTTCATAGACATATAACTTTTCTTGAGACGCTTTTCGGCAATTTCGAAAATCAATCTTTCGGCAACATCAACTTCGTCAAGTGCATCCGTCGAATCATCATAAGCTGAATTGAGGATTTCTTTTGCGGTGGAGATGAGTTGGCGCTTAAGGTATTTTTCCTGAACAATTCGAGCGTGCTGCTCTATGAATGCAGATGTCGGGGTCAAGTGGTTGATTTCACTCAGATATGCAATACCACCAACGATTTCCAACTCACCGCGAGATTTCAGGTCTTCGGTAACAGTGATGATATCCGGAGTTTGACCGGTATTACTTAACTTTGTGATTGTGGAAAAAATCTTCTGATGCCCGGTCTGGTAAAAACTATCCTCGCTCAACATTTCAACAGCTTGAGGAATTGCCAGTCTATCAATCATCATTGCACCGAGAACTGCTTTTTCGGCTTCCAATGAATGTGGAGGTATCTTGCCACCCATTAAGTAGGGATTGGATTCGTTTTTTTTATTATCTTTGTAATATTGTTTTTCGTTGTTCATTTGGAAAGTTTTTAAGTTAAGTTTTGGTAAATTTTCATAATGCTAATTAAAGCTAAATTTATAAACCGTTATCTACAATTTATAAACAATTTTATAAGTTATCTTTGTAAATATAATCTGAGATGAAATGAAAAAAATACTCGTTATAGATGATGCTGAATTTATATTGGAAAGCACTTCCACGCTTTTGGGATTCGAAGGTTATGAAATAATGACGGCGCCGGATGGATTGTCCGGAATTGAATTAGCAATTCAATCCCCGCCTGATTTGATATTGTGCGATATATCAATGCCCGGCCTTGACGGCTACGGTGTACTCGAAAGGGTGAGAACGCATACATCTACACGGACACTTCCTTTCATTTTCCTGACAGCATTTACAGACAAGGCAAACATGAGAGCCGGCATGGAAAAAGGTGCCGATGACTATTTGGTCAAACCATTTACTCGTGAAGAATTGCTTAGCGCTATCGAAGCCCAATGGAAAAAAAGCTCAATCGTAGAGCAACATCTACAGCAAAAAGTCGAAGAAGTCAGCAAAAATATAAGTAGTGCATTGCCACACGAATTTCGTACGGTGCTCAATCAAATTAGTGGTTCTGCCAAGAGTATGTTATCGAATGTCAATACAATAGATGCTGATGATATTATTGAAATTTCCAATGACATCATTCAATCGTCCCAACGATTATTGAAAATCACAGAAAACTATCTGATTTATGCACGAATTGAAGCTATTTCAGGTAATCCGGCAAAACGTGATTTACTGCGAACATTTCACACTGATGAACCGTTTGCAGTGATGCTGGATATTGCGAGCAACATTGCAGATAAATATGACAGGTATTTAGATTTATCAATCGAATCAGACTTAACCGATTTATATATCGAGATGTCAACAGAAAGTTTTTACAAAGTTCTAGATGAATTAATTGACAATGCTTTCAAATTTTCTAATAAAGGGACGAAAGTTAGCATCAATGCCGAATTGGTGGATGCTTATGTCAAATTCACAATTATTGATATGGGTAGGGGAATGTCCACCGAACAAATCAATAGTATCGGAGCTTATATTCAATTTGAGCGACAAATTTACGAGCAACAAGGCGTAGGGTTGGGTTTAATGATTTCTAAGAAAATTGTAGAAATTCACTCGGGTACATTTTTTATCGAAAGTTCTAGCACAGAAGGTACGAAAGTAGAGTTTACTATTCCGGGAGTATCAATAGGTACTACCAATAGTTAGAGAGATAAACAAACCGCCGAAATTTTTGATTGGAAGTCCTGCAATGCTTTCTAATCCTTCATCCCCGAAAGGAACGTAATAGTATTTGACATTGACACCGAACAAGGATTCCGATATTTTCCCAAAATATGCTCCTACGCCTATGAATCCACCCATTCGTGTATGCCATTGGCTATGATTAAAAGCTTCGAACCACCCAATAATTTCACCATTTGGGACTTTGTTATACGTGTAGGGGTTCTCGAGTATAAAGGTTGGTCCAAAGCCGAGTGAAATAAAAGGCTTGAGCGATTCGTCGAGTGATTGCTGAAACACGAATTGCTGTACACCGAACATCAGTGGAAATCTGAACAAACGATTGATTTTGTTATTAACCTGCCAAGTGTTATTTACGTAATCGTATTCGTCAAATTCATTGGAATTTCGGGCGCCCGAAATATACAAAGATGAGAATAGCACTGTGCTATTGCTCATAAATCTATGATAGAAAAGTCCAATTCCAAATCCGCTATCCGAAATCAATAAATCACCACCTAAAGCGTAATTTATACTACTTTCGGTCTTTACAACTTCCACTAATGGTCGGGGAGATTCAAAAATTATAACCGAATCCGGGTTGAATGATTTTGATTCTCCGCCTTTTTGCTGAGAAAAAGAGTTTTGATTAAAAATAATAAAAATGATAGTTGTAGCTAAAAATAGTTTGGTCATCGTACATCCAATAAGTGTTTCAAAAGATAAAACGTAAAGCAAACAAAGTTATTTGTAAGTAATATTTCATATTAACTGATAATTGTAATTGTTTAGCAATCATAACTTTCGTAATTTTACATGAACAAAATTTGCATAAATGAAAAAAGTTTTTTTTGAACTATCAAAATTTCATAACGATAATTGATGAATGTTATCCTCCAAATAGCAGTATGGATGGGGATAAGATAGGGTTGCAAGTGCAAAGTTCGGTATTGGAAGTATCTCATGTTTTAGTAGCATACGAATTAACGAATGAAGTGATTGATGAAGCTTGTAAAAATGACATAAACTGTATCCTAACTTTTCACCCGCTGATTTACAAACCTTTGCAAGCTATTACGAATGATGAAAGAGTTGGAAAATTGGCTTCTAAACTGATTAAGAACGACATCATGCACTTTGTGGTACATACAAATTTTGATTCACATAAAAACGGCACTAACACTTTGATTGCGGATAATCTTGGATTGATAAACAGAAAATTTATAGTTCCAGACCCTAATTTTACAGAAAAAGGTATGGGATTAGTTGGTATATTACCAAATCCAACAAGTGTCGAAAATTTTGTTGAATTGTGTAGTCAAGTATTCAAATCTCCCTTACGCTACAATGTGGGGAATGGTTCTGAAGTACAGAAAGTTGCCGTAATCGGCGGTAGTGGCACCTCATTTTTAAATGATGTGGCAAAAACCAAGGCAGATGTTTTAATTACAAGTGACATCAGCTACCATACATTTCATGCATTTGTAGGCAAAATGATGTTGATAGATCCGGGACATTACGAGACAGAACAGTTTGTTTCGGAAGCATTATATAACCAATTGAAAGTAGTCTTCAAAGATTACGATGTCGAATTTGAACTTTCGAAAACATACACGAATCCTGTGAAATATTATCCAAATACTTCGCAATACATTGAAAAACAGAGTAACAATTTAAAAATAAATAATGGTTAGGATTGATGGAATCTCACATCTATAATATCGCTTTACTTGCCGCAATTGATGAACGGCTCGACGAACTAATTGAAGATTACGGTGATTTGCCCGAACAAATCAAGAAAAAAGAAGCAAAATTGAATGATAAGAAGCTTCTCGTAAACGAAACCGAAACTATTGTCGAAGAAATTCGTGATTTTATCAAGAAGGCTAAAAGAACCTTGGTAGAACTAAAAGACAAAGAGGATAAACTTACTCAACAACAGTTCAAGGTTCGGAACAACAAAGAATTTGATGCAATAACTAACGAAATCAATCATCTTAAAACTGAGCACGAAAAGTTAGCTGACAGAATGCGTACAGAGGGAATCAAAGAAGAAAATTTGATGAACATACTGAACCAACAAACAGCAGAAATGAACGATGCTCAAAAAGAACTTGATGACAAATTTGAAGAAGTTCAGCGTTTGGCAGGAGACCAAGACAGAGAACTTAGCTCACTGAGAGAAAAAAGAGGTACAGTGTTGAACACTATACCTAAAAAATTCATTTCAGATTATGAACGAATAAGAATAATGCACCGCGATGCAGCAGTTCTAATTAGAAAAAATAGTTGTTCGGGATGCTTCAATGCAATTCCTGCACAAATTATTGTGGAAGTTAGAAATAATCTGAACACATTGTATTTTTGCGAAAGTTGCGGAAGATTATTAGTTCCGGAAGATTGTGTTATTGAATTTGAAGAAATCGCATAATTTATATTAATGGGGAAAGCGGGCAGTCGCGTTGTGCATTATGCACGATGAGGAAAGTCCGAACTCCGGGAAACAGAGCGCTTCGTAACACGAAGGCGACAATTTTTGATTTATCAGAGAAAGTTGACGGAAAGTGCCGCAGAAAATAACCGCCAATCCGCTCTCGTAAGAGAGGTCATGGAGGTAAGGGTGAAAAGATAGGATTAAGACACTATCGGCATTGCAGGTGACTACAATGTCGGGTAAACCCCGCTCGGAGCAAGGTCAAATAGGGATATCGGGCGTAAGCCGTCGAAGTTTCCTCGATTGTAACAACGATATTCGGGTAGACCGCTTGAAGCTGACGGTGACGTTAGTTCCAGATAAATGACTGCCTCCGATTGCAAAATCGAAGACAGAATTCGGCTTACAGCTTTCTTCATTATATATATAATTTACGAAATAATTTGTTTGAGACCAAAATTTCCATTAAATTAGCACTTATTGAAATGGAGGATAATTTGAATATTCCTGAAGACCCGTTTGTTAGAGAATTATTGCCGGAGTTTGTTGATACTTGGATTGACGATTTGAAAAGTCAATACAAGAAATTAATTGATGAACAAAAATCCGAAGAGTTGTACCGAATGGCACATACCCTGAAGGGTTCATGTTATCAATTTGGTATGAACGAGGTAGGAGATTTGGGTATTCAGATTATGGGATTTGCTAAAGAAAAGAACTGGGAAAAAGCCGCTGAAATGGAACCAATTCTTATTTCACATTTCGAGAAACTTAAAGAATATTTAATCGTCAATAATTTATACTTTTAATAATATGGTGAAAAACTATGAAAAAGATGTCCACCTTTATGTTTTTGGCTACAATGTTGGTTTTAACTGCATCATCAACATTAGCTCAAACTCGAATAGCTGTTCTGCCGTTTCAGAACAACGACGGTAAATATGAGTATAATGTATGGTGTTATAGCCTGCAAGACTCGTTGACTCAAGCACTCAAAGCTGCAGACCCCGATGAAGCAAACTACAGGGTCGTGCCGATTGATTCTCTTGAGATTGCACTCGCCGAATACAATTTAGACCCATCAAATCCACAATACTTTACTGATATGTGGAAAGCTATAACTAAACTAAATATCAAAAAGGTGATTTCAGGTTCATTTGTAATAGAAGGGGGCAGTATTTTGATAAAAGCTGCCTTGTATGATGTCAGGCTCAAATTGCCACACCCTAAGTATCAAGCACCGAATTTGTTCAAAAATATTGACGAAGCCTACGAAGCAATTGATGAAATTGTCAATATCGTCAGGCCCGGTATAATGTAGTCAATTTTTACTATTTTTTTTGAAATGCGGAGATAAACTATTTGAATAGATTGTCTTCGCTTTTTTTATTTATTTCAAGGTGTTCGTAAGCCCTTCTGGTTGCGATTCTACCTCTGGAAGTCCTCTGCAAAAATCCCTGTTGAATCAAAAACGGCTCATAAACTTCTTCGATTGCTCCGGCATCCTCACCAACGGCAGCAGAAATCGAATTGAGTCCGACTGGTCCACCGTCAAATTTGTTGATGATAGTAAGCAAGATTCTTTTGTCCATATCATCAAGTCCAAAATCATCAACGTCCAACCTTGAGAGCGAAATTTGTGCAATTTTCAAATCAATTTTGCCATCGGCTAAAATTTGAGCAAAATCACGAGTTCTTTTGAGCAGTCTATTGGCGATTCTCGGAGTACCACGCGAACGCCGAGCTAATTCAAATGCAGCTTCTTCGGTAATAGGGACATCTAAAATTTGAGCACTACGCAACACAACAATTGTTAATTCCTTCGGTTCGTAATAATCTAATCTGTTCACAATCCCAAATCGAGACAATAGGGGTGAAGTTATCAATCCCGCTCGTGTAGTCGCTCCAATAAGTGTGAACGGTGGCACGGTTATTTGAATAGAACGTGCCGAAGGACCGCTATCAATCATGATATCAATTTTGTAATCTTCCATTGCTGAATATAAATATTCTTCGACTACATTACTTAACCTATGTATTTCGTCTATGAATAGAACATCACCTTCACTAAGGTTTGTCAACAAACCGGCTAAATCTCCGGCTTTTTCGAGAACAGGACCTGACGTGATTTTGAGTTCAGCATTCATTTCTCTGGAAATTATATGACTTAATGTCGTCTTGCCCAACCCTGGAGGTCCTGTAAGCAAAACGTGGTCTAATGGTTCAGAACGCTTCAATGCTGCTGCAATGAAAACCTTTAGATTTTCGACTATTTTGTTTTGCCCCGTGAAGTCATCAAAAGATACCGGTCTTAATTTATTATCTGAATCGTCATTATGTTTGATAGGATTCGTGATTTCTGATTTTCTGGTTTCCATATTATGATAGTGTTAAGAAAATTACACATATGTTGATTATTCTAAACATGTTGAACTTGAATTTTTGTCTAAAAGCAATAAAAAGTTATTCAATTAGAAATATTTCAACTCATTCTAAAATAATGTTATTATATTAGATAATGAAAAAATATTTTGAAAATATACTTTTAAGTTAGTTTGTTTCTACTTTTTTATTAATTTTGTATGATAGAAAAAGTATAATTTGTTGAAGAAATTATTGAAAATTGCTTTTATATGTGATATGTTGATAATTCATTCTGACGGAATGGATAGATTGGCATGTTTTTTTACTTGGATTATGAGATTGAAATAGAATAATTTATTATTAATTGTATTTGGAGGTTTGTAGTGAGAACAAACAATATACTCAAGAGTTTCTTGCTGGTAAGCATTTTTTACTTATCGGTAGTATCAATGAGTGCACAGTTGATCCTTAACTCTACTATCCGTGAGGAAGCAGAAATATGGACACCGCTTGTTGACCCTGTATTAATCGGCAATGGAGATAGACCATGGAGACAAATACCCATGCCATTCACCTTTCAATATGACGGTGCAAATGTATCGAATTTATACGTGTATGGTGACGGCTACCTAAGAGTTAACGCCGCACAGGCTAATTTGCCTAACTTTCCTCAAACAACAAATGTTATATCATGGTATAAAAGAGATTTGTTTACGGAAGGTATGTTGTCTTATAAAGTTACCGGTGCTGCTCCGTTCAGAGTTCTGACTATCGAACATCTCGGTTTTCGAATTGTGACTGACTTTTCCGGTGCTCTAATGGATGCGCAGATTAAATTCTACGAAACAACAAATGAAGTAAAAATCATTTATAATAGAGTTTCAGGATTTGGTGGAACCGGTCAAGATGGGTTCTTATATTTTGAAGGCGCCGGTACAACCCGCTATATCAATATTCAACCCAATGCGCCCAATCTGCCTGCTACTTTTTACTATGGTAACAGTAACCAAAATGTGAATCCATGGCTGACTAAAGATGCTATTAAGTATTTCTATAGTGGTCGTTCGTTCACTTTGACTTCTTTACCTCGTATCTCAGGTATTTACCCCGACCAAAATGCAGTTCTTGCTAACGGCAAAGTTTATACCGGTGACCAACATCCATTTGTACGTGTTAGTCGTTCGGCTGAACAAAAAGCTATCACTATCAGATATACTATTACAGGTCCTATCGGTACACCCGATGAAAAAGTAATTTACATTGCTGTTAATGAAAACGACGCTTCGAGCAGTGAGAAAGTAATACCTAACCCACAACCCGTTGGTACGGGAATCAGATACTATATGCCACATGCTAAAGGCATTGCCGGAAGACTTTCCGATGGCGCATTGGATTTGACGAATATTAGTGAATTACCAAGTGGTGAATATCGTGTGGATGCTACTTTGGAATATCTTGACGGTACTCCTTACAGTCATACAATTTCTTCAGTATTCACAGTTGCTTTCCCGAGTGATTTAGCAATACTCAATGTTATCGAACCAATCAATACGCCCGGTTCTATTTACCAATTATTTGGTACCGGAGTTCCAATAAGAATTAAAGTCAAGAATCAAGGTGCTGATGATATTACCAAATTTACTGCTACAGCATATATTTATGATGAGAATGGTAACCAACTTACACCCATCGTTAAGGTATTCGACCTTGGTAATAATCCACTTAAATATCTTGAAGAACGCGAATTAGTTATGCCATCTTTCTCCCCATCAGAAGTTGGGAAATATTCTATCCGTGTTCGTGTAAACTTTGATAATCTTAATTTAGATAAATTCATGGCTAACAATGTATACCCGAGAGACGGCGACCCTGCTAAGCCTTTTGAAGTCGGTTATGCGATTGAAGCTGAAGCATTTTCATTAATATCTCCGATTGGTTCAACATTTTTACAAAGACCCGTAAGATTGGGTATCAAACTAAAAAATAATGGTGTATCTGATGTTTCAGACACATGGGCTTCAATTGAGGTTAAAGACCCAACCGGTGCGGTAGTTTTCATTGATACAGTTCCTGTTGGAAACATTCCAAGTGGCATTGTAAATACGCTTGATGTCTTTTTCCCAAATACATTTATACCGGAATTACCTGGTAATTATCAGGTAACATTTTATATTCATGCTCCCGGTGACGAATTACCCAATAACAACACGCGAATCACATCCTTCGAGGTTAAAGCCGGTTTGAGAGGAACTTATACAATTTCTCAAGCAGCAGGAAGTAACTTCAAAACTATTACAGACGCGGTTAACGCAATGTACCAACAAGGTGTAAGCGGTCCTGTAATATTCTGGATGAATGATGAAAATTATTATGAAGGCAATCTGCTTTTGGATGAACCTGCATTAGATTTGTCATCTACAATTATTGGATTGAGTCCTGAGAATCCTGTTACATTCACCGTCAATCCTCTCGAATCTGCTAGAGGAGCAGTAACAATCAATTTGTCATCTGCAAGCGGTATTGGTATTTTTATTGCACAAAATATTATCCCTGCTAATGTAAACGCGCCAATTGTTGGTGTTACACAATCAATGGTAAGAAGATACGCAAATCCATCAGGATATATCACTTTTGACGGTGGTGTCAAAAAATCGCTTAGATTTACTTTGAATACACCAAGCCAATTTAGAGCTGTTTTCTACCTCGGTACAGGTGCACACCACATCACAATCAAGGATTGCTTGATTGAAGACGGAATTAATCAAACACCGTCGTACTTGTGTCATATTCCGCTGACAACATATAGCTCATTCTTATCTAAATTCACATTCGAAGCTGACAGAAGTGTCTTAGGTACTTATTCAGCCGGTATTGTTGTACGTAACATACCGCCGATTGATAGAGACCTCGGTACTAATCCATTTAATTTGGATACAATGCCAATCCATAACATTAAGATTCATAACAACGAAATAACTCGTTTCGGATATGGTATTGTCTCACTTGGTATCGGACCTTTGCAAGTAGCAGGCAGATTTATTTACAGCCCATATTACAACCTTGATAACTCTTATACTAACAACACGATTTCAAGTGTCTCAAGAGCAGGTATATTCCTTGGATATGAAAAAAATGCTGAAATATTCGGCAACAGAATCCACAATATCAACGGATCTTGTACGCATGATGCGGCAGGTATTATAGCCGGTGGTGAGGGTACTGCTACAATGTTCCCATATCATAACATAGGTTTAGAGCTTTCCGGTAACGAAATATCCAATATTAAGGCTTCCGGTACTGCTTATGGTATCAAAGTAGAACAATCAAGAATTGATTTCTTTGACTTAGAGGAAGCTTTCACATTCCCTAATGAAGATGAAAGTGTTTTGATTGTCAATAATATGGTTTGGGGATTTGAACCTATGAGTCCGGCGACGAATTTCATCGGATTAGGTTTGTTTACTCAACGCGTTACAAATGTAGTTGATTGGTCAGGTTTGAATCTAACTCCAAAATTTGCGAATTATTATTCACGTAATGACTTAATTACCAACAATACTATCTTCATGAATGATGACGGATTAGATAATACCGGTGCTTTAGCAGCAATTGCTGTTATGAATACCAAAGGTATGGTTTTGATGAATAACGCTATTGGTATTGATGATAAGCAAGTTTCTCCTGAAAGTCCATTCACTACTGCTTTATTCTATTATGGTCTGCATCCTAAGAAAGGTGGAATGACTTCTGATAGAAATGCATATTGGATAGATACTCCATTGGGTTCGATTATCAGATTTATCGAAACTGATGAAACCAATAGAATACTCGAATTCGGTCACAAAACTGAGTTTACAACTCTTGCACAATGGCAACAATGGACAGGTGAAGATTTCTATTCGGTATTTGGCAACTTTACTTTAGACTACAAACGATTTGGTTTAGCTCCATACACAATGAGAATCAATGACAATCCTACTCCAAGAGGCTCGATTTTAAATAATCGTGGCGTAAATCTTGAAGTAAATGCCAGAGATATTGACGGCAAATTACGTGGTATGGCAGGCGAAAATTATGACATTGGTGCTGTTGAATTTGATGGAAGAATTTTTGGTAAGGATTTGGAAGTAACATCAATTGTTGCTCCCGGTAGATATAAAGCTACTCCTCCTTTGCCATTCAGTGATTCAGAATATATTATGACAACATCACCTGTTGGTGTCGAAGCAATTGTCAGAAGCAATGGCTTGTTACCTGTTGGCGCTTCAAGTGTAGTTTTGAAAATATTTAGAGAATCTCCTTCGGGCACTTATATTCAAGAAGGTGCTGATATTCATTCTCCAATTGATAAGCTATTATTTGCTGAAGATTTATTAATCAACTTCAGAACTGATGATGGTATTAATACACCTGATAATCCGGAATTTTTCCCATCTACTTACGGACAATTAAGAGGTCAGGGATATGTTATTCCTGAACAATTCAAAGCTATGGAAGCAAATGTTACTCCTTTGTATAAAATTATGGTAACATTCCCTGCTGATGAATATAATGCAAATAACACTATCGAGAAATTAGTCAGATTTTACATAAGAAAATCACCAATCGAATTGATGGTTTCTGCTGAAAATATTCAAGATATTGATTCGGAATCACCAATTGACAGAATTGCAGGCAATCTCAATCTTGACAGTGTCATGGCTGCATTCTTCAGACTTGGTTGGTATATCAATCTTGAATTGGAAGACCCAAGAATTGACGTTGACGTTTTTGACCGTCGTGCTTGGGAACCTAGGTCAATTGAATATTCAATTTATCGTACATTAGTATGGGTTGATGCACATGACCAAATTGATGGTGCTACTTACAGATTAACTCGTTACGACAGAGATAACATTGAAGATTATCTAAATTCAGGCACTATTAATGAGAAGAAAAATCTTCTTATCGGTAGTCAGGAAATGGTCAGAAATGAAAGTATAGACATGGCTGCTTGGGTTAGAACTAATCTAAATGCGAAAGTCGGAGTTCCGAACAATCCTTTAGGCAGTGGTGCAAGTTATGATGGTAAATTTATTGACGGTATTTATTTGGCAAGAAATCTCAAATTCAAAGTTGTTTCAACTAAATTTTTTGGTGATGATGACCCACGTGCAGGTTTGTTTACTATAGACAATGCGGGTGTTGGTATTTCAAGAATTGGTATGAAATACGCTTCGCATATTAATGATATCCCTGCTACTAACTTCTATGTTGCTGATGGTCAAAGAGTAGCTGTTATAGCCACAACTTCAGTGAAGTATAATGCTATTATGGCAGGTTTGGATTGGAGACATTGGGCTGATTTATCAGGCGTATTGCGCGGAATGTTTGACTTTGTTGAAATGCAAGGTGGTAATATCATTCCTGTTGAACTTTACGACTTCGTAGCAGTTCCATCAGGTAATAGAGTTGATATTTCTTGGAAAACTGCAAGTGAGATTGATTCAGATAAATTCGAAATCGAAAAATCTGAATTCTCTGAAGCAGGTCGTTCATACAATATGATTGAATCAGTTAAAGCAATTGGTCAATCATCAGTTTCAGCACAATACGGACCTTTCATTGACAATAATGTACAATATGGCAAAACATATGTTTACAGATTGAAAATGATTGACAGAAATGGTGAATTCACTTATAGTGAAGAAAAATTCGTTGAAATTCAAGGCACTTACGGTGCAGTTGAATTGAATTCGATTCAACCAAATCCAGTTTCAACTGATGCCGATGTATATTATAATGTTTCTGAAGGCATGAACATCAGTCTTGTTGTTTATGATGCACTCGGAAACGAAGTACAAACATTATTTAACGGATTCCAAAATGCCGGCGAACACAAAGTGAACGTAAACGTTGCCAAGATGGCTAACGGTTCTTACAACATTGTGTTGAAAGGCGGAAACGATATTTACTTGACAACTAAACTTACTGTAGTCAAATAAACTCAGTATCAAAGTATTACTTAAAGAGGATTGCAGTGCAATCCTCTTTTTTTTTGTTCAAAGCAGTTTTAAGAATTCTAAAAATGTGAAGATTGAGAAATGAATATCAAAAAAAAACCGACTAAACATTTGTTCAATCGGCTAATTTAAAAATTATGCAGGATTATTCATCTCTGGGTTTATTCTTTCTTCTGAATAAGAATGAAATCGGTGTTCCGCTGAAATCAAAATGCTCCCGTATCTTACGCTCAATGAATCTTTTGTAAGAGTCGGGTATATGTTGTGGATAGTTGCAAAAGAATGCAAACAAAGGCGGTGCAACGCCTACTTGAGTAATATAATTGATTCTCAAGTCATGCCCACGAAAGGCAGGAGGTGGAGTTTTTTCCAATTCAGCTAATATTACGTCGTTAAGTTCAGAAGTTTTTATTCTTGTAGTTCGCCTATCAAAAATTTCTTTCGATGTTTCAATTATTTTTACAATCCTTTGTTTAGTCAATGCTGAAATAAACATGACGGGAATATAATCGAAAGTACGAATTTGTTCATGAATGTCAGTCGTCAATTTGTCAGCGGTTTTGTGGTCTTTTTCAACCAAATCCCACTTGTTAAAAGCTATTATCATACCCTTTCTTTCTTCATTCACAAGGTTTATGATTTTTTTGTCTTGGTCTTCTAAACCTCTGGTGGCATCAATAAGTACAACTGCGATATCACAACGTTGAATAGCACGTGAAGTACGCATATTACTGTACATTTCGATGTTCTCTTTGACTTGACTGCGTTTTCGCAAACCGGCAGTATCAATTAGGACAATATCTTCGCCATGAAACTTCATGACTGTGTCGAATGAATCACGAGTAGTTCCCGGAATATCAGTAACGATAGCTCGATTATAGCCAAGCAATGAATTTGTTAAGCTTGATTTTCCTGAATTTGGTCTTCCGACGATTGCAATTTTAAGTCGTGCATCTTCTTCATCAGGGTCAAAATCTTTTAACTGTTCAGCAACCACATCTAAGAAATCGCCTGTATTATGCCCGCTCAAGGCTGAAATTGGGAAAGGGTCTCCCAAACCTAATCGGAAAAATTCATAAGATAAATCATCTTGACTTGAACTATCGCATTTGTTGACTACAAGAACGACATTTTTGTCTGAACTTCGCAAAATATTTGCAATGTCCAAATCGAAAGCTGTGACGCCGTCACGAGCATCAGTCACAAAGACAATAACATCAGCTTCGTCAATTGCAATCATCGCTTGTTCGCGGACAGCAGCTTCCATGTCATCTTCACTACCGGGAATGAAACCACCGGTATCTATAACGAGGAATTTTTTCCCATTCCAATCGGAGTTGCCATAGATTCTATCTCGAGTCACTCCGGGAGTGTTCTCGACTATCGCATTAGTCGTACCTGTTAATCTGTTAAACAGGGTTGACTTCCCTACATTCGGTCTCCCGACAATTGCTACTAAGTTCATATTTGGATATTATTAAAAATTTGTTAATAATGATACTTCAAAGATAAATATTTTTTGCAAGATAGTCTCCATTTAACACTTTTTATTATTTTTAAAGTTGGATAATTTACATAAAATGAGTATAATATGACAAACAATCTAAATAAGAAAAAAATCCTACTTGGTGTTACAGGTTCAATTGCTGCTTATAAAGCTCCCTTGTTAGTACGTGAATTTGTCAAAAGTGGGGCAGATGTAACTGTTTTGATGACCCAATCGGCAAAGGAATTCGTTTCACCGCTGACACTTGCCAATCTTAGTCGAAATGATGTAATTATAAATATGTTCGATGAGAGCACTCAGACTTCGGGTGCTTGGCATATAGAATTAGCTCATTCGTGCGATATAATGCTTATTGCACCGTGTTCGGCAACTACACTTGGCAAATTAGCAAATGCGATTTGTGATTCACCACTTATATCCGTTGCGACCGCTTTGCCCCCTGAAATCCCTCTAATCGTGTCGCCTGCAATGGATTCGACAATGTGGCTTCATCCTGCCACCCAACGGTCAGTAAAGCTGATTCAGTCCGATGGTGCTCTCATTTTGCCACCGGTTGATGGCGATTTATCGAGTGGATTTGTCGGTCCGGGCAGATTTCCTGATATTGAGGATGTCGTTAATTTTACTTCGTATGCTTTGGAGTATTTTCGAAATCGTACCAGATATACAGTCATAGATGATGTATATAAAAAAGGGCAAAATATTTCCGATACCGATGATGCTGCTGCTGAATTGATTAATAAGCCGCTTGAAACTTTGCAAAATGCAATCGAAAAAGACAAGTGGAATGCCGAAATGGATTTAGAAAAAATGAAGAAGAAAACTAATGAATAAGCCCAAAGTTCTGATTACAGCAGGACCAACTTTGGAGAGAATGGACGATGTCCGTTACATTTCAAACTTTTCATCAGGCAAAATGGGATTTGCATTAGCAGAGGTTTTCAACAAAAATGCTTATGATGTCATTTTGGTTAGCGGACCTGTCCATTTGGATTGTTCTGACTCAATCAAACGCATAAATGTCGAATCTGCTCAAGATATGTATGAAGCTGTTTTTGAGCATTTTCAAACTCAAGATGTAGTTGTTATGTCGGCTGCTGTTGCAGATTTTACACCAAAAGCACCATATAAGGGAAAAATCAAGAAGACTTCGATGGATTCGCTAAATATTGAGCTGAAACCTACGATTGATATTTTGGCTTATGTCGGTCAACACAAATCTGACAAGCTAATTTTGGTTGGTTTTGCTTTAGAATCTGAGAATGAAATCGAATATGGCAAGGAAAAACTTACGAGAAAAAACTGCGATATGATTGTTGTGAATTCAGCTAACAAAACCAATAGTGGTTTCGGAGGCGATGATAATACAATCACCATTATCACAAAATCTGGGCACTTATTCACATTTCCAACAATGTCTAAGACAAAATGCGCTGAAAAAATTCTCGAAAAAATTGAGGAAATTTTGATTCAAACTAATGGATAAATCTATATGAAAACGTTTATTTCAATTTTGATACTGATGATTTTTATGTCATGCAATTCGGATTTCAAGAATAGTGAAGACGAAATTATCGAAGATGAAGAATTGACTTTGTTGGCGCCAACACAAGTATTCTGGGACAATTTAAGTGCTATGTGCGGAAAATCTTTTGAAGGCAGATTGGATTCGGATTCAGCGAAAGACCCTGATGTAGCCGGGAAAATATTGATAATGAACGTCCGAAAATGCAGCGAAAATGAAATAAAGGTACCGTTTGTTGTAGGCGAAGATAAATCTCGGACATGGATTTTTACCAAAATTGGAGATAGGCTCCAACTCAAACATGACCATCGACATGAAGACGGCTCTGAAGACGATACAAATTTCTATGGTGGAATGACGAGTAACGCAGGTAGAGACACGCTGCAAATGTTCATTGCTGACCAAGAGACTGTGGATATGTTGGATTTTGCTGCTTTCAATGTCTGGATGGTGGAACTTCTCGCCAACAAACATTTTGCTTATTCATTGAGGCGAATTGGCACAGACCGCCACTTCAGAGTAGTGTTTGATTTGACAAAGGAAGTGCCCGCTCCAAAAGCTATCTGGGGATGGGTTGACTAATTTTTTATAAGCTTTTTGGGCTTGTATTTTTCAATCAATTTTTGCGAAATCAAATAAATTCCGTAAGAAGATACCGGTAGCATAACTGTCAGAAAGTAAATCTGGTAGCGAATGATAAAATTCACTGTTAAGATTAGTACTGTGTAAAATAGCGCAAATAACAAAAAAATCACATTCGGATTTCTAAGAAGCCCATCTTTTCTGATTGAATAAGCGAATGCATATAGCACCGGAATTGTGATAATAAAGACGAAGAAAATATAGATAGGATTATGAATTTCGGGAGAGGTATAATCAATCGCCCAAAGCGAAACCACTCGAAGCAATGAATTAAGGATAGCTTTTTTGGGATTATTTTTCCAATAATGAATTGCTTCATCTCGGAAAATCGAATCAGCTGCAATTTCAAATCTTGTATCAAGCGGTAAACTGTCCAATCTATGAGCAACTGAATAATCATTATGCCCATCGAGCCAAACATGCCTTCCATCAGCATTTCTGGCGCCGCCGCTTGCAAAAATATTATTCCCCCGCCATATTTCGTGCCAAGGATGAGTCACAACAGGAATGAATTTATCGTATAATTGATAATTTCTGTAAGTCCAAGGACCAACAACAGCAGCAAACGCAACAAATGCAAGAATCAGATTGAAAATAAACTTTTTATTACGCGTTCTCCAGTAATTAACAAGTACAGCGGCGAATATTAAAGCAAATGATAGGGCAAAAAATTCGCTGCGCACAAGAGTCTGCAATCCGCAAAGCAATCCCGCAATCATAATATCATGGGACTTGGAGAATTTGATATATTTGATTAAGTAATAGATTGCCGCCAATGCCAACATCTGATACATTTGAGAACCACTGAATGTGACAGTTCCCACAATTGCAGGCAGGAAAATTGCCGCTAAGATTGCTGCAATTTTTGCTGCATCGTCATTGAAAAGCAATCGGGCTATCAGAAATGAAAGATATACTGCAATAGTGCCAAACAAAACATTGAAAAGAAACAACGATGTATAAGCTTTAGTGTTGTCACCAAAGACTTTGAAATTAAGGTAAATGAAGTAAGGATTCAAGGGTGGCATGAATGAACCCACATAGGGAGGTGGGTCTTGTTTTAACTCATGTCTTGCTTCATCAATAGCGCGATAGGGCCAATGCATCGTATATCCGTGCCCAGCTAACATATATCTGGCTGTATCACCATGCTCCCACATTTTAGGGTTTTCAAAGTCACCTTTGAAGAATACAAATGCAAGTCTTATTACAAAGGAAAAGATACAAACATACAATATGAAGCGCTTCAAATCCAAATTATGATAATAATCTATTAACTTTCCCATTTCAACCAAATTTTTAAAAACTAAATTTGTAAAGATATTACAGACAATTACAAATATAATAAGCCCTTCAAAATATGAAGGGCTTAATTATTTTTAAACAAACTATGATGCCTCTATTCTTTTAGAACCGGAGGTTTTTGATCTTTTTTCTCTTTTTGATCACTTTGTTCTTGTGAATTTTGTTTGGTTGAACCCAATGTATTTTTTTCGTAATCTCTTTGAATCTGGTCATCATTACGAACAATACCCACAATACCACTAACAATCAGCCATCTGTCATCTTTCTTTCTCAAAATACGTGCGATTCGTAAGTAATATTCTACATTAACTCCAGCTATGGTGATTACAGCATTGGTTCCATAAATTATAGATGCCAAAGTAGCATTATCGTCCATCTGAATTGATACGTCGCGTAATTCTCCGTAATCAATTTTGTCATAATCTTTCCATTGTTTGTCAATCGCCATTTTGAAATCGGCAAATGTTTTAATGATTTCTGATGAGTCAGTTCCAAAAAAGATAACTTCGTCTGCTAATGTTTCAACAAGTTTGCCAAAATTTTTATCTTCGAGTGCCACATGGAAATCGACTATAACTTTTTGGACCTTTTCTTTCTCATTCTGAATTTCAAGCGGTGACAAAAACTTAGGCTTAGGTTGGCAAGCCAAGAAGAAAGATACGATAAGAATCAATATTATTTGTAAAGAAAATCTCATACATACTCCTCTAATTTAAAATTTTAACAATTGGTATATATTTTGTCCAATACTTTTTGTAAAATATGAAAAAAAACTTGAAAATCAAATTTTTTTCTAAAAAAAAATGAATAAATAGGAAAATAATGAAAATATCATCTCTTAGAAATTCGCCAAACGAGCCTTTCAGCCCTACTGAACTGAGCAAAGATGAGGTAAATACGATTAATAAAATAAAATGATGAAATATTATTAATTTCTTGCAAAATGCAGATTTAGTATAAAGAAACTATTAATTCAGCTTTGAATAAGCTAGACAATAGTATGCCTTTGGACTAACAAGAAAATCAACCAATTGAATCAATCGAAGAAGAGCGAATTGTTTTAGGATATGCAAACACTCCTTTTTTCAAGGCTCAAGCTTTCAAAGTTCAAGCAAACCTTTCACTCAGGATGTTGTGCACCTTTTCACAGCTTAAAACATAATTAAAATTGTGTTATCTTTTAAAGCGGTTTTTATTTGAAACTGCTTTTCTGTATTTTTGGAATTGTTGTTTTACTAATTTGGAGTTTAAAATGTTTAAGATTGCTATGATTTTAGCACTTTTTGTTGTTTTAGTTTCATGTGAGAAGGAAGATATGTTTGTAGAAACAAAACCGGCAACTGATAGACCAATTGTCACAGATGAATTGGTCAGCCAAATTACATCAGAATTGAAATCGAAATTTTCGGAAGAACATGCTTTCAGAATTGAACGCGGCGTCAAACAAGTGGCTGTCTTTTGGAGAGATTCTGACGGTACTGCAGAGGATTTCAAAGCTTTCTGTATTGAGAATTTCGTAAGCGACTCTATAGAGTTGGAGAATATCTTTGTCACAATTAATGATAATCAAGAATCAATGAGTGGTCATTTCAATAAAATGATTTTGGACTTCAAATTTCCATTGCATATAGAAATGGGACCAATTAACAAACTTCAAATGCTTTATGGAGCGTATGACCCGTCAGCTCATACAGCTGATGATATGTTCTCTAACAAAATTGCTTTTTTTATAGCTCTCAATTTCCCATACTATACACTTGAAGAAAAAAATACTCTTGGTAAGAATTGGAATCGTAAACAATGGGCTTATGCAAGAGTTGGCGACATTATTAGTTCGAGAGTTCCGGGAGAAATTTCTCTCAAAGCTTCCGAAATTTCTACCAAATCAGGTCAATATATTACCGATTACAACATTTTCATGGGTAATTTGATAGACCCAAGCGGCAAGGTCAGCTTCCCGAAAGAGATGAAGTTAATTTCACATTGGAATCTTCGCGACGAACTCAAATCCAACTATTCATCTCCCGAAGGCATTGACAAACAAAACATGATTTACAGCATCATGCTAAGAATTATAAACCAAGAAATTCCTCAGGTAGTAATCAACAACGACAAGTACAATTGGGATCCGGTTGCGAACAAAGTATTTGAAAACGGCAACGAAATTACAGCCGAACGCGAACCCGACACAAGATACGCAATGCTTTTGGAAAATTTCAATATAACTAAGGAAATGGACGAATATTCACCTCATTACCCGACTTATATCGAAAGAGCATTCGACCAAGGAATGGAAATGCCTGTAGAAAGAATTGAACAAATGTTCAAGGATTTCATCAGTTCTCCACTCAAAAAGGATATTGCCGAGATTATCAAATCAAGATTAGGCAGAGATTTGATGCCATTTGATATTTGGTATGACGGATTCAAAGCACGTAGTACAATTTCTGAAGAACAGCTTGACAAAATGACTAAAACTAAATATCCGACTGCCGAATCATTTGGAAAAGATTTTCCGAATATTCTTACTAAACTTGGATTTGCGAAAGATAAGGCTGCTTATTTATCCAGCAAAATCGAAGTTGATGCTTCTCGTGGTGCAGGTCACGCTTGGGGAGCTCAAATGAAAGGCGAAAAAGCAAGATTGCGTACCAGAGTTGGTGTTGATGGCATGAATTACAAAGGTTATAATATAGCAATGCATGAATTTGGCCACAACGTTGAACAAACATTCTCGCTTTACAACATGGACTTCTATTTGATGAGTGGAGTGCCAAATACAGCATTTACCGAAGCAATGGCATTTACATTCCAACAACGTGATTTAGATGTACTCGGTATCAAGAATACAAATTCAGAAAAACAATATTTGTATGCACTTGATAATTATTGGTCATCATATGAAATTATGGGTGTATCATTAGTTGATATTGCAACTTGGAAATGGCTCTATGAAAATCCAGATGCCACACCTGCCGAACTTCGTGAAGCAGTGACAAGAATTGCTATAGAGGTCTGGAACGAGTATTATGCTGATATTTTCGGTCAAAAAGATTCACCAATCTTGGCAATTTATTCGCATATGATAAGTTATCCTTTGTATTTATCTGCTTATCCGGTTGGTCATTTGATTGAATTCCAAATAGATCAATACATTAAGGACAAAAATTTCGGTTCCGAAATTGAACGTATGTGTTCGTTGGGCAGATTATCTCCCGATATATGGATGCAAAATGCTACTCAGCAAGATGTATCAATTCAACCTACATTGGATGTCGTTAAAAATGCTGTCGAATATTTCAAAGCCGGCATTACAAAAAAATAAATGCTCTCTAAATAAAAAAACTCATCCCTTGAATTTTCAAAGGATGAGTTTTTTTTTGCACTAAATTAATATTCTTTGCTGAATTCCATTATAATTTCCGGGTTCAGCTTTTCATTTTTTCTGAGTTCGGCAAATTTATCCAACAAATCGTCAGCAGTCAGATTTTGTTTATCTTTCATACTAAGTGATTCGATAATTTCACCACGATACATCATAATCGTTTTATTGCCCAAAGCTAACGCTTGTTGCATCGAATGAGTAACCATCACAGTTGTGAGATTATACTGTTCGACAAATTTCTTAGTCAAATTGATAATCAATGATGCGGATTTTGGGTCTAACGCTGCGGTATGTTCGTCAAGCAAAAGCACATTTGGTTTTGTCATCACAGCCATCAGCAATGTAATCGCTTGCCTTTGACCGCCCGAAAGCGAACCGATGAAATTATCCAATCTATCTTCCAATTGCATTTCCAAATCTTTAACGATAGCCTTGTATTCATCCAATTTCGAAGCACCAAGCCCCAAAATTGGCATCCTTGTTTTCCCTCGCAATGCTGCCAAATGCAAGTTCTCGGCAATGCTCATTCCGGGCGCTGTTCCGGAAAATGGATTTTGGAAAACACGAGCGATATGTTTAGCTCTGTTATATTCAGGCATAAAAGTAACATCAACATCTGCAATTTTTACGCTGCCTTCATCACCGATAAAAGTCCCGGCAATCGCATTCAACAGCGTGGATTTCCCGGAGCCATTTGTACCGATAATCGTGATGAAATCACCATCTTCAACTTCGAGATTGATATTTTTCAGTGCATAAACTTCGTTTATAGTACCACGATTGAAAACTTTATGAAAATCCTTGATTTGTATCATTTTTTTATCTCCTTCGAATCTTTTATGACCATTTCGGCTCGATTTATCAAACCATCGCTCAGCTTAATTCCCAATTTTTCAGCAACATCCAAATTCAAGAAGAAACTCGTCATTGTCGTTTGCATTATTGGCATTTTTGCAGGACTTTCGCCATTCAAAACTCTGACTGCATAAGTGCCACCGTCAAAACCTGTTCGGTGATAATTTGGTCCTAAAATCGCAATAGTTTTATTTGTGATAAATTCGGCGTCAACCGAAAATACCGGAATGTTCTTAGCTTCAGCCACTTTGACAAAACTGTCATAACTCACGTTCAAAGTGTTGTCGCCGCCATTCATAAATATTTGAGCACCTTTATTCACCAACGCATTTGATGCATCCAAGACTTCAGATGGATTGGTCACTGTTGACTCAATCACCTCAAGACCTATCTTAGGAGCATATTGCCTAATCTTACTAACGACTGATTCAGAATTTGCTTCGGACGAATTCCAAACCAATCCTAATTTCGTGCGGTTGGGCAACATCTCCTTAATCAAATCCAACATCCGTTCGATAGGAGGGAAGCACGCATATCCGGTGAAATTCGGCAGGTGGTCAGTTGGAGATTTTGCAGCTCCGATTTTATACGGGTCGTAAATGTAAGTAAATACCACAATCGGTTTGGCTCTATTGCCAACCATTTGGACAGCCGCTTGGACAACCGGCGTTGACAAGGGCACGATGATATCAACATCACGCGAAATCAAATCCTGCATAATCGAATTTATCATCGAAAAATCTGCGTTCGCATTTCGATAAATGATTTCAACATTTTCGCCATCGAAATATCCGTTGCTGTTCAAAGCTTTGATGAAACCTTCTTTTGCAAGTTCAACATTCGGTTCCATTGCGAATTGAACCATTCCGATTTTCATCATTTTTTTGACATCTTTTTTTCCGACAAATTTATTCGCTTTGAATTTCAATTCATCTGAGAAAGATATTTTTAATTTTTCGGCAACGTCATTATTCAATCCGAAAGTTAATTTAGTATATCGGCTGAATGGGATATCAGCCGGTTTTTCACCATTTAGCACACGATTAACAATGTGAGCCGCGTCTTGACCACTTGATTTGTAATCATATCCCAAAGCAGCTAATGCACCATCGTTAAGCCTTTCAACGTCATTTATGAAAATCGGGATTTTGTTCATCTCCGCAACTTTGGCGACTGCGTCAAATGCCGCAAAAACAGTATTTTCGGGTACCAGAACAAAAGCATCAATTTTTTTCTGCACTAAAGATGTGGCAGCTTCGCGAACTTCAGAAGTAGAAGTGATAGTTGCACCTTCAAAGCTCATATCAGGATATTTAGATATTTCATGTTTCAAATTATCAACATTAAATTCCGAGTTTGCCTGTCCGGCGTTCCAAATTGTGCCGATTTTCAATTCACGAGGGAAGATTTCTCGAACTAATTCAAGAGTTTTATCCATCGGAGCCCATCCATAAACGCCTGTGACGTTTGGTAAATGGTTTGAATCCGACGTTCCGGCATTAATTATGAATGGATTCGCAACAGTAGCAAACACTACCGGAATGTCCTTCACTTTGGTGATTGCCACTTGTGTAGCAGGAGTGGAAATGGTTACAATCAAACACACTTCGCTCATAACAAAATTATCAATAATCGAATTTAGTGTTGCCAAATCGCCATTTGCATCTTGAATTTTAAATTCAATATTTTGACCATCCTCATATCCGAGCTTTTTCATTTCTTCCAAAAAGCCCTCTCGAGTCATATCCAAAATCGGGTTGCTGTCAATTTGGACAATTCCGACTACATGCTTACCATCGGAACTTCCGCCTTGCGAATCAATCAATTTGTTCAAACCATATATAGTCGCTATTCCAAGCAAAGACACTACCACTGCATAAGCAACTTTTTTATTTACTTTTATGCTCAATGGCTTTTTGCGATTTTTTTCATTTTTCGAAATTTTAAGCCCGATATATAATGTTCCAAGTACAAAGAGTGAAGTCAGCAATTTCAAATCAATCGGATTCATTCCGGCATATAAGGCGAGAGCAATCATCAACCTGAAAATAATCGAACCAACCACCGCGCTTGCGATTTTCACAAAAATCGACCTTGATTTGAAAATTGATTCGCCAATAATCACAGCTGCCAGCCCATTAATTATCATACCGATGCCCATCCCAATATCTGCAAAACCCTGATATTGGGCTATCATACCACCCGAAAATGCAATCATCCCGTTTGATAGTGCAATCCCGAATATTTTCATCGAATCAACATTCACGCCCAACGCTGAACTCATAATAGGGTTATTTCCCGTTGCTATCAATGACATTCCCAAATCCGATTTGAAAAATAATGCCACTTTTATCGAAAAGAGCCCAACAATGACTATCATACATATTGCTAACCAAAATTCAATACCAATTCCCGGATTGAAGCTGTCCAAAATATTTGTAAAGCTCGGGCTGTTCAACAAAGGTACGTTGCTTCGTCCCATGATATGCAAATTGATTGAATAAAGCCCAATCATCACTAAAATACCCGAAAGAAGCCCGTTCACTCGCATTTTTGTATGAATTATCCCCGTTACCGAACCTGCAAACATACCTCCGAATGAAGCTATTATCAATGCTAGCACCGGATTTGTTCCTCCTACAATCAACACCGATGTAATTGCAGCCCCAAAAGTAAAACTACCGTCAACGGTTATATCAGGGAAATCGAGAAACTTATACGTCAGGTAAATCCCAATTGTCATAAATCCGTAAATCAAGCCTAAATTAATCGCACCTATCCATAGTTCCATTTTATGCCTCCAACTTAATTATACCCAAACATCCAAAGCTGAAACGCGATTTGCCCAACAAATGTTTAAGTCGGAGCGGATTCAATTCTTGTCGCACTTTTTTGAGTTCATCGTCGAAAAAGTGAATCTTATAACTCAAAACATCTCTGTCAAAAATTCCGACATGCAAGTGATAATTAAGCTCTGCCGGGAAAGCCGACAAATTTTCAGTGTAAAATTTACTTCCCTTATCAGCATAAATTCCTACACCTGCTGCAATCAAATTCACATCTTCAGCTTCGATAGGGTAATTGAACCAATTTGAAAAATTATCAGGATGGAAAATATCTTGCGAATTTGCAGGTTTGTTCTCGTTTGTGGGGACTTTTTTGATGCTTATTCCACGAATACCTTTGCTTTCAGCCAAAAATACGACACCAAATGATTTCAAACCTGAAAGTTCGCTAACTCCGGCTAAAATTTCTTCAAAATCAGCACCATCAGTAGTTGCATCGAAAGAAACTTTTGCGTAAAAATCACCAGAAAACGAGAATCCGTCAGCAAAGTTATATTTAATATCATCAGCATCAGGGTCATATTGCATAAAATCAACCGCCGGGCGATTCACCGCTGGATAGTAGAAAAGTGAGTTTTGGAGGACCAGTGCCTCGCCGAAATAATTTTTATAATCTTCAAAATTATCGCCCAATGCAGCATTGCCAACACCATATTGAATTTCATTCGGCGAGAAAGACCTAACATCAGCCGAAGTAATCGCGGAATTTCGGATATTATCGTTATTTGTGAATTTTGCGAACTTTCCGCTCGGAGTGTCAAATTGCTGATACTCAAACTTAATTCCGTCACGAGTAGAGCTGATAAGTTCGGATTCAACTTTTTGTGTCGAAATCAAGTGGAGAAGCTCTGCCTCGTTCGCCACAATCTTAAATACCCTATCAAAGCCGCTCATCTTGAAGATTTTAAAGATGCTCTCGTTCATACGATACATCACCATCATACCGCCCGCTCCTGCGAGTTTTTGCTGGCTTACAAGCAAAACCCGTAACCCCGCTGAACTCACAAAATTCACACCATCGCAATCCATCACAATAATGCGTTCGCCGGAAGCAATAATTTGCGACAATTTATTTGCGAGCTCCGACGAAGTAACGCCGTCAATTCTGCCATCCACAGCCAAAACGTCGCGTCCGGCAACCTTATAATCCCGAAATTCAATCATTTTGCACATCCCCATTGAAACATAATTCAAAAATAGTAATTCTTAGCATGTGGACATCAGCATCATGCCCAAAAAAAAGAAAAAGATTGACTATCAATCAATCTTTCTCTTAATTTTATGCTCAAAACCCACTATTTTACTAACATCACTTTCTCCGTCTTAGTACTCCACGGCGAAATCATAATAACGTTGTAAATGCCGGATGGATATTCGGATAAGTCAATCAACATTTCATTTTCTTCAGGTTCAGACTTGGAATTTCTGACCCAAGAACGTCTATAAACTTCGTTTCCAATAGAATTAGTAATGATAATATTGAAATTTCCAACTTCGGAACTAACAACGTTTGCAGTAAAAGCACCTTCCGTTACATTTGGCTTTAAAGTAATTGAAGTAAGTTTGATATAAATTAGCTGTCGGATTGTATAAACACAATATTCCACATCGAATAAGCCATTGTCCATCTTAGTTTCTGTTTCAAAACCAGTCCATTCAAAATCGTTTATATTAACGGAAAACTTTGTTGAATCAGGAGATAATACGGTTCCACAGATATAATTAACAATATTGTTACTTTCTTCAAGTATGGCGATGTCCTCTATTTCAATTATATAATATCTGAGATTCTTGTCATCAACAACCATTGTCCCAGAAGCTACTGAATCAGGTTCGAAGAAAGATTTGCTCAGGTCACACACTAATCTATATTTGAATTCACCTGTAATGAACTCTTCACAAAACATAGTTGCATGAATTGGAATACATATGTATTCGCCGGCAGCAACAGTTGTATCGGCTATCCAAACCTTTGTTTCCGTTTTGATTACAGTTCCTGTTATTGGTATTCGGAATTCTGTATAACATGGTTCGGAAATAAAAACTGTTATTGTATCATAAATTTTACCAGCCGAAACTAAAGGTGAGAACTTCAACGAGAATTCAAGAGTTTGGAGATTGTTTAAAACCAAAGGCAATGACTGATTATATTGAAGTTCAATTTGTCCGCTCGATGAATTTTGAAGCATTATTTTACTGATTGTAAAAGCAAAATCGTTTGAATTTACAATTTCATAATTAGACTGATTGGTTTCAAAAATACATAATTCACCTAAATCAATTTTCATTTCCTCAAAATGAATTTTTGGAATTTCAGTTATTTTTATCGAACCAATCCATCTACAACCGTAAATATCAATAGCTTGTACGTTGTAAGTACCACCTTTTGTAATCGTGACAATTTCGGTAGTATCACCGGTGCTCCATGTGATTTTTTGAAAATTACCGGATATGGAAATTATAGAATTTTCGCCTTCACAAATTGAAGTTGGACCAAAAATATCTATATCGGCATCAGGAATCAATTCTATCTCAATTCCTCCTCTACTTACACATCCTTCAGATGTTATGACTTCCACAGTTATTTTACCTGGACCAATGTGTTTTATCTTTTTGGTGGTATCACCGGTTGACCAAATGTACTTTTCTCCATCAATATCAGCAATCAGTTCGAACTCTTCATATATACAAACTCTCTTTGGTCCGATAATTTCTACAATTCCATCAGGGATAAGTTCAATTACAAACGAACCAATACTTCGGCATCCGTTTGAATCTATTACTTCGACACTTATAGTTCCCGGACCTCGGTGAATAATCTGTTTGGTGGTATCGCCTGTTGACCAATTATATTTTACACCTTCAAAATCAGTCATCAAAGTTACATCCTCGTTCAAACATGCTTCGGTTTTTCCAATTATATTTAGAGCACCATCAGGTTTTAACTTAATTTCGTATGAACCTATACTTCTACAACCGTCTTTAGTAACGACTTCTAAGTTAACAACTCCGGGACCTTTATGTTTTATGATTTTTGTTGAGTCACCAGTTGACCAAATGTATTTATCAGCCAAAATTAGGGCTTCAAGTTCAAAATTTTCCTCAATACAAACCTCGAAAGGACCTCTTATTCTAACCTCTCCATCCTCCTTCAAACCAACATCAATAGATAATTCGACAATACAACCACCTTCAATTGTTACAAGGACAGTGAAAAATCCAGCACCTACTCTTTTTATCTTTTTAGTGGTATCACCGGTTGACCATAAATATCCGAAAGCATCTAAATTAACCTCTAATTCATATTCTTCTTCGAAACAAACCAATACAGGTCCGAGAATTGCTAAACCCGGAGATTCAATTAATTTAACTTGAATTTGTCCTTTATGTTCACAACCATTTGAATCAATACCTGATACTTCATAGGTACCCGGAGTTGAGACTATAATACTCAGTGTTGTATCGCCCGTACTCCAAATGATAGAATTTAAATTTCCTTCAATTGACAGTTCTGTACTATCACCCACACAGATAAGATTATCTCCCAAAATTTCAATTTCAACCGCCGGGATTACTTCAACCTTTACTGTATCAAAATATTCACATCCAGTTATTCTATCCGTCAATTTTAAAAGGTAAATCGTACTTTTTGTTGGAGAAACTGTAGGTGTAGGTGAATTTGGATTATCAATCCAAAAATTGGGCTCCCATTTATGGATATATTTTTGATTGTCATTTCCCTCTAATTTTACACTTTTACCATAACAGATTTGATGCTCTGAAGATTCAAATTCTCTTTTAGAACATTCACAACTTCTAAATGAAATGTTATCAAGTGCAAATTTTTCAGGGGATGATGAAATCATCTTGAATGTTAATTCAACATCTTCCTTTTCTTTAGAATTCCATGTAAATTTATAATTTATTAATTGACACAAACCATCAGAATGAATAAAATCTGATGCAATTTCTTCACCATCAATATCTATTCTTAAGTTTGAAAACACTTTGTCATCAATAGGTACAAAATCAAATGAGAGAATATATTCTATGTTCTTTTCAACTTTCAAATCAAATTTCATTATTTCATTCAATCCAGTTTTGGTATGTACAAACATGAATTTATTAATAGTACCATAGAGTGAGCATGGATCATTAGTATTGATTGGATTCACTTTTGTTATAATATATGTTGAAGGTGTTTGAAATTGTGCATTAGCATCTACCAAACTTAATGTAGATGTAAAATTGGAGGGACTTACTTCAAAATCTCCATTTATGATTAAGTCATCTCCCTTGGGTTCACAATATTCTTTGGGAGCAAAAAAAGCCTGTACAAAAGATGGTAATCCTAATCCACTTCTAGAACCGGATAACAATCGAAAGCCATACTCTACAAAATCACAAGCTTCTCCCTTTTGGTTTGGTTTACTAATTACCCCTAAATACGTATTGTCGTCTTGTGCAACATAAATTTTTCCATTTATACCAAGTTGTATAGTACCAAAATAGAATGTTGCGCTTTTGTTTTCACCTAAAACTACCATGCTATTTAATATTTGTTCCGCTGTTTTTAGAGTAACGTCAAATTGGACTAAACGACATGTGAAAAACAAAGACGCATATAAAAGTTTCCCGTCCGGAGAAAATTCTACTCCATATGGCCATGTAAAACTTGGGTGCAATAGATTATGAGTTAAAGTCATTTTACCTGAAAAAGCATCAAAATCAAACAATTCGATAACGCTTGCAAAAGAATGTGTGGAGGCTATTCTTGTACCATCTAAAGATGCCTTTAGCGTATGTCCGGTCAATTTAGTACTTTTAAGAGTACCATTACTTACAATCGGTACTGTAGCTACACCAAACTCATCAACTTTGTATGCTAAATATTCAGTAGTCCCTGTGATATGGACAATTACCCAATAAGCTTTTTTGTTCGCATGTGGAATAACAGCTATTCTTTCAATTGGTTTATCATGAATTTTGACATTTTTAGTAATAACTTTACCTAATCCTCCATTTGCGTTCATGTCAACAAATGAATAATTAAAACCTTTTGTATTTGACTCTACTGAACCGACAGTGAAAATATAATACATTTTTGCCTGAGTAGGATGTTGAAAAGCGACTGAAGATTGAGTTGCTGAGTTATCACCAAGCAATCCTGTACCACCATCCATAATGGCATTGTTTTTATTCCAAACAGTGACTCCGTTGGTATAGAATAGTAAATTACCTTCTGAATCTGATATTGTTGCGCACCCTTCCCATGAATTTAGTTGTGACCCATTTACAAAAACAGGTTCTTTATCAGGGGTATTGAATGTCATTGCTGCATTTCTGCCAAAGTTCCAGTTACTTGCTTCTTTTTGGCATAAAGCATAGTGATGTATTATTATTAGACCCACTATTAAAACTAAGAGCTTTTTCATAAAGACTCCGATTCATAATTAAGAAAATTCCATATTTGGTGACTCTAAAGAATCACAGAAAATTTATATAATTCAAGAATACAAAATTCTATTCAATCTTTCTACAAATTTAAGCTCAGAACACACTATTTAACTAATAGCACTTTCTCTCTGTTAGTACTCCAAGGTGAAATCATAATGACGTTATAAACACCCGAAGGAAATTCAGATAAGTCAATCAACATCTCATTTTCATCAGGTTCAGACTTAGAATTTCTGACCCAAGAACTTCTATATATTTCGTTACCAATCGAATTTGTAATGATAATATTGAAATTACCAACTTCGGAACTAACAATGTTTGCGGCAAATGCACCATCAGTTACATTTGGCTTTAATGTAATTGAAGAAAGTTTGATAGAAATTAGCTGTCGGATAGTATAAACACAATAATCAACATCGAATAATCCATTGTCTATATCAGTTTCCGTTTGAATATCAGACCATTCGAAATCGCTTATATTAACTGAATATTTTGATGAATCAGGGGATAAAACAGTTCCACAAATATAATTTACAATATTGTTGTTTTCTTCGAGGATCGCCGTGTCCTCAATTTCAATAATATAATATCTGAGATGCTTGTCATCAACAACCATTGTCCCTGAAGCTACTGAATCAGGTTCGAAAAAAGATTTACTCATGTCACACATTAATCTATATTTAAATTTACCGGTAATAAATTCTTCACAAAACATTGTTGCATAAATTGGAATACATATGTAATCACCGGCAATAACAGTTGTATCAGCTATCCAAACTTTTGACTTCGTTTCAGATATTTTGCCTGTAATTGGTATACTAATTTCAGAATAACATGGCTCTGTTAAAATAACTAATAAAGTATCTACTAAAACATTGTCATAAACCATAGTTGAATATTCAAAATTCAATTTAAAATTTCCTTTTGGTTTTAAATTATAAGGCAAGGGTGACTCATAAGAAAGAGTTAAACCAATCAAAGCAGATTTCAAAATAATCTTGTCAATAAGAACATTGAAATCATTCGAATTCAATATGCTTTTATCAATTTGACTTATTTCCTGCAAGCAAACTTCACCTATATCAATATGTTGAGGTTCCAGCTTTGCAGGGCTTATTTCATTAACGGTCTTAGTTAATGTAGTTGAACATCCGTCACTCAATATAATTTCGACAGTATAGGTACCAGGTACTAATTTTGTTATTTTGGGAGTACTTTCGCCTGTCGACCACAAGTATCGTTTAGCATCTTTATAATCTACTTCCAATTCAAAGGATTCATCTTTGCAAACCGAATTGGGTCCTATAATTTGAATATCAGGAACATCAATCCAATATACATCAATACTTCCATTGTATTCGCAGCCATTAGAATCAAAACATTTTACTAAATAGGTTCCCGGCGATTTGATAATAATACTTTTTGAAGACTGTCCTGTTGACCATTCTATATTTTCAAAATCCCCTTGAATGAAAACTTCGGTACTATCACCTGAGCAAAGATAATTGTCCCCACTAATTTCAATGTCTTTAATTGGCAATACATTTACCCAAACAGAATCATAATAAACACAACCTGTAATTTTGTTAGTCAAAGTTAATGAATAAACAGTGGATTTCTTTGGTTTAACATTTGGGTTTGGTGCAGTTATATCATCAATATCAATATTTGGTTTCCAACTATGGGAATAAACATCTTCATTATATCCAAATAATTGAATTATTCCACCATAACATAGATCATGACTCAATTTCTTAAGTTGTAAAGTTGGACAATCACAGCTTCTCAATGAAATGTTATCCAAAGCGAAAATTTCGGGAGATTCGGAATTGACACTAATTATGATTTGAAGATTTTGATTAGCGCCAGAAGTCCATTCATATACATAATTCTTTAAAACGCAAGGACCCTCAGCATGTAAAAAGGGATTTTGAATTTCTACGCCATTCATAAAAATAGATAGGTTAGAGAATGATTTGTCTGATACAGGGATAAAATCAAATGAAAACAAATATTCAGAATTTGGTTCGACTGTCGTCTCATACGTTATTACGTCATTTAAACCCGTTAATGTGTGACAAAATACAAAATTATTGTCTTTTCCAAATTGTACACAACTGTCATTTTGATTGATAGGATTCACATTTGTAATCGCAAATGAACCGGGATTTTGAAATTCATTAATATTATCTAAACTGATTTCATTTAAACTACTTGAAAAGAACACTTCTTTGCTTTCAAAATCTCCATAGGTAACCAATTCATCGCCTTTAGGATCACAATGACTAACTTGTGCAATATAATTTTGTACAAATGTTGGCAATCCTAATCTACTGGATGCACCATTCAGCATTGCCAAACCTTTACTAACAAAACCACAGTCCTTTCCAAGTTCATTTGGTTTTTTAATTACGCCCAAATATTGATCTTCGTCTTGAGCTACATAGATTTTACCATTGATTCCTAACTGCAATGAACCATAATAAAATGTTGCAGTTTGGTTCTCAGCTAAAATAATCATGCTATTAAGGATTTCTTGTTCTGATTGTTTTGAGACATCCATCTGAATTAATCTACAAGGTTTAAACAATGAAGCATATAAGTATTTACCATCTGGAGAAAACTCAACTCCATAGGGCCATGAGAAGTATGGATGTTGTAAATTATTTGTTAATGTCATCTTACCTGAATAATTATCAAAATCAAACAACTCGATGACACCGGCAAATGAGTGAGTTGATGCTATACGTTTGCCGTCAATAGTTGACTTCAATGTATGCCCGGTAGGTCTATTGGCAGTATTTATGCCATTACTTATTACCGGATCACCTACAACTCCATTTTCATCAACTTTATATGCTAAATAATTTGTTGTTTGAGATATGTGAACAATAACCCAGAAGTCCTTTCGATTTGCATGTGGAATTGCCAAAACCCGTTCAATCGGTTTAGGATGAATATTAATGTTTTTGGTGGTGACCTTACCTAAACCATCATTCTGACTCATATCCACAATAGACATGTTTAACCCACGACTATTTGATTCTACAGCATCAACAGTAAAAATATAATATTGATTTGCATGTAAAGGTCGTCGAAAAGCTATTGATGATTGCGTTGCAGAGTAGTGTCCTAATAAACCGCTTCCACCATCCATCACAATATTATTTTTGTTCCAAACGGTGACCCCATTGGTATAAAACAAAAGATTTCCATTTTTATCTGAAATTGAAGCACAACCTTCCCATGAATCGAGTTTTGAACCATTGACAAAAATAGGTTCATTATTATGAGTATTGAATGTAATGGCTCCATATTGACCAAAATTCCAATTTGTAGTCTCTTTTTGGCTTAACAAATGGATTATTGAAGCAAAAAAAATCAAAATGATAAAAATGAAAATTTTCATATGAGCCTCGATATATTATTTTGCTAATTGCGAAATTTCTGCCTTGGTTAGTGCTTTGTTATAAACCTTCACATCGTCAATTGCACCCTTGAAGATTCTATTGTTTAATGATCGTTTTCCTATGTATAAATTCAAATTTGATGAATCCGGTTTAGGAACTATGCTTTGGGCAACTTCAACGCCATTAGCAAATAATATTAGACTCGTTCCATTATAAACAAGAGTTACGTGTGTCCAGATATTTGTTTGGATTAAAACATCAGATGGGCAGTAACTTCTTCCACTCTGTGATTTGAATACTTCTGAGGATAAGTAACCATTTTTTAATAAAAATGCAAAACTTGACATATTTGATGTAGTCGTACCGTATCTACTTACTAAATCAACTTCACCTTCAAATGTATTTCCATAGCCCGGATCCGGTTTGATCCACAAAGCAATTGTAAAAGGTTGTGTGAAATCCATGAATGTAGATTTGATAACTTCAACGTAAGCTGAACCATTGAGGTAGGCAGCAGAATTATCATTCCCAAATCTGTTTTTTGTGTAGGTTAAGTTAGTTTGTTGACAAAAATGAGCATAATTCGACATATCGTTGACATTATTATCAAAACTTAAATTCAAAATTAGAGCATTTGTTGGCTCGATTTCTTTATAATTGAAACTCCACAAATCACTTTCAGAATAACCACCAAAATCGTCAAAAGCTCCAATTTTCCAAAAATATTTCGTGTTAGCACTAAGTCCGGATAGCTGATATTCAGTTATATCAATACCCGATTCGATAATTTGAAGACTATTAGCTGAAAGACCAAAATATACATCATATAACAAAATATCATTTTCCGGATCTGTGCACCTCCACTCCAATGTTGGTTGTGTGTTTAAAGTAATATCATCAGTTGGAGAAATTAGTATTGGTTTATTTGGAGGATCATTGTCAATATCAAAATTATCAAGGACTATCGTGGCTTCTGAGGTTTTATTTCCCAAAATGCTAATGTTAACATACTTTGGTGAATAACCTTCCTTTTTTGCATATACTCTATATAATCCAATTGGCACTTGAACGAAAATAAATTCTCCGTTTGATTTCGAAACCAATACTTCAGTAGGGGGAATTGTATAAATTTCAGCTCCTTGTATTGGATAAAGGTTCTTTGTAATCACCTTACCATTGATTCGTCCAAATTGACTATCATTATTATTAGAATCTGAAGTGCTATCACAAGAAATAATCAAAGTAGTCAAAATCAAGAGCAGCAGAAAATTTTTCATAATTTTATCCAGTGATTAATGAATTAGTGCCAATTTAAGAAAATTATGTCAATTAGCAAAAGATTTGAAGTGTTTTTTTATTTTCTTGCTATTATTGTGCCTCTATATCCATCCACCTCTCTTAGTAATTTGTAGCCGAGGGATTGAAGGGGTGGGACTATGGATTTGAATGCTGCTTCGCCATTGACTTCGTGGAGGGCTTCGATGAGTAGTTTGGGTGATTGGGTGGTGAGGAATTTTGTCGCTCCTTTGATGGCTTCTATTTCTGCACCTTCGATGTCCATTTTTAGGTAGCTGACATTGTCGTAGCCTTGTCGTTCGATGATTTCGTCTAATGTTTCGCAGTGGATTGTGACTACTTGCTTGTTGGTGAATAATTCGTTGTCATAGTCTATCAAGGTGTGCTCGCCAGGGCGGTTGCTGATGTGGAATTCTTTGGTGCATTTTTCCGACCATAGCGCTAATGGTATGATTTCGACATTTTGCAGATTGTTGTTGTCTAGATTTCGTTGGAGTGTGATGCGGTTTTGCTCGTCGGGTTCGATTGCGATTACTTTGCCTTTGGAGCCGACTTTTTTTGCCGCTTGGACCGTGAATCCGCCGATGTTTGCTCCGGCATCTATTACAGTGTCGCCTTCGTTGATGTCGAAATAGGTGAAGTACTCGCTGTGGATGAAGAGCTCGCTGAGTATTTCGTATAGGAAGTAGTATTTGTTGACATCAAGGATTTTGTCCATTTTTGATTTTGTGCCGTAGTTGTAACGCTCGGTGAAGTTGATTTCAGCCGGAATCTGAGATGGGGGAGACTCTAAGATTATCCCACTTTTCAGCGTTACTTTCAAACTGCCGTCATCGGTAATTTGGCTGCGGGAAATTATATCGTTTACTTGGTAGTATTTGTTGAAAAAGCGGTAATAAAACAACTTTACAGGTGTGAGCAAAGCTGAGTTTGAATCTGCAATTTTATTTTTGAAAGACA
This sequence comes from Ignavibacteriae bacterium HGW-Ignavibacteriae-1, assembly GCA_002839825.1. Taxonomy (GTDB): domain Bacteria; phylum Bacteroidota; class Ignavibacteria; order Kapaibacteriales; family UBA2268; genus PGYU01. The sequence continues at coordinate 512,615 of PGYU01000001.1, read as the reverse complement.
TTTTTCTCAAATCATATTTTGAACATCTTACTAAAATAAGCAAATTCGACAACAATTTCATTTGTTCATCATTTTTTCGTGCTTTATTGCATAAACTGATTGTTTAATCGCAAATATCTGTATTTTTGCTTTTTCAATGTGCTATGATTTAATCGGGTATGAATATGAGCAAGAAAATTTTGGATAGTAGCCAACAAGTTAGGCGAATTCTACGAATATTGAGACTTTTGTCATCAAATAATAATATGACTTCTACTGAAATTTTCGACCATTTGATTGAAGATTGTAAAGAGGTTTCGATTCGGAGTATCCAACGAGATTTGAAGGTGTTGCTTGATGACGGGTATTTGGATAAACGTAAATCGGGCAAGGTTACGTTTTGGAAACTTAAGAAGCACTCCAACATTGATTTCAGCCCCAAGAATATTCGCGAGAGTGAAATGATTTCATTCTATATTTTGAAAGCGTATATCAGCACTTTCCGAGGCACTACTATTGAAACAGATTTGAATGAATTGGCTAATAAGTTAGAATCAATGGTTCCCGGCTCAGTTTTTCTGGAAGACCCTTTCTATGGTGACCAAAACATCGGTGCTTACGATTACTCTAACAAACATGAAATCTTAAGGCTTTGCATCAAGCACATAAACGAGAAAAATTGGATTAAGATTAAATATGAACGCTTGACTGACGACATGGTCAAAGATTATACGATTTTCCCTCAATTTTTATATACCTATCTGGGTACAATCTATCTTATAGCTTATAACCCATCGCACAAAAGGTCCACCAATTTCGCTATCCAAAACATTAAATCCATTGAAGAAATCTATAACACAAGGAAAACAGAGCCAAAATTTGACTATGACAAATTCAGAACTGAAAGATTTGCGGTAATAGATGGCGATGTAGAAATAGTGAAAATTGTAATCAAGAAGGCATATGTAAAATATTTCGAGAATCGCCATATCCACATTTCGCAAAAAGTCAGCAAAAGCAAATTGGGCAATCTAAATATCGAAATGATGGTGCCGATTTCATCCGATTTCATATCGTGGTTGTCACGTTGGTGCAATGCAATTGCTGACATTGAACCCAAAAAGCTAAAGGATGAAGTCATTAAGCAGCTCAAAGATGCTGTAAAATCTTTGGATGTATAGAGATTGGAAAATATTTTAACTACTTCTTTATAAATTTCATTGCTTGTAGTTTAGATTTTTCCTTAATCACTAAGTAATATATACCGGTATTAAGACTTGAAACATCCAGTTGGTTCGAAACTCCGAATGAATGTGCTACTTGTTTCATGCTCAAATCAAAGATATGGTATTCGAAGTTATTGCTTTCTAATCCGTTAATATTAATGAAATCTTCAACCGGATTTGGGAAGATTTTGTAATCGTTTTGGATAAAAGTTTCGATTACATCAGCCGGATTAAGAATAATTTCATCTTCATTGAATACGTAAACACCATTCCAACTTGTGCCAGCCCATAAATTGCCATTCATATCTACTGTTATTGACGTAATGTAATTCGGTGCACCCATCGCAGGTATAAATGTCTCATCAACTTTCCAGTTTTCTCCGCCGTCAAATCGTACCAGATACCCGTATGATACAAACATCCATAATTCATCATTCTTGTCTATCGTAATTGCTGCTACACCTTTGTAAGGGAAATTATAACCCAAGTTAGTGAAATCATATCTTGTCCAATTTGTTCCATCATATTTAAGTAATCCTGAAGTAGATGAAATCCATTTATTATCCTCGGAATCAATCACTAAACCAATAAAAGCTAAATTAGTGTCTTGATAGACGGGAGGATAGAAATGTACCTGTACAGCCTTGCCATCTATATTTTCCCAATACCATAATACATTAGGTTTTGTTGAAACATTCCATATTACACCAGCTTTGTCGAATGCCATACTCGTAGCCAGTCTATTAGTTGATTGCCATGAAACACCATCATATATAGTTGTCGTAATACCTGCATTGACAATTAATTTATTATCTTTTGTAACATGAAGGCTACGAATACCATTATCCTGAAGCCCTGAATTACTAGTATTGTAAGTTGTCCAAGTAGAACCGTCAAATTTTATCACTCCGAACTTTAATGAACCAACCCAAATATTATTATTACTATCTACTGCAATACAGGTTAATAATTGGTCATAGTAGTCTAATACATTTACAGGTAAATCAGAATTTGTATAACCATACCTTCTCCAATTATATCCATCAAAACTTTGAATAGCTTTGGTTCCTTGCACCCATATTATTCCATTTTTATCTTCAACAACGTGAGAATCTCTATAAAACTGATAATTTTGTTTTAAAAATTGATAATTTGACCAATTTGTACCATCAAATTTAATCAAACCATCAAGATAAGCAGAAAGCCACATATTGCCTGATGCATCCGTAATGATTTCAGACACAAAATTATCAGTCAATCCTGAATTTGAACGATTATATTCAATCCAATTTGTGTGATCATAAATCGCAAATCCAACGCGGGTACCCACATAAAGATTATCATTGTTGTCAATATAGAGTTCGATAATGTCATTAACAAGTACAGTTATGTTACTATCCTTGAATGTTGTCCATTCAGTTCCGTCATATTTAACCATACCTCTGTCAGTTCCTATCCAAACCTGATTTTTAGAATCAATTGCAATTGATTTGATTATATTCGAGATTAGTCCGGTATTGACCTTTTGATAAAGGGTAAAGTCGGTGCCGTCGAACTTAAACAAACCCACATCAGTACCAATCCAAATGTTACCATTTACATCCTTGTCAAGACATAATATATTATCACTTAGTAGCTTTGAATTAGCTTTATTATAATTTTTCCACTGAGTTCCATCAAACTTGAACAAACCTTTATTGCCTGTACCAACCCACTTATTATCATGGTCATCAATCATCAAACAACTAAATGCAAAAGACCCATAATCTATATCTGAAATATTATAGATATTAAACCCTTCTCCATTGTATTCAATTAGTGATGAGGAATTTGAAAGACCCCAAACTTTATTATTCTTGTCAACTTGCATGTCAACATTTAAATTTTTGATTACAGAATCGGAACCGGCTACTTTAACTGTTTTTCCCGTTTGTTTGTTGAATTTCATGATTCCTTCCGAGGAAGTCCCTATTAGTAGATAGTCACCCCGATCAGCCATACTTAAAATTTGTTGCCACGCTCCTGTGAATCTTATAAATTTACCGTTTTCGCTCTTAAGGGAATTGAATGGAAACACAAAGATAGCTAATACCACGATTGCAAAACTCATAAATGTAGAATTGATGGGCGTTTTCATTATTTTCAGCCTCAATAGTTATGGGAAAATGTAAAATTTGTTAAATTTATATCATAAAATAACAATATTATTTGAAAACACAATTTATTTTTAGCAATTTTCCACAAAAAAAAAGAAGACAGTATTCTGTCTTCTTCTAATTCTATTTGTACCGGAGGAGGGAGTTGAACCCCCGACACCCAGATTATGATTCTGATGCTCTAACCAACTGAGCTACTCCGGCGCATAATAGACTACAAAAATAAGCGTTTTTTACGAACTTTCCAAAAGTCTTTTTAATTCATCGCGAAGATTTGCTGCTTTTTCGTAATTTTCTTCTTTTATTGCTTTGTCTAATTCGATTTGGAGCTGCTCAACTTTGCTTTTGGGTTGTGTTTTTGTTTTCTTGTCAGGTTCTTTCATAAATTTCAAATCATCATCATCATGATTCGGCAATTCTTCATCTTGTGGTACTACGCCTGTCATATCCAATATATCAGCGTTCACGAAAACCGGAATTCCATATCGGACAGCCAATGCAACAGCATCAGAAGGACGTGAATCAATTTCAATATCGTTATCGAATATCAATTTTGCATAAAAAGTACCGTCAACCAAATCATTTATGTGCACTTCTGTAAGAGTGGAGTCAAAACTGTCCACTATAGCTTTAATCAGGTCGTGAGTCATAGGACGCGGCGGTATTACACCTTCCATTTCCAAAGCAATAGCTTGTGCTTCAAAAGCACCGATTATTATCGGTAATCTTCTTTCGCCGTCCACTTCTTTCATAATCAAAGCGTAGGCATTGTTGCTTGCCGGGCTTGCCGATAGTCCTAAAACTACTAATTGTACTTTATCCATAATTCTTATTCATTTTCAAATATAAAAAGACTGTCAATCTTGCGTTTTATTTGATTTTTGATATTGTTAGTGATTGTAAAAAAAGGTGGAGTTTGATTTCCACCTTATTGAATTAATTTTAACGATTATCAGCCTTTGACAGCTTTTATTTTTTCAGTTAGTTTTGGCATAATTTCAAAAACGTCACCAACTATACCATAATCGGCAACTTTGAAAATTGGCGCATCCTTGTCCTTGTTGATTGCCAAAATCACTTTCGAACTTGACATACCTGCAAGGTGCTGAACTGCTCCGGAAATAGCGGCTGCAACATATAAATTTGGTGATACAGTTTTTCCTGTTTGACCGACTTGTTCAGCGTGTGGTCTCCATCCGGCATCAACAACGGCACGCGATGCACCGACGGCACCACCTAAGGCTGCTGCTAAATTTTCAACCATCGCAAAATTTCCGGCTTCTTTGAATCCACGACCACCGCTAACTATGATGTCAGCTTCTGAGACGTCGAGTTTGCCTGCATTTGTAGAGACATTGGTAACAGATGCTTTCTTATCATTATCAGAAATATTTGCACTGAAATTAGTGACTTCAGGGCTTCCAACATCATTTTTAACTGCTGTAAAAACGTTAGGGCGCAAAGAGAATACTTTAGTTGATTTGTTGATTTTTGTCTTAATCAATGCTTTGCCTGCGTAAACGGGCTTAGTAGCAACGATATTGCCATCAACTATTTCCAATCCAACACAATCAGCTACGTAACCTGCATCAAGTTTTGCAGAAATTCTGGGGGCAATTTCCATTCCGGTGGCATTTGATGCGAAAAGCAATACATCTGCAGATTCTGCTTTTGCCACTTGACTAACTATTTCGGCATATGCAGTAGATGAATATGCTCCGCTAAATTCTACTGAAACTAATTTTTTCAATCCGAATTGTCCTGCCGATGGATATATTGAAGAATTGCCACCGATGCATAATCCAACTATTTCTGCGCTGCTTGATTGAGCTAAATTATTGGCTGCAGTTATCAATTCATTCGAAACTCTTTTGAAACTGTTATTTTGTGGCTCGAGATATACTAATATTTTTTTCATTTTCATTCCTTATATTAAATTACTTTCGCATCTTCGTGCAAAGAGCGAACTATTTCATTAATGTCTGAATCCGAATCTCCAAGGATTTTGCCAACGCGTTTGTTTACGGGCAATGCAATTGAAATGACTTCAACAGCAGCATCAACTTGGAAAAATGCAACTTCTTCTATTGGTTTCTTTTTAGCTTTCATAATATCGGGTAATTTTGGGTATCGGGGTTCATTCAATCCCTTTTGGGCGCTAATTGCACATGGAGTTGATAGCTCAACTGTTTCTTTGCCACCTTCGATATCACGTTCGGCTATGACTTTCGAGCCGTTAACTTCGAGTTTGGAAACTACAGATACAGATGGAATGTTCAATAACTCAGCGACCATAGAGGGAATTTGGAAGGAATCGAAATCAACGCTCTGGCGACCGAAAAATATCAAATCGAAATTTTTATCTTTTACGCTATTAGCAATATTGTGAGCTACTTGGTATGAATCAGGCTCTGCTGGGGCTTTGATGAAAATTGCCGAATCGGCGCCCATTGCCAAAGCATTCCGCAATATATCAGTCGCATCGTCTGCGGATACTGTTAATGCAGTTACTTCACCACCGTTTTTTTCTTTCAATCTAATAGCTTCTTCTAATGCAAATTCATCATAAGGGTTAAGTATGTACTTAACGCCTTTACTATCAATTGTCTTTCCGTCAGGACCGACAAAAATCTTAGTAGCTGTGTCAGGTACACGTGATACACATACGAGTAAGTTCATTTTTTCTCCATCTAAATCAAATATCATTTCTAAAATTTTATAAAAGGTAAAAACGTATTTAAAGTAAGATATTTTAATTTGAAGGGTAAATTATAGTTCGATGTAATTTGCTTTGCTTCATTTTTGCTTCATTTCCTCCTTCAGGTATTTTGCAGTCAAACTTTTTCTCTTTTTGATAATACTTTCGGGAGTGCCTTCGGCAATAATTTGTCCGCCAAATTTACCACCTTCTGGACCTAAATCAATTATCCAATCAGCATTTTTAACCACATCGAGGTTATGTTCGATAACAACAACTGTATTGCCTTTGTCGGCTAATTTGTGCAACATTGCCAATAGCATATTTATATCTTCAAAATGCAGTCCTGTTGTGGGTTCATCTAATAAATACAGCGTTTTACCTGTCGAAACTTTTGATAATTCCGCCGAAAGTTTGACTCTTTGCGCTTCGCCGCCGGATAGGGTAGGAGCTTGTTGCCCTAATTTAATATACCCAAGTCCAACTTCAAACATAGTTTTGATTTTCTTTTTCAATTTCGGAATATCGGTGAAAAATTCGTTCGCCTCTTCAACTGTCATATTCAGCACATCTGCGATTGATTTGCCTTTGAATTTGACTTGCAAAGTTTCCGAATTATATCGCTGTCCTTTGCATTCGACGCAAGTAACATAGACATCGGGCAGGAAGTTCATTTCGATTTTTTTGATTCCTGCACCCTGACATTCTTCACATCTGCCACCTTCGACATTGAATGAAAATCTCCCGGATTTGTAGCCTCTGATTTTGGCTTCTCGCAACTCCGCAAAATGGTCTCGAATTATCGTGAATAAACCCGTGTAAGTAGCGGGATTTGAGCGAGGAGTCCTCCCAATTGGTGATTGGTCAATTTCGATAATTTTATCAATATTGTCAATACCATCAACAGAGCTATAGGGCAGAGGCACCGAACTGCTATTTTTGTTCAAATATCGTGAGAGTATTGGGTACAGTGTATCATTAATCAATGAACTTTTGCCTGAACCACTCATTCCTGTGATGCACACAAATGTACCTAAAGGAATTTTCAGCGTTACGCTTTTCAAATTATTACCGGTTGCGCCCTGCAAAATGATATATTTTCCGTTGCCTTTGCGACGTTCAGCCGGTATTGTTATAGATTTGACATTTAACAAATACTGTGCTGTAAGAGAATTTTTAAGTTCTTTAGCGCTCAGTTTGCTCATTTGCTTCATCGTACCGGAAAAAATTATTTCGCCTCCATGAATACCTGCTCCGGGACCAATATCAACAATGTGGTCGCCACTTTCAATCATCGCTTTATCATGCTCAACCACAATCACAGAATTACCCAAATCACGCAATTCTTTCAGAGAATTTATAAGCCGATTATTGTCATGCTGGTGCAATCCTATACTTGGCTCATCGAGTACATACAATACACCCACAAGTTGCGAGCCGATTTGCGATGCCAATCTTATGCGCTGTGATTCACCGCCCGATAAAGTGCGGAGTGGGCGGTTCAGGTGAATATATGCAAGCCCAACATTTTCGAGAAAGCTCAATCTATTATTAATTTCCTTGAAAATTAGATGTGAAATTAAAACTTCCCGCTTGTTCAGTTTTTTTTCAATTGCTTTAATCGAAACTCTCAAATCTGACAAATCCAAATCACAAAGCTCTTTGATATTTGTGCCGTATAATTTGATTTGCAAAGTTTCTTTTTTGAGTCTTCCACCTGCGCATGTGGGACATTTGATGTCTGTCAAATATGGTTCAATATTTTTTTTCTGGTTGTATGTTGTAGGATTTTCATAAATATGCTTCAAAGTAGGCAATACACCAAGGAATTTGTGCTTATATTTCAGTCCGGTTCTCTCGAAATCATGGTCCAATTCGATAGAATCTTCATTGCCGTAGAGTATCATATGCAATTTATTTTGTTCCAAATGTTCCATTGGGACGCTCAAATCAATCCCGTGCTTTTCTGCATAAACATCTAATTGCGTCCAAAGCCAACTCAAACTCTTTTTACCCAATGGGGCAATAGCACCATCATAAATCGAAAGTTTTGAATTCTCGAGAATTGCCGCCAAATTGAAATCTTTAATTTCACCAAGCCCTTGGCATGTGGCACATGCACCATTTGGCGAGTTAAACGAGAACATATTCGGGGCGGGCTCTTCATATGAATCACCACAATTCGGGCAGGAGTATTTTGTGCTATACAACACTTCTATAAATTCATCAGTATTTGTTTCGGCTAAAATTATGAGATTTCCTTCCCCGCGATTTAGCGCCAAATCAATTGATTCTCGGATTCTATTTGTATGATTTGAATTAACAAGGCATCGGTCAATTACAAGTTCAATATCATGAATATTGTAGCGTTCGAGCTTCATTCCCACTACTAAATCGCGAATTTTCTTATCAACTCTTACCTTTGTGAATCCTTGTTTGGTGAGCAATTCAAATAGTTCGCGATAATGACCTTTACGGCTTTTGATAATCGGCGCCAGGATTTGAATTCGTTTATCACTATATTCAGTCAAAATTGTTTGGATTATGTCTTCAACTGTACGTTTGATTGCCGGAATATCGCAACGGACGCAGTGCTGCACTCCAATTTTTGAAAATAGTAGCCGCATATAATCATAAATTTCGGTAGCTGTACCGACTGTTGAACGTGGATTGTGACTGATTGACTTTTGTTCGATTGAAATTGCCGGAGAAAGCCCCTCGATAATATCAACTTCGGGTTTTTGCATCATACCCAAAAATTGCTTTGCGTATGGGCTCAAACATTCGACGTATCGCCTGTTAGCTTCAGCGTACAATGTATCGAACGCTAAAGTAGATTTGCCTGAGCCGGATAATCCGGTTACGACAGTCAGAGAATCGCGTGGAATGATTAAATCTATATTTTTAAGATTATGCTCACGTCCACCTTTAATGGTTATTTCGGTGATTTCGTCAGCATAATCGCCAAATTCGGAAATATTTGAATCAGATTCGTTAATCATAAATTTTTGTTTGAATGAAATGCTATTAAAAGTGATTTTTATAAATTCTGTCCAAAACTTTTACTTGTTGTAAGGTTTGCCCTTAATTTTCAATATTGTGTAATCGAGGCTGCTTGTGTCTAATTTTTCCAATTTATCTGATGAATTCACTATTTCGACACTATATTCAAAAGTTTTATTAGGTCCTGTGAGCAAAATATCATTCGGAAAATGGATTTGCTTTTTTTCTAACTTTGCTTTGAATAATGAAGCATCTTTTTCAATCGTTGTCGGCAAATAGGGCACAATTTCGTTCATATAAATTTCGCGAATGGCGTCGTCATGCAAATAAGCATTTGCAAATTCGTCGGGTTTGACTTCCGGTTCATCATTTACAGTAAATTCTTGCTTCAAGAGTTTGATCAAATCATCCTTTTCGCTCGAATTTTCTACGAATTTCATTATGAAATCATCCGTTGCATCGTAAAATCGCTTTGATTGAATTTTGCTGTTAGTTTCAACCGAGAAGCCTAGAAAATCTTTGTAAAAATATTCCGCCGGTTTGGAATCAACCGAGAACTGCTCATCATAAATGAATGCCTTCCATTGGCTATTCGGATAATCGAGTTCCATCTCATCTTCAACTCGCCTTTGCATTAGGGCAAATTTGAACTTCTTAGACGATGGGTCGAGAAAAATATCATCCAGATATTTGATTGTTGATTCGCGGTTGTGAATTTCATATCTCAGCGCCGAGAGCAATTCTGCTTTTATGACAATCGGCAAAGGATAGCCGTTTTCATCCTTAGCGTCAATCATAATCAGATAGCCACCTGGAATTGTATTCACCGTTTGGGCTTGAGCAAGTTTCATTGCCACTTTGATTGAAGCATGAATAAATCTTTCGTCCGAATGTTCGTTAACTTCGCTTACCAATCCGAAAAAAGAATCAGGGTAGGAGTCGCTTATGAGCAATTCAAATGATTTGCCCTTCTTTTGCGAAGCTTTGGCAAGTCTTTCGATGATTACCTTCAGCACTTGGTCTGAAAAACGAAATAAATTTTCGTCTGTAATGACCGTTGCATGCTCGAGTCCATCATTTTTGGCAACGATCTGATGCAGTATAATTCGATTGATAGTAATGTTATAAAAGTTAGTCATATTTCACTCCTAATTCTTTGGATATTATTTTCATGTGTGTAAAAGCAAATCTTACAAAGATAATTGATAATCGGCAAACATCAGTTTAATAGAATGTCGTATTTTTGTAAGATTGTAGAAGAAACTAAAATTTAGGGAAAAATATGTACAAGTTAGAAACAATAATATCATTAGCCAAAAGACGTGGCTTCGTATTCCAGTCATCCGAAATTTATGGTGGCTTGAACGGTTGTTGGGATTACGGTCCGCTGGGTGTTGAATTGCTGCTCAAAATCAAAGATTCATGGTGGAAATCAATGACATTCAGAGACGATATCGAAGGCGTTGATGCTTCAATTTTAATGCACCCAAGAACTTGGGACGCAAGCGGACATACGAAGCAATTCAGCGACCCGATGATTGACAACAAAGTCAGTAAAGCTCGTTTTCGTGCGGATAATTTGATTGAAGAGCACATCATCAAATTACGTTCTAAAAATAAAAATGATGAAGCTGATACAATTGAACAAAAACTTGCGAATATCAAAGAAAATAACGACTACTTGACTATAATTCTTGACCACGGCATCAAAGACCCTGTTTCGGGGACTACGGAATGGACTGAAGTGCGAAATTTCAATCTGATGTTCAAAACATTCATAGGTCCATTGGAAGAAGCAAGCAGCGTGGTTTACCTTCGCCCTGAATCAGCACAAGGCATATTTGTGAATTTTAAGAATATTGCCGAAACTGCACGCCAAAAAGTTCCTTTTGGAATAGCTCAAATCGGGAAAGCGTTTAGAAATGAAATCAACACTAAGAATTTTCTCTTCAGAACAAGAGAATTTGAGCAAATGGAGATGCAATACTTTGTAAAACCCGGTGCTGAGCTTGATTGGTTCGATTATTGGAAAAAGCAAAGATGGCAATGGTACATTGATTTGGGAATGGACGAATCGAAAATGCGTTGGAAAAATCATGACAAATTAGCTCACTACGCTAATCATGCTGTTGACATCGAGTTTGAATTTCCATTCGGTTGGGGAGAAATCGAAGGAATACATTCGCGAACTGATTTTGATTTAAGAAATCATCAAGAATTCTCCGGTAAAAAAATGGAATATGTTGATGCGGTCAACAATGAACGCTATCTTCCATTTGTGGTTGAAACTTCCGGTGGAGTTTCGCGTGGCTTAATGGCGTTCTTGTGTAATGCTTATAGCGAAGAACACGTAACTGACGATAATGGCAAAACCGATGTACGGACAGTTTTGAGATTCAGTCCAAAATTGGCTCCGATTACTGCTGCTGTTTTCCCGCTTGTAAACAAAGATGGAATGCCGGAATTGGCGCAATCAGTCTATCAAGATTTGCAAAAATCCATGAAAGTTCAGTATGATTCTTCAGGAGCTATTGGCAGACGCTATCGCCGTCAAGACGAAATCGGTACACCCTTTTGCATTACAATTGATGGTGAGTCTTTGACTGAAAATACTGTAACCATTCGCGAAAGAGATTCGATGAAGCAGGAAAGAATATCAATTGATAAAATCAAAAACTACATTAACGATAAAATATACTAATTGATAATTAGTCCATAAAGTGTGAATCATGAAATTTTCAATGGTTTTTGACTAATTTTCTTATTTATATATAGTTTATATCAAATGTTAAGATACATATCTTATGTCTTTGTCGTAACCATTCTATTTGCCAATAGTTTACTTGCGAATGAAGACGTATATTATAAAATCAACAAGTCGTTCAATATTCAGGGAGCAGTATTTAACGAGTTACTCAATGGCTATGTCGTTGATTTAGATCCCGAAATACTTATGCGCGCCGGAATTGAAGGCATGATTTCTTCTCTTGACCCATATACAGAATACTTCAGCGAAAAACAATTACAAGACGTTGATTTCCTTTCATCCGGAACTTATTCGGGACTTGGAATAACAGTAGGTGTGCATGACAGTATGTTGATAATTGTTGACGTACGGCATGGCTATCCTGCACAGAAAAGTGGTTTGAAAATTGGTGATTACATTTACAAAGCTGATTCAAATGTCGTAATCAACAAAAATTCGACTGAATTAAGGGAGTTTACCAAAGGCGAACCCGGGACTGAGCTTTTTTTGACCGTGATTCGCAAATCATTAAATACAAATGATACTCTCCAAGTCAATGTTGTCATCGAAAATATCAAGCTGCCAAATGTTCCATACTCAGGATTTGTAAACGATTCGACCGGCATTATCATACTCGAACGATTCACCAAGGATTCATATAAAGACTTCAGAGATGCTTTCAACAAACTTAGCAGTTCAAAAAAACTAAAAAATTTAGTGATTGATTTGCGAAATAATCCCGGTGGATTACTCGAAGAAGCAGTTTCAATATGTGAATTGTTTTTACCTTCGAATAGCTTGATTGTGACAACGAAATCGCGTGAAAATGAAGTACTCTACGAGTACATTTCTCGCCAGATCCCACTTGATACAAATGTCAGATTAGCAGTACTCATCAATCAATCGTCAGCAAGTGCCAGCGAAGTTGTCGCCGGAGCAATTCAGGACCATGACCGAGGATTGGTAATAGGTCAGCAGTCATTCGGCAAAGGTCTGGTCCAATCGGTTGTGAGCTTACCATATGGCGGAAATCTTAAAATTACCACGGCAAAATACTATACTCCATCAGGAAGATGTATCCAGAGAATCGGTTTTGCTGAACAATACGCCGATTCAGAATTGAAAATTCAAGCAATCGTTGATTCGACTCAATTCCAGACAAAAAACGGTAGAATCGTTTTCGAGTCTACCGGTATCAAGCCTGATAGCACCGTTACACCGCGAGAATCCCAAGATTTAATTTATGATATGAATATGAAACAAGTTTTCTTCGATTTTGCTAATCAATATGCTACATCATTAAGATTAAACAAAACTGAATTTGTTCCCGAAAAGTCTTACGAAAGCTTTTTGAAATATTTGAAAGAGGTAAAATATGATTTCAAGTTCCGATATGAAGAAGATTTGGACGAAATCAATTCCGAACTTGACAAACAAGGTTTGAAATCTGCATCTTCAACAAAAATTATTGAACAATTGAAAGCTGAATTAGCAAAAAAAGATGAACAGTTGATAAAAAATTTGCGAGAAGATTTGACAGAAATTCTGGAATATGAGATTTATCGTCGCTCTATGAATGAAGAAGAATTTTATTCCTTCATCATGAGCAGAGATAATTATGTCAAATCGGCTGTTAGTTTGATGAGCAACAATACTTACAAAACTTTGTTAAGAAGAGAAAACGACTAAAACGTGCAAAATATACATAGACATTAAGCGTCCATTCTTCATTATATAATTGGATATCTGAAAAAATGAGAATCACAAAACAATATACAAATCGTGAAAGTCAGTCATTAGACAAATATTTGCAAGAAATCGGCAGAGTTGATTTATTAACTACCGATAATGAAATTACACTTGCTCAGCTCATCAAAAAGGGTGGGAGCGAAGGGTACTTTGCACTTGAAAGACTTGTAAAAGCGAATTTGCGATTTGTTGTTTCTGTTGCAAAACAATATCAAAATCAAGGTTTGAGTTTGGGCGATTTAATCAACGAAGGCAACTTGGGTTTGATTAAAGCAGCTAAACGTTTCGACGAAACTCGAGGATTCAGATTTATTTCATATGCTGTTTGGTGGATTCGCCAATCAATTTTGCAAGCTCTGGCGGAGCAATCTCGTATCGTAAGATTGCCACTTAACCGTGTTGGGGCACTAAATAAAATCGGGAAGAAATTCTCCGAATTAGAGCAAGAATTTGAACGTGAACCAACTGCTGCGGAATTGGCAGAACAGCTCAATATGAGTGTGAACGAAATTTCCGAAACAATCAAAATTTCCGGAAGACACCTTTCAGTAGATGCTCCATTTGTACAAGGCGAAGATAATCGCTTACTAGATGTATTGCCAAATGAGCAACAACCACCACCTGATTCCGAACTTATAAGAGAATCACTCAGAGTAGAAGTACAACAAGTATTGACAACATTGTCATTACGCGAAGCAGACGTAATCAAATATTATTTCGGCTTAGACGGACAATGCTTAACGCTCGAAGAAATCGGCGAAAAATTCAATCTTACTCGTGAAAGAGTTCGCCAAATAAAAGAAAAAGCTATCAGAAGGCTCAGACACGCCTCACGCTCAAAAACTTTAAGGTCATATTTAGGCTAATATTTAATGAATGATAAAATAGATTTGTTGCCACACAGAGATGAAATAATTGAAAAGCCAAAGTTCAATATCCCCGTAAAAGCAAAGCGCAACAACCCGGAATTAAAAACTACTGTCGGACAACGCCCTGAATGGCTCAAGGTTAAAGCACCCGGCGGCGACTCGTATGCGTTTATCCAAAATTTGATGCGAAGCAAGTCTTTGCATACTGTTTGCGAAGAAGCACATTGCCCAAATATCGGCGAATGTTGGGCGCATGGAACAGCTACTTTCATGATTCTTGGTGACACTTGCACCCGTGCATGTAGTTTTTGCGCCATTAAAACCGGCATTCCTCACACAATCAATAAAAACGAACCTTATGATGTTGCAATGTCTGTCAGAAAGATGGGCGTCAAACATGCCGTAGTTACTTCTGTCAATCGAGACGAACTTAAAGACCAAGGTTCCACAATTTGGGCTGAAACAATTTACAGAATTCGCGAATTAAATCCCGAAACTACCATCGAGGTTTTGATTCCCGATTTCAAAGGCGATACCAAATGCTTGGATAGAGTAATCCAAGCTGCTCCCGATATTTTGAATCATAATATGGAAACAGTCCCAAGACTTTACAAAAAAATCAGACCACAAGCCAAATATCAACAATCACTCGATGTTTTAAGCTATTGCAAAGCTGCAGGACTTAGAACCAAATCAGGTATAATGGTGGGAATCGGCGAAATTGATGATGAAGTCTATGAACTGATGAAAGATTTAATAAATATCAAACTTGACATTATGACTATCGGGCAATATCTTCAACCATCAGTCAACCATACGCCTGTTGACCGTTTCGTAACTCCTGACCAATTCAGAGAGTTCAAAAGAGTTGGTGAAGAAAATGGCATTGGTCATGTCGAATCAGGTCCTCTTGTCCGTAGTTCATACCATGCTCATGAACATGTCAAAGTAGAAATCCGCACTTAAAAACCAATATTTTCTATAAATAATAGTATTTATTAATACAAATTTAACAATGTCCACACATATTCGTTCATTATGGTGGCATGAGTTTTGTTTTTATTAAAAATATTTACTATATTAGTAGGCTATGGTTAAGATACATGTAGAATACTTAAATGATTTGCACTGCCAAGTAACTCATGGTCCATCTGGACAGAGTTTTTTGACAGACGCACCACTTGATAATCAAGGTAAAGCCGAGTACATTTCGCCTACGGACTTACTGGCTGCATCTATTGGCTCTTGCATCGCAACTATCATGGGTATTAAAGCTCGTGATTTGGGCGTTGATTTAGGAGGCTTGAAGATTGATGTAACTAAAGAAATGGTACATGACCCTCATCGTCGTGTAGGCAAATTAACATTAGAAATTCAATATCCTCGCAGATTCGACCCGAAAACACAAGAAATCTTGAACAATGTTGTCAAGATTTGTCCCGTTACCAGAAGTTTAGACCCCAAAGTTATTTTCGAACCAATTTTCAGTTTCCCAAATGAAAACTAATATCATAATATATGCCTTTTTGTTATCCTTGTTCATATTACCAAAATTGTACAGTCAATATGACAATCAAGCTATTGAGTTTTACAACGAGGGCTTGGGCTATTTGCAAGATGGTAACAATGAAAAAGCTATCGAATTTTTGGATAAATCTATCGCTATAGATTCAACTTTTGCAGAAGCTTATAATGCACGTGGTTCGGCACTTTTCAACATCAAAAAGTACGAAGATGCCTTGAATGATTTTACTATTGCAATCGAACTTAAACGCTCATTTTCCGGTGCATATCATAATCGGGCTTCAACTTATCGTGAATTGAAGATTGCCGATAAGGCACAATCAGATTTGGCAAAAGCTATAGAAATCGAGCCCGGCAATCATAATTTGTATTACAGCAGAGCAAATTTTTATGCTGAAATGGGTAAATTTGATTTAGCTCTTAGTGATTTGGACAAAGTTATTTCAATTCAAGCTGATGATTATAAAGCATATTATACCAGAGCGACAGTGTTTTATGAAACTAACGAATTGGAAAAAGCACTGATTGATTTGAACAAAACAATTGAACTTAATTCGCAATTTGTTGAAGCATACCAACTTCGTGGTCCAATCTTTCACAAACTCGGCAATCTTCCGGCTGCAATTAATGACTACAACAGAGTTTTGGAGCGAGAACATGAAAATAACACTATGTTCAATCGAGCCATTGCTAATTCCGAATTAGAACATCATGATTTGGCTATCCAAGATTTTTCGCATTTGATTAATATTGGGTTCAACCCCAAACTATCATACTTCAATCGTGCAGTTATTTATTACAATTTGGGACAATTTGATAGAGCTTTAGAAGATTACAATGCTGTCTTAAAAATAGAACCGAATGAACAGGACGCTTTAGGTAATGTTGCGATAATCTATTATGAATCAAAGAATTATGATGATGCTATAATGATGTATAATAAGTTGATTGATTTAAGCCCAAATAATTCAAGCTATTACCAGAATCGTGCGAATGCCTTGTTTAATCTGAGTAAATATGACAAAGCGATTGGTGATTATTCCTTGGCAATCAATTTGGACAAGAAAAATGCAGAATTATATTTCAATCGCGCAAATGCCTATAAGCAAATCAACGATTACGAAAATGCTATCGAAGATTTCAGGCAATTCCTTGATTTGGCAAGATACGATAATAAGTTAGTAACTTTTGTTCCGTCGGTCGAAATTGAAATTAAAAATCTTGAACTTAAAATTGCGGATAAAATCTCTAATCAAAAATGAAATTTCCCAAAATTGCTCTACATTATCAAATTCTTGTGGCACTCCTACTCGGAGCAATTTTCGGTGCATTTTTCAAGGTTGATCAAAGTGCTCTGATTGTCAATTATTCCCACGAAAAAAATGAAATTGAATCCATAGTAGAAGATTGGAGTAGTATTTCATTTGTAGATAGTTCAAACCCCGACAGTGTTTTGGTTAAATTTGACAAAATCAACCAACAAGCAATCATTCGATTTTTCAAAAAGTATTCAAACCAATCAAATCTTTCAATCAAAGTTGAGCATATTGACGGCAAGCAAAGCACAATTAGCTCTATCCACAGCATCAAAAAGAAACCCACAATAGCCACTCGACTGAAGCCACTTGGTGATTTGTTTATCCGACTTCTGAGTTTTTTGGCTATTCCTCTTGTAATCTCATCGCTGATAATTGGTGCATCAAGTCTGGAGGATATCAAAAAGCTTGGCAGAATTGGAACTAAAACTTTTGCTCTCTATTTAACTACAACAGCCATAGCGATTACAATTGGTTTAGTCTTGGCAAATGTGATTCAGCCCGGCGAAAGGATTCATGAGGAGACTAAAAATAGGCTCATGGCTGCATATAGCGAGGAATCCTCCGAGAAAATCGTTTCAAATCTTGATGTTGATATTATTGATTTCTTAGTCAATATTGTCCCAAAGAATCCATTTGAAGCGATAGCAAGTGGAAATATGCTTCAGATAGTGTTTTTCGCAGTTTTCTTTGGATTGATGCTGACATTCATCAAAAAGGAGAATGCCCAACCGGTGATTGGATTTTTTGCGGGGATGAGTGATGTGATGGTTAAAATGGTTGATTTCATAATGATTATGGCACCATATGGTGTTTTTGCATTAATTGCCGCCACAGTAGCCGATTTTGGATTTGAAATCATCTCCACACTCGTATGGTACATTTTCGCAGTTTTGCTTGGTTTATCTCTTCAAACTTTGATAATCTATCCTTCAATTTTAAAAATATTCACAAAACGAAAAATAAAAGATTTCTTTGTCGGGATTCGTGAGGCTCAGATAATTGCATTTTCAACAAGCTCAAGCGCTGCCACGCTGCCGATTACTATGGAATGTGTAGAAGAGAATTTGAAAGTACCGAAACGAATTTCAGGTTTCGTCCTTCCGCTCGGAGCAACTATTAACATGGACGGCACTGCATTATACCAAGGCGTCGCGGCTGTTTTTATCGCACAAGTTTATGGAATTGATTTGTCAATTACTGACCAATTAACGATTGTTATAACTGCAGTTTTGGCATCTATAGGTACAGCACCTGTGCCGGGCGTTGGCATCATAATGCTCGTGATGATACTTCAAGCTGTGCATATACCTCCGCAAGGAATCGCACTGATAATAGGCGTGGACAGAATCTTGGATATGGCACGGACCATAAGCAATGTTTCAGGCGATGCTGCAGTTGCTGTTGCTGTAGCAGATTCAGAAAAATAACTTTCTACTTGTTTTCCAAATCAACTTTGGCTTTCTTATTTTGTTCGCGGAAAGCTAACCTGCCGGGACCCGGTTTTATGTCATCTATGACAAAATCAGTAGAATTAAAATGCCAAATCGGAAGTTCGGTATCGTCGGGGTATTTCAATTTCATTTTTTGTTCAATGTTGGCAAATTGATGTATAGGCAAAAAATCAATAGTTGAAATTATCATATTCCCTGAACCGTTCAAAACAGCATCAATTCTAATTTTTGTATCATCGGATATAACTGTAACGGCGCCCTGGGCAGTCCGAATAAATCTAAATCTAACTGATTCATGGTCTAAAGTGTCAATCGGATGTTCGGCTCTGAAAAGGAAAGCTTGACTGACAAGGGGAGACGGACAACCGTTTTCGACTAATGTATCTAAACTTTTGATTGACCATGATTCATTTATGAATTTATAGGTATCGCCAAATGGGACAAAAAGCGAGGGTTGAAATGCACCACCCGGAGACATTGAATACAAAGTTGAATCATCCATCCCTACGCCATGTCTTCTCCCAAGAGAATCTAAGGTTAGAAATACTTCACGACCAATCCAAGTATGCGTTTCTCTCCGAACAGGCGCCATTTTACCTTTTCGCTCATCCGCGATATAGCTTTTGAGCCTCATTCTTAGATGAAATTTGTTATTCTTGGAAACTGAATCGCATATAACTTCATATAATTCAAATCGAGTTTTGACAATGGCTTCATCGTAATCCACAATTATGCTGTCGTGAGATGAGACTCTGTATCTTATTGTGTCTCCTTTGAAGAACTTGAGTTTGAACTCTTGAAGCTCCTTTATAATCATATCTTGCTTTGGGTCGTAATTTTCATCAACATCGCTTTCATCATAAAAGATTTGGCTAAACGTTAATTGTATTGATAGTGTCAGAAGCAAAGTTAGAGTCATGAGAAATTTTAGCATATAAATCACTTTTTTTCATAATAAATATTTATAAGTACACTATTGAAGCATCTTTTTATTTTAAGACGTTCGAGTTGAAAAATTGGAACATAATTTGTGCGTTAAGTCATTATAAATGTATAAATTTGTAGATGTTTTTGGGACATTAGGGGGGATTTTTATATATGTTAGGTAAAATTCTAATATTCTCGGTCTTTCTGATTTTTTATAATGTTTGTGCTAACGCTCAAGGTACTATGAGCATAGTCACAAAGGATTTTTCAAAATATCCGGCAATGAGTGCATCTGTATTCGTGTTTGATGCAAACGGCAATCCCGTTTATAATCTGAATAAGAATAATTTCGTTGTTCGTGATAATGGATTGAACGTACCGACTACAAATTCCTACGTTTGCAGCGCGATTCCTGATACAACTTTCTTGTCTGTCAATATATTATTTGATTTGGCTCTCAATCATAACGAGAATCCCGACAACCCATTTAATCTCGGAAAGCAGCTCGCGACAAAAATCGTCAATAGGCTGAAGTTTCCCGGAGATGAATGTGCGATTTCTACTTATGACATAAGAAGCTATTTGAATCGTGAAATTGACACTTCAAGAAGCAACTTATTGAACGAGATTGATCTTTTGCAGCCGTCACGAGGCTCACTTTTCGATATTGCTTTCCTGAGCGAACCTGCAAATGGTATCAAAATCATCAATAGGGGAACGAATAAAAAAGTCATATTTTTCATTACTGACGGTGCCGGAGCTATAAACGACACTGAAATCATCAATTTGAGCAAAGCAAACGATATTCAAGTTTATACACTTTGCATTGGTCGAAAAATCCCTGAAAAGCTTAAGAACGTTAGCATAGAAACCGGTGGATGGTATTTAGATAATATTGAAGCCGATAAAATTGATGTTTCGATAAATGTAATGATGGCATTGGCTCAAAATCATAAGCCATGCGTCTTGCAATGGGATAATTTTGTATCTTGCGATGATGAACATACAGCAGAAATTGTATTACCATCACTCAACTTACGCGATAGTTTCAATTTCAGTTTTCAAAATGCTCAAAAAGCATCAATCGTGTCTGAACCTCAATTTATTGGATTCAGTTCGGTAGAAGTAGGGAACAAAAAGCGATTGAGTTTGACTATAACAGCTCGCAATCGAGATATTTTGATTCAAGAACTTCAAATTGACGAACCATTTTCCATCGTTGAAGGTAATGTCACAAATTATCTTTTAGCTCAAAATGATTTTCTAAACCTGACAATCGAATATGAACCACAACATGAAGCAATCGTTTTTACGGAAATAAAAGTAATTTCAGATGCTTGCGATATAGTTCCAATTTATATCACCGGTGGATTCCCAAATACAAAACCTATCGAAAAAACTGTAAAAATTGTGCATCCCAACGGTGGTGAATACTTGATTATCGGAGATACCTCATTTGTTGAATGGATTGGCTTATTGCCTAAAGATGTAATTCAATTGCAATACTCTATTGATAACGGACGAAAATGGGATACCTTAGCTACTAACGTTACAGGACTTAGAAAAGATTGGGTAATTCCAAATAAGCCGAGTGATTCATGTCTAGTCAAAATTTTACAATTATGGCCCAATAATGTTGGATTTACACTTGATTTGAAACATAATGGGCGGGTCAATTCAGGATTTTTCAATCGTGAAGGTGATTTAGTAGTAACAGCAAGTAGCGATACGACTGCCGTCGTTTGGGTAGCAAATACAGGAGCTAAGAAATTTATTCTGAGGGGTCATACAAGACCCTTGACATGGGCAACATTTGACCCAAATGACAAATACGTTGCAACTTCAAGTACAGACTCTATGGTTATGATTTGGAGCTTAGAAGACGGTTCACTTGTAAAAGTCTTAGAAGACCATGCAACAAGAGTCGAATCGGTTAACTGGTCAAGTACCGGTGATTACTTAGTATCCTCAGATTATCTGGGAAATGTTATAGTATGGAACACAAACTGGGAAATTGAAAAAAAAGTTCAGTCAAATAAAGGGGTTACATGGTTTGCAGACTTCAATCCTATTGACGAAAACCTAATTATTACTGCCAACCAGGGGGGTAAAGTCAAGGTATTTAATTGGGTTAATTACACATTGGGAGATATGCCTTTGGTTGTATATGATACAAAGAGCATAGAGTGTACACATGTGACCTATAACACCGATGCCACTAAAGTAGCTGCTGCAACAAGTTCGGGCGAACCAAAAGTCTTATATGTATGGGATGTTAATACTACAGACCCACCATTATATTCAATCACGCACAACATTGAGCCCGGAGATAATAATTCAATCAATTTCTCAAGCTTCTTTATGCACCCTGACTTGGGTAGGGAAGTTTTGTTGACTACAAGTACAGACCAAACGGCTCGTTTGTGGGATGCAAGCGACGGTAGCCCCGAACGTATCAATGATTTTATCACCGATAACGTTTTTAAAGAACATAAAAATTCGGTTACTACTGCAGTTTTTGACAGATTTGGTTCCCGAGTAATGACTTCAAGTTGGGATTCGACTGCTAAAATATGGAATCTTGACCAAAAGGAACTTCAACAAGATGTTTCTGATTCTGTCTTCACAATAGCTTTTGCCGAGGGCAAAGGATTTGAGCACGAGTTTGGTGAAGTCGTTGTTGATGAATTAATTGATTCGGTATTCCAATATGTTTTTGTAAATGAATCTAAATTTGCTTATAATATTCGCAATATCAGCATTGGTGGCAATCACGCTGCTGATTTTGAAATCAATTCCGACTTAGAATTTCCTATACTGCTTCAAAGCGGAGATACATTAAGTTTGGAATTGAGATTTATGCCCAAGGGACTTGGCATGAGAAGCGGTAATCTTGAATTCCAGATTCCCGGACGTATTATCGAAACCACGTTAACAGGTTTCGGAATTGAAAGAACTTTGAAGGCAAATAATCGCTTAGTTGATTTCAAGCTCATAGATGTAGGAAGCATTAAGGATTCCACATTTATTGCTCTGGTAACAAATACAAGTAGTTCACCGTTGAATATTACAAATGTTGGCTTAGTAGGCTCGTATCGTTTTGATTTTGGGGCAATAGGCGATAAAGTTGTAACAATTCCTGCAGGCTCGGATTTGATGATGACGCTTCGTTTCTCGCCAAAGTTGATCGGGCGAAAAAATGCTCAAGTATATTTCGAGCACGATGGGCTTGGTTCGCCTACAATTGTGAATTTATTTGGCGAAGGTGTTTTTGCCCGAAATGATTCTATTACAATTTACATTGGCGACCATACTGCCGAAGACGGTGATGTAATACAAGTTCCTATCAAAATTACCGGAATCGGCGAATTTGGCATTGCACCTTCGATTGAAGGATTCAGAACCCAAGTTAAATTCAATGCTACAATGCTTGAACCGCTTGATGGTTTTACTAAATCTACAATAATTAACGGTGAAAATTTCATTGATGTTGATTTGCCAACTACATTTGGTGCAGATTCAGTCTTGAAAACTTTGACTTTCAAAGTAGGATTGGGCAATGACTCGATTACTACTTTGACAACCGAATTTACATATCCGATTGGTTTTGGGCGTGTAAATATTTTCGATAAAGCCGGTTCATTTACTTTGACAGGTTATTGCATCGAGGGCGGACCAAGATTATTCGACCCCAATGGCAGAATTTCACTTTCGCAAAATGAACCAAATCCTGCTGTTGAAAAAACGAATATCACAATCGAAGTAGTAGAAACCGGAGTTACGAAACTTTATATTTCGGATATATTCGGTAGAGTTGTTAGGAATGTTATTGAAAGCTCTTTAAGTCCGGGCGAACATCAATTCTCAGTATTTACAGGTGATTTGAGTTCGGGAGTTTATTTTTATATTTTAGAAACTCCAACTCAGACAATTATGAAAAAAATGGAAATTAAAAATTAATTTAAAGTAAAATGATACAAAACATTAGAGGTACAAAAGACATTTTGCCTGACCAAATCGGTCAATGGCAAAATTTAGAACGCATTTTTAACGAAGTGACAACTTTATACGGATATAAAGAGCTTAGAACTCCGATTTTTGAAAAAACTGAGGTTTTTTCTCGCAGTATTGGCGATAATACCGATATTGTAAACAAGGAAATGTATACTTTCATTGATAAAGGCGGCGAATCGGTAACTTTGAGGCCGGAAATGACCGCAGCGTTGGTCAGGTCTGTCATCCAAAATTCGCTTACTCAAGAAGTTTCGTCGCTTCGCTTATGGTATTTCGGACCTTTTTTCAGATATGAGCGTCCACAAAAGGGGAGATTCAGACAATTTCACCAGTTTGGTGCAGAATGCATTGCATCTCCATTTCCGGAAAGTGATGTCGAAATAATTTTGTTGGCTAATCAGCTAATTCGGAAAGCGGGCATAAGTGACTACCAGCTTTATATTAACACTTTGGGTAATGAAGCCTCTCGTGCACTTTACAAAAACGAACTGACAAAGTATCTGACCTCTAATAAGGAACAATTAAGCGAAGAAAGCAAGTTACGTTTGGAAACAAATCCATTAAGGGTGTTAGATTCAAAATCTGAAAATGACAAGCTCGTTATCGAATCCGCTCCTTCAATATTAGAGTTTTTAGATGATGAAAGTAGAAGCCATTTCGATGTCGTAAAATCAATGTTAGATGATGCAAAAGTTCCGTATGTAATTGACCCGAAATTAGTCAGAGGTTTGGATTACTATTGCCACACAGTATTTGAATTCAAAAGCGGTGCATTAGGTGCTCAAGATGCCTTCGGTGGCGGCGGGCGATATGATGGATTGTTTTCCCAATTAGGTGGCAAAATCACTCCGGCAGTTGGTTTTGCAATGGGCGTAGAGCGACTTTTGCTGATAATTGAAAACTCGGCGAAAGTACAAGCCATTCAGCAATCTGATTGTGATGTTTTTATCGTAAGTATGAATGAAAATTTGCTTAAAGATGCATTCAAAATTAGCGAAATGTTGCGCGCCAAAGGCTATCGAACATTTTGTGATTTGCAACGTCGTTCGATGAAAGCTCAAATGCGCGAAACAAACAAACTGAACGCCAAACATTGTATAATAATCGGAGAGGACGAAATCAAACGTAATGCCGTGACAATTAAGAACATGATTACAAGCGAACAAGTTGAAATCAAAATTGATTTGTTGAACACGATTTCGTTCAGATAAAAATGAAACTAGCGAAGGAACTTTCAAACACAGACTTTTTCAACCGCTATTTATCCAAATGGCAAGTTAAGTTGATTTTGGCTGTAGTTGCATTTTTGATTGTTATTTCGGTTATTTTCTTTACTCAATCAATTGTCAAAGAATTAATTATACGCGACCAAAATGCAGTACTGCTCTATGCGGAGATAACTGAAAATTTCATGTCTTCGGAAGATGGTATGAATAATGTTGACTTGCTTGATAATTATATCTTTTTCCTGAATGTTGTTGTTCCCAGAGTTATCAACTTCCCGATTATTTTGACTGATGAAAACGGCAAACCAACTGAACCATTTGAGGATTGGACTTTGAACATTGAATTCGAACCTGGAATGTCAATTGCCGAACAACGTGCGAAAGTGAAATCTATATTAATTGAGATGGAAAGCAACTATCCGCCGATTCTCGTCAAAGACAAAGATGAAAAAATCATCAGCAAAGTTTACTACACACATTCTGCTTTAGTGGACCAGCTGAGGTATTTCCCGGTTGTATCTTTAATAATTATTGGAGTATTCGTTTTCATTGGATATTTTTCTTTCAATTCTGCTCGTAATCATGAGCAGACAAAAGTTTGGGTCGGTATGTCCAAGGAGGCAGCCCATCAGTTGGGCACACCCTTGTCGAGTTTATTGGCATGGCTTGAAATCATAAAATATAATGATGACACCATTTCTATCCAAGAAACCGTTGCTGAAATGGAGAAAGATGTCGAAAGGCTGAACACAATTGCCACGAGATTTTCTAAGATTGGTTCTACTCCGGAAAAAGAGAATGTAAATATTTCGAGATTGATTGAAAATGTATGTACTTATTTCGATAAACGTTTGCCTCATCTCGGCAAGAAAGTGGAAATAATTCGTAGCTTGGACGACAGCCTGTATGCAGATATTAACGTAGAACTTTTCGCATGGGTGATTGAAAATTTATTGAAAAATGCTGCCGAAGCAATTGAAGAGAAGCAAGGCACAATTTTCATTTACATGAGAATCAATCCTAATAAAAAGTTTTTCATTTTCGTGAAGGATACCGGCAAAGGTATGAATCCCAAGCACAAGAGACAAATATTCCGACCCGGATTTAGCACCAAAAAGCGCGGTTGGGGATTGGGTCTAAGTTTGTGCAAGCGTATAATTGAAGAGTATCACGATGGTAAGATTTATGTTAAGGAATCAGTCGTAGGGCAAGGAACTACATTTGCAATCGAATTACCATTGAACCTCAAAAAGTAGATTCGTCTCGCCATTGAATTATTTTCCATATATCGGCAGTGGAGTTGCGTGTAATCCGTAAATTGACTCTACCGCTAATATTGACGGCATCTGTGGGGCTAAAAACTATCGAAAGATTGAATCCACGAGAAATATCTTTCGTCAACGAATCGCCAATTTCTACTACAACGTCATTCCATGCCAAATCAATATTTTGGGTTGAGAGAAACAGTCGTGATGTGGTTAGCATATCGTCCTGACGTCCCCAGGATTCATCAACGCTTTTTTCGTAATTACGGAAAGTAAATCTAAAATCGTCAGCCAATAAATTGCCATAAACGAGTGTATCTTTGAAAATATAGGCATAACGGAAATTTTTGAAGACACCATCAACCAAAGTTTGGTCACCAAGAATATTATTTTGATTATCAACATCAGCCAACTTGGGAGCAAAAGGATTTGTACACCCAAAGACTAATACAATTAGTACCGATATTATAATATTTGTTCTCATCTCAGTTGCTGTAAATTGCCTTCAAAATACTCCATGTATTCGTTTCGTTTTCAACTTCATTATTTTGATAATCAAACCACCTCGAAATATACCATAAACCGTTCGATTTTGCTATCAATGTTAACTGAATTCTACCTCTGAATTCCGTGATTTGGCTGATATTTTTTTCCGGCAAAGTTAAAACATAATCTGATGAAAAAATCGAAGAATCAGGCGTTTCCAAAATCGGTTTGCGATTTGGGAAACTAATCTGAATTCGCTCAGAGCCGAATTGAGAAGCTAATCTGTTTATCAATCTGCGTTCAGATTCGATATTCCAATCATCAAAAAGTGACGGATAGGAAGCTAATGCCGAAGATGCCGGGAAAAACTTATACTTAAAGGGCTGATCGCCAATTTCATCATAAAAACATTTGTAATAATTATCAGCATTCAAACTTCGTATCGAATTCTCAAAATTCAGTATTAAAATATCAGGCTCAGTAGGAGGGATGTAACCCGAATTTCCAGTGTCGGGCTTTTCGGGCTCACGCGTAGTGAACAATTCGCATCCTGCTAACAAAGCTAAATAAGCGATAAACAATATTTGAACGAAAATTCTCAAATCGCAATCCTTCCTTCTAAAGCTCGAGCAATTGTGGCATCATCTGAAAATTCGAGCGACGAACCCATAGGAACTCCGCTTGCAATTCGCGAAATTTTTACTCCAAAAGGTTTTATCAATTTTGCTATATAATGTGTGGTCAATTCTCCTTCTACAGATGGGTTCAGAGCGAATATTACTTCTTCTACATCATGTAATCGCGAAATCAATTCCACAACTTTTATATCATCTTGGGAAATCCCTTCCAATGGATTCATAACCCCATGCAAAACATGATAAAGCCCGTAAAAATCGTTCGTTTTTTCAATCGAAACGACATCATTCGGCTCTTCGACTACGCAAAGGATTGAACGATCGCGCTTAGTAGAACTGCAAATAGGGCAGGGGTCGCGTTCTGTATAATTAAAACATATCGAACAAAAGCGAACATTATGCTTTAAGTCAATTATAACTTTAGACATTTTTTCAGCAAAGCTGTCATCTTGGCGAAGTAAAAAATATGTAAGCCGTTGAGCAGTTTTCTTGCCTATTGAAGGAAAAGACGAAAAGATTTCGATAGCTTTTTCAATTGATTCGGATGTGTAATTCATAGTATTCTCAAAATCCCATATTCATACCGGGAATGCTTGGCAACATCCCTCGTACTTTTTTCATTTCTTCCTCAGCTACTCTCGAAGCATTTTCTTGTGCTTTATTGACTGCAGCAACTACCAAATCTTCCAGCATTCCAATATCATCATTTTTGATTAGTTCAGGAGCTATCGAAATATTAAGGATTTTGCCCGAAGCAGTGATTTCCACTACTACCATTCCGCCACCGGAATCAGACTTCATAGTAATATTTTCGAGCCCTTTTTTGATGCGTTCCACTTCTTCTTGCATCTTTTGAGCTTGCTGCATAATGCTTTGAATATCGAATTTCATTTTGTTCTCAAATTATTTATAAATTATAAAATATAAAACGTTCAATAATAGTCTTTTATTTATTATTTGATGTAATTTTCATAAGATTACAAAACTAACGAATTCAAAACACAAAGTGCTGTTTAATTATTAAATAAGGTGAATTAATGAGTTTATTCAGTAGGATAACTGATGTCTTCAAGGCGAATGTCAATGACATGCTCGACAAGGTAGAAGACCCGGAGAAAATGCTAAAGCAAATGGTCATCGAGATGGAAGAATCTGTCAACAAGACCACACTTGCTGTAGCTCAGGCAATTGCTAACGAAAAAAGTCTCGAAAGGAAAATTGAAAAAGCCCGTAAAGACAAGGATGAATGGGAAAATAAAGCGATGCAGGCTTTAAATGCTAGCAGGGAAGACCTTGCCAGAGCTGCGTTGGAAAAAAAATCTATTTCGGAGCGTAATTTAGGCGACTTGGTGCCAATTCATGCTCAAGCACGCGAAACGTCTAATAAGTTGCGTCAGCAATTAGATTCGCTCAAAGCAAAACTTGATGAAGCAAAATCAAGACAAAGTACTTTGATAGCTCGTTCCCAAGCTGCCAAAGCTCAGAAAGAAATAGCCAAAAATTTGAGTGGCATCGGTGGTGACGCTTTTGGCAAATTCGACAAATTTGAAGGAAAAATCGAAAAGCTCGAAGCAGAAGCTTCAGCTTTCGAACAACTTGCAGGTGAAAATACAGCACTAGACGACGAATTCAAGAAACTCGGCTCTTCTACAACAGTAGAATCAGACTTATTAGCTTTGAAAGCTAAAATGGGACTTTTAGAATCCGGTTCACAAGAAGAAAATAAGAAAGGAGAATAACAATGAATGAAAACAATTTTCATAAAGAAGGAGATGAAGCGATGATAGATACTCCGCAAGTTTTAATTGATGCGACAATTACCAGAGTAGAGAATTTTCTTAAATCACATTTTCCGGATTACTTAAATTTTGAAAATGGCACTTTTACTGTTAATCGCGGTAATTCGCAAGTTATGATAGCTATCAGACCATTTACCGATACAGAATCATGTATAGAGTTTGCATCTAACGTTGTTTATGAATCTAAGCTCACATCAGAATTGATGCAATTTTTACTTCGTAAAAATGCCGAATTACATTTTGGTGCTTTTGGTTTATTATTCGATGATACTATTATATTCCAATACACAATTGCAGGTTCAAATGTAGATTCTAACGAATTGCTTACCTCAATAAATGCTGTTGCTATTATTTCTGCCCACTATGCAGATGAAATTGTAGCAATGGGTGCCGGAAAATTAATCAACGAATATCAAGATCATTCGTAACTCAAGTTTTTATGTTTCTAAGGTCTTTAAAAGAAAAGAAGTCATTTCATTTAGGAATGACTTCTTTTAATATATCAAGGGCTTGAATATGCTTATTTAATACATTGTCTCAAGTAAAAATGAATCTTACTTCTTCACTCGGATTTTGATAGACCTATTCAAGAATCTACCTTGTGGCGTTTCGTCGCTGAATTTATCGGTTGTTGCAATTGATGTGGTGATTGTGAATTTATTACCCGCAACTGATTTCAAATAATTTTCAGTTGAAGCAGCACGCTCATTAGCAAGTTCAATATTGCGTTCAGTAGTTCCCAATATATCTGTACTGCCGATGATGTAAATAGTCGCTCCTGATGGTAATTTCTCGGTAAGTTGCTTCAACAATATTTTTGTATCATAGCTCAAATCATTGCTATTGTAGTTGAATCTAAGCACCGCTTCAAAATTATCCAAAGTCAATTCTTTATTTTCTACAGGGAGTGAACTCAAATCAACTTCCGAAGTTTCAGTCTTCGACAATTTTCCGGCTCTTGCTGTTGTATTTATTGGCAATACGCTTTGATTTTCGACATCAACACGTTGTTTAACCTTGATTTCATATTTACCTGTGCGAGGAGCAGCAAAAATAGTATCTGCAACATCATTGAAAATTGAGACATTGTCCGTAGGAGGTAAATTTTCAAAATCCACATCTACATCAATATTACCCTGCAATTCCGAGTAGGTTCTGATGTCCACAAACTCTTGCAAAGGTGCATTAATGAGTAAAATATCAGCGCGTTGATTTTCGATTACGCCTTCGGGGAATTCTTGATTGGAAAGATAAATTGGTGCTAAACGAGCTTGAATTTTGATTTTACTCTCAGCTATTCCTAAATCAAGAAAGGCTTTTTTAATCTCTGAGGCTCGTTGGTTAGCTAATTTCAAACCTTCAGGTTCATTTTCCGCTCCTGATGTAGCTGATTCGATAATAATCGTAGCATCAGGATTTTTTTTCATCAAATAAGCAATCTTCGGAATAATGAATTTATGGTTTTCAACAGGGTCTCCTCTGAAGAAATTATCATCTTGCAAAGCTTTTGTAGAATAAAAATCGGGAATTTCAGATGAATTCCTGTCGAAAAATACCGCATTTACTATTGGAATTGTTGCCAAAAGTTCCTCGCCAACATTCAACTTCATGTCCCTAACTGATGTTATGGCTAAATCCAAAGTGGGTGGTTCAGGCTTTTCTTCGACAATAATTTCAACTTCAGGTTCTTCTTCAACTTCAATTGGTATGTATTCAATTTCTTCTTCTTCAGCATTGAATACTGAGAATCTCAATCCAACCTCAAATCTTACAGCCCAAATTGACCATTCAGCATCATTTGTGACGTTGCCAAAATTATAATCGAATGCTAATTGTTGAGTCAGGAAATTCTTATCGCTGATTTTGAGCATATTCTCAACCCCAAAGGTCAATCCCATCCCAAATCCGGAGATACTTGTCATCTCACCGCCGGAAATGTCTCTTTGTTGAGTTCTGACATCTCCAGCATTTATAAATACTGCATTGTCGGGCGATACGATTCTTTCTTTTTGTTCGAAATTTTTGGTCATCGGAATGTAAAATCTCAATGCTGCAAGAGTTCTCAATGGTCCGTTAATCAATTTGTCGAGTGCAATCCATCGAAATTCGGGTTGAAATTCAATATATGATAGTGAGCTTGTGATAAAATTTTCAGTGGTAATAGTAACAATTTGATTTGTACTGAGGTCGCGAGAAGGGAATCTGTTCTCGACAGTCAATTCCCCGGAACGGTCTGTATATGCAACTCCAAGTCCAACAAGGAAATCATTTCCGATATATTTTTCCAAGAACAAAGCACCGGACCAGCCGAGTCCGTTTCCTGTTTCAAATATGCCGCAATCAACGGCTCCTTCGAAACTCTGGAAATTTGCGTTATATCCGTTATAAAGCAAACCACCTTTGGGATGGACGCCCAATAATTCTTCGGTGAAAGGGTATTCAGCGGCTTTGGTAGCAATAATAGTTGAATTTATAAGGAGGATTATTGTAAAGAAAAATAAACTTTGTTTCATATTCGGAAAGTCCGTCATTCTGATAAATTATAAAATATAAATATACGAAAAATAAATAGTTTTCGCTTAAATTAAAGTGTTAAAAGCATATTAAGATTATCTCAACATTGGGTTATTTCTCATTTCATACTTCAAATCTTTTAACTGAGGAGTTCTGATGCCGACTTTGAGATAAAATCCGTTATTTCTTCCTATTGGAGTCCAATTGAAAATCAATTCCCAGCAATGCAAGTCTTTTACAAGATTCATCTGAGGTATATTAAATTCTTTATTGATGAAATCATAGCCGCCGGAAGTGTTTAAAGACCAAGTTTCGGTAAGGCTTGCCGTAGCACCAAAAGACAAACTTATTGATTCGGTACGTGAATCGGGATTAATTGAGGCGCGTGAATAACTATAACTCAATCTGAAGTTCAAACTCCAAGGAACGTTTATAGGTGTATATCCCGGGCTTCTATCGCCAAATATGTCAGGTTCCAGATATTCGTAATCGTGTCTTTGTTGGAATCGTTGCCCAAATTCTACATCTTCGATTTGAGTTGTATCCGTTTCAGGAGAGCCAAAACCCGACCCAACTACTATACCTTTGGACGAGAAACTTGTCGAGAGGCTCAGAGACAAATTCGTAAGTCTGCCCAAACCTTTGCCTTCGCTAATCAAAAAATTCTTCGTCGGTGCGTAACGTCGGCTTACATCGCCTGTAATCGTATCTTGGACTAATTGAATTTCTTCATCATATACTGTAAAACGAGCATTCCCCGAAAACTCAACAAAATTCAATGCCGGAGACCTGAATTGAAGTCCTATATCACTCAATTTTTTATCTGTAAAATTCCACGATGTTGAAGTATTCAGCCTCAATAACTCTAAATTTTTATCCGGCAAAGTGTCGCCTTGTTTGACTTTGATTTCAAAGCTATGCAAATCGCTATAACTTATCATACTCGAAAAATTTCTCGAGGCAATTCCGCCACCATCAATTTCAAACCGTGAATAAACGATTTCTCGCTCGCTTCTCTCATCATAGTATTTGCCGAAAAATGGGCTGTCACCTGAAGATTGGTCTGGAGTGATTCGCCAGCTAAATGTTGGATTGTATGTATGACGCAATGCTTTGAATCCTAACAATGTAGGTTTAATCAATCCCAGGAAAGGTCTTTGGTCATCCATCATACCATATATTTTCGTCGTCGTGGAAAGGCTAAATCCGTATGTATATTCCGTAAAAAATCCATCTGTCGTATCAGCTGTGACTGTCGAATCCGAAGGATTATATGTTTTGTCAACTTTCCTGAAATAGTTATTCATCGAAAATGAAACTGCCGGACTAACAGTAAAGAAGCCTAACTTGGGAGATATGCTTATTCCCGGACGATGCTCAATTCTATAGCGATTGTCAAAAATAAACGAGTTAGTTGTATCATTGAAAGCAGTATCAATGACAGTGGTAGCTCTTTTGTCTGTAGAATAATTAGCATTAAAAGAGTAGTTGACTTGTACATCTTGCACCCATCGCGGAGCAGTCTTGATTGAATTCAAAAACTTATATGATGGAAAATTCAGTCTGAGATTTGAGTTTTGATTAAATTCATCGGTAATGATGTTTTGGTCTCTTCCGAAAGATAATGATAAAGAAGCTCTATTATCGAATTGTTTGGTATATGAAGCATTTGAAGTGATTGATTGCTTGATGAAATCATAATTGTTTATGAGCGTGTTTTTGTTGAAATTTTGCGATGAAAAATCAAGATTGACCACCAAGTTATCTTGCGGGGTAATAGTGTGATTATGATTGAGTATGAATTTCCAATTCGTTTGATATTCTTCTTCCACATTGAAACGAGTTCTGCCATATTCTACATTTAAATTACCCGTAAAGTAGTCCCTTAAAGCCCATCGGGTAGAATTCTTGAGCATATATCCGCCCTTAGAATAAATATCTGTGGTGATTTGCGAGTCCCAATAATCAGATGCAGCCCAATAGAAACCAAGATTTTGAAATACAACACCACGACTTTTTGAAAAGAAGAAAGATGGAACTATCAATCCGCTTTGTCTGCCACTTTTACTCGGGAAAAATAGTCCGAATGGTATCATTAACACAGGCAAATCTTCGATATACAGCACTAAAGGGTCTAAGAAAACTCTATCTTCGGTAATGATTTTCATATGCTCTGAAGCAAAATGAAAATGCGGTTCAGGATTGTCACAAGTAGTGTAATAACCTCCTTCAACGAACAGCTGGTCATTAGATATGCGTTTTATCTTAGTGCCGTAATAAAATCCTTCGTTGATTTGAGTCTCGCCGACATTGATTACGCCTTGGCTTGTTCGGAAGTTGAATTTGATATTCTCTCCATAAAAAGTTTCTCCGGCATCATCAAATTTTGGGTAGCCCTTCAATCTACCGGTGGTATCAATAGTGCCTTTTGCCCTGAGAAGCGATTCCTTAAATTCGAGTTCAATTACGTCCGATTCTAAAGTTTGTGTTTTATATTTTATCTGAGCTTCGGTTTTCAATCTCATAATCTGAGTTTTGACGTTAAATGATATGCTATCTTCAGATTTGTAATATACAGTTGTATCCAAACCTGAACTTTTAGCTTTGTTCGCGGCTTGGGCTCTTAGAAACTCGTATTGTATAGAATCCACTCGATTCTGTGGATTCAAAGTATCAACAATTGCAATAGGTATTTCACTATCATTGATTAGTAAGGTATCCTGAGCATTCAGAGTACCATTACCAATCAGTATCAAAAATATCATTATTGCAAATGATTTTATCATTCAATGGTGTCCAAATCAATTACAGTCATGTTACTACTGTATGTAAACATTTTCGGTTTGACGCCTTCAGGGTTAATCGTAAACTTATCAATCTTGATGTTCAAATCTGCTTTCGCTGAAGGAAACGACCAGTTAATCGTTTTAGCTAAACTGTAATTGTCGATTAATTCAAAATTAGACATATCGGCATTCATTGAAAGTATATTTCCGGTTTCTTTCCTTTGGAATTTTGTAATTCCACTGTTGTTCACAAAAAGAAAATCAGCGAATTCGCCTGTGGGAGCAATGTATTTATATAAATTACCAGCTTCAGAGGATTCTGAAATTACATATTCCATTTGTGAATAGGGCAAAGAATTTCTCACCAATGCAATGAGTTCTTTGATTGAAATCATAATCCGAAATGCTCGTTTGAAATTTTCCATAGATGATTTACCTTTGTAAATCCGATTTTCAAATGAGTTAAGGAATGTGAAATTTTTCTCATCTGCAAATAATTTACCTACAGACACTCCAAATGGTCCAAATACTTCCATTTCAAGTGAATCACTTTGCCCAATCACCATTTTGAAAGCAAAATTATAACTTTTGGATTCAAAAGCAGCATCCATTTTTCCCGTTACAATCATGGCATTCAAATCTGATTTTGCTAACTTTTCAAGCTCTAAAGCGGTTCCTGAGCTTTTGTCTTTCACGCTTGAACATGAAAACATAAGCATTATAAGCATTAAGTATATTAACTTTTTCATTAATTGTAATTCCCCATTTGGATAAACATCAAAAGTACTAAATATATGATAATTTATGACGTCTTTAAAGCGTATTAGTTATGACGATTTCATCAATATTAAGGCTTCGTATGCTCTATGTTACAAAAAAGATTAAATTTTCTGCTGCACACAGATTATTCAATCCGACCTTTACAGATGCTCAAAATGAAGAAATATTTGATAAGTGCAATAATATCATGGGGCATGGTCACAATTATACATTAGAAGTAACTGTTGCCGGAATTCCGGACCCTAGTACAGGCTACGTAATTGACCTTAAGAAATTGAAGCAAATTCTAAAAAATGAAATCTTCGAATACGTTGACCACAAGCACCTCAATTATGATGTACCTTTTTTGAAGGGCATAATTCCAAGTGCTGAAAATATTGCTGTTGTATTTTGGAACATCCTTTCACCAAAAATCACTTCAGGAAAACTCTTTAAAATTCGATTGTTCGAATCCGAAAACAGTTGGGTTGAATACTTCGGAGAACATATTGAAATACCTATTTACGACCTAAAATAAAACACAATGGAAATAAAGCAAACTACAGATGCCTTTGACTCTAATGGTAATAAACCGCAGACTGAAGCTGAACTCAATCATATGATAAGTCAGCTTGAACAAAAATTCGCAGAAGTTTTTGAAATTTTGAAAATTTCATCGGATGACCCAAATTCTACAAATACTCCCAAAAGACTCGCCAAAATGTATGTTAACGAGTTGTTCGAAGGCAGATATTCCGAGCCACCGCAACTGACTGTATTCCCGAACCGAAACCATGTCAATAATTTGATTATTAGCAAGGGAATAGAGGTGATGTCGGTTTGTTCGCATCACTGGCAAACAATTTCAGGCAATTGTGCTATTGGATACATACCCGGGAAATTTATCATTGGGCTGTCGAAACTTACCAGGATTGTAAATTGGTTCTCCAGACGTGGACAGATTCAGGAAGAAATGGGAGAGCAAATTGCTGATTATTTGGAAGATTTGCTCAAACCAAAGGCACTCGGAGTTGTGATAAATGCGAAGCATTACTGCATGATAGCACGTGGAGTCAGCTCATCCGAGGAAAACTCATATATGACTACTTCTGTGCTAAGAGGCTATTTACTCGATGATTTGAATTTAAGAAATGAATTCCTTAAACTCATTGGAAAATAATAACAATAGAAAGAAAAGTTGATATATATTATTAGATGAATGATTGCAAGTAATTAGAATATAACATTATTAAATTTAAATGTCATGATTATAGCCGGAGTTGATGAAGTGGGTAGAGGTCCTTTGGCAGGTCCTGTTGTAGCCGCCTGTGTAATATTGCCGGATGATTATCAAAATCCCCAAATTATTGATTCTAAACAAATTTCTCATTCTCATCGTGTCCAGCTTTATCGCGAAATTCAGGAAAATGCTGTTAATTATGCAGTAGCCGAGTTGGATAATATAGTTGTTGATGAAATAAACATACTTCAAGCAACCCATAAAGCTATGGTCATGGCTGTTGAAATGCTCAAAATCAAACCAGATTTTGTTTATATTGATGGAAACAGCATCCCAAAAACTTTGCCTTACAAGGCTGAAGCTGTTGTGAAAGGGGATACCTTCATTTCGCAAATCTCAGCAGCATCAATTATGGCAAAAGTTCATCGAGACAATTGGATGACTAATGTAGCTCACGAATTATATCCTCAGTATAATTTTGCAAAACACAAAGGCTATGCAACTCGAGAGCATTTTGATGCTATTGCTAAGTATGGAATTTGCCCTTTACATCGAATGACATTTCTAAAAAAATTCTTCAGCAAACAAATCTCTTTATTTTGACTCCGAAATTACGTAATTTTACAAATATTTTTATGACGAGGAGAAAATGTTTTATAAAATTTTACCAATGTTGCTTTTAGCAACAATTTTGTTCTCCTGTTCGGAAACAAAAGAAGAAAAAATCAAAATCGCAGTCGGATTAATCAATTCAAAATCTTTCGAGAGCGCACTTGCCAAGCTTGACGAAATCATATCGCAAGATTCGAGTAATGCTGAAGCACATTATTATAGCGGTGTTGCCCAAGAAGGACTTGAAGATTATGAAAAAGCTATTGAATGTTACACCAAAACTATTGAAATTAAACCTAATTATGTCCGAGCATTTCACAGTAGGGCAACTTTGAATTCCAAAATCGGGAATTTCAAAGATGTTGTCAAAGACTACACGATTTTGTTATCAATATATAATGATGACACTGATGCAATATTTGAACGTGGCAGGGCATATTACGAAATGAACGATTTAGAATCGGCTTGCCACGATTGGAAAACGGCTTCGGATATGGGCAACATGGAAGCAACACGTTTTTATGATAAGATTTGCACTAACCAAAGCGAATCAGAGCCATTTTGATATAATTATGTTAAATTTGTAAACTTATTTTGTACCAGAACCGGAAAATTGATGAATTTATTATTCAATGACATCAGAGTAATATCACCGAGTCAAAAACTTGATACTCGGCTTAATATCTTAGTAAAAGATGGATTCATAGCAGAAATGACAAGTTCTGCGATAAACGCAGATTCGCAAACCCAAATTGTTGATTCGAAAGATTTAGTAGCCTCACCGGGATTATTTGATATGCACGTGCATTTCAGACAACCCGGGCAAGAGCATAAAGAAACAATCCAAACCGGAACAGATTCCGCAGCTAATGGTGGGTTTACAGGCGTAGTTTGTATGCCGAATACCGAGCCGGCAATTGACGACGTAACTGTTGTGGAGTATATCAAAAGCAAGTCCAAGGGCTTACTAACAGATGTGTATATATCTGCAGCGATAACGAAAGAACGCAAAGGCGACCATATTACACCGATGATTGAATTAAGCGATGCGGGGGTCGTGCTTTTTACTGATGA
The DNA here is from genome assembly GCA_002839825.1 of Ignavibacteriae bacterium HGW-Ignavibacteriae-1. Classification (GTDB taxonomy): domain Bacteria; phylum Bacteroidota; class Ignavibacteria; order Kapaibacteriales; family UBA2268; genus PGYU01. The sequence goes on along the minus strand of PGYU01000001.1, from coordinate 474,558 downwards.
TGGATCAGCCGTAAGCCGTGCGGATGTTATGAAACTCGCTTTTGAATATGCCGCACCATTTGATTATCTCTTGTCTCAGCATTGCGAAGAGCACACTTTGACAAAGAATTTTGCCATGAATGACGGTGCTTTAGCATATAAACTTGGATTGAAAGGTTACCCAAGTATCGCCGAAGAAATGATTGTCGCTCGTGATTTGATGATTGCACTTTATACAGGCAACCGTCGGTATCACCCGCAGCATATAAGCACTGCCGGGACAGTCCAATTAATCAGAAAAGCCAAGGCTGACGGGCAAAGAGTAACATCTGAAGCTGCTCCGCACCATTTTATTCTCACAGATGATTATCTAACTTCATATGATTCAAATTATAAAATGAATCCGCCACTGAGAGCTAAATCAGACGTGGATGCAATTATCGAAGGATTGAAAGATGGCACGATTGATTGCATAGCTACTGACCATGCACCACATAGTTTGCACGAAAAACATGTAGAATTGGAAAATTCTCCAAATGGTATCATTGGCTTAGAGACCTCATTGGGACTCTCGCTGACGTATCTTTATCATGCAGGACATTTGAATTTGAACCAAATTATCGAAAAAATGTCTGTTAATCCACGAAAGATTTTGAATTTGGAATCAATTGAAATCAAAGTAGGCGAAAGGGCAAATCTTACAATTTTCAATCCTGAATTAGAATGGACTGTTAATAAACAACTTTTTAAATCGAAATCTCAAAATACACCATTTGATAAATTAGTTTTGAAAGGCAAACCAATCTATTCGATAAACAACAACCAATATACTGAATGTAATCTGTAAACTGCATTCTGAACAAAATTGATACTAATTGACAGGAGCTTTCTGAAGTTTTTTAAGAAGATTTTGAAAAACCAAGATTAATATTTATGCAATATAATCAACATTATGTAAACTAAAGTTTTCAAATTATATGAACTAATGTTTTTGATTTCTACCCTATTGAGTTTAATATTTGTGTTTATGACTTATTTTGAATATTTTTGTATCTGATAGTATTGTTAACTAAAATTGAGTGTAAAATTATGACAACGCAAAATAAAATGCTTTTTGCAATCGGGCTAATTCTAATAATGGCTTTATCGAGACTTTTTCCGGTTTTCCCAAATTTTCAGCCGGTAACAGCACTTGCATTATTTGCCGGAGCAATCTTTGCTTCTAACAGAAAATTTGCTTTTTTAATCCCGGTTTCGGTATTGTTTTTGAGTGATGTACTTTTACATTTCTTCAGTGAAAGTTTGTTGGGATATTATGCAGGATTTCATTACAGCACATTGATAGTTTACTTTTCAATCGTTGTGATTGCTTTGATAGGTATGTTTGGAATTAAGACTATTAACTTCAAAAATGTAACGCTGACATCTTTGGCAAGTGCTTTGGTTTTCTTCTTTCTAACAAATATTGGTTCTTGGCTTTTCGGTTTGGATATTACAAATACTCCTTATGAAAAGTCTTTAGCCGGATTTTTGTATTGTTTTGGTGAAGCACTTCCATTTTTTAGATATACTTTGGCTTCGACCCTACTCTATTCGGGCATTATGTTTGGTGTTTGGGTAGCTGCTGAAAAGTATGTCTTCTCAACAAAAGCAGAATTAGGAAAAAAGTAAACAAGCAAACTATAAAAAAAGGGCTGAATCGTTTTTTACGAATCAGCCCATTTTTTTTGTGCAAGAAGTTTAACCTTTGCCCTTTAATAACTTGCCTGAGAATGCAGAAATAGCTTTGGAAAAAGCGCTTACAACGCCACCTGTGTAATTTAATGTCGGCGCAATAGAATCAACAAATTTACCAACAACTTTTTCAATTGGTTCGATAATACTGATAAATTTATCAGTGCGTCTCTCAATGTTTTCGACAGATTTTGTAATCTGTTCGCTCAAATCAGTCACACTTTCAAGCGAAACAGCGATATTCCCTTTAAGTTCGGAAAATTCGTCTAAAGTACGTTCTAATCTTATTTTTAAGCTATGTAAATCTTCGAATAATATGAGTGCCTTCGCTTTTACATCAGCAACATCACCCTTTAAGGTATCAAACGTAAGTGATATATTTTCAAAGAGTTTACCGACTTTGATTGCGGCAACGATTCCGACCCAAGACAAAATTATGAATGAAACAATAGCTACCAAACCTGTGATTTTAAGCGCGTCATCCATGTTAATCCCATTTTTTATTTGTTATCGATTGATTTCATTTCAGATTTGAATGCATCTGTACCGGCTTTAGCAGCATCGCGAATATTTTCAATTCTGTCCTGAATTTGATCTTTTGCATTAGATGCTTTCAAACGTGCATCTTTAATTACACTTTCAGCGTCGTGCAGAATATCTCCTGCTTTGTGTCGAGCATTATCCATGATACCTTGGGCTTTTAATTTGCCTTCGTTGATACCATCTCCTACCTTACCTTCCATAGTCTTGAAATAATCTGCAGCTTTCGTGTAATATTCTACCGATTGGTCAGAAATATCTTTTCTAAGTTCTACTCCTGATTTTGGTGCTAACAAAAGAGCCGTTATTGCTCCTGATACTCCACCGACAATTGCGCCGATTATAAACCCGCGTGTGTAATTTCCTGAATCATTACTACCTGACATAAATCCTCCTACCAATTTTCTGTTAAACAAATACTTTTATTTTGAGATTTTAAAATAGCTTCTATGAATTCTCTGACTGCCCCATTGCCGCCATTTGATGAGCAAATGTAATCGGCAATTTGTTGAATTGATTTAGTTGCATCTGCCGGACAAGCCGAAACTCCCGCGATGTTCATTACGTGTTCGTCATTTATATCATCGCCTATGAAGGCTATTTCATTCAATTCTAAATTCAATTTTTTTGACAATTCAATAAGTGATTCGGTTTTGTTCCGACTACCAAGTACCACATGTTCTATACGTAATTTGATAGCTCTTTGTTCCGATATTTGAGAATATTCGCTAGTTATGATTGCACTCTCAATATCATTTTTTCGTAGTAGTGTAATTCCCATTCCATCGCGTGTTGAAAATTTTTTGAGTTCTTCCCCGGTTTTGGAATAATACATTGTACCATCTGTAAGTGTGCCATCAACATCCATCACTAAAAGCTTTATTTTATTTAGCTTGTGATTCAACTCGTCAGTAACTTTTATGTCACTCATGTTATTTTAATTCATATTTTTGAATTGTACAAGATACTATAATATAAAAGTATATGTCACATAATTATTGGATTGAAATTGAATAACACTTATAAAATAGTAGTATTTGAGTTTCCCGAAGAGCTTCACGATTTAGCTTTAGGATTGATTTGCGATATGGACTTTGTGGGTGTTGAACAAGTCCATGATGTTTACAAAATTACTTTTCATTCACACAAATTCGATGAGGAAGTATTCAACAGTCTGTTTGAAATTATAAAAGGTGTGTATCCGAAAGCAAAATTAGTTGAAACAATCGAAATCGAGGAAAAGAACTGGAACGAAGATTGGGAGAATTCGATTGAGCCTGTTTGGATTGATGAGAATTGCGTTATCACTCCCGAATGGAAAGCAAATGAAGTTGCTGCCGACATGAAAATCATCATAAATCCACAAATGTCATTCGGCACAGGTCACCATTCTACTACTAAGATGATGTCCCAATTAGCATTGAAATATGTCAAAGCTGATAGTTTTTGGATTGATGCTGGTTCCGGCACGGGATTATTGGCTATTTTAGCCTCCAAACTTGGCGCCAAGGAAGTTTTCGCATTCGATAATGACGAATGGTCAACATTGAATATAAATGAAAACATCGCCTTGAATGGCGTGTCTAACATCAAAGTAGAAAATGCAGATATTTACAAAGTTGAATTGCCCGAATCTGACGGGATTTTTGCAAATTTGTTCCTTCATTTAGTCATAGATTCATTCAGCAAAATGTATGATTCGCTCAAGGCAAGGAAAGGAATTTTACTAGTTTCCGGGATTTTGAAATATGACGAAGAAACCGTTGTCAAAAGTGCTACCAAAGCAGGTTTCAAGCTGAATGAAACAATGTATGACGATGAGTGGGTAGCTTTTCAATTTATAGTGGAATAAGTATGAGATTAGCTTCGATTGATATTGGGACAAACACTATTTTGATGCTTGTTGCTCAAATATCTCTAAATAATGAGATAAAAATTCTTCACGAGGAGTATGCTATCGCCAGACTTGGTGAAGATACCGACAAAACCGGATTGATAAACGAACAGGCAATCCTAAGAGCCGAGAAAATTCTTCAAAAATGTGTCAACATTTGCAAAAAGTTTGATGTACAGAGCATCATAACAGTAGCAACGAGCGCTATGCGTGACGCTAAGAATAGTGCTCAAGTAAAAATGTCCTTCGAATCTATTCTCCAGCACCCGGTGTTCATCATTGATGGCAAAAAAGAAGCAACTTTGAGCTTTATCGGCACTGTCAATTCCCCTAAAACATCTCTGGTAATTGACATTGGCGGCGGCAGTACAGAAATTATCATCGGCAAAGACAAACAAATCTTGTTTAAACAAAGCCTTGATATAGGTGCAGTCAGGATTTTCGAGAGATTTTTCAATATGAGCCACCCTCCTACTCAATCGCAAATTGATGAAACTGTCCGGTACATTCGCGAGTTGCTGGATGATGTGAAAGCCGAAATGCCAAAATATGATCAAATCTTTGCAGTTGCCGGAACTGCAACGACTCTCGCAGCTACAGCTTGTGGGATACATGATTATAAAGTGAGAGAAATTGACAACTACAATTTGACAATTGAAAAACTCAATGAGCTTTTTGATTTGTACTATGGCTCAACTGTCGAAGAAATCGCTACCAAACATCTCGTAAGTCCTGGCAGAGCTAACCTGATACTCGCAGGCACATTGATATTGAGAACAATTTTTGAAGAATTCAAAATCGCGGAATGCGTTGTAAGTGCCAAAGGATTGAGATACGGAGTTATCCAAGGTCACTTGCTTGGAATGCTATAATAAATTGAATTTTTGTATTAACTAAAATATAAGTTATTTTTGTAACCTTAATAAAACATTTTTGAAATTCTATTTGGAGTCTAAACATGCGTATTACAATTAAATTGCTTACTATCATTGCAATTGCTTTTGTAATTTTTACCGGATGCGAACAAAAAGCAAAGAAATCACCGCTTTTGAACGAGTCAATTACTAAAGATAATTTGGTCCAAATTATCACCGAAGCGGGAAAAGACCCACTTCTCACCGCCGATGAAATGAGATATCTATCAACCGGGATGACCACCTTATTATCAAGAAGCGTTGATTCGCTCGTAGGTAAAACTCTCGCCCAAGTTATTGAATTAGAGATTGAAAACGAAAGAAATCAGATGGCTGCAAATCTGGCGAATGTTGCTACACGTTCCGAATTGGTACTCAACCACAAATTTCTTTTGGTTGGATTAGCTCCACAAGCAGATTCAGTGAACAACAGAGAATTGAATTCGATTGTATTTGAATTTACGAACCGTTCTGACAAAGACATTGTTGATTTCAAAGGTGCTTTGCAAATTTATACTCAAAATCGCCAACTCGTAAAGAACTTTATTATGGGTAAAATTCCTGTGGTATTGGGTAACCAACCTATCAAAGCCGGCGAAACAAGACGCATCGTTTATCCATTTGTTCATGACCCTAATAATAATAACGACATGACATTGCGCACGCAATGGGACCAAATGAGAAGAATTTGGGTACCGTCGGAAATCATCTTTGCGGATGGTACAAAAATCAGTGTGGCAAACACATTATCCGAAAATGTTAATGCTCAATCAAATCAATAATCTTACTTATAAATTTTACAAAAAAGACTGACTTTCAAAGAGTCAGTCTTTTTTTTTGGGGCATATTGTCCCGTCAGTTGTTACAACTGACGGAACAAACTTGTCTGAACTATGATTTGTATGATTCTGGTGATTAAGAAGCTCTAAAATTCATTTATTCATCCGATGACTTGGAGAATTAAGATAAATGAATTGATCAAAGTTGTGACAAATATTAGGGAGTCATCGGATGAATTAAAATGCCCGTCAGTTTGTTAATATAGACGAAACCTTCCGAAGGTTTGGAACCTTCGGAAGGTTAGAAAAGCGTAATCACACAAATCATTCAAATCAAACAAATCATTCAAATCAAACAAATCATATTTCAGACTTTAACAAACATTTGCGTCCGGCTGCCGATACGGATATAGTACACGCCACGGGGTAGATGCGACACATTAATGCGTTGTAGATGTCCAACATCTCCAAGATGTTGGACATCTGCTAATTCAATCACACATTCACCGAGCGTGTTGAAAATATGAATCTCTGAAATTTCATCAACCCTACGGTTAACCGTAGGGTTGATATCTACAGCTATTTCAATATATTCCGTTGCCGGATTTGGATATAGTATTTGCTCACCCAAATTTGTTTCGTCTTCTACTCCTACAGTCCAATCAAAACGATACTTTCGTAATACATCAACATGCCAATACCAAATATTGTTTGAATCAAACATGTTTATCCAGTGTTTAAGGGTGTAATCAATAACTCTCTTGTTTTCATAATCGTAAAACCTTTGAACATTAGTTGAATCACCATTAGGATATATTAATCTGTAAGTATACATTTTATCATCCAATCTCAACCTAGCACTTGTAAAATTTGCTAATTTGTTTATTTTTATGTGATTTTTAAATTCTCTTACATCTAAATCGAATTCGCTTAAATAATTATATGCTATGTCATCATCATTCAATTTCATTCTATGTGAAACGAACATCCAATTTTTTGTATTGTAAAACTCCAAATACAATTCACCGCCAAGTGCAGGCTCAATATATCTTAAAAATACAATTTCCTTCGCTTGTCTGTCATATACAAACCAATTCGCTCCTGCTTCAGTATTGAATTGATTTACTAATCCGAACTTAAAATATCTACCATCATAAGAGAACTCTCCTTCATCAACCATACGAAATGTAGCGTTGTCTGGAGAATTTGGCACTTTAAAGCTATCTAACACTGTTCCCGTATATAGGTCTTTAAACACGATTGAATGAGGATGCTCGTAAAATTCAAAATAGACATTATCAGGTGATATTCTTAACGGATATTTATACCCGTTTATTACATGCGGAATTTTTTGTATCAAAACTTTTGTTTTAATATCATATTCTTCAAATGTGTTTTCTGAAATGTTCCGGATATAAAACTTATCTCCAACATCATTAACTACAAGGGAAGATTCAGTTCCTTTTGTTGTTTTATAAATTAGTTCACCTGTATTAAGGTCATATAGATAACGTTCTCCATCGGATGAATTAACAAGAAATTTCCCTTTTTTGCAAACTTGTTCAAATGCTTGCGAAAAAAGACCTGAGTACTTAACTTCCAAGACTAATTCCAACTCCATTTCTTCCTGCGTCCATAAAGGTGTGAATTGGCATAACAACAATATCGCTATAGCGGCTACAAGGAATGATTTCATTTTCATAAGTACTCTCATTATCAATTTCTTTAAAAATAGGAAATTTTTCCCATTTTCCAATATTTTAAATACACATCGTGAAGTGAAAAAGTTACAGATTGGAAAAAAAACAAATACACCTCACCCCGACCCTCTCCGAAGGAGAGGGAGAAAAACCCGAGACGTAAGGACAGGACAGCGTTCTGTTCAATATTTTCACGCTTTTTATTCATCCGATGACTTGAACTATTCAGATGAATTGAATTTATTAAAGCTGTGGGACAGAAAGCGGGAGTCATCGGATGAATTAATCACATCTACGTCAATTCTCTTTCTCCCTCGAATAAATTCATGGGTCCATGTTACGTACAGAACGCTGTTCTGTCCCTACATACATAACCAAACAACAAAAAAAAAGCTGCCCATTTGGACAGCTTCATAAATGATTACAGTAAGTTTCAGCTCAGAGCCGTTTCAACAATTTCGTGTTGTTCGGCTAAGTGAATTTGGTGAATTCCGGTAGCAGTTGCAGCGCTGGCTTTTCTACCTATGTATTGAACTTTGGTGGTTGACAGCGAATCGCTTTCGATAAAAATCTGATGCAAATAGTTCCAAGCACCCATGTTTTTAGGTTCTTCTTGCACCCAACAAATCTCTTTGGTATTTTTGAATGATGCAATGATTTCATCGAATAATACTTGATGGAATGGATAAAGTTGCTCAATCCGAACTATCGCTATATCGCTGATATTTCGTTTTATTCTTTCAGTTTCAATGTCAAAATAAACTTTCCCGGTGCAAAGCAAAACTTTCCTCACTTGATTTTTGTCAATTGAGTTGTCGTCAATTATGTGATTGAATTTGCCTTTTGTCAGGTCGTCCATTGATGCTACTTTTAGTGGGTGTCTCAACATACCTTTTGGTGTCATCAAAATCATCGGCATTTTGTATGGCATCAAAGTTTGGCGACGTATAGCGTGGAAATAATTTGAAGGTGTGGTGAAATTACCCACTATCAAATTATATTCGGCACATAACTGAAGATAACGTTCCAGTCTGGCGCTCGAATGTTCCGAGCCCTGTCCGTCATAGCCGTGAGGCAACAACATAACCAAATTCGAAGTTTGCCCCCATTTTACTTCACCACATGCCATATATTGGTCAACAATGGTTTGGGCATTATTTGCAAAATCACCAAATTGGGCTTCCCATAAAGTCAAACCATTCGCTGCAATAACACTATAACCGTATTCGAAGCCTAAGACGGCTACCTCTGATAAAGGACTATCGAATATTCGTAGTACACTTTGTTGCTTTCTAATATGATTAAGCGATATATAATCAATTTCTGTAATCATATCAGTCAGCACTGCGTGACGTTGGCTGAAAGTGCCACGTCTTGAATCTTGACCCGAAAATCTGACTTCTTTCCCTTCGAGCAGTAGCGTACCAAATGCCAAAAGCTCAGCCATTGCCCAATCTATCTGCGGCTTATCTGAGTTGACCATATCAGCACGTTTTTGCAATAATGTAGCCAACTTTGGATTAATTTTAAATCCTTCGGGCACATTTGTCAAAGCATGAGTTACTTCATTGATAATTTCTTCAGATACTTTGCTGTCAAAATCATCGAAAATCGTTTCTTGCTTACTCAATAATTGAAGAGAGCTACTGAGAGCAATATCCTTCCTATTGGCATAAGCTGAATCCAGTTTTTCTTTCAATTGGTCGTAGTACTCGTTGATTTGCTCACGTGAGACAACATTTTCGTGTATAAGTTGTTGCTCATACAGTTTGGCAACATTCTGCATAGATTTGATTTTCTTATAGAGCAAAGGTTGCGTGTAGCTTGGCTCGTCAGCTTCGTTATGTCCGTATTTTCTATAGCAAAGTATATCAATAATCACATCATTACGGAATTTAGTCCTATATTCAAAAGCAAATTTTGCAGCCGAACTAACTGCTTCGGGGTCATTACCATTAACATGAATAATAGGAGTTTGAATCATTTTTGCAATATCAGTTGCATATATGCTTGACCTTGCGGAATCAATCGTAGTGGTGAATCCGATTTGATTATTGATAATCACATGAATTGTACCACCGGTTTTGTAACCATCTAATTCAGACATATTCAAAGTCTCGGCTACAATTCCTTGTCCGGCAAAGGCTGCGTCTCCATGAACAAGCACAGGCAATACTTGGGAGTACGTCCTGTCCCCCATTTCGTTTTCGAGTGCACGAGCCATACCTTCAATCACAGGGTCAACTAATTCGAGATGCGAAGGATTCGGAGAAAGTATGACTTTGATTGATTTATTATTTTCGTTTGTATAAGTCCCTTTAGAACCCAGATGGTACTTGACATCGCCCGAACCTTGGTAAGATTTTGGGTCAATAATACCTTCAAATTCATTAAAAATTTTGTTGTATTTCTTGCCGATGTTATTTACAAGTACGTTGAGTCTGCCCCGATGCGCCATACCCAATACAATTGTGCTTAATTCGGCTTCTGCAGCGGCTTCGAAAATTTTATCAAGCATAACTATGACAGCTTCGCCACCTTCGATTGAAAATCTCTTGCTACCTACAAATTTTGTATGCAAATAATTTTCGAAAACTTCCGCATCAATCAATTTATGCATAATACCGATTTTCTCGTCTTGGGAGTATTCGATTGTATTGCGGGTAGTTTCCAATCTACGCTTAATCCAATCTTTCTTTTCGGGGCTTTGGATGTGCATAAATTCTATTCCGGTCGAGCCGCAATAGGTCTCTCGCAAAATCTCGATAATATCTCGAAGCGGTAAATTATTTTCGTCCCAGTTGTCATCTGCATGAAAGACTCTATCGAGGTCCCAAATTGTGAAACCATAATATGCCGGGTCTAACTCGGGATAATAATATGTTTCAAGCCCTAATGGATTGACTGAAGCCAGCAAATGACCACGAACTCGGTAAGCATTCAGCATCTGAATAACGTGGGCACCCTTTTCAACTTCATTTTCGACATTGAAGAAGCTGAATTTGCCGTTTGAACTGTCTTTTGCCCATTTGATAGGTTCAAATGGAATTTTCAGACTATAGAACATCTGATCATAGAACTGTTCTTCACCAAGGAATAATTTGTTGATTTGAGCCAAAAATTCCGCTGATTCTGCACCTTGAATTATTCTATGGTCGTAGGTATTAGTGATATTTACAACTTTGGAAACTGCAAGAGTAGTCAGCACTTCCGGGCGAACAGCTTGCAATTCTGTCGGGTAATCAATTGAGCCTGTGGAAATAATCACACCCTGCCCTTTGAATAATCTCGGCTGTGACGAAGTTGTCCCAATCATTCCCGGATTTGTAAGAGTGAAAGTGGTATCAACAAAATCATTGTATTCCAATTTGTTAGCTCGTGCCCTTTCAATCAAATTATTAAATTCTTCGATATAATCATCAAATTTCATATCTTGAACGTTTTTGATATTTGGGATTACAAGCAATCTCACACCATCTTTTGCAATGACATCTATTGCCAAACCAACATTTATGGCATTTCGTTTTACGCGGTAAGGTTTTCCGTCAATTACCTCGAAAGTATCATTTAGATTTGGGAATTTCATCAAGGCTTTGATAGTTGCCCAAGCAAGTAGATGTGTAAAGGAAACCCTATCACGCTTTAGTTTGACTAAGTAACGATTTATAATTCTTCTATTTTCGTCTAATGCTTTGACAGGAATAGTTCTCGTTGATGAAGCTGTGGGAACTTCCAAACTTTCCAACATTTGATAAGCATTGCTTTGCTCCATTTCATTCAAGGGAGTCAGTTCACCACCGGATTTATCGAAACCACCATTCCTTTTAAAACCGGAATTACCATTATTCCAGGCAGTAGTTTTATTATCAACATTTTCTCGACTACTCGAAGGAATTGGTCTATTGCCTTCATCAATCACATAAATTGATTTCCCGTGAATACTTTGGAAATACTCTTTCCATTCTTTGCTGACAGAATCAGGGTCTTTTAAAAAACTAAAATACAATTCATCTTCAAAAGCAGAGTTAAGATTTATCATCTCAAAAAATGCCAAAAATGTTACAAATATAAAAAGTAGGAACGATGTATTCAATACTTAATTTTGAGTAAATATGCGACTTTTGAAATAATATTTGAAAATCTGTTTATGGTATAAATTATTCACATATTCGATTAAAATGGTCGCATTAAGTTTGATTGATGTGTCAATAATCACTTGTTTAGACTATAATTGAAAAAAAAAGCTGTCCAATAAATTAGACAGCTGCCGAAATTCAAAATCAAAAATTGTTTATTTAGTCATTTTCTTCCATACTATTGAAAATATCGAGAACTTCTTTCGATGAACGACAATCTAATAATTGGTATCTAAAGCTATCATTATTCATAAGCCTCGAAATTTTGCTCAATACCCGTAGATGAAAGCCTACATTAGTTTCTTGACCTAAGAGAAGAAAAACTATTCTAACAGGTTCGCCATCGAGTGAATCGTAGTCAAGCGGTTCTTTCAATATTGCTAATGAACCGACAGCTTCGCTAACGTTGTGAGTTTTGGCGTGTGGCAAAGCAATTGATTTCCCGACACCTGTTGACATGATTTTTTCACGTTCGTTGACAGCTTTCAAAACTGCATTGATATCGTTTACTTTGCCGCTGTAAGATGCAAATTCGACCATTTTAGCAAGCAAATCAGCCTTGCTTTCAATTTCCAAGTCTAATACTATAGATTTAATATTTATAATTTCATTGATTTTCATTTTATTTACCTGAGATATTCACCTTTAGGATTTCCATTTATTAATCAAACTCGCATATTTTTCAGCGATTCTTTTAGCTTTTAATTCAGTATCACCCTCACCATATACGATGAAAGCAGCTTTTTCTTTGTCCGGCATAAGCAAAACTGATTCGCCGTTTTCATAAATTTTTACTCCATCAACCAATTCACGTTTATACTTATCCGAATATTCCATAGCGTTTCTCATTACAGTTCCCTTAAATTCCCAAGGGACAGACACATTGATACCGCATTGGAATCTTCTCGGCAATACTTCATCAAGTTGAGATGTTGTCAAATCAGTTATGGCAAGCATTTCGAGCATTTTACCCACTGTGTACATACCATCAGACGCAAAAAGGAAATCTCTGAATATAAATCCGCCATAAATACCGCCAACAAACAACACTTTATCGTCTAATGTCGCTTCCATCATTGCTGAGTGAGAATTTTTTATGCGTATAACTTCTACATCATAATCTTTTGCAATCAATTCAATTTCAGATGGAGCAACAATCGAAACTGCTATCTTATACGGTTGACGATGCTTGTTTGTTTCGAGAAATAGTTTAGTAAGTATAGTAAGCAATCTAATGTGAGTGTACCAAATACCACGTTCATCAATGACAGAAATTTTTTCTGCACCACCTTGCATTCTAAATCCAAGTTGGTAACCCAATGAACTCATAATTCTACCGGTATTGTCTGTATCACCTTCAATTTCATTTGGATCGGGATGAAAGCGAGAGCCGTCAATATAATTATTCAACGACAAAACTTCAGCACCTAATTTGCCCAGAATTCCGGGGAAAATTGAAGATGCCAATCCGAACGAATAATCCATGAGCAATTTAAACTTGCGTGTTTTTATTGCTTCTATATCCAATGATGTCAAATACCTGCTGAAATAAATTTCATTTGTTCTTTCCGGGAAGTAAATCTCGCCAACATCACTTGCAGCGACTCTTTCGATGTCTTCGCCAAAGAAATATCTTTCAATCTTCTTTGTTGTGTCTATCGAAATGTCTCGCCCGTCTTTATTGAAAATGATGATATCGGTAATGTCGGGATTTCGTGGTGAACGTCTGACATGGAATCCACCGGCATATTTACCGATGCGTAATTCTTGTCTATTTTGTGGAATCGAAATCTGCTGCAAATCATTGATATAAACGCCCACTGATAACAAGCCTGCTGTAATCGAACGTTTCATTATGCGCGATACGGAATCAGGCTCACGACTTGCAAGCAATGTCGTACCTTTCCCAAATGTACATCCGAGAGCCGAGCCAAGTTTAGCTCCAAATTCGGGATTGATTTCTATGTTGGATATCCCCGAAATGCGCGCATCGGTAAAGAGTTCCCTTTGCCATTTCTCTTCTTGCACAAGTGAACGTGATAATTGCGAACCTGCTTCAACAATTTTGTTGGGCCATAGCTTTATGTTAGAAAAAAGCCTTGCATGATCACCAATTTGACAATTTTCAGCTATAAATACATTCTCGGCAATAAGAGCAAAATCACCAATTTTAGTATTATTGCAAACTACGTCATCGGTTAGTTCTGCGAAATCGCCTATTTCGACGTTATCCCAAAGTGTAACACCATTCAATCTGACACCGTTGCCGATTATTACATTGTTGCCGATAACCGAATCTTTAATCTCGCAGTTTTCGCCAAATTGAGAATTATTGCCGATGACATTTTTGCCGATTAATGTTACACTATCGGGTAAAAATGTATTTTGTCCAGTAGATAAATTATTGATGATTTTTTTAGATTCTTCGAGGTTAACGATCCCTTTCAAAGCGTCGAATTGTCCGGCTTGATATTCGTTCAAATTGCCCACATCTCGCCAATAACCTTTGGCAATGTAACCGTAAAGCGGCATATCGTTTTGCAACATCAACGGGAATAGGTCTTTGCTGAAGTCAAAATCTTCTCGATATGGAATTAAGTCCAAAGCTTCGGGTTCGAAAATGTAAATTCCTGTGTTGATTGTATCGGAGAAAACTTGTCCCCAAGAGGGTTTCTCTAAAAAGCGAGTTATTTTGCCATCATTATCGGTCATTACAATTCCGTACTGCAGTGGTGCAGGAACTCGCGTTAGCAAAACTGTTGCAATCGCTTTTTTGTCATCATGAAATTTCAATGCGGCAGTGATATCGAAATCTGTGAGAACATCACCACTAATCACTATAAATCTATCCTTGACAAGCTCGTAAGCATTTTTGACTGCTCCGGCAGTACCGTAATCAGCTTGTGCTATTACGTAGTTCATGTTTATATCTGACGCTTCGCCGTTTCCAAAGTAGGATTTGATTTTATCAGGTTCAAAATACAGCAGTGATACTACATCGTTGATATTATGCTTCTTTAGTAAGGATACTATATGGTCCATCATCGGTTTGTTCAATATTGGCACCATAGGTTTCGGTATGCTCATCGTTAATGGTCGAAGTCTTGTACCAAAGCCTCCTGCCATAATAATTGCTTTATTCATATTATTTCCAAACAAAAAATTAAAATTTGTCAAAAGATTATAAGCAATTTATTTATTTTATCCTGACCCGTCAAATAAAATTTGAACATTCTGTAATCTTTTTAATGCTTATTTTTGTTTTTCTTTAAATAAGGATAGACTAAAATGAAAGTTCTTGTGACAGGAGCGACGGGTTTTATTGGGAGTCATGTTGCTGATATGCTATTGGACAAAGGGTATGAAGTCGTTTGTACAGTTAGAAAATCAAGTAATTTGAGATGGCTGAAAGATAAAAATTTTATTATTGAACAATTACCTGCCATTGATGACAATCATGCCGAAAAGATTTTCAGCAACCTCGATGCTGTGTATCATATTGCCGGTGCTACATTTGCTCGTGATTATGACGAATTTTACAAAAGCAATGCCTTGGCTACAAAAGATTTGATTGAACAAGTTATCAAATATAGCCCCAATCTGAAACGATTCGTGTATATGAGCAGCTTTACTGTTTCCGGTCCTGCCCTATCTTTGGATTGTCCGGTGGACGAGATTTCAATTCCCAAACCATTGACAGCGTATGCTAAAAGCAAGCATGCAGGCGAAGAGCTTGTTTTGTCGTACAAGGATAAAATTCCTGTGACTATCATAAAAGCACCTGCGGTTTTCGGTCCACGTGATACTGCGATTTATTCGATTTTCAAAACTGCTAACATGGGACTCGGAACTTTAATCGGTTTGAACAAAAAATATCTGAATCTTATTTATGGTTTGGATTTGGCTCGTGGAACTATTTTAGCCGGTGAATCTGAAAAAGCAATAGGGCAATCCTACTTTTTAGCCGATAATCAAATTTACAACTGGGACGAACTCATCAAAATTATTAAAGATGCTTTGGGTAAAAAGTTCTTTTTCAACATTAGAATTCCTGATAGTATCGTAATGGTGATGGGTTCAACCACAGAATGGTTTGGGCAATTTTTAAAGAAAGCACCAATTTTCAACCGTGATAAAGCGGTTGATTTCACGCAAGAATTTTGGATTTGTTCGGCAAACAAGGCTCAAACCGAGCTCGGTTTCAAATGTGAATATACGGTTCCTGAGGCTATTCAAGAGACGGTTAATTGGTACAAACAAAATAAATGGCTGTGATTGAATGAATAGAATCCCGGTTATATTAGTTGTCGGATTGGCATTTATTATCATCTTGGTAGCAGTCATTCGATTTTCTGACGGCTTGATTAAGGCTTCATTGCCACAAGATTTGGAAGATTTTGATACTCCCTTAGTTACAGGGGATGTGAAAATTTTTAAGAATTATTATGGCATTCCACATATTATCACCGATAACGAAAGCGATTTGTTTTTTGCCATGGGATTTTATCACGCTTCCGATAGGCTTTGGCAAATGGATTACTATAGGCGTCTCTCACAAGGGCGATTATCCGAAATATTCGGGGACGAATCTATCCTTGTTGATAAATTTTTGAGATGCTTTATGATTGACAGCACTGCTCAAAAATGTTACGAAAACATGTCTGAGCAATCCAAAGCAGTTCTGCAGCGCTACAGCCAAGGTGTCAACTTTTATATGAGTGAGTATCGAAACAAAATGCCTTTCGAGTTTGGGGCTTTGGCGTATCAACCGGATGAATGGCTTCCCTATCATTCGATACTTATCGGGCGGGTACTGACTTTTGAACTATCTTTAGGAATTTGGGCTGATGCTGCTTATGGTGAAATCGCTTCAAAATTCGGTTACGAAAAAGCAAGATTGCTAATTCCCGGACTTGATAAACCGATGCCAACTCAAATTGACAGCAATATCTTCTCGACAACTTTTGACCAAGATTTGAGCCAATACTCCAACAAACTTACAAAGATTCGAAATGATGTTGGGATTGTAGGTTCATCATCCGGGAGCAATTGCTGGGTTTTCAGAAACGTTGACTCAATCTCACAAAGTTCAATTCTGGCAAATGATGCCCATTTGCCCCTAACAATTCCGGCGCGATGGTTGCAAATGCAATTCACGACCAAAGGAATCAATGCTGTGGGGCTTTCTCTGCCGGGTATTCCTTTGCTTATGAGTGGCAGAAATGATAATATTGCGTGGGGAATCAGCAATATCATGACTGACGATTTTGATTATTTCGTGGAACGAATCGAAAACGAACATTATTATGTTGGCGAAAACAAAAAGAAAATCAGATTCCACGTTGACACAATTTTTGTAAAAGACAAAGAGCCCCACGTATATTACCAGAGATTTACAGAAACTTCGCCAATAATTTCAGATTTTCATATTAATCGCGACCCCGCCATTTTGTTAAATTTGCCGGACAAAGCTGATACAAGCTTCTTTGTCCAAAATGCTATGTCGTTCAGATGGGTAGGAAATAACGTTTCTGATGAAATTTTGACCCTTTACAAATTAGCACGAGCCGACAATTATGATGAGTTCAAATCTGCTTGCAATCATTGGTCTAATCCGGGATTGAATTTTCATTATGCTGATAAATCCGGAAATATTGGCTTAAAATCTGCGGCTGATATTCCAATACGAGCTAAAGATTGTGACCCAAATTTGCCAAATCCCGCATGGATTGATACTTATCATTGGAAAGGATTCAACAGACTCGAAAACGAAAAAGTATCTCGAAGTTCTAATGAGGGAAAATTTATAGCTTCTGCAAACGAGAAAATTGAAAATGTGAACTACATTTCCAATTATTGGGAGCCGGAATCTCGAATCAATAGAATAAATGAAGTTCTGACTCTTGAAGATAAGCATGGTTGGCGAGAAGCCCAATACTTGCAAAACGACTATTATTCGGATTTTGCCAAGAAAATGTCCGATATTATTGTCCCAATTTTAGACAAATATTCATCACTAATGACCGAAAATGAACTTAGAGTTTTGAATAGTTTAAATGATTGGGATTATATAATGTTAACAGATATTGGTTTGAGTTCCTTCATAAATGTCTATACTAACCAATTCATTTATAATATATTTCATGATGATTTTGGTCCATTGCTGTACAATAAATTTACTTTCGTAAGCAGCATTCCAACACGATTAGTCATGGACGTTTTAACTAATTCAAAATATGACACTTTCATAGATAACTTAAGAACAAATGAAACTGAAATAATTGATGATATCATATTTGAAACATACAGAGTTAGCATAAATCATTTAATAAAACACTTTAACTCAGGCAAGATAAATGATTGGAAATACGGTAATATACATCAATTAAATATCAATCATGTGTTCAGTCGCCAAAAATTTCTCGCACCATCGGTTACATTAGGTCCATTTGAAATGAGTGGGAATAACACAACTGTAAATAATACCGAATGGAATTTTACAAACCCGTATGCAATGGTAATTGGGGCTTCTATGAGGTTTATAGCAGATATGAACGAAGATTTCATTTTCACTGTCGTGCCTGGAGGTGCTTCCGGCGACCCTGCATCACCAAATTATAGTGACCAAGTCAGAATTTGGCTCAATGGTGGCTACTTGAAAATACCTTTTGGGCGCTCGCCATCTGAAAATTACAGACTTGCAGTAAGCATTTCACCTGAGCGATAGAAGCTATTTTTTGGAGGAAAATTTATCTTCCTCTTCCCGAAATAGGAAATTAAAAGATGTCAAAGAGCCGTAGCATTTCGTAACATACGCTTGATATTTCAGCTTTTCGCCGTCGGTCAAGTTATCATTTGAATTAATTTGTTGCTCCAACACACGCAAATTATCGCGAATCATCACAATTTTGTGCATAATTTTATCAATGCCCATTTCGTGTTCTTTTGTGTCGGAACTTTTCGGGATGAAGAAAATTGAACCTCCCTCCCATTTTGGTGCTAATTCTGCCGAATGCGACCTGTCCATTTCTTCGACTAATGCTTTTGCAAGTTCTCTAATTTCAAATTTATCCAACATAATTTATTCCTTGAGTGCTCCTGAAGTTAAGCCTTTGATGATTTGACGTTGAAAAATAATAAAAATTACAATGATTGGGAAAGCTGAAATGGCAGCTCCAGCCATCAAATGCCCCCAATCAATTGATTGTTTGCCCAGATAGAATGCTAATCCCACAGGTAAAGTTCTGAATTTCTCTGTATTTGTGAATAGGTACGGAAAAAGGAAAGAATTCCAATTTGATAAGAAAGTATAAATTGCCAAAACTGTGAGCATGGGTTTACTGAGTGGCATTATAATCCTGAAAATAATATACCAAAACCCTGCACCATCAATTCTGGCAGCATCTTCAATTTCGCGTGGTATTGTCATAATATATTGCCGCATCAAAAATATGCCAAATGGCGTAACGAGCCAAGGCAAGACCAAGCTATAATATGAATTAATCCAACCATAACCGACCATCATTCTGTACAAAGGTATCATGATAACATGTGGAGGAATAATCATCACACCAAGTAATGTGGCAAATAAAACAGTTTTCCCTATGAATTCTTTTCTGGCAAAGGCATAAGCTACCAAAGTACAAAAAAGCAAGTTTCCGGCTGTCACTAATGTGGCTACAAACAATGAATTCAGGAAGTATATATCAAATGAATCAGATTGTAAAGCATCAACAAAATTTTTGAGTGTGAAATTCGAAAACAAAAGTTCTTGGAATGTTTGATATTTTTCCGGGTATTCCTTCAGCGATAATAATAGCATCCAAAATATTGGGAAAATCATTCCAATTGCGATGAGGAACAACAATCCGTAAAGCAATATTTTCCGGATTGGGTAGCTATTCATAGGAATCTGTGACTGAAAAACGATAAGTGAAATCAGCTAACAACTGAGCCAATTTATTTTCTAAATCTTTATAAATACCAACGTTTGGACCATTGAAAATGAAAGCAAAGGCAATCGTGTCGCCCTCGACTGTGTCAATATATCCTGCTAAGGCGCTTACATTGCGTAAAGTGCCGGTTTTGGCAGTGATATTACTATTGCCATTTGCACTCTTGAGTCTTTTTTTAAGCGTCCCATCATTTCCTGCTGATGAAAACGAATTTCGGAATTCTTCTCTAAAACTACTGTTATACGATTCTTGTAATATTCTTATGATTGATTCCGGGGTCACTAAGTTTCGTCGAGACAGTCCGGAGCCGTCATTCAGCATACAATTTTCACAATTTATTTCGTATTTATCAAAAAGCTGATTATAGAACAATCTTGCAGATTTACCATTATCATCGTCTAAGTCTGCTTGAGCGCCAACAATTTTGAACAAAGTCTCAGCTAAATAATTATCACTATCCTTGTTCACTTTGTTTAATATATCAAATATTGGTCTGCGGAATTCAGTGACAGCAGTAAAAATAATTGAAGTATCTTTATGATATGCATCCGTAGCAGAGCTTGAACCGGTGATTTTTATCCCTCCTGCTTCTAAGCGACTTTTGAATGCTCCTGCAATCGCCATTTCCGGGAAAGTCAGATTGTGACCGAATGAAGAAGTTCGATTTGCAGCTAAATTCCCGGAAATTGTAAACATTTGTTTGCCGTCTTGCCCGGCTTTTGTTATTACTCTAAGCTTAGATGCTCTTTTCTTGCCTCCTCTTACAGTGGCAGAATTGATAGTTGAAAAATGCTCAGATGAGGGCATATATTGCACTCTAAGTGGAGTACCTGCTTTGGAGCCTGAGGAAACAATAGCTTGAACAACATTTCTGTCCAAACTAATAGCTGAAATCGGCGGAAGTTGAACTACGACATCTTTATCGCCGCTGTAAGTCAAGCGTTCGTAGATTCCGTCGAAATAGCTTCCATCAACATAAATATTGCCATGAATTACTTTCACACCCATTTCTTTAACATTATCAGATAATTGCTCCAAATCTCGTAATGAAAAGGTGCCATCGCCAAATCCAACCAAATATAGGTTCCCTTTCAAAATGGAATCTATACTGATATATCCATCAGTAAATACTTTCGTTGGAATCTTATAGTCTGCTTCAAAAAGGTTGAGAGCGGCAAATGATGTGAATAGTTTGGTGACAGAAGCCGGAGTGAGCGGTTTTGTCAAATTATACGAAAAATAGGGCTTATCGTTATTGAGCGAATGAATGGCAATTCCGTACTCGGTTTTACCGATTTTTGATTGTGCGATAGTTCTCTCTATATCACGAACTAAAAGCCCCAAAGAATAGACACTGTCTAATTCGTTGAATCCGGTAAAGAAAGTCTCGCGATAGATTTGGGCTGCATCTATATCGCTTTGGCTTTTGCCCGATATAGTCAATGCCCAAAAACAAAATATAATTATTGGAAGTCTGGTTTTCATACTTTTGTAAAATTCTCTTTATCTGCTACTACAAATTAACAAAAATCATTTGAATTACAAAAGATTAAATTCATTTTTTAAGCGTTCAATGTCATTTGTAATATCAATTACACCTTCAATTTTGTTAAACCAAGTAAATTGGCGCTTAGCATAACGTCTTGTGTTTTGCTTAATCAACTCAATAGCTCGATCGAGTGTTGATTGACCCTCTAGATAATTGATAATTTCTTTGTAACCCACTGTATTCATAGAATTGAATTTGAGGTCGAAACCGAGTGACAGCAAATACTTTACTTCATCTACAAGTCCGTTCTCAATCATCTTATCTACGCGTGAGTTGATAATTTTATATAAAAATTCTCTTTCAGGGAACAGTCCAAAATATTTAGGAACGAAATTATGTTTCTTCTCCGATTCGGGAGATTCGGAAAATTTAATTCCAAATGAATAATAAAATTCAATAGCTCTGACAATACGCTGCGGATTCATATCCCGATTTTTTTCAGCCGAAACGGGGTCAATCTGTTTCAGCAATTGATAAAGAT
Source organism: Ignavibacteriae bacterium HGW-Ignavibacteriae-1 (assembly GCA_002839825.1). Classification (GTDB taxonomy): domain Bacteria; phylum Bacteroidota; class Ignavibacteria; order Kapaibacteriales; family UBA2268; genus PGYU01. Next base: position 452,897 of record PGYU01000001.1, on the reverse strand, counting down.
GCTCTCTGCCTTTGTCTTTGAGCATGTTATTCAGATTCTCTCTTATCAAATCTCGAGATTCACTTACCGGTTCGTCAGATAAACCATCGAAAAATGCTTTGATGTAGAATCCCGTCCCGCCTACTATCACAGGAATTTTATCTCGGCTGATAATATCATTGGTAGCGATGAGTGCATCTTCGGCAAATTTTCCTGCGCTATAAGCAACATTTGGGAATAAGAAATCAATCAAATGGTGCTTGACGAGCGACAATTCTTCATTGGAAGGTTTAGCAGTCCCGATAGTCATGTATTTATAAATTTGCCTCGAATCAGCAGAAACAATTTCAATCGGAGCAATTTTGGCAAGTTCGAGAGCAACATTTGTTTTACCTGAAGCAGTAGGACCAATGATGACAGGGATTGCGATAGACTTAATTTTGGTCATCAATATACCAGCCTTTGTCGCCAATTAGCGGAACAAAACGAAATTTGCTATGTTCGGTAATCGTGAATTTATCATCGTCAATTCGGATGAGCTTTGTCATAGTTTGCGATTTCAAATCCCCAACCGGAGCAACAATTTTGCCATTGAATTTTAATTGCTTCACCAATTCATTGGGTATTGACGGCAATCCTGCAGTCACAATTATTGCGTCATAAGGCATAAATTCAGGCAAACCCACACTGCCATCTCCCAATTCGATATGAATGTTAAAATTCAACATTTCGAATAAGGATTTTGATTTGTGATATAGTTGTGATATTCGCTCAATGGTAAAAACTTCCGCACTGCATAATTTTAAAATCATACTCTGATATCCGCTACCAGTACCTATTTCCAATACTCTGTCGCCTTGCTTCAATTCCAATAGCTGAGTCATAAATGCTACTGTATAAGGTTGCGATATAGTTTGGTTGAATTCAATCGGTAGTGCCATATCGTCATAAGCTCTAACGAAAAGTGATGGGTCAAGGAAAAGCTCACGCGGGACTTGCAATAAGGCATTCAAGACATTCTTGTCAAAAATCCCCTTCTTCTCCAAGTCTTTGACTAATTTTTCCCGTGCTTCGGGATTCAATCTAAGAAAATCATTCAGCATAATTAGGTCTGCGAAAGACGATTTGTCAAAATTTCACCAATTTCGTCATGTTGTATGTTCAAAGTCATATCTCCACTTTCGGAAATCGAAATACCACCTGTTTCCTCAGATACTACGAGTACAATGGTATCGGCTTGTTCCGATAATCCTAATGCCGCCCTATGGCGAGTACCAAGATTTTTATTCCCAAATTTAGTTTGTGAACTTAGTGGCAGAATGCATCTCGCTGCTACAATCATGTTATTGTCTATTATTACAGCGCCATCATGAAGAGGCGATTTTGTATTGAAAATTGAAAGCAGTAATTCCTTGGAAACCATAGATTGGAGCGGGATACCTGTATCAACTGTCATCTGAACGTTTTGAGAACGTGTAAAAACAATTAAGGCTCCTACATGCTTTTCCGACATTTCGATAGCAGCCTCGATTACTTCATCAACTGTTTCTGAGATTTTGGGCTTTACAAATACCCTAAAAATCGGGCTTCTGACAATTATCATCAGCAATTTCCGAAGTTCCGGCTGGAACAATATTATAAATGCTATTAGCCAAATATCCGAAATTGTCCTTAAAATCCAATTCAATGACTTAAAATTGACAGCTTCGGTAATGAATTGCAATCCAATTATAATGACCATTCCAAAGAGTATCTGCACTGCGACAGTGTTCTTCAATGAACGATAAATCCAATAAATTATCAGAGCTACGATAATAATATCGAACAAATCAATTAAAGTGAAGGTCAGAAAGCCAATTTTGAATAGTGTCATTATCTTATTCTTTTATTTTTCGCTCTTATTTTCAATAGCTTCTTTTTTGGCAATGTCATTTTCATATGCTTTGATGATTTCGGCTACGAGTTTGTGTCGAACTACGTCTTTATTATCGAAATATATGAAGCCGATGTCATCAATATTTTTAAGCAGTCTTTGAGCTTCTTTCAGCCCCGATACGGCATGATGCGGCAAATCAATTTGTGTAATATCACCCGTCACAATAGCTTTTGAATTAGGTCCTAATCGAGTTAGGAACATCTTCATCTGTGTAGCAGTTGCATTTTGTGCTTCATCCAATATGATGAATGAGTTGCTCAAAGTACGACCCCGCATATATGCCAAAGGAGTAATTTCGATTACGTTTTTTTCGATTAGTGATTTAACTTTTTCCGCAGAAATCATGAAATGCAAAGCATCCATTAATGGTCTAAGATAAGGGTCAATTTTTTCTTGCAAATCTCCGGGCAAAAATCCCAAGGATTCTCCTGCTTCAACAGCAGGTCTTGATAAAATTATGCGTGTTACTTCATTATTCCGCAATGATGCTAATGCCATGGCTACTGCTAAGAAAGTTTTACCTGTACCTGCCGGTCCAATGGCAAACACAAGGTCATTTTGCTGAACTAATTTGAAATAATCGTGTTGCTTTGCATTCCGAACTCTGATGGAATCCTTCACACCTTGAAAAATAACTTGATTCATAAATCTAGCTGATTGACTATCAGAGCCTTTTGGCTTGTTATCTACCAAATCAATAACAGTTTTGACATCGCTTTCGGTCAGATTTTTATTTCGTTTCAACATATAGTTCATTTCGTTCAATATTTTTTCGATTTTTTCAATCTCGTTTTCCTCTCCTTTTAGTATGAGACTACTTCCTCTTACTATAATTCCGGCTTTGAAACGATTTTCAATCATATTGATAAAAATGTCATTAGTCCCAAAAAGTGCGACCGGCTCAATGTCTTCAAATTCAATACGCTTCTCTGTCAATTTTAATTACTCCACTTTGAATAATCTTTAAAAATAAGAACTAAGTTTCAGAGTACCAAATAAAAACCCTGCTTCGTAAACGAAACAGGGCTTCTTTTTCAAAATAATACAATAATCATTAATTAACGCCGGGTTGTACAGCAGCATCATTTTCAGCTTGAGCTTCTTTCTTCATTCTCCAGTAAGTACGCTCAGCTCTGATTTCTTCGCTGGATTTTGGTCCTTTGACAGGAATTTGCAATACTTGACCCGGATGGATAATATCAGGATTTCTGATTTGGTCAGTATTTGCTTGCCAAATTTTGGGCCACATGAATGGGTCGCCGTAAATTTCGATTTTGCCTGCGATATTCCACAAACAGTCGCGATTTTCAGCCCATGTGCCAACGGTGTAAGTAGTGATTTTCTTTTCTCTGTACAGTCCTTTGATATCTTTTGCCAATGAAATAATTTTATTGTAAAATTCAGGTATCAGAGAAAGTTTGTTTTTTCTAAGTTCGTTCAAATCAGCTTCCAATTGCATGACTTCTTCTTGGCGGTCAGCAAGTTGGCTATCTGATAATCTTTGCATTTCGCGAACTTTGTTTTCGATAACGCCCAATCTTTGCTTGAAAGCTGCAATATCAGCATCGGTAGCACCTAAAAGATTTTTAGTTTCTTCTTCGCAATCTCTAAGTTGCTTGTTGACATCATCAAGTTTGGCTTTCAAACCATCAACCTTAACATTTGCATCATTCAATCTTCTTTCCAAATCTTGAACAACTTGAAGATATTGGTTAATTCTTAAAGTAGCTTCATCTTCAGTTAATTCGATATCGGGTTTGTTTGCAGGTGGCGGAACCTCCTGAGCTTGGATTGCTACAGACGCAATCATCAATAAGGCGAGAATTATTAACAAGTTTTTCATAGTTTTCTGTCTTTAAATGTTTAACATAATTAGTTATTAGGAGTGTAATCGGGCCAAACATTGGGCCATTGCGACAACTTGGTTTTAATAAAGTCTCTGTCCTTATTACAATCGTTCAATACTGCTTGGCGAGAGTTAATTTCGCTCTCCAATTTTGGTACTTCCGATTGTTTATTAGTGATAGCTTGGTTTAGTTGGATCTCTTTCTTTCTTAGTTCAGCCAATTGTGCAAGTTGTTCTTCAGTAATTTTTGAAGTACAGCTTGTAAACGACATAGTTGAAAAAAGGATTGCAGAGCTTAAACCTAAAGCAATTGCGAATCTCTTCAAATTCATATAGCCTCCATTGTAAAATAATATAACAAGTTTCTCATTTTTTCTAATTAACGATATATTTAATAGTACGCAAATATCGTAATATTTTTTATTTCAACCTAATCTGAAACGAATATATATACAAAAATATTATAAATTAGGTAACAATTACGTAGTATTTGCAAATATGTATCAATAAGTCTCGATTTTTTGGTAAATTTAAAGTTTGTATAACGACTAATTCAAAAATGATTTTATGATAAATGAATTTCCTAAAGCATACGAACCAAATTCTGTAGAGAGTAAATGGTATAAAATCTGGAACGATAACAATCTATTTGATTCCAACCGGATAAATTCGACTAAAAATTACAGTATTCTCATGCCTCCGCCCAATGTTACGGGCATTCTTCATTTCGGACATGTATTAAATATGACAATTCAAGATATGTTAATCCGAAGAAAACGGATGCAAGGCTACAACGTTTGTTGGTTTCCGGGAACTGACCATGCCGGAATTGCAACCCAAACCAGAGTAGAAAAAGAGATTGCGGCTGAAGGGCTTACAAAATATGACTTAGGCAGAGAAAAATTTCTCGAACGAGTCTGGCAATTCAAAGAAAAGTACGGAAGTATAATAATTGAGCAAATCAAAACAATCGGTGCTTCCTGCGATTGGAACAAGCAAATATTTACGATGGACGAAGCCCCAAGTTATGCTGTCAGGGAAGTCTTTATAAAATTGTTCGAAGAAGGTTTGATTTATAAAGGCAAAAGAATCATCAACTGGTCTCCCCTGTCTCAGACTGCACTCTCCGACGAAGAAGTGGATTTCAGAGAAGTAAAAGAGCATCTTTATACCATGAGGTATTATTTCGACAATGGTGTGGATTATATAACAGTTTCTACTGCACGCCCTGAAACTATTTTTGGTGATATTGCAATTGCAGTCAACCCTAATGATGAACGTTTCAAACATTTGCTTGGGCAATTTGTATGCGTGCCATTAGTCGGAAGGCGAATCCCAATCATTGCTGATGATTATGCAGACCCCGAGTTCGGCACGGGATGTGTTAAAATCACGCCTGCTCACGACCCTAATGACTTTGAAGTTGGACTACGCCACAATCTTGAGATTATCAATACTATCAATCCGGATGGCACTTTAAATGAAATGACCGGAAAGTACGCTAATTTGGATAGATTCGTAGCACGTAAGCAAATTGTTGAAGATTTGAATAAAAGCAATTTGATTGAAAAAACTGAGGATTATGTACATAATGTTGGCTTTTCGCAACGTGGTGGCGAACCAATTGAACCATATCTTAGTGACCAATGGTTTGTAAGTATGAAGCCACTCGCTGCAGAAGCTCTTGAAAAAGTCACATCCGGACAAATTAGATTCCACCCTCATCATTGGGTAAAAACATACGAACATTGGATGAATAATATTAGAGATTGGTGTATTTCCCGCCAACTTTGGTGGGGACATCGTATCCCGGTTTATTATTCGGAAGACGGCAGATTTGTGGCGGCACATGATGAGCAATCGGCAAGAATCAAGCTAAATCTAGATGATAGTGCATTTTTGAGCCAGGACACCGATGTATTGGACACATGGTTTTCGTCATGGATTTGGCCCATGACAACTATGCAATGGCTTCATGATGGAGTTATTGACGAAACGGACGATATGAAACGCTTCCTGCCGACAGATTTGCTCGTTACTGCACCTGATATTATCTTTTTCTGGGTTGCAAGAATGATTATGGCTACTTCCCATTTCAAAAATACGATTCCGTTTACAGATGTTTATTTCACGAGTTTGATTAGAGACGGCAAGGGGCGAAAGCTATCAAAATCTCTCGGCAATTCTCCTGACCCATTGAATGTAATTGACAAATATGGTGCTGATGCTGTCAGATTTACTATGATTTATTTGTCGCCGTTGGGATTAGATGTCCGTATGGAAGTCGATATCGAAACTCAGGACATACCTTCGATGGAAATCGGGCGGAACTTTTGCAACAAAATTTGGAATGCCGGAAGATTTTTGTTGATGAAAAAGGAACAAATTGTATCAGATACCGGATTAAATAATAATACTATATTGCTACCCAAAGACTATTCCACTTCAGATAAATGGATTGCCTCTCGCTTAAACAATGTTCTCAAGTCATCGGAGCTAATGCTTTCTAATTACAAAGTTAACGATTATTCTAAAGCACTTTATGACTTTATTTGGCGAGACTTTTGCGATTGGTACGTTGAAATAGTCAAAGTTCAAACCGGACAAGATGCAGCCCCTGAAAGAAGAATTGAAACTATCAATTTTGCAATTCATGTTTATGAAACTATTTTGCAGTTGATTCATCCAATTATGCCGTTTATCTCAGAAGAAATTTGGCATTTGCTCAATCAAAAGTCTGAAAACGAATCAATCAGTACTCATAACATCGCAGATTTTGACGATAAGTTGATTGATACAAAAATAGAAAGCAATTTCATGCTATTGCAAACAATTATCGAAGAAACCAGAAAGCTGAGAGCATCTAAAAATATCCCGCCATCGAAGAAATTGCCTTTGACAATATCGTGCAAAAACGAGGAAATCGCTCAATTCTTCCAATCTGAAAATGAAATTGTTGCATTTTTGGGGCGTTGCTCTGAAGTGAAAGTCGGTGTGAATGTGGACCGTCCTTCTATTTGCTTGACGACCATAGTGCATGAAATCGAATTGTATCTCGAAATTGGTGAAGCAATTGATATAGAACAAGAGAAAATTAAGCTTTCGAAAGAAATTGAAAGATTGAAGAATTTGATTATATCCGGAGAAAAAAAATTGAGTAACGAGAAATTCATGAGTAACGCAGCGCCGGAAGTAATCCAAAGTGAGCAGGAGAAACTTGCAAGCTTAAAAGTATCTTTGACATTAGCCGAAAGTAATTTAAACAGTTTATAGATTTTGTCCGCAAGTGGTTAGAATTGCTGATGACTGAAGTTGTTGGCTGTGATTTCTTTATCCTTTTTGATCAACACAGTGTCACATAGCTCAACAATGTCCTTAGCTATAACTATTGGTTTACCTTTATTAATAAATCGTATATTATATATTTTCCAATCTATTATACAAATCAACTTAATTTATAGCTTTTGGACTATGTTTTTACGTATTCTTTTCAATTCTTTCCCATATTAATCAAATTTATTGTCAATTTTGTTGATTTTTCATCATGATAATTTCTAAATCAGATGCAGCAGTAACATGCGGAACAAATTTATTAGCACATTAAAACACACATTAAATAATTCTTGTTACCTATTGTAATATATAGATATAAAGAACTTTTTTTTACGTTTAAACATTAACTTAATCCTACATCATAATAACATAAAAAACTACAACAATCACAATATAAAATATTAATATTAAATAATTTTTTATGTTAACATTGTTTTATATGTTTGGTTAAATTATTCGTTCCATTTTTCAAAAGGTGTTAAGATGATGTTAAGATACTCTTTAACAAAAAAGTTTTCTATTGCTTTTTTGTTGTTTCTGATACCAATTTTGATGAGTTTAGAAGCTAACTCTCAAAGTTGGGTTGCCGAAAACCAACAAGATGGTTTTATTCTCAAAAAGGTTGTTAGCGATACGACAATTGCTACAGGACAGCCTTTTAGTTACACGATATACTTTACGATTCCGGCAGGAGCGACTAACGTAACCATAACAGACCAGATCCCATTAGGGTTACAATTTCTCGCACATTCATTCACAAGTGCCTGCGGAACTCCAACTGTAGTGGCTCCGGCGATAAATGCTATGGGTGGACCCTACTCGCTAAGTTGGGCTAGTTTACCGAGCGGTTGTACAGGTTCATTTACCGTGACTGTTGCATTCCCAAATGGTGTAACGTGCCCGGGAACAAGTGCCCGAAACAATGTCTGTTTGATAGGAATGTTAAACGGCAAAGACTATGATTTTTGTACACCTTATGTAACAACTTCGGCGATTGCTGTCAATCCTTGGGGTATCAACAAATATCCGCTTGGTGCATCATGGCAAGGCGGTAATTGTCCTTATGCAACGGGTAACGATACAATCACCTATCAAGTCTGCGTTTATAAATCCGTTGGTACTACAGGACAATTGAATTTAGTAAGTGGTATCGTGACAGATACTTTGCCTATTGGCGCAGTATTAGTTAATTCTAATTGTGGTGCGACACAAGTTGGCAACGTAATAACATGGAATGTGGGAAACATGAGCGCTACGCAGCCTTACAACTCGGTCTGCTGCCAGTTCACTGTATATTATCCACCCGCGCTATTCCCGAACGGGACAAACATAACAAACTCAGCTACTTTATCGGGTTCACTCGGTAGTACAAACCAACCTTGTAGTAATTTCAGCTTGGTAAGTAACCAAACTTGTGTTCAGAAATTATCATTCACAAGCGGTTCAATCAGCAAATGGGCTTATACAAATCGCCAACCCGGTTGCGCCGGACAATATTTGATTTATATTTGCAACACAGGTACAACACCAATTGTAATTACAGCATTGGATACACTTCCTACGCAATTATCAAATTATAGTTTAGGTTCTGTATGGAATCTTAACGCCACGCTCAATTCAGGTATTGTAAGTATAACTGATACTTTGGCTCCGGGGGCTTGCGGTTATGTTTATATCAATTTCACAATTCCTGCTAATGCAGTTGTTGGCTCTACAATTACTAATTGTGCACATTTGTATATACCTGGCAATGCACCACAAACTGTTTGTAACTCTTTTGTTGTAGATGCTCCTGCTGCAAAACCTTGTGTTTGGAAGGAAGTTTGCAACAAACAAGTAGATTATACTCCGGGTTCGACATTTAGATATCGCTTGAGAGTACAAAATACAGGTGGTATGCCGATTACAGGTTCTACAATTACTGATGTTCTTGACCCGAATCTCGAATATATTGGCAATCCGTCATCATATATAAGCAATACTTGGAATACTCCTTGTACTTCAACGCCGACCAATCCTTGGACTGGTGTCAATTTATCGTACAATAATACTTCAAATACAGTAACAGCAACGCTAGATACAATTCCTGCTACATGTCAAAATATATTCTACACAAATTGTGGAATGTACGGTACATCGGGAGTTCCATACTACTTTATCGAATTTGACGTGAAAGTTCGCGATACCGCAGCTTTGGGTAGTGTACCTAATCAATTCGTACTGTCAGGTGGCTCGCTTGGCACAACGCCATATCCGTCAAATACTGATTATGTATTAATTACCGGTGTCGTTGGGTACAATTTGATGAAAGGCGTTAAGAAACCGACTGACCCGAATTACAGTCCTTCGATTTCGACTACAGCAGGCGCTACGGTTGATTATCGTTTGCGTATGAATTCTTCGGGTACTGCAGCACTTCGTCATGTGACATTTGTTGATTTGTTACCGAGAAATGATGGTGCCAATGATGGTAAAATTATTCAAGGTTGTGGTACACGTGGCAGTCAATACGATGTCACTTATTCATCATTAACAGCTGCAACTCCTTCAATATTCTCATCGTGGAATAATGCATCGGCTACTTTGTCAAATGTCAACAACCTCGCCCCTACAGGAATTCCGAGCGCAGCATTTACAATTGGTTGCGGATCAGTAGGAACTTGGGCAGCAACTTGGAGTGCAGGTCAAAAGAATATCGCTGCTTATTTCGGACCGAGTGCAATACCTCTAACCGGAGCAACAATTGATTTTGCCGGAACTGTTGGCTCAAATGCTCAACCTAAACAAACTGCATGTAATACATTTGCAGTAAGTGGATGGACTAAGCACTTGATTCAGAGTAGTATTCCAACATTCCAACTTGCGGGGCAACTAGAATCGCCTACCGCATGTGTGGCAATTGATACAGTAACTCAAACTAAGCCATGTTTTGAAGAGTTGAAAATAGATGTCAAGTGCGACGGAGTGACTCCTGATGGGTTGAAGAAATACATTTTCTCTATCAGTGCAGTTTCGTGTGCTCCTGCGACCTTGATTATAAGTTCACCGGATGGTACTTTCACTCCATCTACATTTACTTTGGCTACAACTTCATGGACAATAAATACAAACTTCGCTCATACTTCTGCCAATAATCCTATAACTATAAATTACAGCTTACTTTGCAATGGAGAAGTTTGTCGTGACAGTATTAAGAGGGATTTACCTGATTGTCCGAACGAACCGCCAATAGATGAATGTTGTGCTAAATTTATTCATAAAATCGAAACTCCTAAAATCAGTGCTAATAGCTCTACAGGCTCAGTTGCGATGGCAATACCAATGATTGCAGGACCTGCTCCGATTAAATCATTTACAGCTACAATTGTAAGTGCTCAAACGAGACGAGTTTGTGGAAATAATGCATCTGCATGGACCCGTATATTTGGTGATATAACAGGTGGTAACTTAGCTGTTCCGCCGGCGCCCGGTCCACAGCTATTGTCTATCTTCAGTCGCGAAGCTCAATGGGGTCCGGGACAATGCATTGATTGGACGAAAGGAGCCGTACTTCATCTTAATATGCTATTCCCACCATTCTCCGGTGGATTGAAATGTCGTGACACACTACGTTACTCAATTAGATACAGCTTCACAGATTGTGAATGCCGTACATGTGATACGATTATCACTTATACCGTAGTTAGAAAATGGAAATTCTTACCTTGGGATGTTGCTGTTGGAACAATTAAATTTGATAGGCTCACAGGAGAAGTCAAACCTGGTGGCGATGAATTCCAGAACGAACACCCCGAGATTACTTCAATAATCATGGATGACGCAACCAACGGTACTTTGTGGGTAATCAGCCCGGATCATGAGGACAATGACGTTGTCATCACAGGTATTGAAATGCGTTCATCTGAAGTCAATATCGTTGAAATTTCGAACGGAGACGAAAAAGGTATCGTTCAAGATGACATAGCTTATGTAGCTACCAATTTTGCACGCGGGGATGACGGTCGAATTACATTTAGAATTGGTAAGAGTACTCCGCAGTTGTCATTCACAGTTAATGTCAGATATGCATATAAAATCGAAGGATTTGATGAAACATTCTGGACCGAACCGATTCCGTATTTGGCAAGAGTGCCTGGTGCTGCACCGGATATTTTGGATATAGAAATGAATCACAAACCTGACAGAGTACGTACATACGCAATGTATTTCAGTAGTTCAAACGGTTACAACGAAAGTATTGCTGCAATTGGAATCAAACCAACAAATAATATGAGAATATTAGCTGTAGGTCCTCCAAATGCCGGAGATGAGCCCGCTTATTTAGTTCCGCGCAAGCAGGATGATGGCTCATATATCATTACTGTTCCCGGCTTAGGAACACTTGGAGTTGAAGCTCTAACGCGTGTTAGCCCGATTTACATTACACTTTCGAACGTTGATGATACAAATGCTGAGATTGAATTTACTACATTCGATGAAGAATCAATACCGGTTTCAAACGGTAGTTTGATGCTGACCAATCCAATTTCATCGGTAATGAATGATGGATTCGATATGGGTAATGATTCGGAAATCCAATCAGTAATTCCAAATCCGGCAAATAACATTGCTACAATTACAATTTCAGTCAAGCATGATGTCACAAGTGCCAAATTGAGCATAGTTGACGTTCTGGGACGCGAAGTAATCACAGTAACAGATGCAAAATCGCTATTGATGCAAGGAACACATCTGCATTCAGTTGACGTTAGCAAATTGCCGACCGGTATGTATTTCGTAACATTCGAAACGAACAATTCAGTAGTTTCCAAAGCACTCTCGATAGTGCGTTAATTCCTGAATTGCATCTAAATCATAAGCCGCTCGATTAATTTCGGGCGGCTTTTTTTTGTTCTACTTAAAATTATTATTTGGCATTAATAATATATTTATTTATATAATAAAAGATAGAAGTTACAAATTCGTAATAATACTTAGAAACTCTTTAAGAATAAGAAAGGATTTTTTACAGGCATAAAGGCAAACATACTATCACTAATTGAATTTAAAATGTTGTTATTGCATTTTTGAACAAATTATTAGGAGTATTTATGTTGTATATAATTGCTGTAGTCATGATTATTCTTTGGCTTCTCGGAATGGTAAGTTCATATACAATGAGCGGATTCATTCACATACTCTTGGTGATAGCCGTAGTTATAATCTTAGTAAGACTGATTCGCGGTCGCAGACCGGTATAAAACAGATCGAAAAATTGTTTATGTTTAGAGCGTGTCCCACAAAGACATGCTCTTTTTTTTGTCCAGTTCTACAAAACCTTGACAAACATAGCCCATGAATTTATTCGTAGGTAATGAATTTGAGAACAATACCATCCACCCGGTCTGCTGCGCAGACACCCCTCAAGAGGGGAATTAAAGAATTTTGCTCCGTCCTGTCAGATGTTACATCTGACGGAATAATAATTTGCAATTATAGAAAAACTTTATTATGTTAGAAATGCATAAACATACAAACTGGAAATTTAATGTTGAAAATTCGTAAAATAGTAAGAATCCAGTGGAGCTGAGGAATGAAACTTCTTTCATCAATTAATTGTATATTATTTCTTTCGTTATTCACACATGCCCTCAAGGGTATGGATTGTTATGATGGCTTTGATATAAAGCAAATAATTATTGAAGAAAGTTATGGGGGTGGTAAAATCTACCCTTTAGATTTTCGGAAGGATACCTTATTCAGGTTAAATCCGGTAAAAAGGACAAGCGATGGAATTACACATTATCAAATGCAAGTTCTCAAGGACACTATAATCTACCAACACGAGTTGTCAATACCATTTAAGGGAATTGTAGATATAGTTGACATTTTAGTAAATGATTCTGATTATATTTTGTTAGATTTACAACATCTATGGATATTTGACAGATATAGTTTGAATTTGAAACAAATGATTGAATTGCCCAATACTATGTTCAGAATGGATTTTAGTTCTGACGAGGAAACTACAGTTGAGTTATCGTTCTGCGCATTTAGCAGCAATAATAAGAATGATACTACTCAAACTTATGCCTATAAATATAATTTAATTGATGGCTCAGATTTATATATTCCGGTTGCCAATCCCGAGAATATACAATTTACTTACGTTAAGCGACAACTCGAAAGCATTAAAAACGACCTTTTTGCTATTTCTAATCCAACTGATTATAAAATCAAAGTTTATAATATTGAATCTAGAAATCATTTTACATTTAGTACAGCCAAAGAGGGTTGGAATGATTCTTCAAATAATGATATAGAAATTGATCATACCTCCCCAAGCCTGGCATTTGACGGATTGTTAGGAATGTATTTCCGAATATTCACAATTGATTTCGTTCAATTTGTTAATGATTCCAAGATTTTTGTATTTTGGTCCAAACCTAAAGATAAAGACGCGAATTCTCCTGAACGAGAAAGATTCTACGACGTCTGGGAAATTTTGGATGGAAAAGCTATGCTAATTGAGGAGAACATTGAACTTTCAGAAAAATATTGCTCCAACGGTTCCTACTACCCGTTATTGATTAAATTTGGTTTTAAAAGGGACTATTTTTATACTACGAAGCCTATTCCATTTCTTACAAATGATGTTGGCGAATCAAATGATATCAATGATTTGATTGATGTATACCTAATTAATGACAATCCAATGCATTCTTCTGTTTATATTTATAAAGTAAGATGAGTGCAAGAAGGTGAGTTGAAATCTTGACTCCGAAGGAGTCACATGTTTATAGCACAAATGTTCTTCGTGATTATCCCTGACCCACACAAAACAAAAAAAAGGACAGAACGCTGTTCTGTCCCTACAAAATTTTATTTTTTTCTTACTCCCTCTCCTTCGGAGAGGGTCGGGGTGAGGTTGTCTTGTGTCGGGGTGAGGTGATTTTCCTGTTCCGTCAAAACCTACTGATTATTCTTCTCTAAATTGTTGAAATATGCACGAATCAAGTTTTCGTAATCTTTCGAAAATGATTTGCTGCTGCGTTCCAATAGTTGTCTCATCAATTCCTTGCGTCCCTCTTGGGTTGATAAATCAAGGTCATTCGGGTTGTCACCAAAAATATTCTGTCCCGAATCGGCTTTACGTTGCTTTTCGTAATCGCGGTCATGAACGGATTTCGATTCATCAAGCAAACGTGAAAGGATTCGTTCCTGCTTTTTCAAAGTTTCCGGAGTGACATTACCACTGTTGATGTCATTCATAATTTCTTCCATATCCTTGGCAATGCGGTTCAATTCCCCGAGTTTTTCCTTATTTGGAGCAAATTGCTTTTGTTCTTCGGCTAATTCTTCGAGAGATTTCTGTGCTTGACCCTGTTTATCGGCAAGTTTGCCCATTTCGGCTTGTTTTTGCATTTGCTCTCTTCCGCCTTGACCGGAGCCACCTTCCATCATTTTTTGCATAGCTTGGTTTAGAGCCTGTTGTTGGGCTGCAATTTCTTGCATCTTTTGTGACATTCCCATTCCACCACCTTGCCCTTGACCTTGTCCTTCTCCCTCGCCTTCACCTTCGCCACCGGGATTATTACACGAACCGTTTTGCTGGTCTTTCATCGTTTGCACCATATCTTGCATTTGCGAAGCTGCTTTGTTCATCGAGCCCATTGCATTGTTTTGGGCTTGATTCGCTCCTCTGATGTTTCGGTCAGCCATATTTTCCACTGCACTTCTCATTTCGCTCAAAGCGTTGGTTACATCCATTCCCATTTCGGGAGTAACGGCAAAACTTTTTTCGGAAAGTTCAGCCATAGCTTTTGCAACGTTTGCCAATGATTCGAAAAGCTCTGCTTGCTCTTGGGCTTGCTTAGGCAATTGAGTCGAGTTGAAATCGCTCTTTGAAGTATTATTCCGAACTGATTGTTGATTTTTCGAAAGTTCAATCATATCTTCCAAGGATTTTTGCATTTGCTTGATAGCCTGCTCCATTCCTTGTTGCTTCATATTCTCTTTCATTTCATCCATTTTCTTGGCGAATTTTTTGAGATTTTCGGCAGCTTTTTTCTGAGATGGTTGGGATTTTTTGAAATCACCGGATTTCAGCGATTTTTCCGATTTATCCATTTCCGATTTAGTTTCTTGGGCGTTCAATTCTTCTTTTGCTTGTTGCAAGTCATTCTCTTTGAGCTGCTCCTCGCCCAATTCACTCAACAAATCATCGAGCGAATTTAAATCCTTTTCAAGTTGGTCTAATTCACTTTCCAATTTTTCTTGGCGTTTTGAGAGTTCATCTTGCGCTTGCTGATTTTTTGGGTCAGATTTTTCGGTATCCGCTGACAATTGCTCTTGGCGTTCAGCCAAATCTTCGGCTTTTTTACGCAAAGCATCTGTTTTTTGTTCAGCTTGGATTCGCTTCAAAATCTTCATCGTTCTTTCGATGTTTTTGCGGAATTGCTCTTCGTCGAATTTGAATTGTTCCATTGCTTTTTTCATTGCATCTTGGTCCATGTTTTGAATGGCATCTTGCATTTTTTGTTGCATTCTACGCAATTCAGGGGAATCAACTTGTTTCATCAAATTTTGGAGCTCTTTGAATTTATCGAGTGTTTCTTGGGAAATAAGGTTGTTATTTTCCATTTTTTGAGTGGTTTGTTCCAAATCATCACTCAATTTGTTCATTTCTTTACGCAATTCATTTTGGCGTTTGGACAAATCTTCAGCTTTTTTCTTTTGCTGCCAATCGGGTTCTTTATTTTTATTTTTCGCCAAATCACGGTTCAAATCTTCAAGGTCGCGTTTGATTTCCAGCGTTTCTTTTAGCAATTTGTCAAGATTTTTCTCGATATATTCTTGGGCTAATTCAGCATCTTTTTGCACTTCCGATAACGAGGGCAACCTTACGCTGACGGTCTGAGTCTTGGATTTTTTTGGACCGCTGACAATATCATTGTCGGCAACTTCGAGGTAAAATTCGAAAATATCATCGGGCATAATCCCAAGGCTGTTCAAATCCCAAATGTAGTTGACTTCCATATCTAATCTGTCTTTGACGAAATTTACGTTAATAGCTGTGAATTTCTCGTCCGGAGCGGCATATGGAGATTGAGCCAAACGATAATAGAGCTTCAAAGTCGAAATTCCGTAGTCATCGCTGACTAATGTTTTGATTGGCAATAATGCATTTGTATTGATTTCTACGTCAAATTCAGGTTCAACCATACTGATTTTCGGATATTCGTCTGTTAGTGCGATTACTGAGTAATTTATCGGCTCTTCATTAGTATTTCCGGCATCATCAAATACTTCGACATAATAATAGCCTGAGCGATTTATCCTGAACGATGAACTGAGTTGAGTTCCGGAGATTGAAAGAGCATATTTTGTAGTATCAAGTTTGGTATTGGATTCCTCACCTGTTTCCATATTTGCATTCGCGGTAACAAAGACAATGTTCCCTTTGACGACAGGTTTGCTGCTGAATACAGAAATTTCGACTCTGCTGCCAAGTAAAGCCGAAAGGTCGCCATTTTTCTCATCGAAATATCTCGGTGCTGTATTTGTATATGAAGGATAAATCAGTCTGCCGTTAATTGAACGAACAATTGGTTTATCAACTACGCTAATTTTTCCGGTTTCAGTAACAATTTCCTCGCTAAACCATTCAGTCGAGCCATAGAAAGTGATTGAACTTTTTAATGAATTTATCGCATAGACATATTCGCCGCTTTCATTGGGTTTGAGTTCGATTTTATCAAAATTTGATTGCAAATCTTCACGCAAATTCAAATAGATTTTGTCGGGCATCTCCCCTTTTACGATTACCTTGATTTCAACTGCTTGACTTCTTAAAATTGTATCATCTTTTGGTTCGATGTCCATTGTAAAAGGCACAGGTGGCAAAAATGAAGTGGAAAATTTGGAGATTCTGAATAGGGATTCGCCCAAAGTTGTGCTGAAAATCGTAAGCGATGCGATGAATACAGATGCAATCGCAAAGAACAGGATTCCTGCTCTTTTCAACTTGTTTTTATCGATTATAACGGTAAAATCTAAATCTTTTACAATGTTTGAAACATTAGAATACGCTGCTAAAGCCAATTCAGGCGAAGCACCGCGTGGGTTGTCTATGAGCGGCACCAATTGCATTGCGTTACACAAATTATCTTTAACTTGGGGATAATATTCTCCGATTCTAAGGGCTATATCGTACTCCGAGGGATTATTTCTAATTCCTAAGGCTCTCATCAACGCCGGGAATAAATACCAAAATGCCGCAGCAGCTGTCAAACCCACAAAGACTGTTACGAGCGCTGTTCTGAACATAACGCTACCGTGAGCGATGGATTCTACAATCGTAATCAAAAAAAGCACGGCAAAAGCAACTATCAGCGTACTCAACAAGCCTGTAAGCAATAACACACTGCTTTCAAGTCGCCTGACTGATTTCACTTTATCAACAAGTTCAGAAAAATTTATTCTATCGGTTTTCATTTTAATTCCTTAATTACTTAATGCCCATACTATAAGATTAGTACCAAATTTGAAAGCAAGTTCCCGCTTATCGGGAGGTGTTTTGTGGATGTCGGGTGGTGCCCAACCATCGCTTGGGTTTGTTTCGTAAGTAAATACTACGCAAAGTCTGCCACGGTAGAATAGCCCAAAGGTTTGTGGCTTCTTGCCGTCATGTTCGTTTACTTTTGGCACTCCATTAGGAAATTTGAAATGTGCATTGAAAATGCCATGTGAAAATGGCAATTCTGCAAATTCTTGGTCGGGAAAAACTTTCTTCATTTCTTTACGAATGAATGGGTCTAAACCGTAATCGTCATCAATGTAGAGAAATCCTCCATTTTGCAAATAAGCTCTCAAACGGCGAACTTCGCTATCTGTAAAGTTCACGTTACCGTGTCCCGTGAGGAACAAAAATGGGTAATCGAAGATTTTGTCGGTGCTCAAATCAACAAATTCGTAAACAGGTTCAACTTTCAGATTCGTGTTTCTCTGAACGTACTTCAATAGCTCAATTTCGGAAGCCGGGTCGTTGTACCAATCCCCGCCACCGGAATATTTCACTCGGGCAATTTTAAAAGATGATGAAATTTGCTGTGCTACCATATCGGCTGCTACAAAAATCATCATGATTATTATTAGTTTTGTTATATTTCTCATTTGCTGCTTAAAGTCTATTCTACTCTTTATTTTGACGAAGCACTTTGTCATTCATTTCAAGGCTTCTCTTGCCGATGATTACAATTTTCTTTTCATCTTTTTTGAATGAATCGCACCCGTACATATCAATCAAATGTTCGCGAACTTTCATCGAAGGGTAGGCTTGTTTAAGTTCGGCAATCTCGTCAGTCAAATCGCCACCTTTGAGCAAAACATACAGCCCGGAATCGGATAAAAATTTGTAGGACCAATCAACAATATTCTTAATACTGCTCACGGCTCTCGCCATTATGAAATCGAATTGGATAAATTCTTTTGTTCCGATTGCTAAGTCCTCAGCGCGAATTGTTGCGACTTCAATTTTCCTCAATCCTGTGTGTTGGGCAAACATTTCGGTAAGTTTGACCTTTTTCCTGATTGAATCAATCAACATCATATTGATTTCGGGATTTGCGATTTTGATTGGCAATCCCGGAAAGCCGCCACCGGTTCCAATATCAAGACATTTTGATTTGGAGCGAATCTTGACGTATTTCAAAATAGCCAAGCTATGTAAAAAATGTCTTTCAAAAATATTCTCTTCGTCTTTGCGTGAGATTAAATTTACTTTTGCATTCCAATAAATCAACTCATCACGATAGCGTTCGAAGCTTTTGAGTTGTTCTAAAGTTAGAATTATTGAATTTGCTGAACAGATTGTCCAAAATTGAGTAATGTCCATAGATGTATATTGCCGTTAGAAAAAATATTATACCTTACTTTTCTGTCATTGTAACGACGTATAATCGTGCACATTTGTTACATCGCTCCTTCGATTCTTTGCTGAAACAAGTGGAACTTGACTGGGAATGTATCATCGTTGACGACGGAAGCACCGATGAAACATTCAATATTTGCCGAAAATACTTAGACGCAGACCCAAGATTCAAGTATATTTTTCATTCAAATCGCGGTCAAGCCCTTTCTAAAAATGCCGGAATATTAGCATCTTCGGGAATTTATGCTACTTTTCTCGATTCTGATGATGAATACAGGAACGACCATCTCGATATTCGTCACAAAGTGTTAAACCAAAATCCACAAGTTGAGTTGTTGCATGGCGGTGTCAAGATTAATGGCAATAAATACGTTCCGGACATGAATGATACTTCAAAGTTGATTCATTTGTCAGATTGCATTATTGGCGGGACTTTTGTAATTCGTAAGGAAAAAGCTATCGAACTTGGTGGGTTCAAGGCGCTACCATATGGCGATGATACTGAATTTTATGAAAGAGCTGTCAAAAAAGGTTTAGTGATTGCGAAAATTGCTTACTCATCTTATATTTATAATCGGAATTCACCCGATTCCATTTGCAATAATATCAAAAAGTCAAAATGATTGTCCAAAAATTTCCTTCTACTTTATCAGCCAAGAAAGCCAGAATAGCCGATATAATATCAATCCTTTCGCAAATATATCCCGATGTCAAAATTCAGTTAGAGCACGAAAACCCATTTGAGCTTTTAGTCGCGACAATCCTATCTGCTCAATGCACAGATGCGCGAGTAAATATCGTCACAAAAGATTTGTTTGCAAAGTATAAGATTCCGTCTGATTACTTAATCGTCGATGTTGAAGAGCTTGAACAAGACATTTTTTCTACAGGGTTTTACAAAGCAAAAGCAAGAAATATTCGTGGTGCTTGCAAGATGATTATTGAAGATTTTGGTGGTGAAGTTCCTCAAACTATGGACAATTTACTAAAATTGCCCGGTGTTGGTCGCAAAACGGCAAATGTAATTTTGGGGCATTGCTTTGATACTCCGGGAATAGTTGTTGATACTCACGTAATCCGCATCAGCAATTTGTTAGGATTTGTAAATACAAGCGATGCTGTAAAAATTGAATATGAACTGATGAAATTGATTCCGAAGGAACTTTGGGTGATTTTCGCTCATTATTTCATCAATCACGGACGGAACACTTGTATCGCCAGAAGACCCAAATGCACAATATGCGAAATCGCCCATTTATGCCCCTCTGCTCATATTTGACGAATGTTATTGTCAAATCGAGTTTAGTTATAATATACGATATAAAATATTTTCACTACTTTTGAATGTTTGAAGAATCAACCGAAAAGCAAATGAAAATCAGTGTTGTCATTGTCACCCGAAATAGAAGCGAAGATTTGAAGTTTTCAATCAATCGCTTTTTGGCTCAAACTTACGAGAACAAGGAAATTATCGTCATAGATAATGCTTCCGAAGACAATACTACCGAAATGATGAAAGAAAACTTCCCGGAGATAAAATACTTGAGATTGCCTGACAACATTGATATCAAAGGGATAAACATTGGAATTGAAATGTCCGATGGCGATATTATTTGGCGAACTGACGATGATTCAAGCCCTGAAAGTGATGATGAATTTGCAAAAGTTGTCGAAATTTTCCAAAAGCACGACAGCGTTGATATTATATCATGCGAATGCATCAATGTAAACGATAACTTTGGTGTATGGAATTGGTATCCCTTTGAGCATGATAAAAGCAATGTTCCTTCAGATGGCTATAAAGCAAACTTTTTTATCGGTGTTGGAGCAGCTATCAGACGTAGAGTTTATGATAAAATCGGCGGTTTTTGGGAATGGGGTCATGAAGAGATGGATTTTTGTGCCCGCGCAATTTTGGCAGGTTTCAATGTACGATATTTCCCCAACATCAGAGCATTACATTATGCTTCGATGGGAGGCCGTGTCCGACCAACTCGTTGGATAAAAATGTTCAAGCAAATAATAAGATATACTTGGAAATATTTCAGATTTTTCGATGCTCTGGGCAGGACTTTTGTGTTGATATTTCATCAATTTTTCGATGCTCTTCGTATGAGAGTTACAATTGGAGCATTTATCGAAGGATACTTGAGTATAATTCCTGTTATATTATCAACGAGACGCGACGAATACACGCCGATTCCGAAAGACAAATATTACGATGTCACTCTTGGCGTTAGCGAGTCCCGCAAAGTTTATATTTATATCAAATCATTTTTTGTTCTCAAATTCAACAAATACTTTAAGAAAAAATGAGAGTTTTACAATTATCGCCTCAATTTGTTTTTCCGGCAGATGACGGTGGCAAAATCAGCATATACAATACGACAAAAACATTGAGATCCTTAGGATGCGATGTCACTTTTGTTACTTTTTCGCAAAATCCAATCCCTCAAAATCATTTAGAACACTTTAAAAAATATGCAGATGTTCATGTAATTGAATACTCTACACGCAATACTCCAATCCGCATATTCAAATCATTATTAGACACTTACCCGATTTACTTAAGAAAACACATTAACGATTTTCTTAAAGAAAATTTGAACAAAATCGTTTCAGAAAAGCAATTTGATGTGATTCATGCCGAACACTCAAGTATGGCGCCACTTGCTTTGTATTTGAAAGATTTGTTGAAAATCCCGGCTTTCTTAAGGTTGCAAAATATTGAACATCGAATTTGGGAACGATATGGTGAATTCTTAAACCCATTCGACCCCAAAAAGTTTTATGTAGCTCGACAAGCAAAATTACTCAAGTCACAAGAAGCTAAGATGTTCCCCCAATTTGACATGTGTTTTACGATTACGAATGAAGATAAAAAGTTGGCTCAATCAATCGCTCCTACGGGAAATTATATGACAATTTACCCTGGTGTTGATTTTGATAAGTTCACACAAAACAGTTCAAGCGAAAGAAATATCAATGAATTTGTTCATATTGCATACTTCCGATGGATTCATAACGTCAATGCAATTACATGGTTGATAGATGATGTTATGCCTGAAATTGTAAGTTCACATCCCGAAGTGAAATTCAACATTATTGGCAAAGGTACTCCCAGACAGTATGAAAAAAGAACAATAAATCGGAGTGAATTTTTAGGCTATGTCGAGGACATTAACCAATACATGAACAGTGCATCTTTTTTTGTGGCTCCTTTGTTTGTGGGCAGCGGCATCAGAATCAAAATTCTCGAAGCCTTAGCAATGGAATTGCCTGTAATTGCGACTTCTGTAGCTGCCGAGGGCATTCCGGCAACAAAAGAAAACGGAATTATAATTGCAGATAACAAAAGCGATTTTGTTGCAGCTATCCGACATCTTCTGGACAAGCCTGATGAAGCAAGAAGATTGGGGCTTGTAGCAAGGAAATTTGCAGAGGAGAATTTCGATTGGGAGCATAATATCTCTAAGATTTTTGAAATTTATAAGAAATTTCAAGCATAATAGTTTTTTTATCTTAAACTTTCTGTGTATTTTTGTAATCTTTGGTAATAATAAACAACATAAATGGGGATTAGTCATGGCACGAATATGTCAATTAACAGGTACAAAACCAATATCGGGTAATAACGTATCACACGCTCATAATAAGACACGCAGAAGATTTTTGCCAAATCTTCAGAAAAAGCGTATCTGGTTGCCCGAAGAAAAGCGCTGGATTACTATAAAAGCTACTGCTAAAGCAATCAAAACTCTTGACAAAAAGGGCTTATATCAAATGCTGAAAGATTTGGAAAACAAATAGTTGAAAAAAATATTTACAAAACGCAACCAATTTGGTTGCGTTTTTTTTTGCTATTGTTGTCACGTAAACTATATTTGTGATTAGATTTTTACTAATTTTGAA
Source organism: Ignavibacteriae bacterium HGW-Ignavibacteriae-1 (assembly GCA_002839825.1). GTDB lineage: Bacteria > Bacteroidota > Ignavibacteria > Kapaibacteriales > UBA2268 > PGYU01. The sequence continues at coordinate 429,980 of PGYU01000001.1, read as the reverse complement.
AAACATTATTTGTTAATTCACAAAACGGAGATTTATTATGTTGATAGGCGTTTTTTTCGGTACTAACACCGGTAATACAGAAACAGTTGTTGAAATACTCGAAAAAGAGTTGAAAGGAAATGGATTTGAAGTTGACGTTCATGATATGTCAAGCGCTTCAGTAGATGATATGGCAAAATACGACCAATTCATCATTGCAGTGCCAACATGGAATGATGGCGAATTGCAAGATGATTTTGATGCTGTATTCGGCGAATATGAATCATTTGACTTCTCGGGCAAGAAAGTTGGATTTGTTGGCCTTGGCGACCAAGACGGTTATCCAGACAACTTCCTCGATGCTATTGGCATTCTCGGCAAACCGGTTCTCAAAAACGGTGGTTCAATCATCGGATATTGGCCCACTGACGGCTATGAATTTACAACTTCTGCCGGCTTGGCAGAAAATGGCAAATTCTTTGGACTTGGAATTGACCAAGACAACCAAGAAGACCAAACCGAAGATAGAATCAAATCTTGGGTGGCTCAAATCAAAGGCGAACTCGGAGCGTAATTTCGACTCGAGTAATTTATTAAAAAGGGTTGTCCTATACAGGCAACCCTTTCTTTTTTTCAAGCAATTCGATACAATGAGGAATGTCTATCCAATCAAAAACCTCCGCATCGGCTATAGTTATCAGGTTATCTGCATCACGATGTGTAGTGGTAGGGTCGCCTGAAAATTTGATTGCCATCATAGCTAATTCTTTAGCACCCTTTATATCTGTTTTTTCAATGTCTCCAATATGCAATGCTTCCGAAGCCTTTACACCAAATTCATTTAAAACTCTATGAAAAGCTTTAGGATGTGGTTTGGAAACACCTGTTTCATCACTAAAGCTGAAAGATGTGAAATATTGGAGTATTCCATTGTCTTGCATAAGTTTTTGAAGCGTAGTTCCCGGTGTAAAACCTGTATCGGAGACAATTCCTAACTTATATTTCGATGCCAAAATAGGCAGTACTTCGCCAACGTTAATCAACATTTTGGGTGGATAGTTCAGAATTGAATCAGAAAAAACCTGTGTAACTTTGTCAATTGAAGTCTTTGAATATGGTAATTTTAAAAAGCTCCAGAAAAATTCGATAGTTTCTACTGGTTTTGGAGTTCTTTGTTGATTAATCCAAATATTATTGAAAAATTCCCATGATGCCTTTAAAGCTAAATCTAAATTTTCATCCGTTACCAAAGTTCCAAGATGTGAAATCTCCTCCATTATCGTGTGGTAGCGTAGTGCATTTCGATGTTTGCCGCCGGAGGAATCAAATAAAGTGTTCCAGAAATCAATTGTTATAACTTTTAAACTCATTTTGCTCTTATGAAATATTATGTCACGATGCTTTGCACCTAAAATTTTATATTTATATTTGAATTTTGATTATGAAACATTTAAAAGCAGTCTGTGTCTATTATTTATGATGAAGTTGAATACCATATTATTTTTGTTAAGTTTCCTGTTTGCACATAAGGCACTTTTGTCGCAGGATAATTTTATCATTAATCATGGTGATGCGATTATTTCTGACCCACAAATTGGCTCTATGACAAGAGGTAAGTATCATTTTCAGCACTTTGTAAGCCCTGCACCGAGTCTTGACAAAGAGCATGAGCAACTTTTGGTTAATACTGTGACGGGTAATTTACTTTACTCACGAACCGATTTCAGAAGTAATGACATTGGCTTTCCGATAAATGCAAAATTCACCTATAATAGTCTTAGTTCTTTCAATGGTAGATTTGGAGCAAAATGGCAGTTTTCCTACAATATCAGATATAGCACGAACAATGTCAATAAGAATGTTTTGATCGTGCTTTCGGACGACAAAACTGAATTATTCCAAAAAGTAGATTCTACCTTCCACCCTATTTACGGTGCTACCGGCAAACTCAAATTCGACAATGGTAAGTTTTCATATTCAAGTATTTTGCGCGATGAAATTAAAAATTCGGGACCCTGCTATTTTCACTTCAATGAGCCTGAAAATCATTATGTCAGCAATATAGTTGATAATTTCGGAAATGAAATCAAATTGCAATACGAACAAAACAGATTGACTCAAGTTCTATTTCCATCGGGCAACAAACTGACATTGAGTTACACAAATGAAAAATTGTCAAAACTTAGATTTGGCGATACTCTTGAGATAAGATATGAGTATGATGAGGCAGATAATCTGATAAAAGTCACTTATCCTGATGCTTCGATTTACAGGTATGAGTACGATGATTGCAACTTGTTAAGCAAAATAACTTATCCTGCCGGAAACAGCATCAATGTTGAATATGAATCAGACCTTTCAGTGAAAAATATAACAATCGGCAACAATGAAAATTACAGCTTTGAAAGCAATAAACCCAAAGGAGCGTTTAAAGTAATTTTGCCGAATGGCAGCTTTTACAAATTTGATTCAGATACCCTTTTCAGGACTACTCGAATCACTAAAGCAAACAGTTCCACAGTTTTGTATAGCTACAATGATAAATACGAACTGACAGCAATTGAAAATCCCGGCGAATCCACAAGCAGATTTTTCTATAACGATTTAGGTTTACTGACAATGTCAATCAATCCTCTGAATAGGCAAGCCCTGTACTCATATGATTCTTTTGGAAATTTATTGGAATTTACAGATGCTGAAACCAATCAATGGAAATTTACGCGAAATCAAACAGGCATAATCTATACGATTACGAGTGGCAATAGAAGTTTTGATTTTGACTTCGACAGCAAAGGCATCTTGAAAAGTTTTGAAATTGATGACCTACTCATTAGATTTGATAACGATAGCAGAGGAAATCCGACTCGAATTTACTTTTCGGACGATATTTTGTATGATTTCCGATATGACCAATTCGGAAATTTTTCCTCTTTTACCCAACCGGACAGGATTATTTATATGTTCGAGAATAATTTCAAAGGATTGTTCACCAAAATTGCTTACCCAAATAATAGTTCAAAGCTATTTGAATATGTCAATGGCTCGAATTTATCTAAAGTCGTATTTAATGATGGGATCGAAGTCAGTTTTTTATATGATTCGGCAATGAGACCAAAATCACTCAAAATCGGCAACCTACCCGAGTTCATTGTTGATTATATGAGTTTCGATACAATTATTTTCAAAACTCCAATTGCTACACAAGCCCAATTAGTCTATGAAAAAAATCGAAAACTTGCCTCATTGCTTGACTTCAATAATATAGAATACAAATACGAGTATGACGATAGAGACAATTTGATAAGAGAATATAATGGTAATAGCTTAGTTTCGAGCCTGACTTACAATCTGAATAATGAAATGACCGAAAGAACAGTTTTAGGATTCCAAGAAAAGTTTGCTTATGATAAATTATCAAGACTTATCTCATATTCAAACCCAAATGGTACAAAGCTATTCCAATATGATGCCTTTTCCAATCTGACTAACTATATCTCTCCATCCAATGTTCAATATGTTTTTCAGTATGGCATTTTAAACAATCTCGAATCTGTTATACGCAATTCACAAACTATTGCTACTTTCAACTATGACTTATTTGGAAATCTAATCGCTTTAACCAAGCAGGGACAAGTTCATATTGGTTTTGGCAATAACTTGAATGGACTTGCCGAATCTATATCAATCAACAATGGCACACCAATAGAGTATAAATACAATTCCATCAGAAAATTATCAAGTATTGACAAGGGGCTGAATGTATTGGCATTCACTTATGATAAAATGAATAGGCTTTCAGAAATCAAAAAAGACAATCAAAATCTCTTAGCTTATTCATATAACCAGTTAGGCAAAGTCAGTGAAATTGTAAATCAAGAACAACAAAAAACAACTTATGATTATAATTCATTAGGTTCATTAAAGCAAATCACTCAATATGGCAATACGCATAAATTGTTGACATCACCCGGAAGTATGTCAATCAGTTACTACAACAACTTCAATTATACATATAATTTCAATGGCTTTTATAAACTTATATCTGCGACAAATGGCGCAAACGACGAGTTAAGAATATACTATGATGATGCGGAGAGATTGAGCGAAATTTTTGCTGATGGGTTAAAATTTGGACTAACATATGCCAATTCCTCATTAATCAGTTCATATACAAATGGCGATAATAACAGATACGCTTTGAATTACAGCCCGATTGGTAATTTGATTTCAATCATTAACCCAAATATGAATTCGACCGGAATATTGTATAATGAATATGGCAATATTTCAAATTTTGTAGATAACGAAAATAGATCCATCGCGCTTCAATATGAAAATGATTTACTGTCAAAAATTAGTTTCTCCGGTGGCGATTCCATTCGATATATTTATAATCAGTATGGGCAGAAAGTCCAAAAAATAACGGAAAGAGGATTTGCAACAAATTTTGAATATAATTCTTTTGGTCTTTTGTCGAAAATCTATGATGCAAATAGCTCAAAGCACTTTTCGTATGATAGTGATTTGAATTTGGCACAAATTGTAAATGAATTGCATGATACGCTGAAGATTACGAATAACAATAATCGAATTAAGAGCGTTCAGATGTATGACTTTGACTTATCGGCAAACTATCTGAACGGAAATCTTGTTTCGGTAGATTTGAATGGGACACCTTTTTCAAGAATGACTTATGATAATTTCGGGTTTGTGAGTTCATACGCATACCTGAATGATTATAAAATCAATTTCAGCAATAACCATATAGGATTGCCAAACCAAAAAACAGATTTCAATAATAATTCAATCCAATATTTCCGAGATAAAAATGGTAGAATTTTAAGACAAAACTTTCACGATGGCACTTCGGAACTGTATTCATATAAAAATAGCGGCGATATTTCAAGTTTTATTGATAGGACTAACGCGGAATTTTTGGTTCGTTATGATAAGGCAAGGCGACCAATTACATACGTGGTCAATAGATTTGATTCTTTGCAATTCGGCTACAATTCAGTTGGAGAAATCATAAGTATTGCTGAACCAATGGGAAACAGTTTCGAATTTCAATATAATGCATTAGGCAACCTTACTTCGATAATTTCTCCAAACGATTACCAACTTAACTTCCGATACAACAAACAAGCTAACGACTTCAAAATGTACGATAAAACCGGGGATACTACAACATTTCGATTGGATAATTATTATAGAATTATAAGCAAAACTGACAGAATCGGACGAACCGGCAATTCAAAATATGACAATATTGGCAATAGGATAAGCACCACTCAAAACGGCGATACAAATTATTTTTATCGCGAAGATAAGTATGGCAGGATAAGCAACTACAAAAACAGTTCATTAACGTATTTGTATAATTACAACGGAAAGCAGTTGAAACCGAGTTCAATTAAGTCTGATGGGGTAGAATTTGCAATCATCTCAAGCAATAATTTATTCGAAACACGTGTAAACAATGTGCTCCAATCAACAGTCAATTTCAACTTGAATCAAAATGTTACTTCAGTTTCAATTCCTACAATCGGCACTTATAATTATTTTTATGATGCAAACCATAATTTGACACGAATCAGTCATTCAAACAAAAACGTAATCAATTTTGAAAATTCACCTATCGGCGAATTTGAGTCTTTTGATTATAATTCATTGAAATACGATTTCTCCTACGATACAAAAATCAATTTGCAAAGCATCGAAAAAGCCGGTAAAAAATTCTCCTACTTTTATGATGGGAACTCGAATTTGATTATTAAGGATTACCCGACAGGATTTGAGAACTCTTTTGAATATGATGAATGGAACCGATTGAAATTGCGATTTGACCAAGCAGGCAACGAATTTGATTATACTTATACTGACATTGGGCAAACCAAAACTATTTCACGAACAAATCCCGAGTTAGAACTCATAACATATGAATATGACAGAGCCGATAGGTTGCATCGCTTAAAGAAACTTTCAAATGGTCATGAAAATATTATTACATACCAATATGATAATCTTGATAACTTGAAATCATTATCAGTAAATGACGAGAGTCTGATTCATATCAACAAAGCAACAAACTTTATTATTGATACTGTAAGATTTGGTGCTAATCAAACAATCATTGTCCATAAGAACAAAAGCGATTTGCCATTCCGTATTCAATACGATGAAGATTTTGAAGTTAGATATGATTATGATTCGAAAAACAGGCTCTCAAACCTAAGTATTTACTCTTCAGGAGTTCTGAGCAAATCTTACAATTACAACTATGACTATGCTGACAGATTGCTGAAAATTTCGAGTAACACAGATACCTCGCTACTTGCTTTAACTTATAACGAATGGTCGGAATATACTAAAGTAGCGACTAAAGATGTGACGACGATATACAATCACGATAATACGGGCAGAATTATATCAAGAATCGACAACGGAGATTTGAAATACGAATATGGGTCAAACAGCAATATTCCACATAAGATTGGCGATGCGTTTTTCTATACTAATGAATCGGAAAATGTTAGTTCAATTGCTAACGGCGATGAGCAATACGGATTTTTTTACAATAACGAAGACCAATTAATCGGTTATTCGGCGCCAAACGGTGATTTCATCACATTCCGTTATAACAATAAAGGCATCTTGTCCAAATCAATAGGTAAAGATACGAGCCACTATTTTGATATACCTATCGAAAGTCAATCCCCAAATTTCTTCGCTCTGACCAAGAATAGTGATGGTTTGCAAGTAAGCAACTATTTTTACAAACTTTTCGAAAACCATGAACTCTTGTTTTCATTCGATTCATTAGGCAATCCCAATAATTTGATAAAAGATGCATTTGGAAATTTGCTCGCTTATTCATCCGCTGATTCAATTATTTATAGCGAATATTTCACTTATGACGTGGTTGATGAATCGAAATCTCCAAATCAACTATATAAATTCAGAAACTTTGTTTCAATTCCCGAAACAGGCTTGTATTACGACGGAGTGGATTTCTACCATAGAGATTTCAAAATCTTCATCACTCGTAATAAGCGATTAGAACGGGTTTCATCTTTTCTGCCTCCTCTCAAAAACATGGAAACAAAACCAAATTTGAGCGACATAATCAAATATTATGTTGATTCCAAATTGATAATTGGAGGTGCTGACAAGCATAGTAAAATAGTGGAGCAAATCAAAAGGGACAACTTGATTGGCGAAATGATTGACGAGGAGTTAAATCTACAGTATAATCATTTTAAGACTTATAAAGTAAGAAGCGATTTCAACCAATATTCGACGAAATTAAATTTCTTGAGTCCGAAAGATATTGATACTGATTTGATTGTTAAAGCATCAAGCCACACAAAACCTGTTTTTGCAATCATTCCAACCGGAATGGAGCAACTTAGCGATTCCATATTCAAAAAAGCATATATGTCGCCGATTATTTATGATTATCATAAGATTCCTCGTACCACAAGCAACCGAATCGAGAATATTTTAAGTTTGATGAAATTCTTAGAATTTGATGAAGACCAATTTGTACGAATCCTCAATTTGATAAACACGCAATTATCAAGCGGGCAATATGAATTACCATCAAATGTTACAGACATCTCTCCTATTTGCATTGATTTTGTGATGATGGACTCTATCATGCATCAAAATGATTATGTTCATTTTGTAGTTGATGCTTCTGAACCTATTGACCAGTGGAAAGAATCCTTGAATAGTTTGCAAGAAAATTTTGAAATGTTTCAGCAGGAAGTTTTGGAAAACGAAACAAACACACATCATCAAGTAAACATATTCAACCCGGGATTTAAACTGTACAAGCCAAATATCAATGTACCGAAAGGCATCAATCATGTACCTAAAGTTTTTTATGATTTCTTAAGATTGATGGATGAAAACATTGCAAATGTAATGTCCAAAATGTTGCGCTTAGACTACAATGATAAGTTAGACACAAGATGGAAATACGATAGCAAAATTGAACTTCCATATAGATTCGACACACTTGATGATTTGAATTTAAGAAATATTAGCCCCATTTATCAAAATTATTTTCGTTTTCTACGTTAATCTATTATTACATAAACTTTTATTAAAATTCCAAAAGACGCAAACATAAATGAAATATATTGAAAGACTGACATTCCTAAACATCTTCTCGATTTCTTTACTTGTATTATTAGGTGCTTGTTCAAGCTCACCCAAAACCACTAAATACGACATATCGAATATTTTAGCCAAAGGTTTCATAATGCAGGTTGACACCACCCAATTGCAAAAGGCTGCAATTAGTCACGTCGTCCGTGGGTCAACACTCCAAAATCAGAGCGAATTTGCTCTTTCGGCAATTGAATTTCAAGAAGCATTACGATACGACCAAAGCCCGGGGATTTATCTTGCATTAGCCAATTCATACAGAAATTTGTACAAATTTGAATTAGCCCATGAAGCAATCAGCAATGCAATTGAATTAGACCCTGAATTTGAACCTGCTTACTTATTATTAGTTGAAATTCTCATTCCGTTGAGAAGATACGATGAAGCTATTCAAGTTCTTGAGCATAGTTACGAAAAATTCGGCAAAGATGAACTGTTGATTTATATCGCTAGTGTCTATGAATATACAGACAAACGCAAAGCACTTGAGTACTTTTCTAAAGTGCCCGAAGATAAATTAGACTTGTTCACTTTGTACCGAATATCGGAAATTTCCAAGTCATTGAAAGACACTGTAAGCCAAAAAAATACTCTAATGAAAATGATTGCAAAAGCACCTGATAATTTCAATCCACACAGTGTACTGCTTGATTTTTATTTGGAGAACAAGAACATAGAGAGTGCGATAGATTTGGTATTTTCATCGGAGAAAAAGTGGAACTTTGATGATGTGAAAACAATGTATTCCCGAGTCGGTGCATATTTTTTGATGAATTCTTTCGAAACTGACACCACTCAAGCAAGAAGGTTTGCAGATAAGATTGATAACAGATTCCAATTTGAAGAATTCATGCAATTTGTGGGCGGAGCTGTTAATCAACAAATAGGCGATACTGTCAAAGCTGATAAGTTCTTAGATTTTTTACTTAAAAATGCTGAAAATGAATCATTCAATGCCGTAGAAATTGCTCAAATTTATGTGTTTTCCGGAAGATGGAACAGAGTCATCGAAATTTTGAAAGATTTTGATGGCGGCGAAGATGATATGCGATATCATTATTTTCTCGGAATTGCTTATATGCAAACTGATGATTATCAAACTGCGGAAAACTTAATGTTACAAGCATCAAAGTTAGATAGCGATAATGCCGATATATTGTCTAATCTTGGCTTTATTTATCATGAGTTGGACGATTATGATAAATCGAATCAATATTACAAAAAGGCAATGATGATTATGCCTGATAATGCTTTATTGAATAATAATTATGCTTATACGCTTTCAGAGCAGAATATTGATTTGCAAAATGCTCTGAAAATGTCAGAATTTTCTTTGAAGGAAGACCCCGAGAATGCCTCTTATCTCGACACATATGGTTGGATAATGTTCAAAATGGGGAAATATGATAAGGCTCTTGAGTATTTGTTAAAATCCTACGAAAAAACTGAAACTGTATCTGCTGAGATTTGTATGCATCTTGTTGAGGTATATTTGAAGTTGAATGACATAGAAAATGCAAAAAAATATCTGAAGATTGGTTTAGAATTGTTTCCTGAAGACAAAAAATTGTTAGATTTAGCAGAGAAAATAAAGTAAAGACAGAGCCGTAGAACTCCGTCTGACTCTATACACGGGAATTTTCATGTAAAAAAGCGTAGTCTCTAAAAGTCTAAGCCCATAGAAATCAAATAATATGGTTCCGACCAAACCGTATAATTATTTCGCCATGCAATATCAACTTTCCATGGTATTCCCAAGAAATAACTTCGGATGCCAACACCAGTACTCATAAGAAGATTAGCAGGTTGTAAATTTCCGTTTTCATCTTTTTGGGCATAAACAAAATCATTATTCCACGCTCCGCCAACATCGAAAAATAGTGCACCGTTAATTCCTGATATGAGAATTGGCAAAGGACCTGCTACTAATGCAGTCAGCAATGGAAATCGCAATTCAAAATTTGAAAGGAAATATTTATTACCTGTTAATTCGGCAACTTGCCACCCTCTCAGAGGAGTCTGGAAAGCCATGAATGCAAAATCTTGTGGCTCATTAAAAGGCAATCGCCCATTCTTGAATCTACTATTTATCCAATTATCGGTGCCACCCATATAAAAATTAATCGGGTCAGGACCAAAACTTGCAGCACCGGCTGTTCTTGCAGCAATACTAATCCATTCGCCAAGTGGGAAATAGATTCTATAATCTGCGGAAAAAGTCAAAAATCCTACACCTGTGTTCTCAGATAGTTTAGGCGATGCAGTGACATCTACAAAAAATCTCGAGCCGTCCCGCGGACCATAATAGCCCCATAATGTATTATCATAAGTAAAACGAACATTAGGTACCAAAAGTAAACGTTCAGCAGACGGAATATTTTGCGGGTCAAATACATTCTCTCTCGATAAGTACATAAAAGTTGTACCTACTTCAAATCGTTGAAACATTGTAATAGGGTATGATGCTTTCACACCCGTACCGAAATTACGGAAAAAATTAGCTAACCTAAACTCATATGCTGAAGTATGATATGCACTAATCTGATAATCAATCACTTTAGGCAAGTAGTTATATGCGAAGTAAAACTGACTGTTTCGCAAATCCATCAAAATGTTTGCTTGGAAAAAAATTTGATGGTCGCCTAATACATCACTAAATAGCATTTGAGTTACGCCTTGCATTCCATAATATGTACTATATCCCGGGTTTCCCATTACTAAATCGGTAGAAAAAGCTACTTTGTAATCGTTTTCTTTAAAATCCGAAATTTCTACTTCAGTTTCGTTATTAATAATTTCATCACGTTTCAACATAGCATCAATGTTGGGAGAAACTAATTTTTGCTGTTCAAATCCTATTTCAAAATCACCATAACCAACTAGCTTTTCTTCTTCCGATTTTCTATTCTCGCTTGTAATATTATCAATTAACTTCTGTTTGTCGCTTTCGCTTTGCTTGAACTTTGTAAGTGGCAACTCGTCAAAATCTAATTTTTTCTCAAGAGGATATCTCATCATGTAAATATCATAGCCACCGTTGACCTGAGTTGTAAATAATAATTTTGAGGCATCTTTCGACAAAGCTATTTGAGTAATTGCATTGATTGAATTTGTTATAGGTCTTGATTCTAAAGTGTTCAAATCAAGCACATAAACGTTGCTGATGCCATTTTTATCCGAACTGTATAGGATTTTATCCTGACCGGCAACAGGAGTCACTGATGACTTGTCATTATCGGAATCAAAGGTTAATCTTCTGATAGAAGCATCAGCTATTGTCAATTCGTATAAATCAGTTTGATAAACATCATAATTCCACATTTTGAATGATTCTAATATTGGAGAGAGATTGGTTGTCCTATCCGAACCGAAAAATATCTTTGAATCATCACCGGACCATCTTAAGAATTTATCGGAAAAGATGTCGTTAGTAATATTGGTGAGGTTTTTTGTCTTCAAATCGTAAATGAAAATATCACTTCTGTTAATTTCAGTACCTATGAAAGCTAATTTATTCCCACTATTTGACCAATCAACAGATGAAATTGAAATAATTCCGGGAGTAATTTTATCATAATCGCCGGATTCGGCATCAATTATGAATATTGCATCTTCCCTACCGGATTTCGCTGATATAGCAATCTTTTTCCCTGTTGGGTCCCAAGAAATGCCGGGTGTCAACATATTCAAGTCTTCAAAATCTTGTTTCCTAAAACTGCTAACCAATTCGCGAGTTGATTCTTTATCATCAATATTTCGGACAAATATTCCAAAAGTCCCTCCGGGTGCAGATATAAAAGCAATTTTTTCGCCGTCGGGCGAAATCGCAGGAGACGAATTGTAGTAAGATCTTTCTTTGAAATGGTCTGTCACTTGAGTTGCAAAATCTTTCAAATCGGTAAATAATTCTAAATCAGGCCAATAGTACCTCTTCAAATCCCTTTCCCATTTTTCGGAAAAGCTTTCCATATCCATCTGGAATGCACTTTCGAATGCAATATCAAGATTTCTGTGAATTTTCAACTTATTAACAAAATCACCGACTTTTTCCTTGCCATATTTGTCTGCTACATACCAATAAAATGTTTGACCGCCTCGATAAGCCAAAAACCCGTTCAACCTTTCTAATGGCGGAAGTTTTTCGCTCAAAAGCAAATCACGCATAAACATATCTGTTTCGGTATTCATTCCGCTTAAACTTTCCCATTCTGCAAGACCTTCATTCAGCCATAATGGAATCATGAAACCCGAACTCGAAGTAATTGCAGATTGGAAAGTGCCACCGTAAAACATATCATTAAGCACAGCATGAACAAGCTCGTGATGGATAACGTGGTCAAGTTGGGCATAATCTCCTTGGAATGGCACTACAACACGATTTTTGAATAACTCCGTAACACCGCCGACTCCTTCAGGCATAAAGCTACTTATCACATTTGTTTGTTGGAATTCATTATGAGCCGCATAGACCACTATGGAAACTCTACCTGTCAATCTGAAGTTAACAGTGCTTTGGATAGATGCAACCGCTTTCTCGGCTGATAACGCAGTAAATTCGGCAATGTATTTATGACCTTCATCATAATAAACATCAAAATTTGCAGATTGGATGTATTTCCAATTGAAATTTCTATATTGAACTTTATTCTTACCAAATTGTTGTGCAGTCATTAATTGTGAATTTGCATCCACAAAATTTAAAGATATTAATATAAGAATCAAATATTTTATGCTACGAACTAAATTCGACATTGTCTCTCCGGTTAAAAATCATCTATTCTAATAGACACATGAATGTCTAAAAGGTTTCAAGTAATGACGGAAAAAAACGATTTTAAGTTAAAAAAAAAGCGTCACAATGGACGCTTTTAATAAATAAACAGTATTTTAACCAAAAAACTACCAACGAATATTCAATTTTCTGGCAGCAAGTGCATCATCAACTCTTCTGATTGGAGTGTTCAATGGAGCAGAAGTTATTAATTCAGGGTTTTCTCTTGCTTCCTGAGCTATTTTATTCATAACATCGGCAAACTGCTCGATATTTTCCTTTGATTCAGTTTCAGTAGGTTCTATCAACATACATTCGTGAACTATAAGCGGGAAATATATCGTTGGGGCATGAAAACCGTAATCCAACAATCTTTTGGCTATATCTTTGGCACTTACTCCCATTTCCTTTTGGTAATCTGCAGAAATCACAAATTCGTGCATACCGAATTCGGTATATGGAATTTTATAATTATCCTTAATAAGTGCTCTTAAGTAATTCGAGTTAATTATAGCATTTTCAGATATTTGCCTCAATGCTTCATTACCATGCATACTGATATATGTATATGCTCTGATAAACATTCCGAAGTTTCCGAAGAAAGTATGAACGCGACCAATTGAGTGCTCTTTACCGAAATCTAATTTGTATTTATCATTATTTTTTGATATTTGTGGAATCGGCAAATAAGGAATTAATCGTTCACTTACACAAACCGGTCCTGAACCGGGACCACCACCACCATGCGGAGTGGAAAATGTCTTGTGCAAATTGATATGAACGCAATCAAATCCCATATCTCCCGGACGTGCTATACCCAAAAGTGCATTCAAATTTGCACCATCCATATACATCAAACCACCGCAACCTCTGATTAGTTCTGCGATTGTTTCGATTTCCTTTTCAAAAATACCCACAGTGTTCGGGTTTGTAAGCATGAAACCGGCAACATCATCACCAATTTTGGAGCGCAAATCCTCAATGTCAACCATACCTTCGGCATTTGAATTAATTTCTACGATTTCAAATCCTGCAATTGCCGCAGAAGCAGGGTTTGTGCCGTGTGCAGCATTTGGGATGAGGATTTTGGTTCTTTTAGTATCGTTACGATGTTTGTGATAAGCTCTAAACATTAATATACCAGTTAATTCGCCTTGCGAGCCTGCAGCAGGTTGCAAAGAAACACCTTGCATACCTGAGATTTCCTTGAGTACTTCACCTAATTTATACATTACTTCCAATGCACCTTGAGACATCTCGTCAGTCGAATTGGGATGTAAATCTGCAAATCCGCTCATAGATGCAACAGTTTCGTTGATTTTAGGATTATACTTCATCGTACAAGAACCCAAGGGGTATAAACCTTGTTCGATGTTGTAGTTTAAATGGCTCAAACGACCAAAATGACGAGCTACTTCAATTTCAGCAATCTCGGGCAACTTTGCGGCTTCCTTGCGTAAAAACGTTTCCGGAATGGAACTTTGCATATCGGAAGTTCCGACATCAAGCTTTGGCAAAGAATACCCTCGTCTTCCGGGTCTGCTTTTTTCAATTATTATCTTTTCCATTTTTTATTTTGTTAAAATAATTCTATAAATAATGACTTATTAATGCTCTTTTTGCGGCAATTTGTTCGGCATCTTTCTTACTTTTACCTTTACCAACGCCGCTCTGAATTCCTTCGATTACGACAGCAACCGTATAGTTTTTATTGTGAGGCGGTCCATCTTCATCAAGAACAATGTATTCAGGTGATTTCTTGCCTTCGGCTTGGACTAATTCCAACAATCTGCTTTTGTAATTGTTATCGTCAAGTAATGTTTCTTGTATTATCAAAGGAAACATTTTGTTTATAATGAATTTTCGTGCTTCATCAAGACCCAAATCAAGATAGATAGCTGCAATAATAGCTTCCATAGCGTCAGCAAGGATTGTTTCATTTCCTGCTTGAACTGTTTTGGCAGCACTGTGGCTAATACGCAAAAATCTTTCAATGTTCATTTTCTTGCCACAGATAGCTAATGAATGCTTGTTCACCAATCTTGAACGTAGCTTGGTTAAAGTTCCCTCGCTATCAATATTGTAATAAACAAAAAGATACTCTGCTACAATCATATCCAAAATTGCATCACCGAGAAATTCCAATCTTTCATTAGAAGATGGAGACTTAGACTCAGTTTGCACAGGGTACGAACGATGCGTCAAAGCTTCTTCGTATATGCCTATTCTGCCGATTTCAACGCCAAGCATCTCAGCAAAACTTTCTCGGACTTCACCTATTAAAAACCCGAGCTCAGGGAATTTATCCTTGAGTTCGGATTTAATAATATCTGAACTTCCCATATTAAAGTTTTGCGAACTTTTAATATCAGGGAATTCACTTTTCATGTCATTCACATTATTGTTCGTATGCTTTGAAACATAAAGAAGCATTGTGCCCGCCAAACCCGAAAGTATTGCTGACTGCAGCTTTAATTTCACGTTCGACAAATTTGTTTGGAGCGTAATTCAAATCGCAATCGGGGTCAGGCGTATTATAATTGATTGTAGGTGGAATCTTCGAATTTTTGATTGCCATCACAGTAGCGATAGCTTCGATAGCACCTGCAGCACCCAACAAATGCCCAGTCATGGACTTCGTGGAGCTTACAACCAATTTATAGGCATGGTCGCCGAAAACAGTTTTAATCGCAGCTGTTTCATTTCTGTCATTAAATGGAGTCGAAGTACCGTGAGCATTGATATAATCAATGTCCTCCGGAACTAATCCCGCATCTTTAATACATAATGACATAGAACGAACAGCACCTTCACCACCCGGAGCCGGTTGAGTAATGTGAAAAGCATCATCAGTCAGCCCGATTCCTGCTATTTCGCAATAAATATCGGCACCACGGTTGAGAGCATGTTCCAATGTTTCCAGAATTAAAATACCTGAACCTTCGCCAATCACAAAGCCATCACGGTCTTTGTCGAAAGGTCGGCTTGCAGTCGCAGGGTCGTCATTTCGAGTTGACAAGGCTTTCATGGCATTAAAGCCACCAACACCCATCGGACAAACGACAGCTTCGCTACCACCGACAACCATCATGTCTGCATCGCCTCTTTGAATCAACATCAAAGCATCTGCAATAGAATGCGATGAGGTGGCACATGCGGAAACGGTTGCATAATTTGGTCCTTTCAAGCCCCATCTGATTGCTACGTGTCCGGCAGCAATATCCGAAATTAACATCGGAACAAAAAATGGGGAAATTCTATCGGGCTTACCATCACGTTCGTACAGATTTTGTTGTTGATGGTGATATGTCCACATGCCGCCAATTCCCGAGCCGATGATAACACCGATTCGGTTTCTGTCCAAGTTATCGAAATTGATTTTTGCATCTTCTACTGCCATAGCAGCCGAGGAAAGGGCATATTGGGTAAATAAGTCCATTCTTTGGGTTTCTTTGGCACTAATGTGTAAAGTCGCTTCATAATTTTTGACTTCACATGCAAACTGCGTTTTATATTCTGTAGCATCGAACTTTGTAATAGGTGCAGCTCCACTTTTGCCTGACAATAAACCACTCCAGTAATCTTGGAGTGTATTGCCAATAGGTGAAACCGCGCCCATTCCGGTAACTACTACCTTAGGAAAATTATATTTTGACATAAGCTACTCGCTTAATTTATAATTAATTGCGTTCGTTTAGATAGTTGATTACATTGCCAACAGTCTGAATTCTTTCGGCGTCACTATCTTCGATTGTTATATCAAACTCTTTTTCAAATTCCATAATTAACTCCACTGTATCTAACGAATCAGCCCCAAGATCTTTTGTGAATGAAGCGTCTTCTGTAACTTGTGAGCGTTCCACTCCAAGTTTTTTCACAATGATATCAATTACTTTTGATTTTAAATCCTCTGACATTTTGAACCTCAAAATATGTTATTAAAAATTATCTAAAAATGTATTTTTTAAATTGCTAATCCACCATCAACATGCAAAACTTGCCCTGTGATGTATTTCGAATCGTCTTGGGCGAAAAAAGCAACAACATCTGCAATTTCAGAAGGGTTTGCAACTCTTCTCAATGGGATATTCTCGACTAATTTTGCCTTTTGCTCTTCGTTAAGTGCATCGGTCATGTTGGTTTCAACATATCCGGGTGCAATCAAATTCACTAATATATTGCGTGATGCTAATTCTTTTGCCATAGACTTTGTCAATCCAACTAATCCTGCTTTTGACGCCGAATAATTGATTTGCCCGGGGTTGCCAATTGTGCCGACAATCGAACCGATATTGATGATTCTGCCATATCGCTGCCCCATCATAGTCCTAATTACCGCTTTAGAGCAATTGAATGCACCCTTAAGATTTATATCCATTACGAAATCCCAATCTTCAGGTGACATACGCATCAACAAATTGTCTTTAGTCACTCCGGCGTTATTGACAAGTACGTCAATTTTACCTTCGGATTTGACAATTTGGTTAACTGATTCGGCAACAGAGTCAAAATCTGAGACATCTACCGCAAAAAATTCGATATTGTTCAGCAATTCTGAATTGCCATCAACAAATCCTGCCAAATCGTCAGGAATTGTACGTGCAAAAACTTTCACTTTGGCACCCATTTGGGCGAATTTGTGTGAAATTGCCCTACCGATGCCTTTATTGCCGCCTGTTACTATTACTATTTTTTCTTTCATGAAATTTGTAAAATTATAAAATATAAAATTAATGAAAATCTTTGTCAATTATAAATATTTTTGCAAATCTTTAAAATTATCTATGCCTTCGATTGAAAATTCTGATACTGTTCTTTTTGCTAAACCTTGCAAAACATTGCCCGGTCCAATTTCAATTACCGCCTCAAAACCTTGCTTATTCATATTCTCCATCGTTTTCGTCCATAGAACAGGTGAAATCAGCTGGTTGATAAGCAATTGCTTAATTTGCGTTGCATCAGTAACAGGTGCTGCTGTCACATTTGCATAAACAGGAACTTTTGCATCGTTGAACTCAATCGAATTAATCTCTGCTTCAAGTTCCAATTTCGCAGGTTCCATAAGAGGCGAATGAAAAGCACCGCTTACGACGAGTTCTTTCACCATTCTTGCTCCTGCTGCTTTGAATGCTTCCACATTTTGACGCAAGTAATCCGCCGAACCCGATACGACAATCTGACCGGGAGAATTAAAGTTAGCTGGAACAACGACATTTCCATCGCCTTTTTCGGTTAATTCGCGGCAAACATCAATGAGCTTTTCGTCATCAAGATTGATAACTGCAAACATTGTACCCGGCAAATGCGTTCCTGCTTCGAACATCAGTTTTCCTCTTTTCGCAACAAGCCTTATTGCATCATCGAATCTCAATACACCTGCTGCATACAAAGCTGCATATTCGCCAACCGAATGCCCTGCCACTCCCAAGAAATCAAGTTTTTCACCAATTAGACTAAATGCCACTGCCGAGTGCAAAAATATTGCCGGCTGAGTATATCGAGTTTCTTTCAAAGTTTCTAACGGTCCATCAAAACAAATTTCCGAAAGATTGAATCCGACAACTTCATTTGCATGGTTGATTAAATCCTTAGCAAACGATGAATTTTCGTAAACATCTTTCAACATGCCGACATATTGCGAGCCTTGTCCTGAAAATAATAGTGCTGTTTTCATTTCCCAATCCTGCTTAGTCGTTCATATTCCATTTCAAATAAACTGCACCCCAAGTAAAACCTGCACCAAAGCTTGACAATATCAAATTATCACCTTTGTTGATTTTTCCGTTTTGGTACCACTCGGAAAGACAAATAGGAATTGTGGCAGCCGTAGTGTTGCCATATTTTTCGATATTTATCATGACTTTTTCGGGGTCAAGTTCCATTCTATTTGCTGTTGCTGCAATAATTCGCAAATTTGCTTGATGCGGTACTAACCATGAAATATCATCACTTGTGAGATTGTTCTTTTTCATTATATCTACAGAAACATCTGCCATACCTTTTACGGCATGTTTGAATACAGCTTGACCATCTTGATAAATATAATGTTCTTCCGCTGCGACTGTTGCGGCAGATGATGGTTTCGCACTTCCACCGGCTTTTTGGTGAAGATACTGACCACCTAATCCGTCAATTCGTAAGATTTGGTCGAGGATACCCAGATTTTCGTCATTAGATTTTTCAATTATACATACTCCGGCGCCATCGCCAAAAAGTACTGCTTGAGCACGGTCGTTGAAATTGACAATCGAGCTCATTTTATCAGCACCACATAAGAGTACTTTTTTCGCCATACCGGATTCCACTAAACTTTTTGCAGTTGAAATTGCAAATACAAACCCCGAACAAGCTGCTGAAATATCAAAACCCCAGCAATTCTTAATATCGAGTTTGTGTTGGACTAATGCTGCTGTTGACGGGAAAAAGTGGTCGGGAGTAACCGTTGCCACCAAGATACAATCAATTTCGTTTTTGTCTATTCCACGTTTTTCAATACATTCCAAAGCTGCGGGTACTATCAAATCTGATGTTCCACCGGATTTTGCAAATCTTCTTTCCGCAATTCCGGTACGTGCCATAATCCAATCGTGTGTAGTTTCGAGATACTTTTCAAAATATTCGTTTGTGTAAATTTCGGGAGGTAAGTAATGTGCAATTGATGTAATTGTTGCTGACATTTTGAGTGACTTTAATTAGTTTATTAATTCTTTAAGTGTAGATTCTATTGATTTGTTAACTTCTTTCTGAACCATTTCTTTGGCTCTGACTAACATGTTTTTTACTGCTTCGGGCGATGATTTGCCATGACCGATAATTACAGCACCGTTGACGCCAAGCAAAGGTACTCCGCCGTACTTTTGGTAATCAAACTGTTGCAAAATATCTTTCAAAACCGGAACCATCAGACCCACTTTGATTTTTTTGATGATACTCTCTTCAGAGTAACTTTTAATTTTCGATTTTAAAATTCCTAAGAAACTTTCGGCAAACTTTAGAACGATATTTCCGATAAAGCCATCACAAACTACAACATCAGCCTGAGCCGAAAAAATATCACGTCCTTCGATATTTCCGATGAA
Source organism: Ignavibacteriae bacterium HGW-Ignavibacteriae-1 (assembly GCA_002839825.1). Lineage (GTDB taxonomy): Bacteria > Bacteroidota > Ignavibacteria > Kapaibacteriales > UBA2268 > PGYU01. Next base: position 409,976 of record PGYU01000001.1, on the reverse strand, counting down.
ATTCAAAGGACTGTCTTTCAGTAGTTTGTAAGTTTCACGCACGTCGTTAGTGCCTTTGGTCTCTTCTTCGCCAATATTCAACAAACCAATCTTGGGATTTTTAATCCCCAGGATTTGTGAAGAATAGATGCTTCCCATTACCGCAAATTGAAAAATATACGATGGTTTGGCATCAACATTAGCTCCGACATCCAACAATAGTACAGGATTATCTGTTACAGACGGGAAAAAAGTACCGATAGTCGGCCTGCTCACCCCTGCAATACGCCCCAATACTAAAGTAGAAGTAGAATGAACTGCACCCGTATTACCTGAAGAAACAAAAGCATCAGCTTTTGCATCTTTGACAAGTTCAATCCCTCTGTAAAGCGATGAATCTCTTTTGCGTTTGATTATATCAGTAGGTTCATCATCCATTGTAACTTTATCCTTACAATTTACGATTTCGAAATCATGCGATATATTCAAAGCTTTGATTCTTTCCTTCAATAATGATTCATCACCTGTAAGGATTATTTGGACATCATGGTTTTGAGGGTTGTTCATAAACTCTACAGCACCTTGAAGTTCATTATCGGGAGCGAAATCGCCACCCATAGCGTCCAATACAATCTTTAGTTTGTTAACAGGCATATGAAATCATTAAGAATAAAATCATTAAAGAGAAGCTAAAGCCTTTCTACCATTGTAATACCCACATTCCGGGCAAGCGGCGTGGGATAATTTTACAGCGGCACATTGGGGGCAAACTGCAGTTTGCATTGACGTTGCCTTGTAATGAGTACGTCTTTTGTCTCTTCTCGATTTCGAGTGTTTCCGTTTAGGATTTGGCATTTTTTACTCCAAAAAAAAATTAGTTTATTTTTATGTTTTTTAACTTCGACCATCTATCATCTATATCATTTTCATTTTCCTCACGAAGTTTATCTGCAACTTCGGGGAAAATTTCTTTCAGTTCCTTGTCTCTAAATTCAGGAGCTATCCTTTTCAACGGCAACTCCAATGCAAGGCTTTCCATTACGTAAGGCGAAACATCTATGTATTTGTAATCTTCGCGAATGATTACTTCGTTATGCTTATGTTCTTGACCCGTCAATTCCAAAAATGCTTTCGTATCTGCTATGAAAGACATAAAAAGCTCAGATTCAATCAGCTCGTCAAATTCGATTAGTGAGCGGTCGCAAATGAGTCTCGCAGTGCCTTTCAGCTCCGCTTTCAAATTGTAACGATGACCCAATTTGCGAACAGTCCCCTCAAAATGTACATCACCGACAAACTCCTCAAAAGGGCTATTCAATTTAGATACCGGCTCGACAAGTGTGAACTCATATTCGCCATCAGCCATTCCCGATATATCTAATTTTAACATTTTTTTAATTTCGTATCAAAACAATCTTACAAATTTAAGAACTATTCTGCCTTTTTCCAAAATGAAAAAGAGACTGTTCAAAAAAAACAGTCTCTTTTAAAGATAAAAAAGCTCTTAATTGTCGCAGGAGCCTGAATCTTGGAGCAATTTCAAGTTTTTTGAAGCTGATTGATTTTTTGGGTCAATTTTCAAAACTTTCCTGTAATTTGTACAAGCTGATTTTCCATTACCTAAATTATGATATGCAATTGCAATATATAAATAAGGGTATGCTTCATTTTCGAATACCGAAGCCCATCGTTCGCCAACTTTGATTACTTCGTTAAATTTCTTTTGTTCCATGTACATGCCGGCTAATTTATTGAAGCCCTGCACCAAAGCAAAGTTGTTTTTAGCTGTGTCTTGGCGTCCTAATTCAATCAATTTTTCAAATTCTAATACAGCATTATCAAAATCTTTATTGGATGCTAATGCATCAGCAAGGCTCAAACGTGCGAATAAGAAGGTCGAATCAAGTTCGATTGACTTACGTAATGGCTCAATTGCTTCTGCAGGACGTTCGGAAAGCAAATAACTTTGACCGATTAAATAATGCACGATATTAATTTTATCATCATTACATTCTGCATAATTCAATCTTAATTTCAATATGTCAATTGCCTCTTGATATTTCAAAATTCTTTGGTAAATGTATCCCATTTGGTCCATTACCTTGCAATTTTCAGTCGGATTCGCCTTAGCAGTTCTATCCCAAATAGCAAGTGCATTCACCGTGTCTTGAAGCAACAAATAGGCTTGTCCCCATCTTTGGAAATCTACTACTTCCATAGTTGTGTCTTTGTCTATGTTCGCAAAAGTAGTTATCGCCTTTTGATAATCTTTGATATCAAAATAGCCTCGTGCTAATAAGATTGAAGCTTGAATTTTGACAGAATCAATTTCTCTGGCAACTATTTCGAGGTGATACATAGCTGAATCATATCTCTGAACTTTTTCAAACGATTGTGCTAGCAACCAACGTGCTTCTGAATTAGATGGTCTCAATTGAACAAATTTGCTCAATGCATTTGCAGCATTACTATGTTGGTTAGCCATGTAAAATATGCGACCTTGCTCGTAGAACGCTTTTGCATTATTTGGGTCTTGTTGAGTGACTTTATTCCACTCTTCTAAAGAACGTGTGAAAAGCACAGACGATAATTCATCGTCCATTTCGCGATTTGCAAGCCAAAAATATGATGTTGCCAATTTCTCGCGAGCTGCGATATTATTCGGTTCGATTGCAAGTGCTTCTTCATAATTTACACGTGCTAATTCATACACTTTTTGTTTGAAATATAAATCGCCTAAACCTATATATGGCAGCGGACTCTTTTTGTCCATTTCACGTGCACGAGTGATAATAAGTTCTGCTTGTGATAATGAATCTGCGCGTAGATAAATATTAGCAAGTTCCAATGTCAATGACAAATCCTTTTCATCGCGTTTGATGGCATCATTAATTGTTTCTAAGGCATTTTTAACGTCGCCGGAGAGTGATTGAGATTTTGCTAATTTGAGTCTTGCTTCAGAGCTTTTGCGATTTTCACGGCTTGCACGGTCGTACATTTTTATGGCATCAGCAAATCTATTGTAATCCAAATAAACATCTCCTGCCATCATTAGTACATCAAAATCATCAGGATTTTGATTCAATACGCTTGGAATCTCTTGTAGTGCAGCTTCCATATCGCCTGTATTGATATGTAGACGTAATGACTCTTTGGAACTTTGGGCTAAAACAGCCCCTATGCTTATGAATAAGAGTATCGTTATGATTCTAAAAAACTTCATTATATTTTGATTCCTTATTTATATAATAATCAATCTTGCTTAATTAACCTGAATTGTCCAAATCCGGGGACAATTCCCAATTCTTTGAAATATGTCTGTACAATAAATTCTTTCGAGATAAACGATGCGAACCAAAATGCTTTGCTCATCGAACTTTCTTGTATTAAAACGCGATATTGAACTATGTACGGGTAACGATTTTGCACAATGTACGCTTGATGTACAGTTTGTGGAGGTTCGCGTTTGCCGTCTTGATTGATATACGACACGTTCAACACTTTCCAATCAGCTTTACGCGTAACATGCGACAAATATCCTATTCCGATTGCTTTGCTATTACCGCGTATATAATTTTTGACAGAATCTACACCATTCAAAAATTTCAACTGTTTAGTATGCTTTTGATTTCCCAATACCAATTTCAAAAAGTTTGCATATTCTGCAGAGCGAATTGAATTACAAACAAATTCAGGTTCAAATCCGACTTGAGGATAAAACTCATTGAAAGATTTTTGTGTTGTTAAAATTTCGACTAACTGCTCATGATTGATTGTATCAAGAGGAAAATCGCGATTAACATAAAACACTAAAGCGTCTTCGGCAGCAATCATTTCAGTACGTTTGACATCAAATTCAGCCATCAAAGAATCTTCATCGGGTAAATAATTTCTCGATACGATAACTGCTTCTGCTTGACCCGAGAGAATCATATTCATAGCTTCACGTGAATCTACAATTTTGGCATCAAATTTAATTTTGGGGTAAGCATTTTGATACATTTTAAAAGTACTATCCATTACCTTAGCAATAGATTCATCACAATAAATCGTTAATTCGCCTGCATTAATCGAATCACTTTCCGATTTCTCAAACTTACTGTCACATGAAATCAATAAAACAAGCAATATGCTTATCGTCAACAAAATAAGTCTATTCATCATCTGAATCCTCCTCCATTCTGTATCTTTTATTTTGACTATAGAACATAATCAATCTGTATATGCCAAAGATAACGAACACCGAACCAAAAACTATTCTAAAGTGAGAATCAAATTCGGGCAATAAAATACCGCTCAGGATCAGTATTCCAATTATAACTATCAGAGACCTGACAGAGTAATTTACAATTTGTAATAGCAATTTTGCACTTCTATTAACTGAATATCTGAGCGGTAAACATATGTAAAAATCATCATCTAAGTTTGAATTGGATAGGAATACTTACCCAACACATAATCGGTTGTGCATTTTGGATAGCCGGAGTAAATGTACCGTAGTCGTTCACGGCATCCATCGCAGCTTGGTTAAGCAATTCGTTATCAGTATATTCAATCAATTGTTTGCGAGCTTTGCCCTTTTCGTCAACAAGTACACGGATTATTACTTTTCCTTCAACACCGGCTCTACGAGCTAATTCGGGGTACTTGATGATTTTTTGGAGCTTTGCTAAATCCACGCCCGGTTCCTTTTCTACAGGAATAAATGCATCCGGCGCTGGTTCTTCTATTCTTTTCTGAACTACTACTCTTTCACCCATGTCAATGTTATCCGCAAACCCACCTAAGTCAAGACCATCACCACCTTCCGAGGAAGCCCTACTCATGACATCAATAGTTGCGAAGTCTTTCATTTCTGCTGTGATTTGAGCATCGGGCACCGGAATTGGGTTACCGGCTCTCGCAGCAGGACCTGTGTTTACAATTTGTTGCACAGGTGGAGGTGCTTCCATGACATCATTATTTTGTTGAGCAAGGTCGTCTAACCTGACTTTTGCCAAAGGTGCCATTTTAGGAGCAACTTTAGCCTTATCTGAGGGTTGGACAACAAATACATAAATAAGTAGTAAAATTATTGTTAGACCCAATGTAACAAGAAAACCTCTTAAAGTGTTCTTATTAATGAACTCTTTCAATTCCTTTGCACCGTAACCTGATGGTTCGGGCATTTCGATTGGCAATTTGGCAGTTAATTCCGACATCTTACAACTCCTTAATTTTTTCCAATTCTTCTTCGCTCATTTGCGCAATTGTAAATCGTCTTTCACGTTTCTTGGGGTTACCATCTTCGTCAAATTCTTTGGTAATTTCGGCTGTAATCAAGATTTCAGCCATGTTCAGTTCGTCAAGTATGTTGACAATTGTCCCGTAATCGGCATCGTTTGAAGGCTTAACAGCTGTAATCATTCGATTTCGTTTGCCTTCGCGTAAATTTTCAACTTCCGACATTGCTCTTATTTTGTTCAATTCAATTTCTTGTGGGTCTTCATTTCCAATTGCATAGAAAATCTTGTTATCATCTCTAACAAATAATTGTAGCAACTCGGATTCTTTCACTTCAACTTGGTCAACAACTTCGGGTGGAATAGACATTTCCATTACTTGCGGCGTAGCCATAGTAGTTGTGAACATAAAAAATGTTAACAATAAGAAAGTGATGTCCACCAAAGGAGTCATATCAAGATGATAGCTGACTCTTTTCATTTTTTTCCGTTTAGAGGCTTTACCTCTTTTCGATCTTTCAGCTTTTAATGCACCGCCGCCGGCCATTTTACAATCCTTTAATTTTGTTTTCTAAATAAAAGACGTTACCAATCTCTAAAAAGTTACAATTATTTTATGCACCTTTTTTCTCGGTCACGTAATTAAATACAGTAGCACGATTTTTTCGTAAAATATCCATTGCATCCCATACATATTGGAACCTCAAACGCTTGTCTGCATCAATAGCAAACACTGTTTCGGAACGAATTATACGAGTATTTCGGACAAGATCATCCAAAGATTCAAGCGAAACGGGTAGTTGGGCTTTATCTTTCATCTCCTCCGTTACAGATTCTGTCAACTTCCATACTTCTGCACGGTCCACTTCGTTCAGCAATTCGTAATAATATGTAGTATCCGAAGTAAGCGAATCAATAGCTATTTTAATGATAGCCAAATCCTTATCCGGAACTTTCGATGTATCGGCTGTTACTTTTGGTCGTTCAATACTGAATTTTTGTTCACTTTCGGCTTCTGACTTAAATTTTGCAGTAAACATGAAAAATGTAAGAAGCAAAAAAGTGATGTCCACAAGTGGGGTCATATCTATGACGAACCCCATCCTCTTTTTCTTTACTTTAGGCACAGAATACTCCTTTTGTGCAAATTTAAATTAGCTCTTTATTCTTACAGTAAATATCTGTGTGATATTTAGAATCGCTTCGTCAATCATATAAACGAAATTATCAACTTTTGTAGTAAAATAGTTATATGCAACAATAGCGATGATTGCACCAACCAAACCGCCGGCGGTATTATAAAGTGCTTCGGAGATACCGATAGAAAGCTGAATTGCTGATACTGTACCGGATACTGCCAATGCTTGGAATGCTCTAATCATACCGAGTGTTGTTCCCAACAAACCGACCAATACAGCTACCGAAGCAATAGTTGATAAAATTACAAGATTTTTTTCCAATAATGGAGTTTCTAAGTTCATTGATTCGTCAATCGCTCTTTGAACTTCTGAAACCTTCTTTTCGCCCGGGAATTCAGGGTCGTGTTCAATTTCTTTGAACCTTACGATAGCGGAACGAAGTACGTTTGCCATACTGCCCCGCTGTTTGTCGCACTCGGCTATGGCTCCGTCTAAATCTCCTTGAGTAAGTTTTGTGATTACGGATTTGATGAATACTGCAGGGTTGCCTTTTCCTTTCGCTTGACCTATTGAATAGGAACGTTCGATGACAAATGTTATAGCTATAAGAATGAAAGTCATAAGTAAACCGACAAGGGGCCCGCCTGTATAAACCATGCCCGGTACGTTTCCGGCTTTAGGTTCGTGTTTTGTATCAGGGTCGTTGAAGTTATTGGGATTTCCCATATAGAAATAAAATATCAAATAAGCAGTAATCAACGATAATGCGATTACTATCGCATTGAAAGAGTTCTTCATAAAATCTCCATAAAAGTTATGATTTGATAAAAGTTTGTTTATTTAGTTAACATTTTTCTTGCTTCATCTACGTTTGAAGCTATAGCAAATACAAGAGTCAATTTAGTAATAACAAAAATATTTTCGAGCGATTTGCTTACATTGCAAAGTACAATTTTGCCATCACGCTTTGCAAAATTTGCATGAGAAGAAATCAATACACCCAAAGCAGTAGAATTTAGATACGTAACATTGTTCAAGTCAATTATCAAATGTTTGACTTGATTTTCGGTTAAACTCATTAAGGTGTCTCTCAACTCATCTGTCTCTGCTCCACCTATGAATTGCCCTTTTAATGTAAGGATTGAACCACCAATCTCTTGCTCAACTTTTACTTGCGACATAATAACCTCTCATTTTAAAAATTAATATTGCTTTTTCAACAAAAATACAAGTTCAAAATTAATAAATTTTTATCGAATGACAGAGAATAAAATTATAATATATTAACTAAAAATGCCATTATTTATTGCTTAGACACAAAATACACTCTATCTTAACACTAAATTAACACTTTGTTAGCACCAATTATCAATCGGTCATGACCGGATAAGTCATAAACTACATTTATATCTTTGCCAGACAAAATTTCAGTCAAATCTTTACTTTGACCTGCTCCTATTTCAAAAAGAAATTTTCCCGTTGGGTTCATAAATCGTTCGATTATGCCGTTAAATCGCCTAAAGTAACTAAGTCCATCATTGCTGTCAGTGTATGCAATTGACGGCTCATGAAGCAGAATCTCCGCTTGCAGTTCTTTACTTTCGCTCATTGGAATATATGGCGGATTTGAAACTATATAATCGAACATATTAGGGAACTCATATTCAAAAACATCGGCATGAATCAAATCTAACTTGACATTATGAAGTTCGGCGTTCATAGCGGCAGTTGCAATAGCGTGCTCGGATATATCTATGGCTGTAATTGAGGCATTGGGGTACATTTTGGCTAGTGTAATTGCAATACAACCCGTTCCTGTGCCAATATCCAACAATTTAAAATCCTGTGATTTTGTAATTTTCGAGAAATGCTCTATTATTAGCTCTGTTTCAGGTCGCGGTATTAAAACATCTGGGCGACAATAGAATTTCAGTCCATAAAAATAGGTTTCGCCCAAAATATATTGAAGTGGTTCGGAAGCAATTCGGCGCTTAATCATTCCCTTCAGCATAGCGAGTTCCTCCGCACTTAGCGGCTGGTCGAAATTTGAATATAGTTTGATTCGGTCGTAGCTAAGAATTTTTGAAAGCATCAATTCTATATTGAGTCTTGCAGATTCAATATTATGATTGTTCAGATAGCCCGTACCCCAATCAATCAATTTGACTATAGTCCAGATGCTTTCCAATTATTATAGGTCTCTGCCCAAAAGTGATAACAATGCCATCCTGATGAATACACCGTGAGTAACTTGCGTTTGGATCAAGCAATTTGGATATGTGCTCAAACGGTAATCTAATTCAATCCCAAAGTTTACAGGTCCGGGATGCATCAAGACTAATTCCGGTTTCCGGGTAAAATGTTCGTATTTCACACCATAATATTTCGAAAATTCTGTGATTGAAGGTAAGATCCCTGAGTCCATCCGTTCTCTTTGCAATCTCAGCACCAACATTACATCAGCCCACTCAACTGCGTCATCAAGTGATTCGATTATCGGGCAATCCCAAATGTTCCGATTGCGCGGTAAAAGAGTTCCGGGAGCGCATAAAGTGACTTCAGCACCCAAAGTTTTGAGCAAAGCGATGTTTGACCTCGCCACCCTGCTGTGAATAATATCGCCAACGATGCAAACTTTGAGCCCTTTGACATCTCCAAAATGACGATATAAGGTATATGAATCCAATAGTGCTTGAGTTGGGTGAGCATGTTTGCCATCACCTGCATTCAAAATCACACCACTCGTGTTTTCCTGCAAAAATTGAGGAACACCGGATTTGCCATGCCGTACAACATACATTTGCACGCCCATAGCTTCAATCGTGTGGAGAGTATCAATAAGGGATTCGCCTTTGGTCAGACTGCTTGTAGCAGATTGGAAAGAAATTGTGTCGGCTGATAGTCGCTTTGCAGCAATATCAAATGAAAGTTTAGTACGAGTAGATGGTTCAAAAAACACCATTGCGACAGTAACACCCTTCAAATCATCAAATTTCTCGCCCCTTTTATAGTGCTTCAGAAAATAATCGGATTTGTCGAAAATGAGCTTAACATCCTCTGTCGTGAGGTCTGAAGCTTGTAATAAGTAGGGTTTTGATAGCTTAAGTTCGCCCATATAATTCGAATGATTTGTTATAAAAATTCATGCAAAAATACAAAAAAAGCCGTTCATAAGAACGGCTAAGTTTTCAACACATCGAAAAAGTAGAATTATTTCTTTTTCTTTTTCGCTGTTTTAGCAACCGGATTTACCATTTCTGATAAAGCTTTGCCTGGTTTGAATTTGGCAACTTTCTTTGCCGGAATACTGATTGACGCGCCAGTTTGGGGATTTTTACCCATACGTGCTTGTCTTTCCATTACCGAAAAAGTTCCAAATCCGATTAAAGTTACACTGCCACCACCTGACAATTCAGTTGATAGAGCTTCTAGTGTACTTTTGATTGCCTTTTCAGATTGAACTTTATTCAAACCCGAGCTTGCGGCAACTGCATTGATGAGATCAGTTTTGTTCATGCCCATTAGCACTCCCTTAAACAATTATGACTAAACAGTTAATTACAAAAAGCCCAAAAAAGAGAAAAAATACTCATTTTTTTATTGAAATCGTATATGAATACTAATGTTTTGAGCAATGTTACAAATATAACAATACCAAGATAATAAAAAAATAATTCACACGCAAAAAAAAAATGTCATTTTAACGTGTTCCCACCTATATTTTTGCATTTTTTTCAATATTTTTTCAAATAATTGAATTTACAGTAGAATAATAGCCAATATTTGGTTACATACATATAGAATATAGATAGTTAGGCTTGTGAAAATTGCTGCAAGTACATCATCGGCAAAAACGAAAAAAGCTCCTTCGCGGGAATTTAATTTGTCTATTGGAAATGGTTTGAAAATATCAAAAAATCGGAAAATTGTAAAGGAAAGTAAAACCCAAAATATGCTTTTAGGGAAAAATGGCATCAAAAGCACAAATGACATTCCGACAAATTCATCCACAACTACAAATCCCGGGTCAGAATGTCCATCAGATTCAATTTTTTCTACTTGTTTGTATGAGATAAGTATCGAAATGGCGAGAATCACTATGGTAATTGGATAGAAATAATCTTCAGGCAGCAATAAAAATAGCAATGGCGGAATGCTGCCTATTGTTCCCGGAGCATATCGAGCGTATCCAATTCCGAACAAAGTAGCTAAGTTGATATAAACTTTTTGGTTCATTTCTTTTTTTTGAATGAAACAAAAATTTTCAATATATAGTCAACGAATGTATAAAGCGTGAGCAATACGATAAATAACATAGTATAATCAATCCAATCGGATTTGAGAAAGCTGTCGTAATCCGCTTGAGTGATTTCCAACATTCCGGTATGGTAAAGGAATACGATGAATAGTATAGCAGCTATGAAAGCCATCTGAATGAATGTTTTGATTCTGGCGATTTCGGAAGTTTTGAAATTCAGTCTTCCTGATGTATCAATAGTCCTGATCATAGTAGTAAGCAAATCTCGGAAAAGCACTATAAGCACCATCCAAAGGGGAATAATTTTCATTGATGAAAATGCCACAAGAGCAAATCCGGTCAGAACTTTGTCCGCCAAAGGGTCTAAAAATTTGCCCACAGATGAGATTGCTTGATACTTACGAGCCAAAAGTCCATCGAGATAATCGGTCAATGCTCCGACTATGAACAATATAACCCCGAGAACTACTGTTTGGCTATTATCGGAAATAATGCAAACATAAAAGAAGGGAGCTAAAATAAGTCTAAAAATGCTTAAGATATTGGGCAAATGGTTCATATCTTGCTGATTTTTTCCGCATTTTCAATTATTGTTGCAAAAGTTTCGGCATTTAGAGAAGCTCCACCAATCAAGCCGCCGTCAACATCGGCTAAGGATAGCAGTTCGTGGCAATTTTTATCATTCATACTTCCGCCATACAAAACAGTCAGGTCTTCTCTATTAGCTTCATATTTCGAGCTGATGAAATCCTTTATCCAACTGTGAGTTTCTTGCGCTTGCTCCGAAGTGGCTGATATACCTGTACCGATAGCCCAAACCGGCTCATATGCTATTACAACTTTTTTGATATGAGCTTTTTTAATATTTTCAAAAGCTTTTTCGATTTGGTTGGTCAAAATATCATTGGTCAGATTATTCATCCTTTGCTCGAAAGTTTCACCAATACACAATATCGGTGTAAGCCCCAAATCAAGAATAGCTGATAATTTTTTCGAAATAATTTCATCATCCTCCTTGAAATGAGTCCTGCGTTCGGAGTGACCTATTATAATGTATTCGCAACCTAAGAATTGAAGCATCTGCGGTGAAACTTCGCCTGTAAAGGCTCCCTTCTCCTCGAAATGACAATTTTGAGCTCCAAGCTTCAAATCCGTGTCTTTGATAATTTCGGCTACTCCGCACAAACTTGTAAATGGCGGACATACCAGAACAGTAGTATGCATCTCCTTTTTACTAATTTCTGCAAGGAGTGTTTCGACCAAAATTTTGGATTCAAATACATTTGTAAACATTTTCCAGTTGCCGGCTATTAAAAATTTTTTCATCAGTTACCTCTTTTTTGAATTCCACTTACACGATTAATTACATATTCATTCAGATTTGGGTCAGATTCGAATCCATACCCTTTAATAATTTCAGTCGGCGTCGTAATTGTGACAAATTCAGTTGAATAAATTTTTTGTCTCATATTATCCCATTCTAAAAGCTCTGTTTCGAGCCGTCGCCCTTTAGATTCAGCAACGACAATAACATTACCTTCAGCTAACATATTTTTTGTTCGGTCATCAATTCTTGCGCTATCAGCGGTCAAGATGGACGTTTCAGACGAATTACGCTCAAAAAAAGTTACTTGCATCCCGCTATCCAGAAAAGTCTCATATCTCTCGTTGTAAATTCTTGCTTTTCGTGCTTTCAAAATTGCTTTCGTAAAGCTCGAATCCACAAACAAAACTTCGATGTCATAAGCTATTTGGTCCGGTTTATCATGAATTATAGCAGCTTTGCTTTTGTCAAATTCCTCTTGCTTCCCTTCGAAATCAATATCGCAAGATGAGCATAGCAATGCAAGATTTAAAAAGGCGAATATCAATATGTATCGGTTTAATTTCATTTTATTGCTTGGTTCAAATCTAAAAGCGTTTTGATGAATGACGGAAATTCGTCCAACTTTATTTGGGTTGCCGCATCGCTCATTGCTTTTTCGGGATTAGGGTGAGTTTCGCAGAAGATGCCATTTACACCCACTGCGATAGCAGCTTTTGCCAGAGGCAAGATGAATTGTCGCAAGCCACCTGACTGCTCCCCTTGTGATGGTTGCTGAACTGAATGCGTTGCGTCATAAATTATCGGGTAAGAAAAGCCCGCCATGATAGGCAAGCTACGGAAATCCACAACTAAATCATGATAACCAAAAAAAGTACCGCGCTCGGTGAGCATAATTTTGTTATTACCCGTTGAAGCTACTTTCTGTGCTGCTTTTTGCATATCCTTTGCTGCCAGAAATTGTCCTTTTTTGATATTAATCGTTCTGCCTGTTTTGCCCGCAGCTACGAGCAAATCAGTCTGTCGGCACAAAAAAGCAGGAATTTGCAAAGCATCAACATATTGAGCTGCCATTTCGCAATCTTGAATGCTATGAACATCGGTTATGGTTCTGAGATTATATTTTTTGCCAATCTGCGCAATCCACTCCAAAGCTTTAATATCGCCGAAACCTTCGAACGACTCACCACTCGTGCGATTTGCCTTGCGGTAGGAAGCTTTGAAAATGAGGTCTATATCATAATCCTTGGTTGACTCCAAAATTGATTCGGCTGTCTGTTCCAACATTTCGCTTGACTCGGCTAAACATGGTCCGGCAATTAAAATAAATTTGTGCAATTGTGCTTCCTTTAATGAATTTTCAGTACCAAAAATAGTGATTTTTTTCAGACTTACATTGATTAGTTGTGAAATTTTCAAAAATGATTTTCCAATTTACGAAAAAATGTTTAAATTTAAAAGCAGCAAAATTTGCATTTATAAGCAAAAAACCCTTTATCTTTGTGAGTTTGTATAATCAGCATTAGTATAATAATGATAATAGATGCTTTTTTGACACCATATTTCCCTGAAACTGAGAACCAGTTTGAGAATTCGCTTGTTGTGATGATTGATGTACTCAGAGCAAGCACTACGGTATGTGCCGCTTTGAACGCAGGCGCCAAGGAAGTAATTCCGAGTGACTCGCTTGATAAAGCTGTGAGAATTTATAATAGCTTGAGCCGTGAAGTTCGTTTTCTGGGCGGTGAAAGAAATGGTTTGATGCCACAGGGCTTTGATGCCGGCAATTCTCCATTTGAATATGTCCCTGAAAAAGTGAAAGGGCGAAGTGTGATACTATCCACAACGAATGGCACAAAAACTTTTCAGAAGGCGAAAAATGCAAAGCATAAAGTTGTTGCTGCTTTTGCGAATAATGCCGTCATTACTGAGTATATCAAAATTTTGTTGAGTGAGTATGATTCAGGTGATGCGAAGTTGGTTTTTCTGTGTGCAGGTACCAACGGTCGTATGAGCTACGAAGACGTATTATGTGCAGGTATAATCATTCATGAAATTTCGCAAATTTATACTGACTGCACGATTACCGACACCGCAGATGCAGCACGTAATCTCTATGCTTTTAATGCAAATGATATGAAAAATTTTCTGATGAAAAGTGACCATGCAAAAATTTTAGCAGCTAAAGGATTTGAAAAAGATATTGAATTTTGCCTGACGATGAACACACTTCCTGTGATTCCGATTGTAGGCTCGAACACTATAAGAGCATTGGATATTTAAAAATTTTGTTGAATTATAATTGAAAGATAAATTGGGAAAGATAAAACGAAAATACGATAAGCATTTTAAGTTGATGGCAGTTTTGATAGCGATATTTTCATTGTTGCTTATGCTTGCCCTCATATCTTATACAGCCGAAGATGAATCTAACATCAATATCAAATTTGGAGATTTGTTCAAACTATTTGGTAATGATGAGATTATTGCCGCTAAGGCATCAACAACTCAAAATTGGCTCGGGCTCACGGGTGCCTTCTTGTCCGACTTCCTATATAATAGCACATTGGGCTATATAATCATCTTCCTCCCTTTTTTGCTTATAGTATGGTCGGAGAGATTATTTTCAGGCGGCGAAATACATAAGAAGTTGATTCGATTCACGATTCTTTTTTTTATAGCCTCAATCGGTTTCGCATCTGTGGTCGGTTCATTGCAAAGTTTTGCAGTATTTGAAGGAATTCCTAAGGAGTGGAGCGGCAATATTGGCAAATACCTCGCCTCCGTAGTTGTTGGATTCGCAGGTCCAATCGGCTCAACTGTATTCTTCTCACTTATAATGCTAATAGCTTTTTATTATGGTACTGAATTCGATTTCAACAAATATTTTACAAATTTCTTCGAAATTTTAAAACGCTTTGGAATTGGCATTTGGGATTACACTTTGCGATTGCTAAAAATTGTCAATGAGAAATCTTACGAAAGTTCCGACAAAGTCAAAGATTTCATGAAAACTCAAGAATTCGGCAAAAAGCATGAAAATGAGGAAGCAAAAGTTGAAACAAACGAAGCTGATATTGAGGAAATTGGAATCCCAGAAATGGATGATTTCGATAGCCAAACCGTCATTAAACGAGAGCCGATACTTAAGATAAACACTCCGAAACCGGAAATAGATTCAAATCCGGTCGAATCGCCAAATCCATTCAAGAAATTGGGTTTTGCCGACAAAGTTACGCAGCCTCCTCCACGTGTGATGGATATTGAAAGGTCAAATCGCACCGTTGCTCCGGCACCTGAGCCAATTGAAAATGCAAAACCTATAGCTGAAACGAATCACCCTAAAGTCAATTCGGATGAAAAACCAATAGTAATAGAGGAACAATTCAAACCGACTTTAGATAATATTGAAGAGCCTGTTTATACCGGAATAGAAGAAAACGATGAATTTGAAAGCAATGATGATTATTCAGACAATGAAATCATTGATGATAATACTGAAGATGGCAACGATTACACTGACCGAACAAAATATTTTAACGAAGATGATAGCTTCATTGAAAACGAAAGTATGGAAGAAGAGAAGGTGATTGAGGAAAGGCCTAAGCCTGTTCCGACACCTACGACTTACATTCAGCCTGAAACTCAACGCAAAGTGAGTATTTCAATCAATGATTTTGACGATGATTTGGAGGAAGGAGAGTTAATCAGCACTGCAATACACGATGAGGAAATTAATTTCATCACTCCGGGAACTGATTTGCTGAATAACGAAGTCATCGTTTCAAATGTTTCTGAAGACGAGCTAAGAGTGAATGCACAAATTCTGCAAGAAAAGCTCGAAACATTCAAAATTTATATAGAGAATTTGACCGTAACTCCCGGACCCGTAGTGACTCAATACGAGTTTGTTCCTGCTCCGGGAATTAAAATCAGCAAAATCGAAAGCTATGCCGATGACCTTGCAATGGCTCTCAAAGCCAAAGGTATCAGAATCATCGCACCAATTCCGGGCAAGGGCACAGTTGGAGTGGAAATTCCAAACTCCAACCCTTCGATGGTAACCTTTTGCGATACAATTAGAAGTTCAAAATTTGCTCAAAGCACAGCATCGCTGCCCTTATGCCTCGGCAAAAATATCTCGGGGGAAGTGTTCATTGTTGATTTGGCAAAAATGCCTCACCTTCTTATTGCCGGTTCAACCGGTTCAGGGAAATCAGTTGGGATTAATACCATTATCAGTTCTCTACTTTACAAGAGACATCCATCAGAACTGAAATTTGTAATCATAGACCCTAAGAAGGTTGAATTGCAGCAATATTCCATGCTTAAGAAGCATTACATCGCCATGTCACCTGACATACAGGATATTATAATTACAAAGCCTGATGATGCCGTGAGCGTGCTTAAATCAACAGTTCTCGAAATGGAAATCAGATACGATATTTTAGCTTCAGTTGGGCAAAAAAATATTATTGATTACAACGAAAAAATTCTATCTCAGAAAATCAAAAGCACGAAAGAAGTCAAACACAGAAAGATGCCTTACATTGTGGTGATTATTGACGAATTGGCGGATTTGATGCTAACTGCATCTAAAGAAATCGAAGAACCGATTACCAGATTGGCTCAGATGGCTCGTGCCGTTGGTATTCACCTTGTTCTGGCAACTCAAAGACCTTCAGTTGATGTTATCACAGGGCTTATCAAGGCGAATTTCCCTGCTCGGATAGCTTATTTGGTTGCAAGTAAGATTGACTCTCGGACGATTTTGGATATGCAAGGAGCCGAGAAATTGCTCGGAATGGGCGATATGTTATGCTTGCAACCGGGTAAATCGCAACCCATCAGAGTGCAAAATTCATTCATTACTACAGATGAAGTTGAGAATATTTGTGAATTTATCACTCATCAAAAGGGTTATTCTTCGCCATACATGTTGCCAAGTATTATCGAAAAAAGCGACAAGAAAATGATTGATCCGAGCGACAGAGACCCATTATTTGAAGAAGCTGCTCGGTTAATCGTCCGCCATCAACAGGGCTCGGTTTCGCTCCTTCAGCGACGCCTAAAAGTTGGCTATGCGCGTGCCGGAAGAATTGTAGATGAACTCGAATCTGCCGGTGTTGTCGGTTCATTTGACGGAAGCAAGGCAAGACAAGTCTTGATTGACTCTGAAAGTGAATTGGAAGCAATTTTATAAACCCTTATTGAGTTGAATTAAACAATATGATTAAACATTTACGAATCCGTAATTTTGCCTTGATAGATGACCTCGAAGTGAACTTCAATTCGGGACTGAATGTTATTATTGGCGAAACGGGTTCGGGCAAATCTATGATAGTTGATTCGCTCATTTTGTTGTTCGGAGATAGGGCATCGTCTGATTTTGTTCGGACAGGCGAAAATAAAGCAATCATTGAAGCTGAAATCGAAATCGGCGGTAAAGCCGGAATTGCAGCATTGTTGGAAAGCAACGACATTGACTACGTAATCGAAGATACTTTGATACTTCGTCGGGAAATTTCGGTAAAAGGTTCGAGTAGAAACTTTGTAAATGACACACCAACTACACTCAACTTGCTCAAATCAATCGGTGAATTGTTAATTGACTTCCACGGTCAACATGACCATCAATCCTTACTCAAATCCGAAAATCATATTCAAATTTTTGATACAATTAACAAGAAAGATGACTTAATCGCTCAATTTGTCGAGTTGAAAAATCAGTTAAGTAACAAAATTGATGAATACAAAACATTGACAAAAAAAGAACATGATTTGAAGTCGCAAAGGGAAAATCTTTTATATAAATTGGACGAAATTCAGCAAGTTGACCCACAAGCTGATGAAGACAGCAAACTCGAAACCGAACTTGTCGTTTTGGAAAATGCAGAACAAATCATCATTCAATGCAATGAAAGCTATAATCTTTTATTCGAATCGGAAACGGGTGTTCAATCCTTATTGTCTCGAGTGAATAAGACAATGCAAAACTTGGCAAAGTTTGATTCGGCATTTGAACAATATGCAAACGAGATATATTCCGCAGAAATCATCTCCAAAGAAAGCTCTGCTTTTTTGATAGATTATATTGAAAAATTAGATTATAATCCTGAAAAAATAGAACAAATCAGAACTCGTTTATACAATATAAAGACCTTATGTCGAAAGTACGGAACTTTGGCAGAAGTTTTAGAACTTCGTGATAGTATTTTGGCTGAAATAGCTGAATCTGAGAACTTTGACTTTTTAACAAAAGATTTGTTGAAGCAAATACATTCATTGAGAGCGGATTTAGCTCAAATTGGCAAACAAATTAGCAATCGTCGGAAGACAGATGCTAAGACATTCTCTGCCAAACTTGAAGAAAAGCTGAATCAAATGGGAATTGCAAATGCCGAGTTTCAGGTTGTTATTAAGCATAAAGAAGCATCAAACGGCGATTTGCTCTCAATTGATTTAGATAAGAAAAGCTTCAAAGTTTTCGATAATGGGTATGATGAATTGGAATTTCATATTTCGACAAACAAAGGCGAGAAAACCACTCCATTGGCAGATGTAGCATCGGGTGGCGAAGTGTCGAGAATTATGCTCGCTCTAAAGAGCATTTTAGCCGGAAATGATATGATACCGATAATGGTATTTGATGAAATTGATACAGGAATAAGTGGACGAATAGCTCAAAAAGTAGGATTAGTGATGAAAGAGCTTGCTACATATCACCAAATTTTAGCTATTACGCATTTGCCACAAATCGCAGCTATGGGCGACAACATGGTCTTAGTTCGCAAACAGGAAAATGATAAGCGCACATTTGTTGAAACAAAATTACTTTCGTATGAAGAAAAAATTCATGAAATCGCGAAAATGTTAAGCGGCGAAGAATTGACGGAAGCAGCAATTGAAAGTGCAAAAATATTGATAAATAAATCGGTGTAGATGATGTATAGTCATACATTTTTAACAAAAGAAGAGTTAGAACATATCTTACAGTACAAGATTGACCCTCTGGAATTGAACAGAATCATCAGTGCCTATGATATGGCTGATTGGGCTTATGGTGATAAAAAAACTTTAGATGGTTCGATGTATTTTTTTCATGTCACAAGAGTCTGTAAGATATTGATAAACGAATTAAACATCTATGACCCCGAGATGCTGATTTCGGCTCTATTACATGATGTTTACCAAAAAATTGAAGAAATAACCCCCGAAATCATTATCTACAATTTCGGTCCTTACATAGCCTATTTGATGGAAATTTTGAAACATGATTTGAAATACATCAAAAGCAAACCTTTCACCTTCGGAGAAAATGAAGTAGTTCGCATTCCGGTTGATGATTATCTGATATTATGGTTGAGCGAACATTTGGATAATTTCCGATGTTTGGAAATCACACCGAACTTTAGCCCCGTGAATTACATCCTAAATATAACTCAAACACTGATTGCACAGTCAAAAAATAGCGACAATGTTGCTATCAAGTACCTTATCACAGAATTGAAAAAAGAGCGAAACAAAATATTAGGCTGATTAGTCCTGATTACTAATCAAATACAGATTGCCTTTACGGTAAGCTGAAATCACTATTGCAATCGTAACAAACAAGCCGGATAAAAATAGTGAAAGCACCACCATTAATGAACGTTGTGGCGATGTTTTCTTTTCCGCAGGTATTGCTAAATCCAACACTTCTATTACCGGGACATCTCTGTTTTCTTGGATTGCTTCTTGGTGTTTCTGAGTTTCCAAATACACAATAACTTGCTCCATGATTTTTCGTTCGCGAAACAATTCGGTATATTCTTTAATCAAAGTCGGTACTTTATCCAGCGAAATGGAAAAGGCATCAGTCGGCGTCAACCCACCATATTGAATCTTAGAATATTGGTCTTTAAGCAATTTCAATTGATTTTCATGAAAAGATACTTGCGGAGAAGCCGTGTTATATTGCAATCTTGCTAAGTTTAGTTCAAGCTCTGCTTGGACAATCAATGTACCAACTTCGATAGCTTGAGTTACGATAGCTTGAGTTTGTTCATCAATCGCAATAACTTTGTTTTCAATCTGAAACTTTTCAATCAAAGTAGCAATCGAATCCAAGTCGGACTTGTAACCAATCAATTCAGATTGAATGTATTCTCTGGATTTTCGTGCATTGGTCATAGTACGATTCTTGATAACGTGGTCTAAACCTTCAACAGCATAATTCACCATTCCGGATGACATTTCAGCCGCTTTTTGCTTGTCAGCTTGGCTTGGAAAAAAATCTGTTTCATATTTTGCACCAACATATATTATTCCGGTTTTGTCAACTTCTACTTCTATGGAACGAGAAATGAAATTTTGCAAATCTTCTCGTGGAATATCCTTGAATTTTGGTAATTCTCTAAGAGACAATTTTTCGATAATGTAGTCAACAACGGTACGGCTGTACAAAATTTCGCCAAATAGTTTAGATTGGTCAGATTGGGAAACTCCCGGGATGCTGAGTCCGCCGGCAAAGCTCTGTATAAAACTAGACAATCCTCCGGATTGACCTTCCTTGGAAGGCGGAAGTACACTCGAATGTGCCGTGTAGGTATTGGGCATTATAAATGAATAAATGATTACAACAATAGTAATCCCAATAACCCAAGTGAGCAGCTTAATTATGTTGAACCTAAGCAATTTAAAAATTGCAAAAAATGACATTTCTTCTTTTTCGGGTAATAATTTCATTTATTTATTGATATTGGTTATAGCGATGACGACACCGGCAATAGTTACAAGTTGAGTCACGATTGTCAAAGTTGTTGTGAAAACTTCCATAAATGTTGTTTCAATTTCTGTCGGTACGAGGATAACATCACCCGGTTCAATTCTGTAAAGTTTTACTTCATCAGCTAAGAATTGCCCGCCCTTGGGTTTATTGACCAAAGTCTCATCTATGTCGGCTCTATATCCATACCCACCTGCTAACATAATGTAGTCAAGATAAGTATAACCAGGGTTGTACTTAACTTTCCCGGGATTATTTACTCTACCTTGGACATTTATAAATTCGTTTTTTTCGGGTACAACAATCGAATCACGTGATACGACCAAAACATTTTCAGGAGAATTTTCATCCTCCAAAACTGCAGCAAAATTGACTGAAATAACACCTTTTTTTTCATTGATTTTTGCTTGGAAATATCTCAACTCTGATTTAGACATTTCCGAGGGTACAAGGGTTCTCAAGCGTTCCAATTCAGTGTCAATTATTTCAAGGTCTCTTTGGCGGATGAACTCAGTATTTTCGATAGAAGCGTCACGTGTAAATCCACCTGCACGAATAATTACATCACGAACTTTGTCAACGTCTGTATTTATGGCATATTTGCCGGGATATTTGACTTCGCCACCCACAACAACATAATCACGTTCTTTCCATCCGTGTTTTTTCCGTACATACACTCTATCACCGGGTAAAAGCGGGAAATCACCTTCAAGTTGGCTTGAGCTAAATAAAATGTCATTCCAAGAACTAAGGTCTATGATTTTTTTTATTAATTCATCATCTGTCCCTATTCTAACAAATTCTACCGAATCAAGTAGCGAAGAATTATTGAAGCCTTGTCCGAATTTTATTAATGTAGAAAGCGAATCGCCTTCGACATATTCGAACTGTCCTGGAGCGAAGACCTCACCGTGGATTTCAATCATGTCACTTTTATTGATTGGCGGAACGCGAATCAAATCACCGCCTAATACTGTTGGGTTCGAAGCTTGGTCGCCATACATAAAAAACTTCATCAAGTCAACGTTGATGATTTCATCAGTATCATATCGGTGTAATTTTATCAATCTTTCAGACGATTCGAATTGCAATCCCGATGCTTTATCAATTATCTCAGATACTCGGTCTGCTGCTGTTGCAGCAACAGAAACAGGTTTAGGAACAGTACCACTGACTATAACCTTAAATTCGCGTAATTCGGTTAAAGCGACATCAATATTGTCGGTGCGAATATATTTTTGAATTTGCTTCTTTACAATTTCTCTTACTTCGAATAAGGTTTTGTTTCGGACATCAACAGTACCCGCTCCTTTGATTATTATCTTTCCTTCGGGTGTGATTTTGGTTCTGTCCTCGAAAATCTCATTTGAGATGATAGATATAGAGAATTCATCTCCCGGACCGACCAAATATGTATTGGGGTCAACTTCTCTTTCAAGTAATCCCTTGCTCTCTTTCAAAAGGTTCAGCACATTTTGAGCAGCTAAAGTGTCAATGGAATTTTTTGTTGCCCCTGAAAGCCTTCCTTTTTCAATCTTTTGGGCAAAGAGTGATGTGGAAATCAAGAAGCTGAGAATTACTAAGCGTAATATTGTCATTCTAAGTTTTTCATTAAAAAAAAAACAAATATAGAAAAAAATACGAACCTGACAAAGTTAATTTGCATAAGAATTTTATTACTTTTATTTTTGTGGTTGCATATCTTAAAAAATATTCGTAAATTTAAATTTTAGAATTCATTAAATAAAAATTAATCTTCGAATTATGGGATACAAAGTACTAGAACTAAAAATGAGAACTGATTACACAGTCGAGGAATTAGACGACGTAATCAGGAAAATCCTACGAATAAGTGAATTCACTTATAGTATCGAAAAGCAAAGTCTTGACGGGCGAAACGTTAAGGACATTCATTGGGTTGTGCGCGTTGGTGTACAATCAATCGAAATCCAAAATGATTTGGAACCTGAAATTGATAATTTGCTAATTCCTTTCCGTAAACGCAACGAGCACGTTGTAGTCGTCGGTAACGGTCCAGCCGGATTTTTTGCAGCCTTTGTGCTCATTCAAGCCGGATATATGGTTACGATGATTGAACAGGGTCCCGAAGTTTATACTCGGACAAAGGATGTAAAGCACTTCGAGAAAACGGGCGAATTGAACGAACGTAGTAATTACGCTTTCGGAGAAGGCGGTGCAGGTACTTTTTCGGATGGTAAGCTCACTTCTCGAACAAAATCTATTTTGCGCGAAAAGAAATTTATTTTTGATAGTTATGTCCAAGCCGGTGCACCCGAGGAAATAAAATACTTGGCAAAGCCGCACGTTGGCAGCAATTTGCTTACAAAAATTGTTCGTACTTTACGAGAAGACTTCATTGACCGCGGTGGAAAAATCATTTTCAACAACAAAATGACTAATTTCACTGTCAAAGGTACAACAGTCAAGAGCATTGAAACTGAACAGGGCAAAATCAAAGGTGACCATTTTGTTTTTGCAGTAGGTCATTCATCATACGAAACCTATCGCCTATTGCTATCCAAAGGCGTAAAATTTAATTTAAAGAATTTTGCAATCGGTACTCGTGTAGAGCATCCGCAAGAACTAATCAACCAAGCAAAATGGAAAGTTTCCGAATTGCCGGGTGTCAAAGCTGCAGATTATGCATTGACATACAATTTTAACGATGCGATGACAGTATATTCATTCTGTATGTGTCCCGGCGGTATGGTTGTTCCTGCCCCACCGGAACGCGGATTGAATATAGTAAACGGAATGAGTAACTACAAACGTAATTATCCTTTTGCCAACTCTGCTATTGTTGCCGGAATAGACCTCCAAACCCTATTGGGCAGAGAATTAGTGCCGGAAGAAGCATTGGAATGGGTACTAAATTTAGAAAGAAAATTCTACGATTTTTCAAATAGTTACAATGCACCTGCTGTTAAAGTCCAAGACTTTTTACGTTTCAGTACGACGCCATCTTTCGGACCATCAAGCTATCCATTTCCATTAGTTACAGCAGAATTCCGAGATTTATTCCCTAAGGAAGTTACAACATCAATGATGTATGCACTCAAAGATTTCACACGCAAAATATATGGTTTTGAAGAAGGCGTTTTGATGGGACTTGAAAGTCGCACATCTTCGCCAATTCAACTTGTACGTGACGAAATGAGATGCGCCGGATTTGATAACTTATACGTTGCCGGTGAAGGCTCAGGATTGTCCGGCGGTATAGTAAGTTCGGGCGCTGACGGTATTAAATGTGCAATGGATATCATACACAATAGCTTATTGTAATCATTTTCTTTTTGAAAACAGATGCCATCGGTTTTTGCGAATCGAAGGGTCTGCAAGATGTGGCATTACTCCACCGCTCACAAATCGAACATCTTCGATTGAATAGAATGCATTCGGATTGTATTCTTTAATAAAATTAATGATGCTTTCCGTGAGATTGCGTTGAATTACAAGAAATAATACGCTCACTTTACCATTAATCCCTTCAGCATCTAGAATAGTTAAGGGATAATTTTTTTCTCTGAAACTTGCAACGAGTTGCGTTGCGTCTTTATGAGTAATAACCCGAATGATTACATAGCCAAGAGAAAGCTTTTCTTCTATAATCATTCCAAGATATGTACCAAGTGCAAATCCACCTGCATATGCTACATAGTAGTAAATATTATTCAGGTTCTGCATGATTTGGCTAACTGCAATTATCCATACGAATGACTCAATGAATCCAAGCGCCGGAGCAATTTTTGTATATCCTTTCCCTATTAATATTATCCTAACTGTACCAATACTGACATCAAGAATGCGTGCCAATAAAATTAGCAAGGGTATGATTACCCAAACTGTCGTAAAAGAACCAAAAATATCAGTCAAATTCATAATTTCCAATGTTGATTATATCAAAGTTCAAAAGTACGGTATTTAAAATGATAGTGCAAATTTATACAAATTTCAAACAAGATTATTATATTAATGATGAATCATTTATATTTGTAACGTTTAGAATTCAAAAACGAATGAGTTAGATTAAAAATATGATGACTGAATATCCACGAATAGTATTACCGGACATTCCGGATTTGCACAAAATTGAAGTTTACAAAGCTCATAACGGCTATCAAGCGGCTGCAAAGTCCTTGAAAATGACACCAGATGAGGTAATCAACGAAGTCAAGGCTTCTAAATTACGAGGACGTGGCGGAGCTTGCTTCCCAACAGGCTTGAAATGGAGTTTCATGCCCAAATCTACCGACAAGCCCAAATATTTAGCTGTCAATGGTGACGAATCCGAACCGGGCTCGTTCAAAGACAGGCAAATTTTCGAACATAACCCGCATCAATTGATAGAAGGCATCCTAATAGCAGGATATTCTATGAATTTGAAAGCTGCTTATGTTTATATTCGCGGCGAATATCACAAATGGGTGAAATTATTCCAAGACGCAGTAGATGAGGCTTATGCAAATGGCTATGTCGGCGAAAAAATGAAATCTACTTTCGGCACAAATTTCAGCATGGATATTTACGTTCACAAAGGTGCAGGTGCTTATATTTGTGGCGAAGAAACCTCACTGATGAATTCGCTCGAAGGTGATAGAGGCTACCCGAGATTCAAACCTCCTTTCCCTGCACAAGTCGGTTTGTGGCAAATGCCAACAACTGTCAATAATGTTGAAACTATCGCTACTATACCTCCTATTATGAATATGGGTGGCGTAGAATATGCTAAGATTGGTGCGCCCGGACATCCCGGAACAATCCTCTTCGGTGTTAGCGGTCACGTCAATAAACCCGGTGTTTACGAATTACCCACAGGCATTCCACTAAAGACGCTTATATATGATATTTGCGGTGGCGTTCCCGGTAACAAGAAAATTAAAGCGGTTATTCCCGGAGGCTCATCAATGCCACCTTTGCGCGGAGATGAAATTGAAGATGTTTTGATGGACGAAGAATCACTCAAAAAATATGGTACTCACATCGGCACCGCCGGCGTCATGGTGATGGACGAAGATACCGACATCGTCGCAGTAACACTTAGAATTGCACATTTCTACCATCACGAATCTTGTGGTCAGTGCACTCCTTGCAGAGAAGGAACCGGATGGATGGATAAAATCCTAAAACGTTTGGTTGCAGGTGAGGGTTCGCAAAAAGATGTTGATTTGCTGCTTTCCATTTGCGACAACATCGAGGGCAATACAATTTGTGCTCTTGGCGATGCTGCAGCGTGGCCCGTCAGAGGCTTTATACAAAAATTCAGAGAAGAATTCGAGGCAAAAGTCAAAGATACTCGCGTTTTTGTTGCACCTAATGTTGTACATGGCAAACGTCTATCACACAAAGATTTGGTCTTTAAAGTTTAAGCATTTTATTGAAAAAAATTGGAATATTCGGCGGTAGTTTCAATCCGATTCATATCGGACATTTGATTATTGCCGAATATTTTTTTGTTCAGCAAAATTTGGACAAAGTAATTTTCGTTCCCACTTACATCTCCCCTTTCAAGAAAGATCAAACCAAACAAATCGCTGACGAAGACAGATTGGCGATGGTAAAATTGATAACTGATAACGATGAAAGATTTGAATTTGACGATTTTGAGATTGAATCAAAATGTGTTTCATATACATATAATACTGTCAAACATATCAAATCTCGATACACGGAATCTGAATTGACACTGCTAATAGGATTTGACAATTTGCCCGATTTGCACCAATGGTATGAATTTGAAAAATTGGCAAAATTGGTGACATTTTGTGTTGCATGTAGAAAATCAGATTCCCCAATAAACGAAAAAAAGCCCTCATTGGGGGCAACTGTGCGTTTGAATTTCCTGAATTCTCCAAATATTGAAATATCATCAAGTCGGATAAGGGAAGCTGCTAAGTCAGGTGAGGCGTTTCGATATATGTTGCATCCTGCAGTTTTTGAATATGTAAAATCGAAGAAACTATATTTTTAGATTCTACTTTTTTTTGGAAACTTCAAAATTCGACAAAGCGCCATCCAATTCGATATTGATTTTCCGTTCCCAATCATCATAATCCTTAGAATAAAAAACTCCGGGTTCGGAGCTTATGAAATCTTTGAAATTTGTTGATGATAGTGATGTTTTCGTTTTTATCCTACATCCTGCATTTTGCGGCAGAATGATTTTGAAATTTGCAGCACCTGAGCTAATCTCAATATTGCTGTCAGTCAAATCACCAACATTGATTTTAAAGTCAGAAGCTCCGGCATCAATTTTCAAATTGCGAAGGAGTAGCTCTTTGACGTTAATGTCTGATTCCGAAGCTCCTGTACTTAATTCTATATCCCATTGATAGGCTTTGCCCAAAAGTATGTTAATCGAGCGTGATGATTCGCCAAAATCTCCGTCAGTTCCACTAAAAGCATATCTAACAGTTGAGTCCTTGATTGATTTGGTGATTTCGATACTCGGCGATTTTGATTGAACGACAAATCCAAATTCATCTGAAACGTCAAAGCTGAACTTGCCAATACCACCCGAAAAATCGAGTTCGGCATATTTGATGGTTTCATCAATCGGGTCTTCGTAACTATTGCTGAATACTTCTGATTTATTCTTGAATTCGAACTTTTTGTCAATATTGATATTGCCAAAGCCATCAACAATAGAAAGATACAATGAAGTTAGTATCAAAGCGAGTAAAATCCCCGACAATGCTGCTAAAATAATTTTGGCTACATTGTGAATTTTAAGCAAAGCAATACCCCAAATAATCAGCAAAACGGGCCAATACTTGATTATGCCTTGGAATGCCGGCAGTTCGACACCGAAATTGATCAGAAGTATGAATACACCCAGAAAAATGAGGAATGAACCTCCGAAAATAGTACCGGCTTTCATTACGAAACCTCCGAATTATTTTTACTAACGGATTTGTAAATAAGGTATCCGCCGACAGCAACAAGAACAAGAGGCCAAATATAGCCAAATGTCAGCCAATCAGTCACTTTGTCAAGCAAAATCACTGCACCTATAATGATTAAGAATGCTCCGGCAATAACTCTACGGTCTTTCTTTTGTTTACTGTCATCAAAATCAGCATAATTGTCCATATTCATATCCTTATTAGGGTCATTAACAAAATCATAAAAATTTTCTACCTCGTCCGGGTTTTCGGGCAACACTATCCATAAAAGAATATACGCAATCACACTGACGCCCCAAGCAAAAGCAGTCATAATAAACAAAACTCTAATTATCACGGGGTCTATATCAAAATAATCTCCAAGTCCACCCGCAACTCCTCCAATCATTTTACTTCTTCTTGACTTATATAGCTTTCTTCCCATTTCAATTACCTTTCAATTCATTTTACTTTAAATCATTTTTTAACTTATCGTTAATACGCAAAAAGTATTTATAAAGTTTCATTTCAGCTTTTTTGCGATAAAGTTTATTGATTTTTGCATATTATATCAAAATATCGTAATTTGGTTTTTTGCATCTGCAGTTACTAAAAATATTTGTTAGTCTAGTCGAATACATTATGGCTACAAAGTCACCAAAATGGTATTAAAATATGCCAAAAAGGTCTTAAATTGCATGTACATAAAGCGTTCATTAAGAAAAAGTTTTTATAAAATATATCGGCAGGGAACATGAGTTTTTTTTCAATCAATAAATCGTTCAAAGGCGGTGTTCATCCTGATGAACATAAAGACCTCACTGAAAATTCGGCATTTGAACTAATGCCCTATCCAGCGGAAGTGGTATTGCCTTTGTCTCAACATATTGGCAAACCCTCGAAAGTTTTAGTCAAAAAACGAGATTTAGTAAAATCCGGGCAAGTTATTGCAGAGCCGGATGGTTTTATTTCCTCAATTATCCATAGCCCTATAACCGGTAAAATCAAAGACATCGGCAAAACAGCAAGTGTAGGCGGCAGACCCCAAGAAGCCGTAACAATCGTTGCAGAAGGTGAAGATGAAGTTGTATTCATGGAGCCTTTGGATGCTGATTCAATCTCTCCGGAAATGATTATCGAAAGAGTGAAAGAAGCAGGTATTGTAGGACAAGGTGGTGCAGCCTTCCCGACTTATGTCAAATTGATGCCACCAAAAGATAAGAACATAGAATGTATCATCATCAATGGTGCTGAATGTGAACCTTATTTGACTCGCGATTATAGATACATGGTGGAAAGAACCCAAGATTTAATCGTTGGTATCAAATTGATTATGAGAGCTTTGGGTGTCAAAAGAGGCATCATTGGGATTGAAGACAATAAACCGGAAGCAATCAAAATGCTGAAAGAGGCTACAAGCCAAAATTCGGAAATCAAGGTTGAAGTCCTCAAAACGAAATATCCCCAAGGTGCCGAGAAAATGCTTATTAAAGTAGCAGTCAATAAGGAAGTACCTCCCGGTAAATTGCCATTAGACGTTGGCGTTGTGATTCAAAATATTCGTACTGCTATATCAGTGTTTGATGCTGTGGTTAAAGGCGAACCCCAAATTACAGCTGCGCTTACTGTGTCAGGATTTGGCATCAAAACTCCCAAGAATTTAATCGTTCGAGTAGGAACTACAGTTCAACAAGTGCTGGATTATTGCGGCGGCACAAATGAAGATGCTCGCAAAGTGATTGTGGGTGGACCAATGATGGGTGTTGCTCAATACGATATGAGTGCTCCGATTCAAAAAGCAACTTCCGGATTACTTGTACTCACCGAACCGGAAATGAAGCACAGTCAGGAAACTAATTGCTTACGTTGCGGCGCTTGTGTAGATGTTTGTGCTTTGAATTTAATTCCCAAGGATTTAGCAAAATTCTCTAAAGCAGGAAAATGGGACGAAGCCGAAGCATTAGGCGTAACCGTTTGTATGGAATGTGGAACTTGTTCATACAATTGTCCGGCAAATATTCCTTTAGTTCAATGGATTAGATTAGGTAAACAAAGAGTAATAAATATACAAAGAAGCAAACAAAATGTCAGTTAGATTTTTGAGACAATTTGAGAACAATTTGATAACAACAATAAGTAAACAATATGACTGATTTGAAACAAATAATTAACACAAAATTGGAACTTGCAAGCTCCCCTCATGTTCATACAAAGTTATCAACTGAGCGGGCTATGCAAATGGTGATTTTAGCATTACTGCCATGCGTTTTATCGGCAGTGGTTTATTTCGGAATATATCAACTGCTGATTTTCTTGGTCAGTATTGGTATTGCCATGGGTACTGAATATGCTATCAAACGAATACGTAATCAAGCAAATACCCTAAGCGACGGAAGTGCCTTACTCACCGGACTTTTATTGGCATTAATCCTGCCTCCAAATTTCAGTCTGGTATTCACAGGATTGGGTGCCTTTGTATCAATCGCTATCGGGAAAGAAATTTTTGGCGGTATTGGTTATAATATATTCAATCCTGCACTTGTCGGTCGTGCCTTTTTGCAAGCTGCGTTCCCGGTACAGATGACAACTTGGACTAAGACAAACTTCAACGTTGATGCAGTTACTTCTGCAACTCCATTAGGCGGATTCAAATTTGATGGCGTTGCCGCAGATTTGAGTTCCATGTTCTTAGGAAATACAGGTGGTTCGTTGGGCGAAACCTCTGCACTTGCAATTCTTATTGGCGGAATCTTTTTGATTGCGCTGGGAATTGTAAATTGGAGAGTCCCCGTTTCGATGATAATTGGGATATTAATTTTCGGGACTCTGATATGGTTGATCAATCCCGAAGCGTATATGAATCCGCTCTATCACCTTGTGGGTGGCGGCTTCTTGTTTGGAGCTTTCTTTATGGCTTCAGATTGGGTATCCTCGCCTATTACAGCCAAAGGAATGTGGATATTCGGTTTAGGAATTTCACTTATCATTGTAATAATTAGAGTTTTTGGCGGTATTCCGGAAGGCGTTATGTATGCAATATTGTTTATGAACGCTTGGGTGCCATTGATAAATAGATACACACAACCAACAATTTTCGGAGCAAAAAAATGAACACAGTAGTAAAAATGCTGCTCACTCTTGCTATAGTTGGGATTATTTCCGGTGCATCATTATCGGAAATCAGCAACTGGGCTGAACCGAAAATAGCCGAACACAGAAAACGTGACACAGAAAAAGCGATTTTCTTGGTTCAAAAAGATGCTAAATCTTACGATAAAATCGAAGACGCACCATTTGAATTATATACCGTTGCCGATGAGCAAGGCAATATGATTGGTTACGCACTTCCTTACGAGGGTAATGGTTTCCAAGGTAAAGTCAGAATCATGATAGGTATTGACCCTGAAATCACAAAAATTTTAGCTATCGAAGTTTTGGAACAAGTCGAAACTCCGGGGCTTGGTACGAAAATAACGGAAGAACCATTTACTAAGCAATTTATAGATTTGAACTGCAATCCCAACATCGAATCAGTCAAAGGTGCACCACCAAGCAAGGATAACCAAATCCAATCTATCACCGGCGCTACAATTTCATCTGTGGCAGTGGTTAAAATTATGAATGATGGGCTTGAATCATTACGTAAATACAAAAAATCGGGAGCGAAATCATGACAAAAGAACTTACATTATCAAAAGAATTCATGAAAGGTGTTTGGGACCAAAATCCGGTACTAAAACAAGCATTGGGATTATGCCCGACTCTTGCTGTAACAGTATCGGCAGTCAACGGTATTGCGATGGCTTTGGCAACAACTTTCGTCTTGGTTTTTTCGAGCCTTATAATTTCATTAATTAGAAAATTGATACCAAACCAAGTCAGAATCGCATCTTTTATCGTCATCATTGCAACATTTGTTACAATTGTTGACTTAGTCATGAAGGCGCAATTCCCGGAATTAAGTAAATCATTGGGACCATATATTCCCTTAATCGTTGTGAATTGCTTGATTTTGGGTCGTCAAGAAGCCTTTTCGTCTAAAAATACTCCGGGTAGATCTTTGATAGATTCACTCGGAATGGGAACAGGCTTCTTAATCGTACTTTTTGTGTTGGGTGGAATAAGGGAAATTTTGAGCGCTCGTACATTACTCGGATTTCAAGTTTTACCCGACATGTTCGAACCTTGGTTAGTCATGATATTACCTGCCGGAGCATTTATAACATTAGGATTTATGTTAGGTTTTTCCAATTACTATGCAATGCACAAAAAAGAAAAAACTCACAAAGAAATTATTGATACATACTTATCAAGCAAATCTCAAAGATTGGCAACACATAGAACTGAAGTTCTGGCTCAAGAAAAGGCGGCTCTCGAAGCGAAAATGAAAGCTAAAGAGAAAAGCGACGACAAGCCTATAGATAATGATAACCAACAATAACAGGATACAAAAATGGAAATAATCTTAATATTCTTATCATCAGCAATAGTCAATAACTTTGTTCTTGCATATTTTCTTGGTATTTGTCCATTTGTTGGTGTATCAAGCAAATTATCGTCTGCATTTTCGATGGGAATGGCAACTACATTCGTCATGGTAATAACAGCAATTGTTACTTGGTTAATTTACAATTTGATATTGGTACCATATAATTTGGAATTCCTGCAATATGTGTCATTTATCCTTGTAATTGCTTCGCTTGTGCAATTTGTGGAGATGTTTGTCAAAAAGGTAAGCCAACCACTTTACAGAGCATTGGGAATCTTTCTGCCACTAATAACAACAAATTGTGCTATATTGGGTTTGGCATTGTTCATAGTATTGAAAGAATATAGTTTTATCGAAGGTATATTCTACGGTATTGGCGCAGGTGTTGGCTTTACGATGGCAATTTCAATTATGGCGGGCATCCGTGAGGAAATCGAGTTGGCAGATGTGCCAAAAGCATTTCGCGGTGCACCGATAACTATGATTATTGCAGGTATTTTAGCACTTGCCTTTATGGGATTTGCAGGAATGATTTCAGTATAATTATGAAGAAAATTTCAATCATAATATTGATTGTTCTATTTTCGACTTCATGCGATAAATCAAATGATGTTGGAAAAGAACCTTTTGTCAGGTCAACAATTTGTATGGGTACTTCGTTAGAAATCAAAGTTCTCGATTTCGACGAAGATTCGGCAACTGTAATTACAAATTTAGCAATTGAAGAAGCCCAACGAATTGATCAGAAATTTTCTACATATAAAAATGATAATTACATGGCTTGGCTCAATTCAGTCAATGATGAAATTATCAAAGTTGATGATGAAACATACATATTGCTAGAGCGATGTGAGAAAGTTCATAAACTAACTCTAGGTGGGTTCGACCCTGCCGTTGGTAATTTAATAGATTTGCTGGGGTTTGAAAATGGCAGCCCTCACCTACCCTCTCAACATGAAATTGACAGTGTTTTGAATGAAGTTGGTTGGAAGCATGTCGAGCTATTGGATAGTAATGTAATCAAAAAGAAGTCGCATATCAAGTTGAATTTTGGCGGCATAGCCAAAGGGTACGCAGTTTACAGGTTATACCATATTATGGAATCACATGGTATCAGCAACTTTTTGATTAACTTTGGCGGTGAAGTCATTGCTAAAGGAGATAACTGGACTGTCGGGATTCAACATCCGAGAATCCAAAATGAATTGCTTGGAGTGCTAAATCTGAACCAAATCGGTTCGGCAACTTCAGGCGATTACGAACGTTTTTTCAAAAAAGATAATAAACGATATAATCATATAATCAATCCGGTAAACGGTTATCCCGCTGACGAATGTATGAGCGTCACAATTATCGCCAGCGATATGACTGATGCTGACGCGTTAGCTACCGGAGTTTTTGTCATGGGTGCGAAAAAAGGCATGGAAATAATCGAATCTATCCCCGAAATCGAGGGAATGATAATTGATTCAGCCGGAACAACATTCATGTCATCAGGATTTGATAAATATTTTAGGAGTAATTAAATGGAACCGACTTTAATATTAGCAATTGCAACTATGGGTGGTTTGGGATTATTTTTTGCGGCTGGCTTAGCTATCGCCGACAAAAAATTAGCAGTAGAAGACAATCCATTTGTAGTTAAAATAAATGAAGCGTTGCCGGGCGTCAATTGTGGTGCTTGCGGCAAAGCTGGGTGTTATGATTTCGCAGTAAATGTAGCAGAAGGCACAGCTTCCGTAACGGGTTGTCCTGTTGGCGGCTCTGATACTGCCAAAGAAATTGCAATGATAATGGGCGTCGAAGCCGCAGATTCGGAAATAAAGACAATCCCGAGAATCCTTTGCAAAGGTGGAAATAGCGAAGCTGTCAACAAAATGGTGGATTACTACGGTCCATTGAGCTGCTCGGCTATGGAAATCGTTTCAGGTGGCGAAAAGCAATGCCTTTACGGTTGCCTCGGTGCCGGAGATTGTGTAGATGCTTGCCCATTCGATGCACTCGTAATGAACGAAAACGGAATCCCCGAAGTAGTGCCGGATTTGTGTACAAGTTGCGGGATTTGCGTCAAATCGTGCCCAAGAGATATAATTGAAATGCACCCGATTGACCAAACAGTTTTCGTATTTTGCAAAAATCAAGATGACCCGCGCACAGCCAAAGAAGTTTGCAACGTCGCTTGTATAGCTTGTGGTATCTGTGCTCGCAAATCTGACGGTGGCATTGAAATAATAAACAACGTTGGGGTGATTAATTATTCATTGCTCGACGACACAAAAATTCCATTCGAAAAGTGTAAAACCGGTGCAATCCAAAAGATTGACCTTGAGTTAGACCTTGGAATCAAAATGAAGAAAAATTAAAATGGAAGAGTTACTCGAAACCGGTACGGTTCTCTCAATAGAAAACGGCGTAGCCCAAGTCAGGTTACATACGAAGGAGAAATGCGGCGAATGTAGCAGTGTCTTCTGTGGCATAAACGAAAAAGGCGACAACATACTCACTGCCAGAACCAAAGCCGATACAAAAGTCGGAGATAGCGTCACGATTTCAATTCGCGGCAAAACGCTTGTTGCGGCAACGATGGTGCTTTATGTAGTGCCAATGATATTGCTGACAATTGCGATTTATGTAGGGATATATGCGCTCGGTTTATCGGAGCTCTATTCATTCGGCTTAGCATTAGCAGTGCTCGGCGTCCATTATTTGATAGTCTTTTTCACCGGACTTCTATCAAAACAGCAATCACAAATACCACAGATTGTGGAGAGTGAGTAGGGAATTATGTCCTGTCAGTTGCAACAACTGACAGGACGGAAAGGGCTTACAAACTTCACCCACGAATTTATTCGTGGGTTAGGATTTAAAATCACATCACACATACCCAAATATTGTAGGGACAGAACAGCGTTCTGTCCTATAAACTCTTTGTGTTCTTTGCGGATTCTTTGCGAACTTTGCGGTTAAATTGTATTAAATCGCCCTAATATAAATTGACAACACACCCCCTAACCCCCTCTTGATAGAGGGGGAAAAAGACAATCGGGTGTCAATTAATTTTAGGATTAAAGATACAAATCCCCCTGCTCGCAAGCTCGCTTTCCCCCTTTGGCAAATGGGGATTAAGGGGGTTTTTTCGTTTCTTCCTACTTCCCGACTTCCAATAGCATGAAGATTGCATTGGGAACATCGGTCAAATCTATATATCGTCCGCGAATCATGTCCGAATTGTTTGCTAAACGATTGTACATGTCGCTGCCGGCGCCTTTTGCGAAAAATGGAATCAAAATATTCGTGTGGTTTGTATGATTATATCTCAAGCCGGGCATATTGCCTTTGCCGTTATTGATGATTGGGTTTGTGTTTGGGTTGTTGTTGTTTTCTATAGGTCCGGTGATATAGCCACAATCATGGTCTCCGGTTACGATTACTAATGTTTCGTCCCATGAGCTGTTGCTTTCTACCCAATCCACAACCGCTTTAACCGATAAATTGAAATCAGTCATCTCTTCAATCATACGTGGAGGGTTATTTGCGTGATTAGCCCAATCAACTGCTCCGCCCTCAATCATTAAGAAGAATCCCTTTTCGTTATTATCCAATACGTTTATCGCGGCTTTTGTCATTTCCACAAGTGTAGGAACATCATTATTTAATGGAATTTCAAACGCTTTAGTGTAATTCTCCTCTGTCCTATTTAATTGTAATGTTTCCAAAACCTTTGGCACACCGACAACTCGTTTAGGAGTCTCCCCCGACATTAATTTTTGGAACTGTTCACGAGATTCGATTAAAGTCCATTCGTCAGCTTTTCCGTCGCCGTCAATATCTTGGACTGAGCTATTACCGGAAAGTGATGAAGTCGTGAATGTTGTTTTGCCTGCTTTCAAATCATTCCAGGCATCTTTACCGCCAACGAGCTTATAATTGTAGTCGCTTTCTTTAGCTTTCATTCCTGATTTGGCGTAATAGGGATGCCCTGCACCCATTATTACATCTACCCTACTATCGAGTAGCATAGAAAGAGCGATTTCCGAATAATTATCCCTATGAACATTATGCGCAACAAAAGTAGCAGGAGTTGCATGGGAAAAATAAACTGATGTAATCACTCCGGCAGAGCGGCCTATAGATTTAAATTTTTCTGTCATATTTGGCAAAGGATTCTTAGACAAATCCATTCCAATGGCTCCATTATAAGTTTTTACACCCGTTGCTAAAGCAGTACCTGCTGCGCCTGAACCGGTTGCACCATTTTTAGGGTGCTCGAAATCAGACCAGGTAAGATAGGAGTTATATCCGACGCTCCAATTTTGGGGAATATCCTTATCTGAAATTTTGGCAGGATAAGTTGACATAAACAACTTAATATCGAAATCGCGATATACAGATGTGCCCTTTTCGCCATTATTGAAATACTCAGCTGCATCAATACTTGATTCTGACCAACCGTCTGCAATCATTATGATGACATTTTTAGGTGCTTTGTAATTGCCTTGTGATGCGGCTTGAAATTGAAAAATCGCAAACACAAAAAGCGTGAGCGACAGAAACTTAAATCTATTGGATTTCATTTTTAGACCTTTGATTGAGAAATTTTAGCAAATATATAATTTGAATGTTAAACTGTGATGAATTAAGAATAAATGATATGTTTAAGGATTCAATTCATTGTATCGGAAACAAGTTTTCTTGTGATCGTTGACCATTCCGGCGGCTTGCATGAAGGCATAACATATTGTACTACCGACGAATTTGAATCCTAAACGTTTTAATTCTTTGGACATTGCGTCGGATTCCGGGCTTGTAGCTTTAACATCGGACATATTTTCGATAGAATTTTGAATCGTTTTTCCACCTGTAAATTGCCAAATGAATGCATCGAATGTGCCGTATTTTGATTGAATTTCCAGAAATAATTGTGCATTTGTAACTGTGGTTTGAATTTTAGACCTATTACGAATTATTCCGACTTCCTGCATTAGCGATTCAATTTTGTCTTGCTTATAAGCTGAAATTATTACGGGGTCGAATGAATCGAATGCAACTCGGAAATTTTCGCGTTTGTTCAAAATAGTTTTCCAACTAAGTCCGGCTTGGAATGCATCCAGCACCATAAATTCAAATAATTTTCTGTCGTCATGTAGTGGCACTCCCCATTCAGTATCGTGATATTGCATTTCGAGTTCTGAGTTGACGCACCACTCGCATCTAATTTTGTCCATTTTGTCCTTCTAAATGAATCAAAAAGTTAGTTTTGTCAATTACTTCATCAATAAATGCTTTGGCACTCGAAAATCCGGTAATTGTAAATCTGCATATTCCATTTGAATCGAAAATATACGTAACCGGAAGTCCGGTAATTCCCAAACTCATTGGAATTACATCGAGTTCGTCCCAAACAAGTGGAACGTTCGGGAAATCATTTTTAAAATAAGTATTGATAGCTTCTTTTTTATCTTTAGTTTTTTCCCAAATGCTCACGAGAGCAACTTCTACGCCATCGTCTTCGGTATAAAATGCGTTGATTTCTTCGAGAGCCGGAATAGTTGCATGGCAAGGTCCGCACCAAGTTGACCAAAATGATAATATAAAAATCTTCCCGTTCAAATCATCCAAATTAATGAGCCGTCCGTCGTAAGCAGTTAAGAATAAAGTACTTGGGCGAGCTTGTGCCAACATTTCAATTTTATATTTATTATAGCGTTTCAATCTGCCAATATTTTGCAAAGAATCTAATACCATCTCCCGATTTTCTGCTCGATAATAGCGCCCAAACTGAGTTATTAAAAAATCAGACGAAAGAGAATTGGAAAATGCCCGATACACGAGAGACAGCACCCGTACAGAATCAGCCTGTTTATCAGCCAAATTGATAGCATTTTCATACAAATTTACTGTTGCATCATCACCAAACAAATCCAAAGCTCGATCATAATAACCTTCAGCGCTAACCGGATCTAATTTTGAATTAACATCCGCTTTTATTTCATAAATACTCGCAAGCTTTTGATTTTTTACTCGCTCCCATTCTCGTTCTGTCATATATGTGGGCTTGTTTAAGCCATTTTGACCGACAACAATTTTAACCGATAAATCAAGTAGAGAGTCAATCATATCAAGTCGCTGTTGCCCTTTGATCGCAGGCAATATAGCATCATTACTGAAAATGTCCCAAGCAAGTTTTGAAAATACTTCAGGTATTTGTAACCTGCGAGCTTCGATAAATTTGAATAATTCTTCGCTCTTACCTGTTTGAGTGTATGAACTTACAACAGCCGAATAAACATTATTTACATCATTTGAATTGGGGAATCTGTCAATAAATAGAGCTGCCATGTCCACAAAATTTTGCATATCGGAAGCTAAAGACAGCTTCGACATTGCATCTTCTTCGGCAAGTTTGCTCAAAGGATTGGTCTGAACAAAATTGTTAATTAAAGCGTCGCCGTCTTTATTTCGATTAATTGCATTTAAAAGCCTGTGGGCGGCTTTTACTTCATTTTCGGTAACAAATATTTTCTTTTCATCAAGCAATTGAGTCGCTTTGTCTTTGAATCCTTGCAAGGTAATTTTTTTCATATCATATCGCAATGATAGCAAACCAACTTGAGCCGGGAAATTATCCGGGTAAAGCTCTACTTCGCGTTCCATTCTTTTATGAGCTGAATCAAGATTGACGATAGGATTCAAATTTGGTGAAGAAGCACCCATCAATGCTAAAGCTGAAAACAAATGTGCATCACGTTGGATGTTTCCTTCATTATTGGCAATATATAGCTCCCAATAATTTTGCCTGTTTTTGTCATACAAATTCTCGTCAAATTCGACAAATGCAATTACATACACCCAATTTCCGGATAATGTAATATTGCCAATGTATGAATTGCCTTGCAAAGCTAAGGGCGCTGAAAATCCTTGTGGGTTATTCGATTGAGATGCAAAGCCATAAATCATTGCATAAACAGTATCAATTCCGCTAAAAATGGAATCTTTGTCGTGATATTGAATGATTACATTCTCTCCGAAAGCGGGTCTTGCTGGTTCAAATCTTAATTCGGCTTTTGCAATTGAGCTAAAAATTAATGACATTAAAACAATGAGGAGGATAAAGAATTTTTTCATTTCTTACTACTTGTTAGATTATAATATTTTTTGTCAGATATTCGAATGCTTCGTCGGCTGTATCGGCATACACAAATAAATCCAAATCTTTTTGGCTTATCATTCCCATTTCAACGAGATAATCAAAATTTATAAGATTTTTCCAAAACTTTTTGTTGAAAAGCAAAATGGGAAGCGGTTTGGTAACTTTCATGGTTTGCTTTAATGTCAGCAATTCCATTAATTCATCAAGAGTTCCAAACCCGCCCGGCATTGCAACTATTGCTTTGGCATAATACACAAACCAAAATTTCCGCATGAAAAAATAATGGAACTCGAAATTCAAATCGGGAGTTATGTAATTATTAGGATATTGTTCGAATGGTAATGAAATATTCAAACCAATTGTCGGCTCTCCGGCTCGCTGAGCACCACGATTGGCGGCTTCCATCATTCCGGGACCACCACCTGTACAAACCAAAACTCGTTTGTTATCCGGCAAAGCTGCTGACCAAAGTGATAATTTTTCAGCGAGAATTACTGCTTCGTTATAGCAATTTGTCATTTCGTAGGTGTTCATCAGTCTTTCAATCTCTGTTTGAAGTGACAACTTTTCTTCCAGACCGGCAATTGCCATTTTATCGTTCATATCTTTTAATTTCATTTCAAATTCATCAAGCGACAGGGTTCGAGCTGACCCATAAAACACAATTGTGCCTTTGACTCCATATTTGCGGAAATAATGTTCGGGGTATTGATATTCGGAAATAAGACGGATGATTCGTCCTTCCGAACTATGTATAAAATCTTGATTGTCATATGCTTTAGTTGCTTTTTCCAGTCTGCTCTTAGCTACTTTTTCAGGCTCTCTGAATTCCATTTATACTCCATAATATTGTTTAAAGCGAAAATCCACCATCAATTGAAAGATTCTGTCCTGTAATGAATGACGAACAATTAGCGAAAAAATATACAGCATCAAAAACATCATTCACGTTTCCGTACCTTTTCATAGGTATTTTGTCCACTGAGATTAAAGCCCCTGCATCTGCAGCTTCGTCTTTTATTTCAATTGTTCCCGGTGAAACTGAATTGACGGATATATCGGGAGCAAGTTCCAAAGCTAATGCTTTTGTTAGTTGAATTACTCCTGCTTTAGATACGTTGTAAGGGATTCTTTGTTTCCAAATTCTAAATGCGCCGAGCGATGCAATATTTATAATTCTTGCCCCACTTTGGGCTATTTCGGCAAATTTTTGTGACGAAGATAAAATGCTTCTCAAATTTGTATTCATAACAAGTTCCCACGAATCAATTGTGAGTTCGCTCAATGACTGTCTTTCAGGATATATTGCCGCATTATTCACCAACACTTGCACATCGCCAAAATGATTCTTCATTTCTGCAATCGCATTTTGAATTTCATCGTGTTGTGAAACATCAGCTTGGATTGAAAATGCTTTGACGCCCGTTTTTTGTATCAAATGAACAGTTTCTGTGGCTTGTTCGGCACTTTTATTATAAATAATACCGACATTCCAGCCGGAATTTGCAAATTGAATAGCCAATCCTCTGCCGATTCTTCTTGCACCACCTGTTATAATTACGGTATTATTCATTCATGTTATTTGAAAATTTCATAAATTTACATTTTACAAAAGTAACATTCTTTATAATGAAATCTAAATTTGTCACATTCGCTATATTATTTTTCGGAATCTATTCGCAACTGCATTCTGAAGTATTTAGAATTTATCTGAGCGATAAAGGTCCCGATATATTTGAGCCCGGAAGCCGCTTATACACCGAAACGCTGAATTCGTTGACTCAAGCAGCACTTGACCGCAGAGCAAAAATCCTCAGTCCGAGCGAAATCATTTCCATTCAAGATGCCCCAATTTACTCCGATTATATATATGCAATCGAAAATGCAGGTGCAAAAATTATACATACACTTAAATGGAAAAACTATTGCATCGTAAGAGCAGATTCATCGCTAATTGATGAACTTAGTGAATTGCCGTTTGTTAATAAAATCGAAAGCGCTGCGAATAAGTATTCATTACTTAGCCTGACGAATAATAATTATTCTGCAAAGGGCGATAGTCTGAATTTGCATGACTTAATTAAGGTGGACACCTATGATTACAGCAAAATTGATTACGGATTTTCGTTTACACAAATCAAGTTAATCAATGCCGACAAAATCCATAAATTGGGGATTTTTGGTGATAATGTAAATATTGGATTCTTAGATAGCGGCTTTGACTACCATAAAGCAATTGCATTTGTAAACATAAATGTTGTCGCTGAGTATGATTTCATTAATAATGATGAAATTGTCAAAAATGAAGATGGCGAACACCCAAATCAATTCCATCATGGAACTTTAGTTTTGTCTACTGTTGCCGGTTTTGATAACCCGAGATTTATAGGAATGTCTCCCAATTCTGCATTTTACTTGGCTAAGACTGAGGATATCCGCTCAGAGAAACAAATCGAAACGGATAATTTCGCAGCAGGGATTGAATGGCTCGAATCTCAAGGTGTGGATATAATCAATGCTTCTTTGGGATATAACCAGTTCGATAGTTCAGATTCATCATACACTTTTGATGAATTGGACGGCAATAGCACGATACCTGCAATCTATGTTAATATGGCAGCTCAACGTGGAGTTGTTTTCATTACATCAGTAGGCAATGGCGGACCCGGAGTCAAAACTCTCAATTCGCCTGCCGATGCCGACAGTGTATTAGCAGTTGGTTCTGTTCAACCTAACGGTGTTGATGTATCAAAATTTAGTGCAAGAGGACCAACTTCTACCGGCAAAATCAAACCTGATTTGACGACAATTGGTGATTTCGTTTTTTGTGTAAACCCCAGCGAAGCTGATGTTTACATGCCGGCAAAGGGAACTTCTGTTTCTTCGCCCTTGATAGCCGGAGCAGTCGGATTGATGCTGAGTGCATTCCCTGAATTGAAACCATATGATGCAAAACAATTATTGCTCAAATCATCAGACAGATACTACACGCCTGACAATGACTATGGTCACGGCATTCCTGATTTATTCCAAGCTATGATTGATTATGACATCATTATATCGCCATTTTCTACTTATCCGTCGCATAATTTCCAGAGAATTTTCTTCAAAATCAAGTCAGACAAGCCGATTGAATCAGCCTATCTTTACGTCAAATTTAGCGAATCATCCTTGTATTTTCCATATCCCATGAAAAAAACAAGTATTGCTGACCAATTTGTTTGCGATATTCCATTAGATTTGGCTGTCAACTCTTATATGGATTTTTATTTGGATGCAGAATCTTCATCGAAGCGGAGACGTGCCCCCTACACAGTTGATGAATATTTTACGATTCAAATTGGTGATACTTCATATGTACATAATTTCGAACATCGCGAATCGCCCAGATTTGTTCAAACAGCGTCCGCGTTCTTATATCCTAATTTTCTACATTCCGGCACTGCACACAGTACATTGAATTTCTTTGTCGAAAAGGAAGGCAGGTATGATTTGCGAGTTTTTGACCTTACAGGAAGCCTCTATTACAGCCATAGCGAAGGCAAAGTTTTGGTAGGCATCAATGAGGCTTCGATTGATTTAACCGGTTTAGCGATAGGTGCTTACTACATCATGTTGAGTCTTAGCGGCAAAACTGAAGTCGTGCCCTTTGTGATAGTTCGATAATTATTTTTCCACAAGTTGAAAATATTTCTTGCATGTGTTAAAAAGAAGTATTACTTTTGTATCTCCCAAGTGGGACGGTATGAACAACAACCAGAAAGGGGCCCATAGCTCAGCTGGGAGAGCGCATGAATGGCATTCATGAGGTCAGGAGTTCGATCCTCCTTGGGTCCACGAAAAATACGGAGTTGTAGCTCAGTTTGGTTAGAGCGCCTGCCTGTCACGCAGGAGGCCGCGAGTTCGAGTCTCGTCAACTCCGCAAAAAAACTGCCCTCAAAGGCAGTTTTTTTTTGCTTTTACCCAATTTGCCCATCTATCTGCCTTATCAAACAAATTTTATCATTTTCCATCTTTCTAAATCCTATTTCGCAGAATACATTTCGTATAATACATTTCGTATAATACGTTATGTAAAAGACGCAACGTAAAAGACATAACGCTACATGCGTAATGTAAAATGCGTTACGTAAAATGCGTTACGTAAAATACGTTACGCAAAATGCACTTCGCAATATACGGTTCGTAAAATATGTTTTGTATATTACGTTATGTATTATGCGTTTCGTTAAATGCGTTTCTCTAAATACGTTACGCATATTACGTATTGTAAAAGACGAAACAGAAAATACGTTACATAAAGTACGTTTCATAACATACGTTTCGCATTATACG
This sequence comes from Ignavibacteriae bacterium HGW-Ignavibacteriae-1, assembly GCA_002839825.1. Lineage (GTDB taxonomy): Bacteria > Bacteroidota > Ignavibacteria > Kapaibacteriales > UBA2268 > PGYU01. Next base: position 366,411 of record PGYU01000001.1, on the reverse strand, counting down.
TAATGCAAATGACGAAACTCATAATGCGCAACGTGAAATATGTTTTGTATAATACGTTATGTAAAATAAGTTTCGTATATTACGTTATGTAAAAAATGTAATGTATAATTTGTAAATTTATACCTGGAGCAAGTCATGAATCCATTTATACTGAGTGCCTATCGTACACCTGAATACTTCTGCGACAGAGAAGAAGAGATTGAAAGGTTGAAATCCTCTATTGAAAATAACCGAAATACAACGATAATTTCTCGGCGCAGAATGGGGAAAACGGGATTGTTGATGCATTTGCAATACAAGTTAAAAAGCAAAAAAGAGATCACATTTCTCTACTTTGATATTATGACAACATCATCCTTGAATGAATTTGTCACTTTATTTGCGAACTCGCTCTTTTCCACTAAAGTGTCCAAAATTGATACAATATATAGAACAATTTCGCAAATTTTTGGAGCATTTAAGCCATCTTTTACTATAAATTCTATGACCGGAGAGAGCACAATTAGTCTGGAATTATCAAATATCAAGGAGAGCGAAGGCTCGCTAAAAGCAATTTTTGATTACATTGCTTCGAGCAATAAGCAGTTTGTGATAGTGATAGACGAATTCCAACAGATTATAAACTATCCCGAAAATAATTTTGAGGCGCTTTTACGTTCGTATATTCAGCATTTGACTAATACGACTTTCATATTTTCAGGGAGTCGCAAAGAAATATTGAATAATATGTTCACAAGTAAAAACCGACCATTTTATATGAGTAGCGAAATCATGCATCTTGAGCAAATTAATAAGCCTAAATACACAAAATTCATCTCTGAAAAATTTCTCAACGCCAAAATGGCTATTGATAATGATTGTATCAGCCACATTTTAGATTTGGTGGACTCTCATACATACTACGTCCAATTGATTTGCAATCGTCTGTATTCGGAGAATCTAAAAACCATCACCATTGATGATGTTAATAAGACTTATACCAAATTACTTGTTGAGAATAAATTCTATTTCGAAAGTTTCAGAAATATCCTTACAGATAATCAATGGAAATTACTCCAAGCAATTGCCCGAGATAAAATTGCAACCGAAATCACATCGAAGGATTTTTTGAATCGCAACAAACTCGGCTCGGCAAGTTCTGTGACTACTGCAGCAAAATCATTGCTTAAGAAAGAAATCATCATTAAGGACAAGACCGGATACCGCATAGATGACTTGTTGTTATCATCGTGGTTGGAGATGTTATATAAGTAAGCATCCCTCCTATTTTTAAGTTTCTTTCACATCAAAAATGCAAATTTATCCCCGCGATGAAATTGCGTCCTTTGATTGGATTGCCCCAACTTTTCAAGCGGAAATCATCCGTGATGTTGTTGATTCTCAAAAATATTTCGTTTTGCTTGAATACCTGTTGGCTGACTCGAATGTTAAACACTGTGAATTCATCCAAATCAATAAGCAGCTGTTCGATTGAATCATAATCCTGAGTTGCACCTTGATATTTGGCTTCCAAATTCCATTCAAATCCAAAATCAAAGGCGTGACTTATTTGACAAAACAGCTGTGAGTGCGGACGATTGAATAAGCTAATCGAGCCGTTATTATTCAATTTGTAATCACCACGCAAAATGAAATCGAAATTATACAAATTAGCCCGCAAATCAACGCCAACGCCATGAACCTTATATTCGCCATCTCGAAGTACTACCAATGCAGTATCCGAATAGCCAACATAAGACACATCGCTCGCATCTACATAATTGTATGAAATGGCAACATTAGCCAACTCTGAGAATTGCCAATTTAACGATGAACTGAACTGAGTTACAGACTCAATCATGGGGTCTGATTGAAAAGGCACAGATGAAAATTTTTCACTCATCAGCACCAATGGCGGAAGTTGTCCTCCTATTTTTGCAAAGTTTGCCCAAGTAATATTCCGCGATAAATGAGTTACAAGTTGCAAATAGGCATTAATACTGCTCAAATCGTTCAACAATTCTATTTCATTTGTGCTGACCGGATGAAAAATCATATACTCAAGGGCAGAATTAATTTCAAAAAGTTCGGAAAGTTTGCTCCCAATTTCAAATTTCGCATTTAATGTTTCTGCCGTTATTCGACCATACTCTTCAAGGGAATTCCGGAGTGTAGTCATAGCAGTAACTTCACGTCTATAGCCAACATTCAAATTGGTTCGGACGCCATCAATAATTCTCATTTTTGTGTGAACATTGGCTCCGAGCGATTGTTCATCTTCTTTTGAACTGAAATTAGTATTAGCGAATGAAACATTTGAAAAACTGCCATTAATATCGCGGGTTGACCCTTTGAAATAAATATTACCCTCAATTGATACAAAGCTATTCAAAATGGTAACAAATTCAAGATTGACAAGGCTCAAACCACCCCCAATTTCTTGAGCACGGAGTGAGTCATAATAAATATTCAGCGGAATATCGCGGCTAATATCCGAAAAAAAGACTGAAAGCATTAGCAAGGAATTATCATCTTTAATTCCGGCTTTGGCAAACATTGAGTAATGTCGAGCTTTGCTATTTTCTCGTAAAATGCTTATGGAATCAGGCTTATCTGATGAAATTGTATGTCCATTTGAAGTGTAGAAATTTCCCGATACATTCCAGAAGAAATTTGATTTCCCACCAAATAAGGAAAAATGTGAGCTCCCATGTGCGTTGCCACCCTGAACATTGATTTTTTTCATTGCTTTATATTCCTTATTTGATTGCAATGTAATATAGCCGGAGTTATTATATGACGATTGCTTACTATTTGGGAATGTAGTATTTACACGAATCACTTGAGATAAATTATAAGGTATTCGTAGGAAATCAAAATCTCCATACAAAGTGCTATTCAATGGAATGCCATCAAAAAAAACTGTAGTTGAACGTCCGGAACCCCACAACAATGATACTACATTTTTGTCAAATTCTTCCGGAATATCGTAGCTCAAGGCGTAATTTGAAAGTACTTCATCCAGAAAAAATGAATCGTAGAATAAGCTTACCGAATCATTTGTTATTATGGTATTGCCATATGTTTTGATATTATCATTAATTGAGTTCGCACACAGAATCATATTTGAAAAAATAAAAGCTGTAATAGCATAAAGTAGGTTTTTAGTCATTTGGAGCGCCTTTCATCATAATAAATGCTCCCATCCTACCTGAATTGTCAGCATCGCGACGAAATGAATGGAATTTTTCATTGCTGATTGTGCAAATTTCGGACATCTCTATATTTTGCGGCGGCACTCCACTAACGATAAGCTGATTATGCACTTCGTTTTTGATATTGAACAGGAATTTATCCTGAGAAAGTCTCTTGATGCTATTCGGAAAATATTGAGCAACATCAATCCCCACTTCATAACTGTCGCCACCGGCACATGGCGAGATATAGGCGATTAAATCTTGCGGCTTGGAATTATACTCTGACCTCATCTTTTCAATAGTTTTGGAAACGATATTGAGAGTTGTGCTTCGCCATCCCGAATGAATGGCTGCAATTGCCTTAACTTTATCATCATACAGCAAAATAGCCGCACAATCAGCAACAGATGCAACAAGTGCTAAACCCATCAGGTTAGTAATCATAGCGTCAGATTCGTTGATTTCAGTATCGAAATCTACAACTTGAATTTCATCACCATGCACTTGTTTTTGATATTTTACTGCATCAAGCTCGAGATTCAAATACTCAGACATCAATTTCCGATGTTGATTGACAATATTTTCATCGGAATAATTGCCCGAAATCGTGAAACCATAGGGCTGAAACGCGGATTGATTCCGCATTGTTACACCGGAAATTATATCAGAGGGAAAAATATTTGTGTTTAAAATTTCAATTTCTATCATCGTATCGCACTCTTTTTATAAAATTTTTGTCAAGGTCGCAAACTTCATTTAACAAATTTAACGTTTCTCGGTCAATTTCAAAATCTTTGATGATTCTTTGTTCCTTCAAAAAATCAGCAATATTGATTCCACAGTTGCCTGTATAACCAACATAAATCATGCCTTCGTAATCATTGAGGTAATTATTCAAGTAATAATCATTCCTTGGATAAATTCTCGGGCGCCTGTCACAGACAAAAACATAGCGACCATCCTCGGTATCATTGATATAGGCTACAAAATCTTCACGAAGAACGATTTTATCAGTATCTTTCGCCTTTTCGGGTATCAAATTTATAAATGCCACGAAAAACAAAACTGAAACAATCAGTCGCGATAAAAGTTGTTTGTTTTCGCGTGAAATCAAAACATACGCAATTAACAATGAAACAATTGCAGATTGCAAAACCACAAAATCAGACATTAAATAGGCGAAGTCAAATGACACTGCTGCCCTATTGGTTTGTTCAGTCAATCCGATGAGAAACTCTGCAGCATTGCAAAATATTTGTCCCAAATCAAAGTATAAATATGAAAGGCACACACCAATCAGCGAATAAACCAAAGAAAGGGTGATAAGCGGCACCGCAATCAAATTTGCCAATGGCGAAACTACTGAATATATGCCAAAATAATATGCCACAATTGGTGATACAACCAAACTCGCCGATAAGGTAAGGGATAAGGAATTGACAATGAATTGCGAAAATGGATTGATGCTAACTTTGAATAATCTTATCAGTGCATTTCGGAAAGTTGTATAAAAGATTAGAATCCCGAAAACGCTCGCGAATGACATCTGGAATGATGCCGAAAAAATTGATGTTGGGTCAAAAAGTAGAATCAATAAGCCTGTCAATCCAAGAACATTGAGCGAATTTGCTTGCTTTTGGGAGCTTTTTATGATTACGTAAAGAGTTGCAAAAATTCCGGCTCTGATTCCGGAAGGTGGAAATCCTGTAAACAAAATAAATGCCCAAATTAATATCAAAAATAAAAGGATTTTTATTGGCAAATTCTTGACAAAAGCGAGTAAGAACCAAGCTATCACTGATATTATGCCAACGTGCAAACCGGATACCGCCAATAAATGCGCCGTTCCTGATTGGGAGAATACATCTCTCAATTCGGGAGATAATTTTGATTTCTCACCCGTGAGCAAGGCTGTAACGACTGCTGCAGTATTGGGGTTGAATAAACTGTCGATTCTAGCTTGTGCATTTTTACGTATTTGATATGAATAAACTTTGAATTTATTCGCAAATCCTATTTGAGCTAAATTCTTTCCGCGCACTTCCCCAAACCAGTCAATATCATTTGCCAACGCATAAGCACGTTGGTCAAATTCATTGTCTAATTGCTTTTTTTGTGGTAATGTCGCTTTAAGATTTGCATTGATTTTTGCAGATGGCAACATTCGCGATATCAAGTTGCTATCTGCAAATGCATAACGAATGTAGAAGCGGCATTCGGGGATTTCGCCTGTGAATTTGTTGTCGAATGAGCCATCGGCAATAAAATTGACCCAATTATCGCCTTTGGCTACGACGTGGCTTATCTCGCCTTGGAATACGCCGGAAATAGTCGGGGATAAATTTTCTTGAAATTGAATTTTATCCTGGCTTATCCTGAAATTTAATACTGAAGAAACAGCAATAACGAAAAAAATATATGAAGCGAATTTCAATTTTGAATAGATGGCAATGCAACCTGCTATAATGCTTCCAATTATCAGGTACATCAATGTAGAACCATCAAGGTCTGCAACAAAAAGAGCAATAGTTCCTGATAAAATCAAGATGAACAATTTGAAAGCCGGTATTTCCGTTAGAGAAAACTTTTCCACAATTGTTTTTCGTATGGCTGTTAATCAATATTTTCAAATATAAAAAGTTCTGATTTCTTATTTTTGACTTTTTTATAAAAAATAATATGACAATGATAATTAATTTGCTTGGTATCCCAATAATTTTTCTTCTAGTGTGGCTTTTGTCTGAAAGCAAAAGGGAATTCCCTTGGCGAATAGTGATTTTAGGTATAATCCTCCAATTTGCGCTTGCAATTTTTGTACTTCAAGTGCCTTTTGGCGTAGATTTGTTCAGAAGTATTGGCGATTCGGTTACTATTTTTATCAATCACAGCTTGGTAGCTTCGAAATTCATGTTCGGCGGATTGGGCGACCCGGCGAATATGCCTCAATTCGGTTTCCAATTTGCTTTAATAATTTCGAGTTCGATAATATTTTTCTCAGCCTTTGTATCGATTTTGTATCATTATGGTATAATCCAAAAAATCGTTTATGCAATGGCATGGGTGCTCCAAAAAACTCTCAAAACTTCAGGTGTCGAATCATTATCCGCTTCAGCAAATATTTTCCTCGGGCAAACAGAAGCACCGCTCGTTATTCGACATTATTTAAAAGGAACATCTCGCTCTGAATTGTTTGCAATAATGACAGTCGGATTTGCTACGATTGCCGGTGGTGTGATGGCAGCTTATATTGCAATGGGTATAGATGCCACATATCTCGTCACAGCAAGTATAATTTCGGCTCCCGGTGGCTTAATTTTATCTAAAATTGTTATTCCTCCTCCTAAAGAAATTGTATCATTGAATGAAATCAAGCAAGTTGAAATTCCGGAATCATCAAATGTGCTTATTGCTATATCCAACGGTGCTACCGATGGAGTGAAACTCTCACTGAATATAATCGGGATGTTGATTGCATTTATTTCAATAATTGCAGTTCTTGATGGTAGTTTGGGATTGTTGAGTTCATGGTTGAATGATATCGGCATTAGCGGTGTCCCGTCAAGTTTTAAAGAGCTTTTGGGTTATCTTTTTATGCCATTTGCCTTTTTAGTTGGAATACCTGCTGCAGAGGCTCAAACATTCGGCAGTTTGCTTGGAACAAAAATCTCAGTCAACGAATTTCTTGCATATTCCAATTTGAGTGAACTGATTCGGAGCGGTGCTATCAGTGAACGCACTGCAATTATCTCGACATTTGCACTTTGCGGTTTTGCAAACTTCAGTTCGATTGCGATTCAAATTGGCGGAATCGGTTCGCTTGTGCCTGAACGTCGCAATGAAATTGCTCAATTAGGGGTTAAAGCAATGCTTATTGGGGCTTTGGCAAATTTATTGACCGCCACAATTGCAAGTTTGCTGATATAAAAATTTATCGCCTATTTTTAGGTCCGAATCCACCACCCTGACGACCCTTTTTGGGATTATCAACAAGCATTTCACGAAGCCTGTCTTCAAACCTTTTTTCGAATACTAAATATTTTCCAATTTGTTCCGCCGTCAGGAAATCCTTAAAATAAGTTGAGCGTTCTTCAATCAACTTATGCACGTTCTTTTGAGCAGCTATAACACTTTGAGATTTTTCGTTTATAATTTTATCTTCAGATTGATTAACAATTGAATTTTCAAGCTCATCAACGGCTTTCTCGTATATTGAAACACGTTCTTTAAAATCTTTGTCGTATTCATTGTAACGCAAGATAAATTTATCTGCATTTTCGCCTGATAATTCCAATATTTCAAGGATTCTCATTTTTTTGAATGCTTCAATTCGCTCTCTTGCTTTTTCAACCGGTTGTCCATAAGATGGAACCGAAATCATGAGCATAACAAAAACGCTGAATATAATTTTAATTGAATTTGCCAACATTTTCTAATTCCTTTAATATTTCTTGAAATTCTTCTTCTTCAAATGTCTCGAAATTGCTATATAAATCATTATTATAACTAAAATTTGAACCAACATAGTGTGTGATTTGGTCTATGTAGTTATACATTTCTTCGTAATACATTTCTTCGATAATATCGCTATATACATCGGGAAAATTGATTTGATTGAATGATGTATTCATTGTCACGTCGTCAACGTCATCAGATTCGGATTCGGCGAGTATCACAGCTATTTCATCTAAATCATAATTACTTGTGAGCGATTGATTGTTCATTTCGATTGTGCTGTCACTCGAATCATTAGCATCGAATAAAGTATAAAACATTATTAGCACTATCGCAGCAGCAGGCAAAACAAATCGAGTAATCAAGTTGAATCTCTTGCGTTGTGGCTTTGCAGACAACTTCTTGTTAACTTTAACGCTCATATTGCGCGTTTTGGAGCTTACGGCATTTTCAAAATCAGTTTTTTCAATTCTGTCAAACAATGCTTTCGCTTCGTTCAATTCTTGAACTAAATCAGGATATTGCACGATTGATTGCTCGAAATCTATTTTTTCGCTATCATTCAAGGCACCGAAAAGATAATCGGGCAATGCTTCTTCGACTTGTTTTCTTGTCATTTCATTCATAATTTCACCTCACCTCAAATCCTTCATATTTTGAGCAAGCTTTTTGACGGCTTGGAAATAATTCGCTTTCAAACCACCAACACTTGTCCCTAATAGTTCGGAAATTTCCTGATAGGACAAGTCGTGGAAGTATCGTAATGCAAAAGTTTCACGCTGCTTCTCGGGCAATTTCGTTAATTCATGATTGAATCGTTCAAATAGTTCATTGTTTTCCATTTTGTTTTGTGCAGATGCTTCTTTCGAGTCAATGTCATATTCAGATTCTGACTTAAAGTTAGAAAAAAATGATAACATAGACTTTTTTCTCTTAAAATTCAAACACATATTGACAGTAATCCGATAAAGCCAAGTTTTGACTGAACTTTGATGATTAAAGCTGCCAAGATTGGACAAAGCCTTTATCAGCACTTCTTGAGTAATATCGTCAGCATCGTCGTAGTCTTTAGTAAATCGCAATGCTGTCGAAAACACAAAGTTCTTATTTGCATTCACAAATTGATTTGCATTCAGAACTTCGTTTCCTTCCTCTGCGCTCGCCAATGTATCGTTTTCAATATGATTTGCCAAAAGAGCCGTACTCACTTATTGACCTTTGAATAATTCTTTATAGTATAGACAAATAAATTTGAAAAAAGTTTAATCACCCTAAAAAAAAATATCCCGACCAGCGGGATATTCATAGCAGATTTAGTAATTTATATTGATTTCGAAATATCGAGGATTTCAAATTTAGTAGTACCTGATGCAACAGTCAATTCAGCAATATCACCAATTGCTTTGCCCATGAGCGATTTGCCCAAAGGAGATGAAACAGATATTTTGTTTTGTTCAAAATCTGCTTCTTCGGCACTAACCATAATGTATTCGATTATCTTATTGTTAGTAAGATTCTTAATCTTAACTTTAGAAAGTATGTAAACTTTATCATCAGGAAACTCATCCGGTCTAATCATTTGACTGCGAGAAAGTATTTCGGAGATTTTGTTTATCTTCATTTCCATCAGACCTTGTGCATCTTTAGCAGCATCGTAATCGGCATTCTCGGAGAGATCACCATGAGAACGAGCTTCGGCAATCTTACGAGCCATTTCCGGTCTGCCAATACTTTTGAGTACTCGCAATTCTTCTTCTAATTCTTGAATTTTTTCTTTGGTCATATATATCGTATTCGACATAGCTACACCTTTTTAAAAGTAATATAAATTAAAAATAAAGCCGCTACACTAAATATCGGCTTTATTCAAAACAGTGAAAAGTTCTAATTTTTTTAAATTTCACTAAGAACACAATACAAAGTTACAAAGAATTTAGTATATGTCCTAATTTTGTTCTTTTAGTTTCGAGATAATGTCTATTTGAATCATTCGGTTCAATTTGAAGCGGAACCAAATCAACAACCTCAAGCCCGTAACTTTCCAGTCCAACTCTCTTTCGTGGGTTATTTGTGATTAAAGACATCTTACGAATTCCAAGCGAACGCAAAATCTGTGCACCAATACCATAATCACGTGGGTCGGGTGCAAATCCGAGTTCAACATTAGCTTCGACTGTGTCAAGTCCGGCATCTTGAAGTGAATATGCTTTGACTTTATTAATAAGCCCAATGCCTCTTCCCTCTTGACGCATATAAAGCAATACGCCGTTGCCCGCTTTGGCAATCATTTCTAGTGATTTCTCCAATTGTTCGCCACAGTCACAACGTATAGACCCAAACACATCTCCTGTCAGACATTCGGAATGCACTCTCACCAAAGTTGGCTTTTCGGGGTCAATTTCACCCAAAACTAAAGCAGAATGTTCGAACTTATCAATTTCACTTTCGTAAACATGAACTATGAAATCTCCATGTTTTGTAGGCAATTTTGCCTCAGCAGTGCATTTTATCAAATTATCAGTCTTGAGACGATAAGCGATTAAGTCTTTTATGGTAATGATTTTCATATCATTTGCCTTGGCAAATTCGACTAATTCGGGCAAACGAGCCATCGAACCGTCTTCGCTAATCATTTCGCACAAAATACCGCTTGATTTCAAACCTGCAAGTCTCATCAAATCTACAGTTGCTTCAGTATGACCGGCACGACGCAAGACGCCACCTTCTTGGGCTACAAGCGGAAAAACGTGACCCGGACGAAGCAAATCTGCCGGTTTAGTATCAAGACGAGCGACAGCTCTTACTGTAATAGCTCTGTCGAAAGCAGAAATTCCTGTCGAAGTGCCATGAGCATAATCAACAGATACAGTAAACTTAGTTTCGTGCAATGCGGAATTGACTCTAACCATAGGTTCTAATTCGAGTGCTCTTGCACGAGCTTCAGTTATAGCGATGCAAATGAGACCTTTACCTTTCGTGCTCATGAAATTGATAGTTTCGTGAGTGCAAAGCTCCGAAGATGCAATTAAATCACCCTCGTTCTCACGGTCTTCATCATCCATAACGATAATGACCTTGCCGGAAGCAAGGTCAATCAAAGCCTCTTCAATTGTATTTAACATTATAAAATCCTTTTTTATAGAATAAGCAAAATCTTAGAGCTTATTTGCAATTGACGCTTTTTCAAACTTGACTTTTACGTTATCAGCTATTTGGAGTGTAAAAGTAGTGTCGTCCGAATCAGTAACAGTACCGTGCATGCCGGCAGTAGTTACAACTCTGTCGCCTTTGCGAATATTAGAAAGCATATTTTGATGTTCTTTCTGGCGTTTTTGTTGTGGTCTTATCATCATGAAATACATGATTGCAATTACAACGGCAAACATCAAAAGCATTGACATCATACCGCCACCACCGGCGTCACCGCCACCAGGAGGTGTCATCATTATTGTAGAAAAGATGTGATTCATTTCTTATCCCTATTTATTTAAAATAAACTCATAATCAATTTACAAAAGTACAAAAAATCAACCAATTAACCTTGATTTCCCTTGTAAATTTGGATAAAGTCTTTTTTCCATTTCGTAAAATCTCCGGCTAAAATCTTCTCTCTGGCAGTTCGAGCAAGCCAAAGATAGAAGGCTATGTTATGCAATGATGCTAATTGCAATCCAAGAATTTCATCAGCTATGAAAAGGTGGCGCAAATATCCAAGTGAGAAATTTTGACTCGCATATGAATCAACATTCGGGTCAATTTGCTCATTTGAAAGCTTATATTTTGCATTTTTGATGTTGATTTTTCCCCGTGAGGTGAATAATTGCCCGTTTCTTGCATTCCGCGTTGGCATCACACAATCAAACATATCAATGCCTCGTTCGATACATTCCAAAATATCAATCGGTGTGCCAACACCCATCAAATAGCGCGGCTTATCTTTCGGCAAAATTTCTGTGGATAGTTCCGTAATTTCATACATCATTTCGTTTGGTTCGCCGACAGACAGACCACCGATAGCATTGCCATCAAAATTGAGGTCTATCATTTTCCGCAAATATTCTACCCGTAAATCATTGTACATTCCACCTTGGGCTATCCCGAACATAAATTGTTGGTTTCCGTATTTGGGAGTTTTGGGTCTGAAATACTCGATTGAACGTTCAGCCCAATCAAGCGAAAGATTCATAGATTTGCGTACATACGCTCTATCTGCCGGATATGGAGCACATTCATCAAGCACCATCATAATATCGGAGCCTAAATTTCGTTGGATGTCAACCACAATTTCAGGTGTAAAAAAGTGCTTCGAGCCATCAATGTGCGATTTGAACTCAACGCCGTCATCGGTAATCTTTCTTATGTCTTTGAGCGAAAATACTTGATAACCACCGCTGTCAGTCAAAATTGCCCGATTCCAATTCATAAATTTGTGCAAGCCACCGAATTCATGAATTGTATCGTCGCCCGGACGCAAGTAAAGGTGATAGGTATTGCCCAAAATGATGCGCGTATCTAGCTCCACCAGTTCGCGCTGCTGAATCGCTTTGACAGTGGCATTAGTTCCGACGGGCATAAAAACCGGAGTTTCGATTTCGGCATAAGTAGTTTTCAAAAGTCCTGCTCTTGCTTTGCTTTCTCCGTCTTCTTTTATAAGTGTGAAAAATTCATTCATTAGTAATCTGTAATATTAAATAAGTTCTTTGCGTCATTTGTAAAGAATTGAAGTTCAAATTTAAGGAATAAAAAAATGACACTCGACAATGTATTATCAAAATTATGGGAATTATACACTTCACAAAATGAATCTGCACGAAAAGTATATGAACTATTCACTTCCGAAGGCGAAACAGTAATCAATGACCACATTGCTTTTCGCACTTTTGACAATCCAAAAATAAACGTAGATTCACTTGGCAAAATTTTCACTGATTTAGGCTATCGTGAAATGGGACAATATGATTTCCCTGAAAAAAAGTTGAATGCGAAGCACTATGAATATTCCGGGAATGAAAACATGCCTTTGATTTTTATAAGCGAACTCCGAACGAGCGAGTTTAGTGACTTTTTGCAAGCAATCGTGCATGATTCTGTCCAAAAAATTGGAAGAGCTTTGATTGAAAGTGGTGAAATCCTATATTCCGGCAATATTTGGGGCAAACCTTCGCATACAGTTTACCAAAATCTCCTCAAAGAGTCCGAGTATGCTGCTTGGCTGTATTACAATGGATTTTGTGCTAATCATTTCACTGTCTCAGTTAATCATCTCAAAAAGTATGATTCGCTCGAAAAAGTCAATCATTTGCTGAAAGATAAGGGATTCAAACTTAATGATTCGGGTGGAGAAATCAAGGGTAATCCATCGGAATATCTCGAACAATCCAGCATCAAAGCCGATATAATCTCAGGAGATTTCGTAGAAGGCGAATTTGAAATAACAGGCTGCTATTACGAATTCGCAAAACGTTACGAAACGACATCGGGAGAATTGTTCAAGGGCTTTATCGCCAAATCGGCAGATAAAATATTTGAGAGTACAAACAAAGGCTGAGATTTTTGTGCGGAAGAGGGGATTTGAACCCCTACACCCATAAGGCACCACCCCCTCAAGATGGCGTGTCTACCAATTTCACCACTTCCGCAAATATACAGAACACAAAAGTAGCACATTGCGAGTAGATTTCAAAAAATATTTTTTAGAATTGTAATTTATCAACAAATATTTTGGTATGTGCGTAAAAAACCCTATATTTGTAGTCTTAAGGTGACGTGGCCGAGTGGCTAGGCTGCGGTCTGCAAAACCGCCTACGGAGGTTCGACTCCTCTCGTCACCTCTTTTTTTATACATAAATGACAATTTAACATATGGGCAGTGCTACAGACCTCAAAAAAGGTGCAGTCGTTAAATATAACGGTGAAAACTGTGTTGTAATTGAAACGCAACACATCAAACCCGGCAAAGGTGGCGCATTTTTCCAAACAAAAATGCGTAATATCCGTACCGGAAAAGTTGTTGAAAATCGCTTTAGAAGTGAAGAAACAGTCGAATTTGTAAGAGTTGAAAGACGCTCTTACCAGTATCTTTATAAAGATGGCAGTGATTTGATTTTCATGGATGTCAACACTTTCGAGCAAATTGGCATTCCCGATGATACTCTTGGTAGTGAAATTCGATTTTTGAAAGAAAATGAGATAGCTTTACTCGCATTTGAGGGTGAAACAGTTCTCTCAGTTGATGTACCTCAACACGTAAACTTAAGAGTAATCCATACCGAACCCGGATTCAAAGGTGATACAGCTACAAATGCTACCAAACCCGCAACACTCGAAACCGGAGCCGAAATCGGTGTTCCGATATTTATCAATGAAGGTGACTTGATCAGAGTTGATACTCGTGAAGCAAGCTATATTGAACGCGTTAAAGAATAATTAATTCTCCAATCAATTTTTTTTCAACAATTCAGGAGATATAATGGACATCAGTTACTTGAAAGATATTATGCAGTTATTTGATGAAAGTTCAGCTTCATCGCTCGAAATAGATGAAGAAGGCACAAAAATCAAAATCAGCAAAATCAGCGAATCTAAATCAGAGTCTAATTCCAATCAGCCCATTATTATTCCGATGGGTTCTTTTGCATCTGCCCCGAATATGGTTGCTCAAGAATCGCAACATCATGCACCTCAACCGGCTGCTCCGGTAGCGGAAGTAAAAGAAGTTGCACCGAAAAGTAATCTTCACGAAATCAAATCTCCGATTGTGGGTACTTTTTATCGTTCACCTTCGCCCGAATCACCTGCTTTTGTTGAAGTTGGCACCAAGATTCGTCCCGGTGATACTCTTTGCATTATTGAAGCAATGAAATTGATGAACGAAATCGAAAGCGATATTAGTGGAACTGTAGTGGAAATACTTATCGAAAATTCTAAACCTATTGAATTTAACCAGCCAATTTTCCTTATCAAGCCTGATTAATTAGGGGTAGAAAAGTATGATAAAAAAAGTATTGATTGCAAATCGTGGCGAGATTGCGCTTCGGATTATCAGAGCTTGTAAAGAGATGGGAATTGCAACTGTTGCTGTATATTCTACTGCCGATAAGGAATCTTTGCACGTCAAATTTGCCGATGAAGCAATTTGTATCGGTCCGGCACCAAGTCGCGATAGCTATCTTAGAATCCCTGCTATTATTTCGGCTGCTATGATTACCAATGCGGATGCAATTCATCCGGGATATGGATTCATGGCTGAAAATGATAAATTTGTAGAAATTTGCAACGACCACGGAATCATATTCATTGGTCCGTCTGCGGATGCAATTCGCAGAATGGGAAATAAATCTATTGCAAAAGAAACAATGCGTAACGCGGGTGTCCCTGTTGTCCCCGGCAGTTTAGGCGTTGTTAAAGACTATGAAGAAGCGAAAACAGTTTGCAATGAAATCGGCTACCCTGTGATGTTGAAAGCTGTTGCAGGCGGCGGCGGCAAAGGTATGCGACTTGTCGAAAGTCCTAATGAATTAGCTGCAGCATTCAGCGTAGCAAGCAATGAAGCCGAAGCATTCTTTAGCAATCCCGATTTGTATATCGAAAAACTCGTTATCGGTTCACGTCATATCGAAATTCAAGTTATTGGCGACAAACACGGCAATGTCGTGCATCTGAACGAAAGAGAATGTTCTATCCAAAGACGCCACCAGAAACTAATCGAAGAAGCTCCATCACCTGTAGTAACAAGAGCTTTACGAAAACAAATGGGTGAAGTTTCCGTATTGGGAGCTAAATCTGTGAATTATTACGGTCCCGGCACGATCGAATACTTAGTTGATGCTGAAATGAATTTCTATTTCATGGAAATGAATACACGCATTCAAGTGGAACACCCTGTGACTGAAGAGTCATTGGGAATTGATTTGATTACTGAGCAAATTTTGGTCGCATCCGGTGGCAAACTGAGACTTAAAGAATCGGAACCAAAATTCCATTCAATCGAATGCAGAATCAACGCCGAAGACCCCGAACACAATTTCCGTCCGAGCCCCGGGCGTATTGATGTATTCCATGTTCCCGGTGGTCGTGGTATTAGAACTGATTCTCACGCTTACCAAGGCTACACAATACCGAGTAACTATGATTCATTAGTTGCAAAATTAATAGCTACTGCCCCTACTCGAAAAGAGGCAATAGCTAAAATGTACAGAGCTTTAGATGAATTTATAATCGAAGGAATTAAGACCACTATTCCTTTCCATAAGAAAATGATGATGAACAAAGACTTTATCTCAGGCAATATTGATACAAAATATTTAGATAGAGTTGATTGGAATTCAATGTAATTTTCTTAATTTTACACTTAGATAATTGTTTTTTTTCAATTAAAAGTTGGAGATTGTATGAATTTCCCGGAAAATTTAAAATACACAGAAGACCACGAGTGGGTCAAATTAGAAGGTAATATCGGCACTATCGGTGTGACTGACCATGCTCAAGGCGAACTTGGCGATATCGTTTATATTGATATCCCCGAACCCGACGCTACTGTCAACGCAGGAGATAGTTTCGGAACAATTGAAGCTGTTAAAACTGTTGCAGAAATGTATGCTCCTGTTTCAGGAAAATTGGTTGAAGTCAATTCAGCATTGAATGATGCTCCCGAAACAGTAAATGCAGACCCTTACGGCGAAGGATGGATTGTGAAAATCGAATTGAGCAATCTTGCCGAATTAGACAAACTAATGGATGCTGCCGCTTACAAGGCTAAACTCGGACATTAATCCTATTATTTGAAGAACAATTAGCCCTCAGTACAAAAATGAGGGCTTTTTGTTATGTTAATAATAAACTTATTTTTATTAAGTAAATGTAACTTTCTCTTCATTCGTGGTTAATATTAGAATGGAATTTGTTAAATTATAAAAAAATTAATATGAAAAAAATATTATTACTTATCGCTATCATTGTTGCTTTACCAAATTTTAGTTTTGCCGGAAATCCCGAATCTCAAAATTTGAATGCTATTTATGATGTATTGCCAGATATAGGGTCATGCACAGCCGGTGTGTTGAAACAATCCGAGATTGACCGAGTTTTGGAGCGTGTCAATTATATCCGCAGCCTTCATAAGCTCAAACCTGTAACTTATGAGTACAATGGTCAACAAATGTCTATGGAAGGCTGCTTGAATATGATTGCAGGCGGAACTATCGGACACGTTGACGACCCATCTTCAAAATGCTACACTCCCGGTGCCGGTCAAGCAAGGTTGAAATCCAATTTGCATTTACAAATAGGAACAAATCCTGCAACCGTAATTAGCGAAGATGTAATTATCGGATGGCTGATTGATGACAGTAATGCTGATCAAGCTCAAGAATACAAAGTTGGGCACCGAAGAGCAATAATCAACCCATTTTTGACGAAATTTGCTTATGGCAGAGCTGATGGCAAAGCACAAGGTTCAAATTATTATTATACAGGTAGTAACTTTTTGTATCAAGATTATACAAATGGAAATTTTGCAGATACAGACTTAGAATACATTGCTTATCCGTACGAATATTATCCTCCCTCATACTTCAATAAGTCATTTTATTTGTCATTTAACGCGATTTCCAGTAAGACAAATTTGTGGGCTAACCAATCTGTTGATTACTCTTCAGCAGTTGTTACAATGAAAACTGAAAGTGGTTCAAATGTCAATGTAAATTCTGTAAAACACGATAATGAAGGTTGGGGAAGTTTCCCTAACAACATTAGTTGGAAAGCTGACGGTTTGGTAAATGAAGTGAGATACAACGTTGAAATTAAAGGAGTTGTGGTAAACGGGCAAACTAGAAATTATTCTTATTGGTTCAATTTGACTGATAAAAATCAAACAAGTCCACCACAATCTCCACAGCCACAATTGCCGGAAAACTTAGCAAAAAATGTCAAAGTTTCAAATGCACTCACATGGTCGCTAACTGATAACACTAATAAATATCTTTTACAAGTAAGTAAAAATTCAGATTTTACAAATATGGTAATTGACCAAAATGCCTTACCGACAAACGCATATCTGCCGAATGAACTAACTCATTCGACCCAATATTGGTGGAGAGTAGCAGCGACTAATGATGCCGGGACGAGTCCTTGGTCTGAAGTGTTTACATTTACAACTGCTTTGCCTTTGCCGGCGAAAGTTGTATTGAAAACACCCGCAATCAATGCTGATTTAAAAACTACTACGCCAACATTGACTTGGGAAGCAGCAGACCGTGCTGATACTTATGCAGTTCAGGTAGCAAACGATAATACTTTTGAAGGGTTTGCCATTAAATTTACAAAATCGGGAATCGAAGATTTAAGTACTGAAGTAACGCCTAATCGCTTAGTAAACAACACAACTTACTTTTGGCGTGTACGTGCATCGAATGGCACCGGATATGGCGAATTCTCAGAAATTTGGTCATTCAAAATCGGTTCGAGTATGGTAGGACCTGTGTTATTATATCCTGAAAACAATGCTACCAAAGTTGAAAAATCACCGCTTATCAAATGGAGTGAAATTGAAGGTACAGATTCATACAGAATTCAAATCACAACCAAAGAAAATTTTGATGAGAGTTTGGTTGTAAATCAAGGTGGATTGACAGATGCAGAATACCTATTTAGCACAAGCGAAGCAGGCACTCTATATAAATGGCGCGTTCGTGGAGAATCATCAGGTGGTAATGGCGATTGGTCGCAAGTAAATTCATTCACAACAGACCCTGCACAATCTGTACAAAGTTTTGTTGACCGAAACTTTATGATGTTCCCAAATCCGGCAAATGAGCAAATCAAGCTACAATTGAATTCAATTGCAATAGCACCGATAAAGATACTCATTTTTGATATTTCCGGCAATGTTGTGCATGAATCAACAAGCATTAGGTCCGAAGGTGTCAATGAATACATAATCAATATCAGTCATTTGCCTATTTCTACTTATATGATTTCGATTAACAGCGGTTTGAATAGCTTTGTAAAAAGCTTTACAATTGTAAGATAAAATATAAAATCTAACGGCACGATTAACACAATAGTTCAATCGTGCCGTTTTTAATTTGTGGGAATTCAATGGAAAATTTAGGCGATATCAGACGAGATTACAACAAGTTCAAACTTGATGAAACTTCGATAAATAAGGACCCTTTTGCACAATTCAAAATTTGGATGGATGAAGGCTTAGTTGGAGATTTCTACGAACCGACAGCTATGGTGATTTCAACTGTTAATTCCGACGGTCGCCCATCATCGAGAGTTGTGCTTTTGAAAAGCTATGACGAACAGGGCTTTGTATTCTTCACGAACTATTTGAGCCGCAAAGGTACTGACATTACATCCAATCCTTACGGTTCATTACTTTTTTTCTGGGATAAATTTGAACGTCAAATTCGAATTGAAGGTAAAATCCAAAAAATCTCTCCAGACGAATCTAAAGCATATTACGATACTAGACCATATACGAGTAGAATCGGAGCTTGGGCATCGGAACAAAGCCAACCACTCAAAAGCAGATTCACACTTATTAGGAAAGTTATCAAACTAATGGTGAAGCACCCTATTAATGTGCCGTTGCCGGATTTTTGGGGAGGCTACCGTTTAGTACCTGATGAGTTTGAATTTTGGCAAGGTCGGGAAAATAGATTGCACGATAGGTTCAGATTCAAATTAACTGAAGCTGAAAAGTGGGAAATAATTCGATTATCACCTTGACCCTATTTGAAAAAATACTTCATTTCCACAACTGTTCCTTCCGAATTTGAACGAATTTTGACTTCATGCATTAATTCACGAATGATAAATACACCTCTGCCGCTTGCTTTGAGTAAATTTTCGGGCTCGAGGCAATCGTCAATTTCCTGTGGATTAAATCCTTTCCCTTCGTCTTTAACATAGATGTAAATCATATCCTTGTCCGCTTCTACATTAAACTGAACGTCCTTGCTCGGGTCTAATTTGTTGCCATGATTGATTGCATTGTTCACAGCTTCGGTAACTGCAATCATGATATTATAAAATATCGTATCATCAATAGCAAATTTAGACCTTAAATCAGCTAAAATCGGTTCAATTTCTGTGATTGAATGTCTTACGCTCTTGAGAGTGTTATGAGAATGGAAAATTTTTTCGCTCATGAAATTACAATGAAATTTGTGAAACTAAATAAATATTTGGTATTTCTCCCGAAAACCTATCATTTATATATCTAAATTCATACCAACCTACAAAAGATATTAACGAATAATGCGAAAAATTAACTTTAATGTTTATTTCAGGACCCAAACTAACACTTACATAATCATTTGGATTGCTTCTGCGTATAGCGATATTCCTATTAGACAAGTTGTAGTATCTGAACCCGCAAGCTACGTCAAAGACTTCGTTTTCCTTATATTTCACGAAAAATTTCCCGAAGAATTTCATATTTCCACTGACGGGCGACTCCTCAAAACTTGACCAATACAAGACTCCAGTTTCACGATATATCAAATCGTAGTTCAAAAGTAAGCTTGTCTTTTCAGTCATTCTGATAGTAATCGAATCATTATAGCCTATTTGGCGGAAGCTATAACTCGAGACACCCGCCGAAATAGATTCAAAATCATAAACGGTGTAATTTGCCAAAATATTGAAAGTCGGTTTCAACGAAATAAATTTGCTGTTGTAACTGAAAAAAGGGCTCAATTTGATTATCCGCATCCAATAATTCGAGGCACTGCGTTGCGATTTGAGATACACTAAATGATTCATTTGCAATTCTGCATTCACACCTGCAGCAAATAATTCGTTTACTTTGCGTGAATATTTCGTGGAAATTATAGTCATGAATTCGTCTCTATCGGAGTAATTCGATTCCGAAGGAGTATCGAAGCGGGTTAGCATCAGCAAAATTTTTGATTCCAAAGTATCGGATTTCGAAAATAGAAATTGCGTTTGATTAGTGATATTTGTAATTGATGTGATATTATCCAACATAAAAGCTTCGTTCTTCATTTGATTGAAGCGATTCTCATCAATCTCATGAAGTTTAGTTACGATATTCTGGTCATTTTCAGTTGAATAGTCCAAGAGTAGCCGATTTGAGAACGATGGTTTGACATAATTTAGGTTTCCGTTCAATCTGAATGAAGTGATGTCGCGAGATTTCGAGACACCTGTGTTCAAGTCATTCGGCACATACGAATTGTACCATTTCTCCACAGAATTTTGGTTTACTGCTAACTTGATTCCGCTAAAGAGAGCTTTGCTAAGCTGATAGTTTAAATTCAGCTCGGCAAAATATGTTAAACTGCCACGTTCCTCGACTGAAAACGGAAAATCAAGACTATTTGCGGACATATACACCGAATCCCGCCTGAGTAGATTCGACCTGTCTAAATATGATACACCAAAATCTGCACTAATGTAATCGAAAATCGAAAAATAACGAGATACATTTGAATTGAAATTTATAGTATTCAAAGAGCGGTCGTAATTGAGTTTCAACATCTCCCCTTTCAATCTTCCGGCAAAATACAAATCGCTCTCATTGTTTAAATACTTAGCTTCGAATTGCATAATATCACCACCGGAGACAACTCCTACTTGAGAATTTTGTTCACGACCGTAAGCAAAATTGATGAAATTAAAATCTGAAATGTCATATTGAATCCCCAAAAGTCCATTCAGTCGGCTTAGTTCATTCAATTCAACACTACCGGGATTGGATGTAACCAGATATGAATTATTAAGGAGAAATCGAAAATTACCGGTCGCAGGTGTTAAATAATTGAATTTGAAGGCTTGATCATCTTGAAAAATCGTTCTGCCTTCGAGCGATGCATTGCCGTAATAATTTTGCTCAATGTCGAAGATACCGAATTTGGTTTCGGTACGATAATCCAACAATAGATTAAAATTATATACATTCGTCACCTTGTTAAATCCGTAGCGTAGCAAATTTTCAATCGGCAAGGTATTGATTGAGTCGGTAACCATAGTTGAAAATACCGAATTTGACTTCAAAATCAGTATGAGAAAAAGTACAAATATGAGTCGCAAAACTCTATTGTTCATTTCGAAAAAGCCCTTTGTTGCACTCTCGTTTGTACAAAATTACGAGTTCTGCATTTAAAGTCTTATTCTCCTTGACAATAATTTTTCTTTCGGATTTCAAAGTGATAGTATTATCGAAAGCAGATTCTATGGTTCCGATTTCATCGGCACTCACAAGGATTTTTTCGCAGTAAGTTTTTGTCAATTTAATCATCGTTATTCTCAATTTCGTGAAGCAAAGCCTGTCTCTCTATTTCAAGCTGTCTAATTCTTCGGTCAATCGAATCAATTTCTTCAGGCAAGGAATCCATTTCGAGCCTGAGTTTGCTGGCAGCTTCGTCAACCAAATCAATTGCCTTATCGGGAAGAAATCTGTCAGAAATGTAGCGGTAAGATAATTCTGAAGCAGCTATGATTGCAGCATCAGTGATTTTCACACCATGATGAACTTCATAGCGCTCTTTCAATCCACGTAAAATCGAGATTGTATCTTCGACGGTCGGTTCATCTATAATCACTTTCTGGAAACGTCGCTCCAAAGCGGCATCTTTTTCGATATATTTTTGATATTCGTTGAATGTCGTTGCCCCGATACAATGCAATTCTCCGCGAGCAAGTGCCGGTTTCAGTATGTTTGCTGCATCCATGCTGCCTGAAGTTGCACCTGCACCGACTAAAGTGTGCAATTCATCAATGAATAGGATTATTTCGCCGTTTGAATCCGATACTTCTTTAATTAATGCTTTGAGTCGCTCTTCAAATTGCCCTCTGAAACTTGTACCCGCAATCAGGCTTCCCAAATCCAAAGCAACAATTGACTTTGTTTTGAGATTTTCCGGAACGTCACGGTTGACAATTCTTTGGGCGATTCCCTCAACAACAGCAGTTTTACCTACGCCAGGCTCGCCGATTAGTACGGGATTATTTTTAGTTTTTCGCGATAGCACTTGCAATACACGTCGGATTTCGTTTTCCCTTCCGATTACGGGATCTAATTTGCCTTGAATTGCCTCTTCATTCAACATCCTACCATATCGTTTAAGAGCTTGATATTTGTCTTCGGGATTTTGGTCGGTCACACGGCTGTCACCTCTGACTGAATGCAAAACTTGTAGAACAATATCCTTTGTCAGCCCATTTTCATGAAGTATATCATAAGCGTCGCTTTTTGTTTCCATCATCGCTATCAAAAGATGCTCAGTACTGATGTATTCGTCTTTTAGATTATTCGCATTTTTGAGTGCGACATTGAATAAATCATTAGTAGAATTGGATAAATATGCTTGGGCAAGAGCAGCATCTGAAATTTTCGGCAATTCTTGCAATTTTTTGTTCACCATGATTTTGATTGAATTTAAATTTGCTCCGGCTTTCAATATCAAATCGGGAATAATTCCGCTCGAATCTTGCACCAAAGCCGCAAGCAAGTGAGTTGGCTCAATCGCTTGATTATTATAGCTCGATGCAATCTCTTGAGCAGTTTGCAATGATTCTTGTGCTTTTAAAGTCAATTTTTGGTAATTCACAATCTACTCTGGTCATATATTAATCAACATACAAATTGATTTACGAATTACGTAGATAAGATATTTTATTACTCAATCGCATTCGGCGTAATTATTTCAATATAATTCCGTCTAAGAACTGTGAATAATTTGAATGAAAAATTTAGGACCATTTTGATGATGGCTTTTGCTACTATTTTTATAAGTTTGTTGTTGAAATTTTGGGAAAGGTGCAAAAACCATGGATAAAATCAAAGGAAAGATACTTTGGATTGATGACGAAATAGACCTATTGCGTCCTCATATCATATTACTAAACCAACGCGGCTTTGATGTCGCTACTGCTACCAATGGGGAAGACGCAATAGAAATGCTGAAACAAGAGCATTTCGATTTAATATTTTTGGACGAATCAATGGTTGGAATTTCGGGATTGGAAACTTTGCCGATTCTGAAAGAAATTGACTCTACTACTCCGATTGTGATGGTCACTAAGAATGAAGCTGAAAGCGTTATGGAAGAGGCTATCGGTAGCAAAATTGATGATTATTTGACAAAACCCGTCAATCCAACGCAGATTTTGATGGCTGCAAAGAAATTCATAGAATCTTCGAGAATCGAAGAGGAAAAATTTACGCAAAATTATTTGATGGGATTCAACGAAATTTCTCGCCAAATGCTTGGGCAAGTTGATTGGAAGGATTGGGTTGAAATATATACTCGATTAGTTCAATGGTCTATGGAATTGGACAGAATGCCAAATACGACACTTACTCAGACATTGCAAGACCAATTCCGCAATGCAAATGCAGAATTTTCAAAATTTATCGAACGTAATTATATCAATTGGTTGGATGCAAAGTACGAAGATGCTGATCCTGTACTTTCACCACATCTGTTGGATACCTATTTAAAGCCTCTTCTAAGCCAATCTAAGACAGTTTTCATATTCGTGGTAGATTGCTTGAGGCTTGACCAATGGCTTGTAATGCAAGAGCTTTTGGCGTCATATTATTCATTTAAGACAAATTATTATTGTACGATACTTCCTACGGCAACTCAATATGCCCGGAATTCAATTTTCTCGGGATTATATCCGATTGAAATCAAGAAGCATTACCCACAATGGTGGAATTCTGAAACAAATAGTGAAGACCATAAACTCAATGCATTTGAAAAGGAATTGCTCGAAGCTTGGATTGAAAGACGCAGAATTAAGCTAAGAAACAGACCCGGTTATGTCAAAATATTCGATACTGAATTCGGTCAAAAAATCGAGCGAGACATAATGCAATATACCCAAAATCATTTGAACGCATTTGTATTAAATGCTGTTGATATGATTGCACATTCGCGTTCTGATTATGCTATTTTGAAGGAAATTGCGCCCGACGAATCGGCTTATCGCTCGTTGACTCGTTCATGGTTTCGGCATTCAAGCTTTTTCGGTATGCTCAAAGCATTATCTAAGCAAAAAGACATCAGCATACTCATAACCACAGACCATGGTTCTGTACGGTGTATGCGTGGTGTTAAAGTGTTGGGTGACCGCGATACATCAACAAACTTACGATATAAATTCGGCAAAAACGTAAAGGCTGAATCAAGATATGCAATGCAAATTGCTCGACCAGAAGATTACAAACTGCCGGCTCACGGAATAACAGTGAACAATATCATAGCTAAAGAAGATTATTATTTCGTTTATCCGACTGATTATCATCATTATTTGAATAAATATCGTGACAGTTTCCAACATGGCGGCATTTCGATGGAAGAAATGATTTGCCCGGTTGTGCAACTGACACCAAGGTAAAAAATGCTAGAACTGAATATAAAGTCAAAAAGTGAAAAAGATACTATTAAACTTGGTTACGACTTTGCAAAAGAATTAAAATTAGGTGACGTAGTAGCACTTTATGGTGAGCTCGGAGCCGGAAAAACAGAGTTTATCAAGGGTTTGTGCCATGCTCTAAATGTAGAGCAAATGGTCACAAGCCCTACTTTTACTATTATGAATAGCTACATCGGCAGGTTAAATCATAGAGAACTTAGTATTTATCATGTTGATTTGTATAGAATAAAAAACGTTTCTGAATTGGACGAAATTGGTTTTGACGAATGTATTCATTCCAAAAATGATATTATACTAATTGAATGGGCTGAAAAAGCAGGAAACCGATTATGTAAATTTGATTATACTGTTCGTTTTGAATTAGATGATGACAATGAAAACATCCGTTTAATTTCGATTAAGAGTACGGTAAATTGATAATAACAACTAACGTAAGATTATAATCGGATGCATTAAACTCTGATTTCCACCGATAATCTTTAGGTAATAAATTCCTTGAGCGAACGTACTTGTTGAGATTTTTCTGAGGTGTTCGATATTTACCAAATTATTATCTTGTTCATCGAAAATTTTCCTACCCATAAAATCATAAATTTCAAAAATTGTAATAAGTGAATTGCCGTTGTAGTATTGAATATTCAGGTTATCTTTGACCGGATTGGGAAATACTTGAGTCAGTTTTAAATTTGATTCATCGAAGCAATCTTCCAATTTTATGACATTGACTTTTTTAATTAAAGTATCAGCAGGTTTCTCCCATTCATCTGTAGCAATAAGTTTGATTTCAAGACTGTCGTAAAGCGGGCTGATGTTAATCTTCATTTCGGTATTATAAACGTTGAACCATTCGGTGGGTGTTTCGTTAATAAATGCCCTATATGAATAATCGAGATTATATGTATTTCGACCTTTGTAGAGCGGTTGGACATGCCAAACACCTACTTCACAAGTAAATACTTCGTCAGGACCAGAAATTGCAATATTATTATTTACAAATGAAGTTGTATTATTTGATAAAGGTTTAAAAGTTGTGTTGATACGAGAAATATTCTTTCCTTTCAATTCATTAACTTTCGATTTTATCTCGCTGAAGCTCGTTCTCGGGTTTGCGGTGTAGAGAAACCAATCAATCTCGAGTTTATGCTCTTCTTTTATTCCATTTTGGAGACTTTCGCCGAGCGAGTGCATAGAATACCAAGTCTGAAATTCATACTGAGGGTAGTAATTTTTAATAGTATAAGGTTTGAGCCATGAATCAGATTTGTATGATTCACCTGAATAAACGATGTAATCGAGTTCCGGTTCGTCACTCAAAATCTCGAATGCAATTTTGTTGCCTAATTTATCCACTCGCATCACATAAATCATCCATCTATCGCCAATCAATGGTCTCCACTTGTATTCCCCAACGCACTGTTTAAATCCTGTTAGCTTGCCATTATCGTAGCAGATGCAATCCAAGTCCGTGTTTAATACATTTCTGCCCGTGAAATTATTACATCCGGCTTTCATCCTTGGGTGAGTGTCGTGATACCAACCATTATTCCACTCGAAATCCATCTCAGCCCAATACCTGATGGTATCGTCACCGTCTTTGAATGTAAATATAGTGCTACTCCAAAGCCAATAAGCTTGAATAATTTTGTCGGTAGCTTTCAATGCTTCGAGTTTGATTCTCGTGGCATAAGTGCCTTCTCTGAATAAAAAACTCGATACAATAAATGGATGTGGATGCGGCTCCCATTTCCCCTTATTGAGGATAAGTTGTACTCCAACTGAATCAAATTTGATTGTTGTGCTCGGGTGCTGCATAGTTGAATCATGATAAACATAACCTTGCCAAGCACGGGAGCTTACTATTCCGTCGCGCGTAATCCAAAGATTATTTCCAAATATTGAGCCGGATGAATAAAAAGGTGCCGGATTGATGAAATTTGTATAATGAAAATCATCAAAAAGGTACTCAGTATCGAACAAATCTTGCGAATTCAGAAATCTAATATCAAGAAATAAAACAATAAGTGCAGCAAAGACCACAAAATTGAAATTCATACAATGTCTGCATATTGTGCAAAATATTATTCTACAATATAAGATGCTTTATTCAATAAATCATCAGAAAATGTGAAATTTAATGCTTGTGCAGTCTTTTTATTCAAATAAATTTGAGTTGTAGGCAAATATTTGACAGCGATGTCATCGGCTTTTATGCCTAAAAGTACTGAAATTGCCGAAATACCGGTTTCTTTTGCCAATTCAGCGTAATCAACCGAAACGCCACCAATAGCGCCATCTTCAACGTTTTCACGAGAATCGCCCACTATATACATTTTTTTAACAATTGCATTTTGGGATAAATCCTTCATCCCCAAATTCATAGTATTGTCTGCGGCGATTAAGATTGTATTGATTTGTTGGCTTTCAAAAGTTGACAAAGCCGGTGTGATTTGACTAATATCTTCTATAACTTCACTTGTAAATTCCAAACCGTATAGCACTGATAATGATGTAAGCCTTTGTTGAGCATATTGCGAATTTGCTTCATTCGGATTGTACATTCTACCTGCTTTTGTCAGATTGGGAAATAATTCTTTAACGAATTTCAAATAATCATCAAAATTGGTTGCATCCGATAATCCGGTTACATTTTCACGTGCATTGAGGATTCCGGCAAACTCGGGTGAAGTTACATAAGTATAGACAACCGGAATATTTGCAGGTGTGTAATTGACAGCCGCTTTGGATGCAGATGTTGAAACAGGAATGATAATATCGCAATTCAAATCAACCAATTCTTTGCATAATATTGGCAATCTCGAATCATCTCCATTGGCATTTTTCTCAATATATTCAACATTTTTGCCGCTAATCAATCCAAACTCTTGCATACTATTTTTAGTGCCTTGAATGATATTCCCTGAAATTTCGGACAAATTGTATCTCAAAAATCCAACTTTAATGTTCGCTGCCGAGATTTGAATTGTATCTCCGGCATTTAGACTGTATTTCTCAGACATATTACCAAAATTCACGGCAAGGATTAATTTGTTATTCGCATCAAGTAATGCAACATTGGCTCCAACAGGTACACTTGAAAAAGTAGTTGCCCACCGTGCGAAGAATGTACTGCCACCAGCTTGCACTTTCAAGATGGAACCAAGTTCAATCCCTGATAATAAATCACTCGGGATGTTGGTTTCCACGTTGCCGATATTGTCAATATATAGGCTCTGCCCTATTATATTTCCGGCATTGCGGTAAGCATCATATACAGGTCTTAGTTGAGGTTCGGTACATAATGAGCCGAATCTGTTTAGAGGAGCGTGTGAAAGAATAGTTCTCAGCGATGAATTATAAATTTCGAAGAAGGTGACATCATCAATACTCTTGTGTTTGCCGTCGAATAGCAGCATATTGTCAATATATCTGATTTCGCCGTGAGTATAATTTGCCAAAATCCTCGAAGCTAAACCATTATCAGGCAAAATGAAGGCTTGGTCGCCCACTTTGAAAATGATATTTCTGTCTGAATCACCATCGTCAACTGTTGACAAAAATACTGTATTGATAGGGTAATTCTTTTTTGCTTGCTCCAAAACGTATGCAGCTTGGGCTACGTCAAAATTCCGTGTCTGAATATATTCGAACTTAACATTCGGGAATTCTTTATTTACGATACCGGACAAGCTCATGACTAATTCGCTACTTCTGTCGTAATCGGTAATCAAAACAAAAGTGCGGTCGTGACCGATATAATTATTTGTTACGTTGTCTTCGCCACAAGCACTAAACAAAATTGCAATCAGCACCAAAAGAATATACTTCATCATGTAAATGTCCGTTTGAATAATAGTAAAGTAGCAATAACGAATACCCATGTACATTAATTATATTTTTTATGCAACTTGGTGTTAATTTCTCGTGTGAATTTCGTATTTTTAGAAAATTTTGAAATCAATTATTAACAATATTTAATTAGGTGAATTTTTATGTATGGTCAAATGAAAGAATTTCTGAATCAAGAATTGCAATCACTTAGAGATCAAAAACTTTACAAAAGCGAAAGAATAATCGAGAGCCCTCAGGCAGCTGAAATCGTTGTCGGAGGCAAAAAAGTACTTAATTTTTGTGCTAACAATTATCTTGGGTTATCATCTCATCCCGAATTGATAAAAGCTGCGCACGAAATGATAGACTATCGCGGTTACGGTTTATCATCAGTAAGATTTATCTGCGGTACCCAAGATATTCACAAAGAATTGGAGCAAAAAGTTTCCGAGTTTCTCGGGACTGAAGACTCAATCTTATTCTGTGCAGCTTTCGATGCAAATGGTGCTGTGTTCGAGCCACTTTTCGGACCTGATGACGCAATCATTACCGATGCACTCAATCATGCTTCAATTATTGACGGAATCAGGCTTTCCAAGGCTAAAAGATGGGTTTATAAACATAGCGACATGAGAAATATCGAGGAACTCGACCCTGCAACCGGAAAAGATTTGAAAGGTTTGGAAAGATGTTTGATTGAAGCTAACGAACAAGGTTGCAGATTCAAAGTAATCGCAACGGACGGCGTCTTTTCGATGGATGGCGATATAGCTCGTTTGGATGAAATTTGCGATTTAGCTGAAAAATATGATGCACTTGTAATGGTAGATGAATGCCATGCTTCGGGTTTTATGGGCAAAACCGGACGCGGAACTCACGAACATAAGAATGTAATGGGTAGAATTGACATCATCACAACTACTTTTGGCAAAGCACTCGGTGGTGCATCCGGTGGTTGTATTTCCGGTAGAAAAGAAATCATCGAATGGATGAGAAACAAGGCTCGCCCCTATTTGTTCAGCAATACTTTAGCTCCGGCAATTGTTGGTGCTACATTGAAATGTCTTGAAATATTGACTGCAAGCACAGAATTACGCGACAAATTGGAAAGCAACACTACCAGATTCCGCAAGGAAATGACCGAAGCCGGATTTGATATTATTCCCGGCGTCCATCCTATTACGCCAATTATGTTCGGCAAATACGAAAATTGTTCAGCATTGGCAGTAGAATTTGCAAATCGTATGCTGGAGGAAGGAATTTACGTAATCGCATTCTCCTTCCCTGTGGTTCCTCGCGGCAAAGACAGAATCCGTGTTCAGCTTTCAGCCGCACATGACGAGCAACATTTAGATAAAGCAATTGCAGCCTTCATCAAAGTGGGTAAAGAATTGAAGATGATATAAGTTTTGTAGAAACAATAAAATTTTTGAATCGAACGTTAATATTATAAAGTAGTTACTATGCAAAGATTGTATTTAGATACATCCATATATGGTGGGTTTTTTGAACCTGAGTTTGAAATTTGGACTAACATTCTTTTTAATAAAATATCAAAATCGCAATATAAGGTTGTGTTTTCAAAATTGACAGATATTGAATTAGAACGTGCTCCTCAAAATGTTAAAGATCTAGTGAATAGTTTACCACCAGATGTTTTTGAATTTGTGGACATATCTGAAGATTCATTGAGATTAGCGGATCAATATTTGGATGAAAAAGTAGTTGGCAAAACAAACCGTGCAGATTGTATTCATATTGCGTTAGCTACATTAAACAATGTTGACATTTTGGTGAGCTGGAATTTTAAACATATAGTGAATATTCATAGAATACGAGGCTACAACTCGGTAAACTATAAATTGGGTTACAAAATTATTGAAATCAGGACTCCAAGAGAGATTATTGAATATGAAGACTAAAGAGAATAAACTAAAAAATACTACAGATACTGTTGTATTGCGAAATCTTCGTGATATTTTGAATAAAGAAATTCAAAACATGTCAAATGAGGAGTTACTTTTATATTTTAAAAATGCAAAAACTTTGCATCCACGCAAAAAATGGAGCAAATTTGATTGAATTGAAAGTTTTTGAAATTATAAATTTTATATAATTAAAAAAATCCTTCCTTAGGTATTAAGCCCAAGGAAGGATTTTTTGTATATATTTAGATTTTAATTTTTATATTCACTTGCAAAATTCAGACAAGCTGTTATGTCGCTTGAATCCAACTCAGGGTAATGTTCGAGAATTTCTTCATTGGTATTGCCCGCACCCAAGAATTCCAATATCGTCTGGACGGTGATTCTCATTCCTCTGATAGTTGGTTTCCCGTTGCATAAATCATCACTTATCGTGATTCTTTCTGTAATGTATTCCATATTGATTTCTCCTTCATTTTAAATCCTTGACGATTGATTTGTGGTGCAATTTTAAGTGGAGGTTGGTAGAACGATTAACATTCTTATAATCGCTTATGAATATTACGCCTATATCCAAGCCGGCTTGAAATGAAGCATTCTTTATAAGATTATTTAATTGTTCTTCATTAAGTTCCATAACATTGACACTTAATAAATCTGCATTAATTTTAGCGCCAATTTTCGTACTTAAGTCATAATTATTCTTACAAAAAGGAATAAATCTATATTCCCTATTCACCCAAATAATTTCAGATTCCTTTTGATAGCTCAATTGAGATTTAGCCCGAAGGTTAATAAACCAATCATCTGCTTTTCTAACCAATTCAATAAATTCAATAGTGATTTGGAATTTATAATCATGTTCTTCTTCTTTATTTATCTCTCCAAATTCTAAATTACTTTCTAAATTTAACTTAAGACCTTTCACCAATTCATTGCCTATTTCATATGAATCAGCTGATTCCTTTAATCGTTCAACAATTTTTGTCTCAATTTTCGGTTGAAGCCTTTTTACACGTGCCATTGCTTTTGCAAATTCTTCTTTGACTACAAAGTCCTCAGTTGGTGCTTTTTCAAATGGTCTGACATCAATATCTAATGCCGATTCCAAAACATTAAGTTCATACAAGACTCTTTTGTTAACTAAAACATGCCCATCTAAATTATTAGTTCTACAGCTACATAATATTGCGATAATTACGAACAAAATCAATATTGAATTTTTCATATTTGATATACTGTTTTGTTAATAGTCTTTTCTAATTACAAATATAACAATTTCACACATATCAATTATAGAATAAACTTAAATCCATAACAACAAAAAAAATCCTTCCTTAGGTCAGCCCAAGGAAGGATTTTTTGTAATTTAATCTAAAAACTATTTGTTGTTCTTGTAGAAATCTTCCATGAATTTGGCAAGAGTTTCTACAGATGCCATAGGACAAGCGTTATATACAGAAGCACGAATGCCTCCTACTGAGCGATGTCCTTTCAAACCAAGCATGTTTTGTTGTTTAGCTTCGTTGATGAATTTGTCTTCCAATTCCGGAGTTGGCAAATTCCAAGTGATGTTCATCAATGACCTGTCAATAGCATCAGCAACTGCGCCCTTGTAAAAATCTGTATGAGCATCAATCACATTGTAAATTGTATCGGCTTTTTTGATATTATGAGCTTCAATTGCTTCTAATCCACCCATGTTTTCAATCCATTTGAACGTGCGTCCCACTGCAAAAATCGGCAATGTTGGTGGAGTGTTGAACAATGATTCTTCTTTAACGTGAGTATTGTAATTCAACATAGTTGGCATGCCCGATTTTCCGGCTTTTTCAAGCCATTCTTTCTTGATGACAACTAAAGTTACGCCTGATGGACCAATGTTCTTTTGAGCACCTGCATAAATCAAACTATACTTGGAGAAATCGCGACGCATTGCCAAGAAATCAGATGACATATCGGCTACGAGTGGCACATTTGCAGTGTCAGGATCAATTTTCCATTCTGTACCGAAAATTGTATTATTCGTTGTTATATGCACGTAATCCGAATCAGGATGGAAATTCCAAGATTTTGGGATATAATTATGATTTGCTTCTTTAGAAGTCGCTGCTACATTGACTTCACCGAAAAGCTTTGCTTCTTTGGCAGCTTTTTCAGCCCAAACGCCTGTAAGTACATAATCAGCTTTTGTTTTCAAAAAATTCTGTGGTATCATCATGAATTGTGTGCTTGCCCCACCACCAAGGAAGAGTATAGCATAATCATTCTTATCTAATCCTAAGATTTTCAAACAATCAGTTTGAGCCGACTTAATCACTGCATCAAACTCTTTTGAGCGGTGGCTGATTTCCATTATACCAATGCCCTTGCCTGTGAAATCAAGACAAGCAGCGGCTGTTTCTTTTACTACTACTTCCGGAAGTACTGCCGGACCTGCAAAAAAATTATGACTCGACATTTTTAACTCCAATTATTTTACAACTGAGCAATTTTTAATTGCATTTTTAGAAATTTCATTACGCAAAAATATCATTTTATTGCGTAATAAGCAATAAAAATGCGTTTTTATTAACTTTTAATCACAAAAAACTTGAAATCTGTCAATTTTTAGAAATTTGCTTGGGTTGATTAGAACTTTGCTTGGGTTGACAAGCTCGAGTATAAAAATCTGTACTTATACTATCGCCTCTTTGCATCGAAATTACCCAATCCTCGCAAGCCGCATTTTTGTTTCCGTAGGCATATAGTGCTTTTCCTCGCTGACGAAGAGTAAGAGTGGTGTCATGATGTTGTTCGAGCGCCAAATTGAAATCTGCAATAGCCTTGCCATATTCCTTATACATGCCGAAAAGCACTCCACGATTGAAATATGCCTCAGGATAATACTCTCGCAATTCTAATGCAGCATTCAAATCTGCCATCGCTCTTTCATTTTGAGCCGATTTGATAAGCGTCACGCCACGGAAATACATTGCTTCAGGATATTTCTCTCTTAATTTCAAAGCTTCGTTGAAATCAGCCAATGCTCCGCCAAAATCATTCAAATCATACTTTACAACACCCCGATTGAAATATGTATAAGCTGAGTGCTTGTAAAATTCCAATGCTTTATCGAAATCTTTTACAGCAAGTTCCGATTTTTTCAACTTGCCATAAGTCAATCCTCTGGCTCCGTATGCTTGAGTATAGTTAGGATTCTCTTCAATAACCTTGTTAAGATGCTCGAGTGATTCGTCAAACTTATTATTTTTTTGTAATAGCATGGCGAAATTTGTTCTAATTTGGTACGCTTCGGGTTTCAATGCCAAAGCTCTTTCATAATCTTTATAAGAGGAATCTAACATTCCAAGAATTGAATAGCAGTTTGCCCGATTATTCAAAGTGTTAAAAGCATTCGGATTTTGCCTTATTGCCATGTTGTAATCGAGTAATGCTTCTCTATGTTTTCCTTGTCTCATCAAATAATTGCCGCGATTATTGAATGCGGAAAGGATGTTGTCTGATTTTTCAATTATGTATGAATAAAATGAAATTGGATTATCATAGAGCTTTCCATGATTATTAGAATAATAAGCAAATCCTACAACAACAAGCAAAAATAGTGGAATTATCGTTTTCAAATTTTTGCGAAATTCATTCATCGGTATGATTGAAGCCAATATCATTACAAGTCCGACTACGGGTAAATATGCACGGTGCTCAAGGTAAGAAAATGTGAATGAGTCTGTTGATTGGCGGTAAAGCATAGGTGGTAATGTGAATGCTAAAAACCATACTAATCCAATCAAAAACAGCTTTTTATCCGATTCCTTATTTAATATCAACATTATAAATGACGCTACAAATCCGATTACTCCAATTGCTGTTACCGCCAACGTCATATCTGCCATTGGAGTCAAATTTATCGGCACTAAAAATTTGCCGAAAAACTCCGGAATAGTCGAAATATTCAGGAAGAAGTTTGATATTTTGAAATTGGATTCCCCGGGATTGAATCCTATCATCAATGTCCTGAACCAAATGTAGAAAACTACGACTGCTATCCAAAATGCTAAACCTATCAAATAACGTGGTTGGAAAAATGATTTGAAGTCATACTTTGATTCGATAAAATAATATGCCGTAAAAACTCCAATTGAGAGCAAAGCAGTCTCTTTGGAAAATATTGCAAACATAAAAGCAACTACATTCAGCACCAAATACAGATAATTCCTCTTTTCGAGAAAGTTGATATAAAATATCAGCGAAACGACTGCAAATATTGCTAACAAAATATCACCTCTCGACGGAATCCACACAACTGTATGGACAAAGAAGGGGTGAATCGAATATAGGAGACTGAAGCCAAAGGCAATGTAACGGTCAATTTTGAGTTTGAGCAATAATATAAATAGCACAAGGCAAAATATGATATGATAGATGAGATTGCTGAGGTGATACACAAAGTTACTATTATCGCCAATTGTTGAATCCAACAAATAACTGAGTGATTGAAGCGGGCGGTAAAAGTCGCCGGAGCCATATTTCAAAAAAGCGTCTCGTTTGAATGCCTCTTCATAATTGCCAATACCTTTGATTTGCTTTGCATTCTCGAGTATAACATCATCATCAAAGCCGGATAGACCTAAATCTGTAGAATACCAAAATACTGCCAATGGCAATACAATAAGTACGACAAGCCCAATTAGTGTCGAGAAGTTGTATTGATTGCGAGTTTCAGCATGTTTCTTTGACTTTAATTTAGGATTCTTCTTCATCTTGTTCATAATTTAGTTTTAAATAATTTAATTTTATCACACAGATAAGTTCAAATTTACTAAATTTCCACAAGAATATAATGTTAACATTTCAACTCTGCTTTTTTATGAATTTTTTTTTAATTAAGTTTGAAGTAGCTTATTTTGCGAAAAGCAAAAACTATTTATGAAATTTTATTAAGGTAAAATCATGAGAATTTTAATTGCAGACGGATTATCCAAACAAGGCTTTGACATTTTATCAAATGCCGGACATGAAGTTGTTGACCAAAAGTACACTCCCGAAGAATTGTTAGAAAACATTAAAGATTATGATGCTATTATTGTTAGAAGTGCAACAAAAGTAACTAAGGATGTAATTGACAACGGTGTAAATCTAAAGTGTATCGCTCGTGGTGGTGTTGGATTGGACAACATTGACGTAGTTTACGCTAAAGAAAAAGGAATTCCTGTGCTTAATACTCCGGGTGCATCATCCATTTCGGTTGCGGAATTAGCGATAGCGCACATGTTCTCGGTTGCCAGATTTATCAATCTCAGCAATACTGCAATGAGACAAGGTCAATGGCCCAAGAAAGATTACGCAAAAGGCTTTGAACTTACAGGCAAAACTATTGGATTTTTCGGCTTTGGAAATATTGGCAAAGAAACTGCAAAACGTGCTTTGGGTTTGGGCATGAATGTTATAGCATTCGACCCATTTGTTAAAGAAACAGATATGAATGTGAAATTAGTAACAAAAGACGATGTTTTGGCAAATTCAGATTTCATTTCTATGCATATGCCTTTAATCAAATCAGAAGGTCCGGCAATCTCAGCTAAAGAATTTGACAAAATGAAAAACGGCGTTGTGATAATTAACTGTGCACGTGGTGGTGTAATTGTCGAAAAAGATTTGCTCGATGCACTTAACTCAGGAAAAGTTAAAGCAGCCGGAATTGATGTTTTTGAGAACGAACCTTGTACAGAAGCTCAATTAGCATTAATCAATCACCCGAAAGTAAGTGTTACTCCTCATATCGGAGCACAAACCGTTGAAGCTCAAGACAGAGTTGGAATCGAAATTGCCGAAAAAGTAGTAAATGCTTTAAAAAATTAATACAAATAATTAAGGATAGAACATGGCAATCTTCAGAAGATTCAAAGCATTTATGCCAATTCCCGAAAAGGCGCAGGAAATTGCGGCTCCACCGTATGATGTCATTAATTCGGACGAAGCCAGAGAATACGTAAAAGATAAACCGATTTCATTTTTACATGTCGGCAAGCCGGAAGTAGATTTAGACCCTAATATCAGCACATATGATATGAGTGTTTACGAAAAAGGTAAAGAAAATCTGCACAAATTGATTGAACAAGGCTTACTCATAGAAGATGCGGAACCACATTTATACGTTTATGCTCAAACAATGAACGGGAAAATTCAATATGGGCTCGTTGGTTGCGCCTCGGTCGAAGATTATTGGAATGACATAATCAAAAAACACGAAAAAACACGCAAAGTAAAAGAAGAAGATAGATGTAATCACGTTCGGATAACGAATGCTCACACAGGTCCGATTTTTTTAACATATCGCGATACAGATGAAATTGATAGAATAGTGGCAAACATTGTGAGCAATCCCGCTACTACTGATTTTGTTGCAGAAGATGGCATTAGACATCAATCTTGGGTAATTCAAGATGAAGAGTTAATTTCAAAAATTGAAAATTTATTGCATAATGTGCCCGAATTTTACGTTGCCGATGGTCATCATAGGTCTGCAGCGGCAGGCATCGTTGGGCGTGAGCGTCAAGATGCGAATCCCAAACATCAAGGCACAGAGGAATACAATTTCTTTCTTGCGGTGCTCTTCCCTGCTTCCCAGCTTTATATAATGGATTACAACAGATTGGTAAAAGATTTGAACGGCTTGTCTAACGACGAGTTTATCACAAAACTTGGTGAAGTTTTTGAAATTAGCAAATCCGCACAACAATTCAAACCCAAAGCCAAAGGCGAAGTTGGTATGTACATTGACAATAGTTGGTATAATTTGAAATTTAAATCCAATTTCGATAACATCAACGACCCTGTCCAGAGTTTGGACGTAGCTTTGCTCCAAAAATATGTTTTGGATATAATACTCGGAATCGAAGACCCACGCACAGATAACCGAATTGATTTTGTAGGTGGAATTCGTGGATTGAGTGAATTGGAAAGACGAGTTGATAATGATGAAATGAAAGTAGCTTTTGCAATGTATCCAACTTCGGTTGAAGAATTGATGGCTATTGCCGATGCCGGAAAAATTATGCCTCCAAAATCAACATGGTTCGAACCCAAATTACGTGACGGAATGTTTGTTCATTTTTTAGATTAGAATACAATTGAAAAATAGGCTACAGTGATTATTCAAATTTTTTCATTAATCAATTTGTTTAATATTATGACAATAAATTAATTTATCGTTTCATAAACAAGTATTAATTTAGTAAATTCTATTCACAATATTTGGAGTTTCTTATGAAAATTTTGAAAGTTGTTCTTTTGATAATTGTTGCGATTGTCATTCTATTTCTTGTGGTTGCAGCATTTATGCCGTCTTCATATCACGTTGAAAGAAGTATTGATATCAATCAACCCGTCGAGCTTGTCTTTGAGCAAGTAGCGGATTTAAACAACTTTGAACAATGGAGTCCATGGAATGATTCAGAACCATCGGCATACTTGGGTGTAGAAGGTAATGGTGTAGGGCAAGTTTCAAGGTGGGATGGCGATACTGTTGGTAAAGGCACTTTGACAGTTACCGGTATTAATGAATATGAATCTCTCACACAAACTTTGAAATTTGAAGAACCCCATGAAGGTGAAGCTGAAATCACTTTTACTTTTGTGAAAAATGATGATGGAACTACTAAAGTAACTTGGTCAACTGTAGGTAAATTATCTTATCCGGTTCAAAAATTTTTCAAACCTATGATTGAAACTGAACTTGCACAGTCTTTTGATGAGGGTTTGGCAAAATTGAAAATACGTAGCGAAGCAATTAAAGATTTTATCAGAATTGAAGTTACAAATTTCCCGGGTGGCAAGTATTATACAATTTCTGACAAGGGACATGTAAGTGAAATTGAAGGTAAAATGAACAATATATTCCCTGAACTATATGAATTTATCGGTAGAAGCGGTCTAAAAATGTCAGGGTTGCCATTAGCAATTAATAATGAATGGAGCACCGAACTAATGACTTGGGATTTCACTATTTGCATTCCTGTCAACGATAATTCAGTCGCTCCAACAGGAAGAATCAAGGTTTTGGAATTGGCTCCGATGAAAGTTGCTAAATCAGTTTATGTGGGACCATATGATGGCACAGAAAAAACATATATGGCAATCGAAGCTTACATCAAAAAACGTGGACTGGAAATAGCAGGAAAATCTATGGAAGAATATGTAAATAGTCCACAGGATACACCTCCTAACGAACTGATTACGAACATTCTTTATCCGGTAAAATAGTTTATATTTTTTTTAATAATTCAAGAGACTGCTTTTAATGGGCAGTCTCTTTTTTTATTTAATTACTGACAGTTTTTGCTTTGTAGATTATATAAAAATTGTAAGTTTGTAAGATGTTAAAATAATAGATTGAAAAGCAATGAAAAAAGTTACTGTATTAGGTTCGGGAATGGTCGGAAGTGCAATAGCGATTGACTTGAGCAATCGGTTCAAAGTTACTGTCGCAGACAAATCCCAAGACCATTTAGCTAAATTAATTAAACTGGGAATTCCAACAACTGTTACCGATTTATCCAAATATGAAAATGTAGCCCAAGTAGTTTCAGATGCTGACTTAGTAATTGGCGCTGTACCTGGTTTTATGGGCTATCAAACACTTAAATACGTCATTGAAGCGGGAAAAAATGTCGTTGATATTTCTTTTTTCCCCGAAGATGCTTACACATTGAACTCAAAAGCTAAAGCGAAAAATTTGACGGCAATCGTTGATATGGGCGTTGCTCCGGGAATGGATAACTTCCTTTTAGGGCATCACGTGCGGAAAATGGATGTCACGGATTTCAAATGTTACGTTGGCGGTTTGCCAAAGCTACGTAGTCACCCATTCCAATACAAGGCGCCGTTTTCGCCTGTTGATGTGCTTGAAGAATACACCAGACCTGCACGATATGTAGAGAATTCTCATCTCGTTGTCAAGCCTGCTCTTACAGACCCTGAATATTTAGAATTTGATGGAATTGGCACTTTGGAAGCATTTAACACAGACGGTCTGCGAACCATCATGCGGAATATCAAAGCTCCGAACATGATTGAAAAGACGCTAAGATGGCCCGGACATATTGATTTGATGCGTGCAATCATTAAAGCCGGATTTTTGGATACGAACAAAATTCAAATCGGAGATGTCAAAATCTCTCCAATGGAATTCACTTCTCATATTTTATTCGATAATTGGAGATTGCAACCGGGAGATTTGGAATTTACCGTGATGAGAGTTGAAATTGCCGGAAATGAAGATGGTCAAAATGTTAAGTACACTTACGATGTCTATGACGAGACCGACATTGCAACCGGAACTTCATCAATGGCTCGTACAACTGGTTATACCGCTACTGCAGTAGCATCATTGTTCTTAGCAGGCATGTTTGACGAAAAGGGAATCATCGCACCGGAAATGCTTCCTCTAAATGACGATATTTACGAATATGTGATGAATTACCAACTTCAACGCAAAATTTACTACAATATCAAAAAGCAAGTTATCAACTGATGATTTACATCGAAAATGTGGATGACATTCGAGTTGCTGATTATCAAAATTTGAAACAGCAATCTATTGCTGGCACGAGAAAAGATAAATTTGTAGTGGAAGGTAGAAAAGTAGTTATAAAATTGCTTCAAAGCGAACTCGATACTATTTCGGTATTTGTAACTGAGGATTTTTACAATGAGAATTTTGATTTGATTAACAGCAAAGTGTCTAATATTTCTCAGTTTGTTGCTTCAAAAGCATTGATGAATCAAGTTGCAGGCTTTAAATTGCATACGGGGATTTTAGCTGTAGGTCGTACACCAAAATTTTACGATGTCAGCGAACTATCTGATACAATTGTCGCGCTCAATAATATAAACGATGCAGAAAATTTGGGTTCGATTATCCGAAATTGCATAGCTTTTGGGATTGATTCAATTTTGATTGATTCAGGTACTTATTATCCATATTCGCGAAGAGTTGCAAGAGTCTCAATGGGTTCGTTGTTTAAAGTTAAAATTGCATATATAAACACTTTAAATGAATCGTTCAACTCATTGAAATATAATATATATAGAATTTATGCAATTGAAAATAATGTAGATTCGGAATCTTTTGAAAATTTTGATTTTGTTGGCAAAAAAATCCTTATTTTTGGCAACGAAACGAAGGGAATTGATAGCGAGATTTTGGAACAATGTGACAGAATTTTTGAAATTAAAATGAATAAGGATATTGAATCATTAAATGTAGCGTCTGCATCTGCAATTTTACTCAACAAAATTTACGAAAATACTTATGGCGATACCATCAGACTGGAACATACTTGACATACTCAGACTGAGTTTTACAAAAAAGCTTTCATCATACGAATTGGTTAGAATAGTCAGCGATTTTAAATCACTGAATGAAATGATGGAATCATCGCACCCGATTAGGAACAAAGTTTTTGGCGATGATTTGTTCGCTTCAGGCAATCATTATTACGATGAAAGCATGAAGCAAATTGAACTCGCCGAGAAAAATAACAGCAAATTTGTAACAATTTGGGATTCTGAATATCCCGCTTTGTTGAAATCAATTGCCTATCCGCCACCTATACTTTATGTCAAAGGAACATTGCAAGCATCTGATTCTATTGCAATTGCAATTGTCGGTACAAGACGACCCTCGACATACGGAAAACTTTGTGCAGAAAGATTTGCTGATTATTTCGCTCTAAATAATGTTGTCGTTGTGAGCGGATTAGCTTATGGAATTGACACAATTGCACATATGACGACAGTAAAGGGCAACGGAATTACATATGCAGTTATCGCATCAGGAATAGACAAGCTCTCCCCTTCAACGTCAGTTGCAAATTCGGACAAAATCATTGAAACCGGTGGAGCAATAATTTCAGAATATAAATTTGGTGTTAGTGCCAATTTAAGCTCTTTCCCCCAGCGAAACCGAATAATCGCCGGAATATCTAAAGCTGTTTTAATAGTCGAAAGTGCTGCAAAAGGCGGCTCCTTAATTACTGCAAGGATTGCTTTCAACGAAGGTCGAGATGTATTTGCTATTCCCGGTAATATAAACAACAAAACAAGCGACGGCACAAATGATTTAATCAGAGCCGAAGCCGCCAAAATAGCTTTATCGCCACAGCAAATCTTGCAAGATTTAGGCTTCGACAAAGTGGAATTTGAATCGAGTAAGAAAGCACCTGTATTTTCAAATAAGAGTGCAGAATTGCTGTATAGTTTGCTATCATATGAACCGCTTCATATTGATGCTTTGCTCCAAAAAAGCGAACTCGACATTTCAATGTTGCTCGTTTTGCTTCTCGAATTAGAATTCAACGGGCATATCAGACAATTACCCGGAAAGTATTATATACTAAATAATTAAAAATGGTGAAAAGATGGATTTCAAGATAGAATTTGACAAATTTTTAAGTGAAGTTGAAAAAAATATTCAAGAATCATTGCCTCTTGGGCAGCCAAATAATTTATACGAACCATTTCGATATATTATGCAAGAAGGTGGCAAGAGGCTTAGACCTGTACTTGCGATGATATGTGCCGGAGTAGTCGGTGCTAATCCATATGACGCAACAAAATGCGGAGCGGCAATCGAAATTTTGCACAATTTCACACTCGTTCACGACGATATTATGGATGGCTCTCCACTCAGAAGAGGGCGCCAAACTGTGCATATGAAATGGAATAGTGACATAGCGATTCTCACCGGTGATGTAATGGTTGGTTATGCATATAAATTGCTGCCTAAAGCATCGGAGCATAGCCGAAGTGAGCAAATTTTAAATATATTCACAAACGAACTAATTGAAGTTTGTGAAGGGCAAGTCTTAGACATGGAATTCAACGACCGAAAAGATGTCACAATGCCTGAATATATAAATATGATTGACAAAAAAACCTCGCGGTTAATTGAAACCGCTTGCTTGATTGGAGCACATATCGGCTATGCAAATGACGAAAAAATAGCGATTCTGAACAATATAGCTCATAGCGCAGGCTTGGCATTTCAGATTCAAGACGATTTATTGGATATGGTAGCCGAAGAAAAAATATTGGGCAAAAAAATTGGAAAAGATATTAACGAAGGTAAAAAGACATTCCTGATTTTAGCGGCAAAGGAGAATGCTGTTGAGGAATCGGATATCAAATTAATTGATGAATTTTACCAAAATAACGGATTGCCTGAGCAATTCATTCCACAAATGGATGAAATGTTCAGACGCACCGGAACATATGAGATAGCCTCAGAACAGATTCGTGTATATTTCGAAAAAGCTTACTCCGAATTGAATAAACTCGAAGAAAATGAATACACAAAAATGCTCACTTGGCTAATAAACGCTATCGAAAATCGAAAATTCTAATATATTATAATCTAATCAAAGCCATAGTTTCTTGCATCATCTTTGAATTGTGTTCGAGTGTCAATTGTTTGTAATTGATAGTATCTACAATCGTACCAATAAAGCACAATCCAAAAGTTAAGAAATACAAAATTCCCATACCGATTTGTTTGAGAAAAAACCTTTGCAAACCGGCAAAGCCCAAGAACCCTACTATACAAAAAATTAGAATATTTTGAGATGTTTGGCGTTTGTTTCGGTAAATTTGTGCAAATAGCATCAATTG
Source organism: Ignavibacteriae bacterium HGW-Ignavibacteriae-1 (assembly GCA_002839825.1). Lineage (GTDB taxonomy): Bacteria > Bacteroidota > Ignavibacteria > Kapaibacteriales > UBA2268 > PGYU01. The sequence goes on along the minus strand of PGYU01000001.1, from coordinate 322,943 downwards.
CTGCTCACTCAAATCTGCTGTGTATCTTTCTAAAATACGTAATTCTTCGAACTCAACGTCCGGAAACATTTGGATTAATTGATGATTCATGGTGTAACTCCTTAAATTTAATATAATTAGAAATCAGTACGTAAATTCTGTGTAAAATAATTATAAGTGCGAACATTCCAAGTGGATGAGCTTCAAAAGATTGCAAAACATTGCCGGACATAATAAGCGATACAGACTGCCCCAAACCACAACCCGGGCAAAAATCCAATCCGGCATTACTCAGAGGACAAAAAGTAAAGTGTACAGTCTTGATTTCGACAAACGCAAGCCAAAAGAGTGCCGAAACCCAGAAGAGAAGCTCAATATGTCTAAAATATTTTTTCATTTTTTCGTTACAAATATACTTTATTTCTTATTAAAGCCAAGTCTAAATGTCAGTTTAAGTGTTTGATTTCACTAAATTTTAATTTTATTTAATTAAAACAATATTTAAGCTGCACATACGAATTATTCATCTAATAAATATTATGTTTCACTACTAAAAGATAATTCGTAATGTGGGTAGAAAAGTTTCAAACAAAAAATCTCAAATTAGAAAATTATGGAATTACTGATACAAATCAGATATTTTATAACTTAAGTTTTGATGAACTCTATCATCATGAATTGGATCCTCATCTTGAAGGATTTGAGAAAGGATATGTCACCAACCTTGGTGCAATTGCTGTAGATACAGGGATATTTACAGGACGGTCTCCAAAAGACAAATACATCGTCAAAGAGCCAAGCTCCGAAAAGAATGTTTGGTGGGCAAATCCAGGAAGAAAGAGTTCGGATAACAAACCCATTACTCCGGAAATATGGAACCATTTGAAAGAGCTATCTACTACTCAATTATCAAATAAGAAATTATATGTAGTGGATTGTTTCGCCGGTGCAAATGCAGACACAAGATTAAATGTTCGCTTCATTATGGAAGTGGCATGGCAAGCGCATTTTGTTACGAATATGTTCATCCGCCCAACTGAAGCCGAACTACAAGATTTCGTTCCTGATTTCGTGGTCTTAAACGCCTCGAAAACATCAAATCCATTGTGGCAAGAACAAGGCTTGAATAGTGAAGTTTTTGCAGCTTTCAACTTAGCTGAAAAAATGGCAGTCATTGGCGGTACATGGTATGGTGGCGAAATGAAAAAAGGCATTTTTTCGATTATGAACTACTATTTGCCGCTGAAAGGAATTGCTTCGATGCATTGTTCGGCAAATATGGGCAAAGCAAATGATACAGCTATATTTTTTGGTTTATCCGGTACCGGAAAGACTACACTTTCAACCGACCCGCACAGATTACTCATCGGTGACGACGAGCATGGATGGGACGATGACGGTGTATTCAATTTCGAGGGCGGATGCTATGCAAAATGTATCGACCTCGATCCAGCAAATGAACCCGATATTTATCATGCTATCAAACGCGATGCACTACTCGAAAACGTAGTATTTGATGCCGAAACAGGTGTAATAGACTTCAGCGATACTTCCAAAACCGAGAACACTCGCGTATCGTATCCTTTGAATCATATTGAAAATATTGTGAAACCAATTTCGCGAGGCACTCACCCGAATGTTGTTATATTTTTGACAGCAGACGCTTTCGGTGTTTTGCCTCCCGTATCAAAATTAACTAAAGAACAAACTGAATATCACTTTTTGAGCGGATATACAGCTAAATTAGGCGGAACAGAACGTGGCGTAACTGTGCCAACACCATCGTTTTCATCATGTTTCGGGAATGCTTTTTTGATGCTCCACCCTACTTTATATGCAAATGAATTGACTCGCAAAATGGAAATACACGGCTCGAAAGCATATTTGATTAACACAGGCTGGGTCGGTGGTCCTTACGGAATCGGACGCAGAATTGATTTGCCGTCAACACGTGCTATTATTGATGCAATTCTTGACGGTTCAATCGAAAATTCCGAATTTGAAACTCTACCGATTTTCAATCTTGAAATTCCGAAATCTTTGCACGATGTTAATCCTGAAATTTTCAATCCGCGTAACTTCTGGAGTGTTGCCGAAGATTGGGACGCTGCAGCAATCTCATTAGCCGAAAAATTCATCAAGAATTTTGAGAATTTCACCGATAATGAACACGGCAAAAGCTTAATTTCAGCTGGTCCGTCTTTATAATTTCTAAAAATATTTTATTCCAAGCCGCACAAACGACATATTGTGCGGCTTTTTTATTTATTTTTAAACTTTGACAAAATGAGATTCTTATATGGCTTATATATTATATAACTCGGGATTCGATATTCAATCGAAACTTTACGACATCAATACATTGATTGACAAGCATATTGCCGATGATACCTTGAATTCGATGATAATCATTGTCCCCACAGGAAAGCTCGTTTTTAAATTTAAGCGCGAAATCGTCAAAAAGTATTATTCCGTGCATGGCAAACCTTGCGAAATGCCAATGGTCTATAACTTGCAATCTTTTGCTTCGCTCTGTTTCAAAAATTACTACAAGGACAAGCCATATTTCATTGTTTCCGAAGCTTACCGGAATACACTTTTTGAAGATGCAATTGCCAAATCAAATCTGAGCTTTTACAAACCAAATGCAAGAATCAAACATGCTCTTGTGGAGAGGCTGGGTGGAATAATCTACGGAATCAAGGAAGATGGCATCAAAGTCGAAGACATAGAAATTGATTTGCTTGAAGTTGAAAATGATTCGAAAAAAGCGGATCAAATCACTGACCACGTCCGGCTCAATGATATTCACGAAATCTACAAAAAATATCAGGAATTGATTTCGCCAAATTTGTTTGATATGGCTGAAGTTCTGAACAAATTGAACAAAGACTTCACGGAAGAATATGTCAGAAATGACCACTTTTCGGATGTATTGATTGATAATATTTTTCCTGAAAATTCGCGGAGTGAAGCATCTAATCTATTGATTTGGGGCTTCAGCGATTTCAAGACTCCCGAAGTAGAATTCATTTCTCATTTTGGCAAAAGCAAAATTGCAACAGCGATTCATTTAGATTTTTCCGAGAAAAACGGACCTTTGTTCGGAAATTTGAGCGAAGTTACCGAAAGATTATCCCAAGCAGGATATTCAATTTTAAGTTTCGACAAGGAATTGACACAATCTTATCAGGACTTGAAACCGAGCGATTTTTTGAGAAAATATTTGTTCGAGATTGACAACACAAGCCCATACACAAAATTGAACAATAATCTGGCAATACTCGAATTTGAAACAATCGAGGATGAAGTCGAGTACATTTTGAAACTTGTGAAATATTTAATTTTAATCCACAGAGCAAAGCCGACCGATATTTGTATTGTAAGTCGCAATCCTTCAAAATATGCACATAATTTCCGCGAAGGATTCTTCCTCCAAGGCATTCCGGCACATGTTACCGATAGATTTGAACTGTCAAATTCATCCGTTGTTAATGCTATTTTCAACGTTTTATCGGTTATTTCAAACGGTTTTGAGAAGGATGATGTTTTTAAAATGTTGAACAATAGATTGCTTAACATTGCATTTTTTGATGGTATAAGCACTCGCAATCCCAACAATACGAGTTTGTTCTATGCTGCTTCGGAATTAAGAATCAGAGGCGGGCTGAAATTCGGCGGTGCCAAGCAATGGGTTTTTAGATTAGAAAAAGCTATAAAATTCTTCGAATCGGTTAAAGATAAATATGAAGATTACCACGAAAAACGAGACATAGAAACCAAGCTCAAACATTATAAAGCGGCATTGAAAGATATAAACAAATTGACCGAAATTTTCAAAGTCGGAAAGGATAAATTTTCGATTAATGATTTTGTAAGATTAATCAAAAATGATATTATCAAAAGATTTGCGATTCAGGAAAATATTTCATCCGCTTTCAACAACATATTACCCGAAAAGGATAAGCGGGACTATTTCGATTACATTACAATCAAAGAGCAAGCTGAAAAGAATGGTAAAGCCCTCAATAAGTTCATGGCTCTTCTCGATGAAATGTTTTTCGTAATGAATGAGCGAAATCCACAGCAAGTTTATAGTTTGAAAGAGCTAATCGAAAGATTAAAAACTGCCGTTAAGTCTGAAAAATACCAAATTCTCGACAAAATGAATTATGGCGTCACGATAACTTCAATCGAGCAAATCAGAGGTTTGGATTACAAAATTGCAATCCTTTGTGGAGTAAATGATGGAGAATTTCCGCTGCCATACAAGTCGGAAGCATTATTAGGGAAGAAACTGCCCGATAGTGAAATCCGACACGAAAACTCCGAACGGATTCAATTTTACCAATTCTTGACAAATGCTCAGCACCTTTTGGATTCTGCTCAAAAAAAGATTTTCATATCTTACATTTGCAAGGATGAAGGCGGCGATGTAGTCAAATCGCCATTTTTGACATATTTGAGCAAAATAACAGGCTTATACCCTATCCGCCCGGAAAATATTAACGAAACTGATAATAATAGCGATATTTTGGAAATCGTCCGAAAACCAATTGAATACATTGTCAATGATAACGATTTGTATGAAAACAGTAAAAACCTGAACGATTCTTTTGAATTGAACAATGACATTACAATTAGCAACAAAACCAAATCAAACCTTGACTATCTGCAAAATTTCGCAATGTCGGAGATGAAAGATTGGCTTGCGGATGCAAATGATTTGTCAACCTTGCAAGATGACAAAGCACTGCAAAAGAGCGTATTTTCTGCAAGCGAGATAGAACAATACGTCAAATGCCCGTATCAATATTATGTAGCAAAGATGCTCAGAGTTGATAAGATTGAACAAAAAGAACCCGCACTGACGCCATTGGAGCTTGGTTCGCTGATGCACAGTGTACTTTATTATTTCTATGTCACAATCCAGCAAGACAAGAATTCCACCGGAAGTTGGGTAATCCCGAGCCCGAAATTTGAAAATCTACCGGAATTAAAGCCCGTTCATTTAGAAGTAGCACATCGTGAAAACTATTTGAAAATCTTGTTTGAAATCGCCGAAATGTCATTACAAAAATTTGCCATTAGCCCTGATATGTTCAAATTTGAACGCGACCAATTGCTTGGAATGAATAAAAATGGGATTAGCAAAAAGGGAATCTTGGAAACGTGGTTAGACAATGAATTAGGCAAGGGAGAGGAATATAGCAAGTTCAAGCCGATATTGTTTGAAATGGGATTTGGCATGAACGATGGCACACCGCCAATTGAATTGAAAGCTAAAAATGGCTCCATGAAAATTCGCGGAAAGATAGATAGAATCGAACTGCATATGGATGATGAAACAAATTCCTTCGATTTTCGGATTGCGGATTATAAAACAACAATTAAATCGGACCATAAAATTGGTGGTGTCAAAAATTTCAATAATTTCCAAACGCCACTTTATACCAAAGCAGCGGAACAATTACTAAACGAGTTCTACGGCATTAAAGCACAAACTGACGGAGCGCTCTATTACAGGCTGAATTTGCCGGATTCGGGTAAAGACAAGTTTTTGAGCTATGTGACTGATAAAAATTTCAAAGAATTGTTGGATGCGTCAACCGAAAAAGCTATCGAAATCACTCACAATATTGCTGAATTCAAATTCCCTGTAGAGCCAACAAGTGCAATAGTTTGTACTTACTGCAAATTTCAAACTTTATGCAGGGTTAAATCCAGAATTATCAGGGAAGGCGAAACAGATGAGGATTAGAAGCTCGGATTTCAGCTAACCAAGAATCTTTATTTTCGATTAAAAATTGCAATGCGGCTTCATATTCGTTTGGAATCAAACCATCCAGAATTGCATCTTCAATTTTCGATTTAATAATGCCGACCGGTTTAGAAGGTTGCAATTCGCATAATTCCATAATCATTTCGCCGCGAACCGGTGATTGGAACTCTCTCAGGCGGTCTTTTTCTTGAACTTCAATTACCTTGTTGAAGACATTTTCGTAATTGCGTTTGTATTTTTCAGATAGATTCGGATTTTTAGTAGTAATATCCGCTCTAACGAGTGTAAACAAGTCCTCCAAATCGGCTCCGGCATGTGCTGCAAGTCGGCGTACTGCTGAATCAGTGACTTGTGAATCTACTAAAACCATCGGTCGCTGATGCAAACGTATGAGCTTTTGGACGTAATCGAGTGGTTCCAATGGCAACTTCATTTTGCGAAATATTTTCGGCATCATTCGCGCTCCGATTTCCTCGTGTCCGTGGAATGACCAACCTGTTCCTTCGATAAACTTCTTTGTGCGCGGCTTTGCAATATCGTGAACTAAAGCCACAAATCTGAGCCAAAGATTGTCTGTATTCTTGGAAATATTATCCAAAACTTTTAATGAATGCCAAAAAACATCTTTATGAGCGTAAGATTTTGTAGTTTTTTCAACGATATCCACACCCGCAGTTTCGTACATTTCCGGGAAGATTAATTTCATCAAACCTGTATTGAACAGTATCCCAAGACCTTTGCTTGGAACGTCAGAAGCTATGATTTTGAGGAATTCGTCGCTAATTCGTTCTTGCGAAATTATCGAAATCCGCTCAGACATAGATTGAATCATATTGAGCGAATTCGGGTCAAGTTCAAAATCAAGTTGAGAGGCAAATCGTGCAGCTCGCATCATCCGTAACGGGTCGTCTGTATAAGTAGCTTCGGGGTCAAGCGGAGTGCGTAAAATTTTGTTTCGCAAATCATCAATTCCACCGAATAAGTCAATCAGATTGCCAAAATTATATTTATTCAATGAAATTGCTAATGCATTGACTGTGAAGTCTCGCCTTTTGAGGTCGTCTTCGAGAGTCCCAATGGTAACAATCGGATTTCGCGACGAAGCTTCGTAAACTTCTTTGCGAGTGCCCACAAATTCACAATTGAAATTATTGATGGGGACGAGTGCAGTTCTGAATCTTTCGTAAATGACAGCTTTTGTATTGAAATTTTTAGCTACAAGATTTGCAAATTCAATCGAGTCGCCTACAATTGAAAAGTCAAAATCTTTCCTATCTCTGTCCAAAAGCAAATCTCTGACATAACCACCAACGATATATAGCTCATAGCCGTGTTTGTCGGCTAATTCAGCAATTTCGAGTATAATTGGCTCATTAATTTTGATTAATTCGCTCTGAATTGGGGGAATTTGTTCAATTTCTTGAATTACTTTTCGTTTGCGAAATTTTTTGGGTTTTTCGCTATCCTTATCAATGTCTTTCATATTTTAAAGCTCAATCAAAGACCTTCGTGATAAGTAGCTACATCTTTCACTTGTCGAATTTTGTTGTATGTACCTTTCTTTCGTTCAATAGCAACTAATGCCGAAGCATAAATTTCTTTCCATGTCATTCCGTACTTTTCGGCTAATTCAAATGGCTCTCCACTCCCACCAAATGAATCTTTCATGCCAACTAATTCGATTGGAACCGGTGAATTTTTCGCTGTAACTTCTGCGACTGCTCCACCCAATCCGCCATGAACTTGGTGTTCTTCGGCAGTGACGATGCAAGCACATTCACGGGCTGCATCAACTATAGCTTGAACATCAATTGGTTTTATAGTGTGCATATTTATAACACGCGCATTGATTCCATGGATTTCTTGTAATTTTTCGGCAGCTAAAAGCGATTCCCATACAAGCAGACCGCAAGCGATAATTGCTACATCATTGCCTTCACGTAAAATATTAGCCTTACCAAGAATAAATGGTGTATCATCGTTAGTAAACATTGGCACAGCGGGTCTTCCAAATCTTAAAAAAGCCGGTCCGACCATTTCGCAAATAGCTTTTGTAGCTTTTTTCGCTTCAAGGTAGTCGCAAGGCGATACTAAAGTTAAATTTGGTAATGCTCTCAGAAAAGCAATTTCTTCGAGAGATTGGTGAGTTGCGCCATCAGGACCAACTGTAATCCCCGAATGAGCACCGCCGATTTTCACATTGGCTTCGTTGTAACAAACTGATACTCTGAGTTGGTCGGCATTTCGGAAGGCTGCAAAAGCACTATAGCTCGAAAACACTGCAACTTTACCACTTAATGCCATACCAACGGCAACGGTAGTGGCATTTTGCTCTGCTACTCCAACTGAAAAAAATCTATCGGGATGCTTTGCTTGAAAAAATGAAGTCAAAACGGAGCCGGTAACATCGGCACCAATCACAACAAGTTCCGGCATTGTATCACCAAGTTCTGCCAATGCTTCGCCGAAACCGTTTCTTGTAGCCTTGTCGCCTTTTTTTTCGTAAGTTTTCATATTTATATTCTAATTTCCAAGTTTAATCAAATTTTCAAAATTAATCAAGTCCAAATATTGCAATGCTTGCTCTCGCTCTACGTCAGGTCTGTTAAACCGAAAAATTATCACATAACGATTTTTTAGCAGCACTTCGACTCGCATGTATCTCATTCTTTCGTCGTAATATCGAAATCCTTTGGCACCACGATGTTCTACTTTTATTGTAGGCACTTCCAAATCCGTCGGAGGATTATCATAAATTTCCACATTGTGAATCTTTGGTTTACGTCCGTAATCAAAAATATCAATGATAATGGATTTTCTCCCCGAAACGTATTCACCCTTTGTAGTAGTTACCACATAACCATCATTATCAACCATTCTACCGGAACTGCCGGGTAGTTTTTCGTATCCGGATATTGATTTTGGTATGAATTCCGTAAGTTTATCTTGGTGAATATTGTTTTCGTACGAGATTACTCTATCTTTCTTTTCATCTTGCTTTTTCAAGTATTCTTTCTCTTTCGGGGTAAGCACACTTGTATCAATAGCTGCGACTGTAATTTCAGTCCCGTAATTTGAATCAATTTTGTTCTCAATAACGCTGAGAGTATCAATGCTTTCAAGTTTTTCGCTTTCAATCTTCGATTCATCGCAAGATGCGAGCAGAAGAAAACTGAGCAAAACGAAAACATAAATAATCCGAGTCATCATTTCGAAAGTTCCTCTAAGGCTTTTGCAGCTTGTTCCTTGTTAGGCGGATTGCCGTGCCATTTGTAATTGTCGTGCATGAACGATACGCCATTACCCATATAAGTTTTAGCGATTATACAAACAGGTTTTCCTTTGCGTAAAGCATGATAGCGAGTGAATTTGTCTAAAGTTTGGATAATCTCGACAATATTATGTCCATCAATTTCAAAAACGGTGAAACCAAATGCTTCGAATTTTTCCTTAATAGGATAAATACTCATCACATTTTTTACTCTACCGTCAATCTGACAATCGTTATTGTCCACAATCCAACAGAAATTGTCCAATCCATATGTTCCGGCTGTCATTGCGGCTTCCCAGCAAATGCCTTCTTGGAGTTCGCCATCTCCTGTGATTGCATAAACTTCCTTCGAGTCTTTATCAACAAGTTTATGGCTCATAGCCATTCCTACGGCAATAGAAACACCTTGCCCCAAGGAACCGGACGAAGTTTCAATCCCCGGAAGTTTGACATCCAATCCGGGATGTCCTTGCAATCGGCTGCCGAATTTCCGCAAAGTTGCTAGTTCTGCTGCCGGAAAATACCCTGCACGTGCTAATACTGCATAAAGTATAGGAGCCATATGCCCCGCACTCAAGACAAATCTATCTCTATCTTTCCATTCGGGTTCGGTCGGATTATAGTTGATATATCCACCAAAATACAAAACTGACATCAAATCTGCTATACCGAGAGGTCCGCCACTATGTCCGGAACCTGCTAAGAGCAAACTTTTTATAATATCCTGTCTGAGTGTATTTGCGATTATCTTGAACTCATCGGGTGCCCGTCTTTTATTCTCGAAAATCTTTTCTTCAAATTTGATTTGTAAATCCATTTTTATTATTTTGTAGAGCGAAAATTTACTAAGTCCAAAATTACGAAAATTAATCGAGATTGAATAATTTGTTAATAAATTGATGTTTCTTAAGTATTCCATTTAAGTAATTGAAAATAGAGAAAAGCATTATTTGGCATAGTTTTTTTATAGTACTTTTATTGACAATAGAGCATTCTTGAATGATATTGCAAAAAAATTTCGGTATAGAAAAGGGAGGGCTTGAAACTAAACAAGCAATTGAACGTTTATTGAAAGATGAAAAGTATTTCGAGAGAATTTCAAAATATTTCAAAATCAAAATAACAATGAAGAATAGAATTCTAAATTTAGCTTTTTTATCAATCCTGCTATTATTCAGCTCTAATAATTCTCTATTTGCATATGGAACAAACGACCCCAAACTCAATCGTGAGACAAAGTTTGTTGATTATCAGTCAACTGAGATGCCCCTTGCAGAAGGTGTCGAAAATGATACTGTAACGACAAATAGTATTGTCAATATCTGGAACAGCAATGACGCTTACAATGTGAAGGTAGCATTGAAGGATAAAGATAGTGAAATTGACATAGCGATTTATAATATGTTGGGGAAGGAAGTATTGAAAGTTGTCCAAAAAGGCATTCAAACTACTGACGAAGCCATATATGAATTTAATGTCAGCAAGTTACCCAACGGAGTTTATCTGTGTGTATTGATTGGCAGAAATTTCAGGGATGTTGAGAAATTTATAATTTCAAGGTAAAAATGCCTTCGTTTCCAAAAGATTTCATTGCCTTTCCTGAGGACTGCCATACTTTGTTTGAGTGTTCTTGAGCTATCGCCTCTTTACATTTCATATTTAATGAAGACTACTCATTCGAATGAATATTTGACCTAATCCGGATCAGCACATCACATCAGCATTGTATTTGAATTCTAAAGCACACTCGTTGCTTTTTTACGCATTTGCTTCAAATTTTCGACCACATCACCACTGAAAATCCCCGAACCGCTCACAATCACATTTGCCCCAGAAGCAACTACTTCTCGCACATTATCAATCTTAATTCCACCATCAACTTGAATATCAATATGTTCGAGATTATTATCAACTAAAAAGCTTTTTAATTTGTAGCATTTGTTGTGGAATGAATTGATAAAACTTTGTCCTCCAAAACCCGGATTGACTGACATGAGCAATACGAAATCGCAATACTCGACTGCATCGTATATCAATTCGATTGGAGTAAGAGGATTGAGCACGATTCCCGCTTGTTTGCCAAGACCTTTAATGCTCGATAATGTTCTGTGTAAATGATTACAAACTTCGTAATGCACCGAAATCATATCAGCGCCTGCTTCGGCGAAATCGTTAATATATCGGTCGGGTTCACAAATCATCAGATGCGCATCAAGCAACAAATCTGAGACTTTGCGAATAGCTGCTACAACGGGCACTCCAATCGTAATATTCGGTACAAAATGCCCATCCATAACATCTATATGAAGTATCTCTGCCCCACCCTGTTCGCATTTTCGGATGTCTCTTTCAAGGTTTGCAAAATCGGCTGATAATAATGAAGGTGCTAATTTTATTTCTTTCATTTACGGGTTCCTTTTGGTTTTTCAGTTTCTTTTTTAACGGGTTTTAGTATTTGAGCAAATTCTTCGATTCTTGCATCAACTAATCCGTACAGAGATTGCTTTGGATAGTTGCCGTCTTTATCGGCTACACCTGCTTCCAATCCGAATAGCAATTGAATAGCATCGTCAATTGTATCGATTGAATAAATATGGAAATTACCTTTGCGGACATCTTCGATTACTTCTTTGCTCAACATCAGGTCTTTAACATTCCGTGATGGTATAATGCAAGCGTGTTCCTTAGTAAAACCGCGCTCACGACAAACTTCGTAAAATCCAATTACTTTTTCGTTAACTCCGCCAATTGGCTGAATTTCACCTTTTTGGTTTACAGAGCCTGTTATAGCTATGCTTTGATTAATCGGCATATTGGAAGTAGCTGACAAGACTGCATAGATTTCTGCTGCCGAGGCGCTGTCACCATCAATTCCGGAATAATTTTGCTCGAATGCAATCGAGGCACTCAATGATAATGTCCGTTTGGTAGCAAATTTCTCACGCAAAAATCCCGAAATGATCAAAATGCCTTTGTTGTGCAATCTTCCGCTCATATCGGATTCGCGTTCGATATTGATAATGCCGGCAGTGCCAACGCTAACGTTAGCGCTGATTCGAGCGGGCTTGCCGAATGAATATATACCACTGTTATAAACGGTCAGACCATTGATTATGCCAACACGCGTACCGGAAGTATCAATCATAATCGTATCTTTTACGATATGCTTTCGGATTTTCTCATCAGTCATATCATTGCGTCTTTTGCGTGATTCAATGGCTTTTTCCACGTCCTCTCTGCTTATGATTTTCTTTTTCGATTCCTTGACAAAATATGCTGATTCGCGAATTAAATCGGCAACGTCCGAAAATTTTAGTGTTATTACTTCTTGTGAACCGGCAAATTCGACGCCCCATTCCACAATTGCTGCCACTGCACTCACGTCGCAATGTGGAATATTTTCCTCCATGCATATTTTCGCGGCAAATCTTGCGTAATGATGGAAAGATTCCTCATTTTTGTCCGTTTCATAATCAAATTGGGCGTTAATTTTAAAAATCTTCTTGAAACCTTTTTCGTAGGAATGCAAAAATCTGTATAGCGTTTGCCCGCCAATGATGATAACTTTGATGTTCACATCAATTGACTCAGGTTTCAGATGCGATTGAGTCAACTGGAAAATTGAATCATAAGGTTGAATTTCAATTTTATCGTACAGCAAGACTTGTTGCAATTTGTTCCATACGTTTGGCTCTTGGAACAAATCAGTTGCATTGACAACGAGGAAACCTTGGTCTGCACACAACAATGAGCCGGCTTTTATCTTAGTAAAATCGGAACGCCAAAATCCGCGAGCGTCATAGACTTTTTCGATAGTGCCAAAAAGATTTGTATATGTTGGGTTCGTTTCGATTACGACAGGTGCGCGTTCAGTTTTGGAATTATCCAAAATAACGTTTACATAAAAAATGGAAAATATTTCCGATTCTTCCAACTTGATGATTACATCGTTTTTTGCGAAATTTTGATTGGGATTTGGGATAAAAAAGTGTAAATTTTCAAGAATATGCTCTTTGACATGCCCGATGTACGCGTGAAGTTTTTCGTTTTCGAATCGTTCGAGTGTATCCGCAAAAACCGTACTGACGAGTTCCTTTGCGAAATTTTTATCGCTTTCGATTAGAGCAGCCCTATATTCTTGCATGATTTTCATTCCCTTGCGGGCAAGGTCGTAGATTTCTTCATGAAAGGCTTGCCAATACTTTTTGAAAAGTGCCGCTTCGTTTGCTTTCAACTTCTTTTCAGCCACAAGTCTGTCCAAATCGCTGATGGGAACAGCTTCGCCATCAACAACCGGGAAAACCTCGGCTTGGACAGTACCGTCATCTTTTTCGAGTTGACCGCGAACGAAACCATGTTTGCTAATTTTCGCATCAAAATTTTCGATTACCAAACGTTCTTGGGTTTGGTATTCATTCGTGATTTTTTTTCTGGTCTGATGATAAGATTCCTCCTCGAACAAGCCCGGAATCTTCCTTCTCAGATAATTGATGCTTTCATTCATGGCGGTTTGGAACGCTTTGCCTTGTCCGGGAGCTAATTTGAGCAAAATTGGTTTGTCCGAGTCAACAAAATTATTGACGTAGCAATAATCGAACAAATCAGGGCAAATGCCGGAAATGGATTCGAGAATTTGCTTAACGGTGGTCGTTCTGCCGGTACCGGAAAGCCCCGTAACAAAGATATTGTAGCCTTTTGCTCGCATAGAAGCGCCGAGTTTAATAGATTCGACGGCTCTTGGTTGACCGATGATTTCGTGCAAAGGGTTGATTTCGGCTGTAGTCTTGAATTTGAAAATGCTTGTGGGGCATTGCCATCTCAGCTGATTATAATCTAATTTAGTAGCGGTGCCGATGTTGAGTTTCGTTTTTTTCATACTTAAAATACTTATTCGGAAAATGAAAAATTAATAAAGTAAAATTAGCGAATGTATCGCTTATAAAAAAGCAAAAAAACTCTTCTGAAATTTAATACTATCAGAAGAGTTTGTTATTTGCGAAAGATAAAAACATTATGATTACTTTACAACCAAAATTTTATGACTAAATGATTTCAATCCAACATTTACAATGACAAAATATGTTCCTTCAGGAACCGGACGACCGAAATCATCCAATAAATCCCAAAATATGATGTATTCTCCTTTAATTGCATGTGTCGGTACATTTAATTTTCGAATTACCGAACCATTCAAATCATAAATATCAATAGATGTGATATTAGTTTCAAGAGGAGAGTTGAAGATAAGATTAGTATTTGTCATAGCAGGATTTGGATGAGCCGAAATGCCTAATTCGCTGTTTAAAATTTCGATTTCATCATCCACGTCTGTAAGTTCGGGATCGTCAGGATCATCTTCACCAAGCAATTCAGCCCTCATCCATGGCTCAAGAGCCAGAAAAGCTGTATAACTCGATAGAACACGGTTATCCATGCTTATTTTTATTATATCTTGGACTGTACTGTTGTTTGGTTTAGCGATAGCTTCGAGGTACTTAAGGTGGTTTCCTACCCATATTTGTGGCAATGCATTGCTTTTTATTATATCATCTTCAGCAATTTTCACTTCTTTTATGTGAGGCTCATCATCAAGCATAAAAGTCAATCTAATTATGAAATCGGGACCACCGACATATTTACCGAGGCTTGATAACATTCCTTTTGAAGCTAATATTGACTTATAAGGTTCGAAAGTTTGGTAAACAAACCCGTCGGTTGTAAGAATATAATAATTTAAGTCCTTATATGATGTATTAACTCCATTAAAGAAAATTGAGAAAAGATTGCCGATGCTATTTGCATTACTCCAAATGTTATAGTATTCACCTTTAGTAGCTCTTGATAAATTTAAATAAAGATACTCGTTGCCTATATAATTGACAGAATTAATTGAATATTTTTTATTTGATGTTGACCCATGGTCAAGAAAATAAAATGGAATTTTACCTTTGCTTTTATCCATTATAAGTTTAATAAATGTATTCGCTATATCTAAAGAGCCAAGTTCATCATTATTAGAAAAGACTACTACAGAACCTGTCGTATCTGTAGTTTGCAGAAGAGAAACAGCATTATTTAAAAGTAATGGTAAAATTGCTGAGCGAGAAATCTTACTTTGTGCTTTTTGAAACTCTGATTTCAGCTTACTAATGCTCTCAGGATTTACCTCAATAAATTCTGGAAAGAGTAACTTGACATCACTAATCATATCACAATACATTATGTTTATCGAGTCCCCAACACTATATGTAACGTCTAAAGCATCTAAAAAGGGTTGAATGGTATTCTCAAAACTAATTTTGGATTTACCGTTAACATATTCAAAAAGGACAAGATGTTTAAGTGCCTTACGATTTGGTGTCAAAGTATTCAAATCCATAATCATGTGATAGTACTTTTCGCCAGCAACATCATAATTAGTAATGCTTATACCGTCTTTGAAATTTGAATTGTAACCGTAAGTATTGTAACTTAGAAAATCCTGCATTGGAATTACCGTTGACTTATAATGACCAAAGAACATATCGTTATCATTATTCATAGGCAAATCCATATCATTAGATACATACAAATTATTGACATCGTTTCTGTTGATGAAAACAATTTTCATATTATTCGGCATCAATGTTCGTGTAAACCAAATTTTGGGAATTTCGAATTTGAATTTGTCATTTTCAATTCGATTTGGTATCATAAAACTAATTAAAAATTTTCGGTGTGTAGTGCCTACAAGCGGGAAAAGTCTAAATTCGTAAGCTGTTGGAGAATTTTTCAAGAAAAGTGACGGGTCACGGCGAACTCGTTTTACAATATTTTCATAAATCTGGCTTGCAGTCCATCGGTCTATCAAATCTGCATATACAAGTGTATCTTCGACCCAGAGCCATGAATCAACTACGATTGCTTCTTCAGGCAATGTAAAAAAACTTTCAATTTCGACAGTATCACTTTGTTTGTCAAAAATTGTTCCTGATGTAGAAATGTTGATTAAGTAAGAAATCTGTGTATAACCGCCATTTGGTTGAATAATTACTGTCAAACTATCCATGATAGCTTCTGAACTCAACCAAGATTTTTGAGGGTCAATCAGTCTTATTGACGTATTTTGTGCAAAAACCGAACATATTGACAGCAAAAATGCAATTAACAATGTACAAACTAAATGCTTTTTCATAGCAACACCCTTTATAAATGAATTACAAATCTATAACATTATCTTCATTTTCAACTCTGTCAATACAAAAGACAAACACAACTTCTAAAAAGTTACAAATTATTTTCAAAAATGGAATAATTAATTATAACTTCATAAATGATTAATAGATTATGTATGCCTAATTTAACATTGTTTATGCTTTGAGCTTTTTTATCGAGAATTATATATCGAGATTTACATAGTCAGTTATAAGATATAGTGTAAAAGGCTGTAAAACTACCATGGTGTCATGGTCATGTGAATTTTCTTTTGGATTATTATTTCATAACCAATGAATAAATTCATGAGCTTGTTTCGGACAGAACAGCGTTCTGTCCCTACATACATAACCACAACAAAAAAAAAGCTGCCCGTTTGGACAGCTTCTTAAAATTCGTAAACACATCAAATACTAATCTACAAATTGGATTGCGTAGTATTTTGGAGTG
The DNA here is from genome assembly GCA_002839825.1 of Ignavibacteriae bacterium HGW-Ignavibacteriae-1. Lineage (GTDB taxonomy): Bacteria > Bacteroidota > Ignavibacteria > Kapaibacteriales > UBA2268 > PGYU01. The sequence continues at coordinate 306,267 of PGYU01000001.1, read as the reverse complement.
AGCTTTTCGCCGGTTGCTTTTTCAATCATATCGTTCCACAAATAGCGTTTGCCGGGTTGGAAAACGTTTTTGATTAGATATTCGCCGACTTCGGGATGTCCGACTAAGCCCGGATTAGCATTTGGCACATCTTTCAATACTTTCGTTGTGATTGTATTATATAATTGCGATGCGAGCAATTCGCCCAAATGATAGTTATGGTAGTAGCATGGCGATGTTGCAATATGAATTTTTGTTGCCCAATCCGGCATGTCTCTGCCTTCGGGTTTCTTCATCATTTGATATTTTTCGACCAATGACCACCAAAGTGCGTTCAAATCTTGCTCGGGATTGGCATAAAGTTCTTTTTCAAATCTGTACATTACTTGTGACCAACGGCTGAAAACGAGTTGTTGGAGCTTTAGAATGTTGTGGCAAGTTTCAGCGATGCTGTCTTTTTCTCCGGCGCTGATTCCTATCATTGATTGCATCCATGATGGGTCTGATGCCATTCTGCCGAACAACATCGCAATCGCTTCGGTTGTGAAGATGTGAGCAGGTTCTTTAAGCGTCCAAGGCAATGATGCATCATAATGGTATTCGTAAAGTGCGTGTCCGTATTCGTGAAGCATCGTTTCGCCCCAACGAGAATTTGGCACTACATTGCACAAAACTCTGATGTCTTTTGCGTGGCGGTCAATGTTGATGCAATAAGCATGTTGATTTTTGTTTGGTTTTTCGAACAAATCGCTTTTGGCTACTAAGTCATCAATCGGCAAATTGAGCGATTGGAAATAATCTACTGACAATTTCACCAAATCTTGGTCTTTGTAGTATTTGTCCATATCAACTTCATAGATTTTCGGTGCTTCTTGGAAATAACGATTTTGGTAGTGCCACGGCATTAATTGTTCGACTTTGATTTTGTTTTGAGCAGCTAAAAATGTGTCAATTTCACCTTTCAACTTCACGAAAGTATCGCGAGTCAAAGCGTCTAATTCGTCAAACAGATTTTCGATTTGTGCGGGGTCTTGTTCGCTGAGTTTAAGGCTCATTTCATGATAGTTTTTGTAGCCTAATTCGTGAGCAATTTCATTTCTCAAACGTACAAGGTTCAAAATGTCCTCTTTTACAACAGGACCAATGTCTTTATGAGCTAACCATGTTGCTTGGAGTTCTTTTTGATTTTTAGATGTTTTCAATACATCTTCTACTTGGTTATCGGTCAAATCTTTATTTCCGACTTTCGCTCTGTAATTGGAGTATTTGTTTTCGATTTGAGCTTGCATCGCAGATAATTGGTTTAGTTTGGCGGTATCAATTTGTTTGGATAACATACCTAAGTACATAACTTCCAATCTTCTCGCCATCAAGGTGTCAGTAATATTATTACTTTCCTTGAATTTTTTGAGAGTTTCGAAGTTACTCTTATTTGCTAAAATTTCGTTGAATTTCATGTCCGCTTGTGAGTAATTATTCCAATTTTCTTCGTTGGAATTGAGCGATGCTTCCCAATATTTAGTGCAAACTTCGGTATATTCTACAGCAATAACTTTTTCCAGCGAATCAGCGAATGTTGAAAATTCTTGTTCCATCTTTGCAATTTCCTCATTTCTTAATTGTTCGGCATTTTCCCCGCATGAGATTACTCCCATCATTAACAATGTAATCAGGGCTAAAGGCATTAAAAATTTCATATTAAATACTCCCAAAAATTAGAAAATCAACCGAAACAATGAATTGCTTCGGTATCTTTGTTTACAATTATAATTATTTATATTGGCGTAAAAACTCTAACCTGTCCTGAAGTTGAGCAATCGGAACGAGCAATTGCTCTTTGTTCATTAGAGCATCTTCTTGTCTTTGGAACACGAGTTCGTAATCTTTGCTCATTACAATAGCTTCTTCGGGACAAACTTCCTCGCAAAATCCGCAGTAAATACAGCGCAACATATTTATTTCAAATTTGACCGGGAATCTTTCCTTTTCGCGGTCAGTCTCATCGGCTTGAACTTCGATTGCTAATGCAGGGCATACACGTGAGCATAGCCCGCAAGCTACGCAACGTTCGCCATCAACATCATCCACGAGTACGGGTCTGCCGCGATACGAGCCCAATGGCTCCCAACGCTCTTCAGGATACTGACGAGTAAATTTGGGTTTGAACATTTCTGCCAAAGTCAATCCCAAACCTTTGGCAATTTCGGGGATATATAATTTTTCCCAAAAACTTCTTCTTTCGACTTCTGTATTTTTAGTGTTATTCATCGAACACCTTTTATATTCATTTATAAAAACATCTAAGATTAAAAACTACAATGAGTAATTTTTACATGAAAAACAATACACCTAAAGCAGTGACTACAACATTTACAATTGCCAATGGCAATAATACTTTCCAGCCCAAATTCATCAATTGGTCATAACGGAAACGCGGTATTGACCAACGAACCCAAATAAAGAAGAATAGTACGAACAATACTTTTGCAAAGAAGACTAAGAAATGCGCTAATGCCATAAGAATCGAGCCTTCTTGCAATCCTAATGCTTCGTAGGCAAATGGAATAGACCAACCGCCTAAGTATAACAATACGATTAGCACTGAGGATGTGGTCATATTAGCATATTCTGCCAAAAAGAACATACCGAATTTCATACCCGAATACTCGGTGTTGAAACCGCCGACAAGTTCCGGTTCTGCTTCCGGCAAGTCGAATGGTGCTCTATTTGTTTCTGCAAATGCTGCAATTAAAAATATTATAAACCCAATTGGTTGTAAGAATATCAGCCATCTCATTCCTCCCCAACCTTGTTGAAATTCAACAAAATCGTTTATGGAAAATGAGCCGACAATCAATACAGTCCCGATTAAAGAGAGACCCATCGAAAGTTCGTACGAAATCATCTGGGCTGATGAACGAAGTCCACCTAATAAGGAATACTTATTGTTTGATGACCAACCGGCGAGTGTTATACCGTAAACGCCTAATGAAGTCATTGCCAATACATAAAGTATACCGATATTCAAATCCGGTGCGATTCCGAGATAAATAATTCGGTCTTCTAATTGTATATAGCTCGAAAAAGGTATTACTGCCCAAGTTGCCAAAGCAACTCCCAAAGCAATCACCGGAGCTAATGAATGGAAGAACTTATCCGCTGCTGCCGGCACTATATCTTCTTTCAAAAATAATTTTGCGACATCTGCAAATGGTTGTAATGTGCCCCAGGGTCCTACCCTATTGGGTCCGATTCTTCCTTGTATGAAAGCCGAAACCTTACGCTCGAGATACACATTTAAAGCCGCCATAAGTTGTATTGCCAATACTATGGCAAGCCCTTTGGCGAGAGCTTCGATTGTTATCCATAATAAATCATTCATTTCTTAATTTATTTCTTGGTTAATAATATTTATTGTGGTTTAAAAACATGAGATTCATAATTAATTAATTTCGGGTCAGGATTATCTCCTTTGCCCAAAACTAAACCTTGATATTCTAATAACTTATCGTAAGACATATTTGCAAACTGTGGAATTTTCTCACAAATTTCATCAAATATATCTTCTGAATTTTTGAATTTCCAGTTTGTACCAAGCAGATTTGCAATTGTAGCAATTATTCTCCAACTTTGCTTGCAATCGCGCAATTCGTGCTGAGTCCATTGGTCATTATAAGCACCGAATTTATCGAGACGGCTCATTTTCATGCCCATAAATCGCAGATTTTCTTTGGTTACCAATGCCGGGCTGAGATGTTGGACACGTCTATCTTTGTTGGTATATGTACCTTCGATTTCTGCATAAGTAGATGCAGGAAGCACTACATGAGCTTTCTGAGTGATTTTATTATGATTATAATGAAGCACTACGAGAAATTCCAGATTATCAAGGGATTCGATAATATGTTCGTGATGAGAGAAATCTTCTTCGAGTACAACTAATGCCCGAATATAGCCTTTTTTGATGTTTTCGGCAAGTTCCTTAGCTTTTATATTGCTTTCATCACTATTGATACCGACTGCAATTGCACCGGTTGCATTAGGAGTTCTATCGGCAACAGCTAAGAAAAATTCATCATTGAAAGATTGGTCAGTGTGTAAGAGAAAATCAATATTTGGAGATTTGACCACCTGACGAGCAAGTTTCATAAAGGCATAATTGTCTTCGTTTGTAGCTTTGGCAGATGCCAAAAACATTATTTCATTCGGTTTGAAACTCGATAATCCGTTAGCAACTGCTTGACAAGCGTCTTGCCAGCTTGCAGGGAAATGTTCTGAGCCTTGCTTGATTAAAGGTTGAACGATACGATTTTTGTTCACGAATTCATATGTGTTTAATCGTGCATCATCAGTCAACCAATGTCTGTTGACATATGGATTGGTGCGTGGCTCGATTCTCAGAATTTCGTTATTACGAACGCCTAACTTAATATTAGAGCCGGTAGAATCCGCAAAGGAAATCGAATCATTGAAGCTCATATCCCATACACGTGCTTTGAATCTGAAGTCAGGGCTTGTCAATGCACCCACAGGACAAATCTCGATAACGTTCATTGAATATGGGTTATCAAGTTGAGTTCCATCGAATAACTTAATCGTGACATGGTCGCCTCTTTGGACAAATGTCAACACATCTTGCTTGGCAATTTCTTGGGAATATCGAATACATCTCGAACATGAGATGCAGCGTTCTGCGTCGAACATCACATTTGGTCCCCATTTCTGGCGTTTATCCTTGTGATTTTTCATTTCGTCGAAACGACTTTCGCCGTCAGAATACCTGAAAGCGTAATCTTGGAGTTTGCATTCGCCCGCTTCGTCGCAAATCGGACAATCAAGCGGATGGTTAATCAACAAAAATTCCATTACTGCTTCTTGGGCTTCGACTACTTTAGCGTTGTTGGTATTGACATACATTCCATCTGTTACAGGTGTAGCACAAGCAATTTGAAGCTTGGGAATGTAATTGACCATAGGATTGCCATTTTCATCATTTTCGGGAGTACCGTCAGGCAATCTCTTAGGCATTCCAATTTCAACCAAGCACATTCTACAGTTACCGGATACAGACAACTCAGGATGCCAACAAAAATGGGGGATTTGCAAACCATTCTCATATGCGGCTTCGATTACTGTCTTGCCCTGTTTGGTTTCAATTTTTTTCCCATCTATAAAAAAATGAGGCATATTAAATGCTCCGCTTTATTTATTATAAATATTTCAATAACTTTTTAATGAAATCGTAAAATTTTCAATATGCAAAATACGAAATTATCCTTATCAGATAAAATCATTTATCACTTTATAGCAATTTAGTTCATCAATTTTGATTCTGCTAATCTCCAAATTTTCTGACAAGGGAAACAATTTTGGAAAAGAGATTCCGACATAATCACAGAATCTATGCCACTTGAGGTTTCCTTATTGAGCATTATCAACTCTTGATAGTCATAAACTCCCTCGTAGAGCGATATTTTCAAGTGGTAATTACTATATAATGTTTTTGTAAATTCGTAACGAGAATCGTCAAACATCCTATCAGAATATTTGACAACAATTCTTTTGCCCCCAATACTCTGAATTTGCTTCAGACATTCATCTAAGTCTCTCCCACTTTTGCTCAATAATTGGTTTTGTTGGTCAAGTTCGCACCAAAAAACGATTCTTGATGGCGAATAGGATTTCAATAAACTCGCTACTGATTGTAAGTTTTCATGATTCAGTTCATTTATAATGAGACGATAAATTCCACTATCAAGCAGCATCTTGCTGTGAGCTGTATCAATGTATTTGGTGTGAAGTTGAATCGGAATATCGAAGTTTTGGCTTAAGTTCAGAATTGACTTGAGATTTGCAGAGCTGTCGTCGGTATGAAATGAATCATAATCATAAACATGGAGTGCCTTGGAATTCTCTTCTCTCATCAGTTTGACTAAGAGCAATGGGTTTTCGAACAATTCTTGATAATAGTCAAAAGTGCCTGCTTCGCCTTCGATGCAGCCAAAGCAAGTTCCATTTCTCATCTCTATCGCAGGTATTACTAATAACATGGCTATCTCATTTGAAATTTTAAGGCAAGTTTGATAATATCTTCAGTGGTCAGATTCTGACTATCGCCGTCTCGGATTACAGCTTTAACAGATTTCTCGGCTACTGCGTGATTGTATCCCAATGATGTAAGTGCTGCTATGGCGTCATCCACATTTGACGAAAGACCGATTTTTCTGTCGGATTTGCTGAATTTAGCAATTATTGCCAAGGATTTGTCACCGAGTTCGAATAAGATTCGTTCGGCTGTTTTTTTGCCGATTCCCGGAAACTTGGTTAATCTGTTCAAATCTTTGGATAACAGTATATCATGGAAATCATCAGGAGTAACTGAAGACAAAATACCGAGTGCACTTTTGGGACCAATTCCCGAAATAGAGATTAGCAATTTGAACAATTCCAATTCATTAACATCCGAAAAGCCGAACAAAAAGGTTCCGTCTTCTCGGGTTTGGTGATAAGTGAAAATGAATACAGGATTGCCGGCAGCGGGTAATTTTTCAAATGTATTGAGCGAAATACCTGCCAAATAGTGAATTCCGTTGCAATTCACAACAACTTCGGTTGAAGTCTTGTTGAATAATTTTCCTTCTAATGCATATATCATATTTTGCTCTCCATATCAGCAAAAATAATAAAAAACCCCCAACTACTGTGGGGGTGTTTAAAAGAAGATTGATTTTTTTTTATTTTACTATCAATTTTTCGTAAAATGATTTGCCGCCAATCGTCAATTTGACAAAATATACAGATGTAGGATAATTCTGCAAATCAATCTCAAAGCGGTTTATGTTTGTGTGATTATTCTGTATCAATGTTCTGCCGGTATAATCAGTAACTTCAACCTTAATATCGTTTACTGTTTCTGAGAGCATAACTTGAAATAATCCATTTTCGGAATTTGAAGAAATCGTGATATCACTTGTTTCCGAAATCTCTTCTACACTTGTGATAATTGAATATGGTTCGGAGATGTTTGTACAACCAAATTCGTCACTTATTTCTACTTGATATTCACCAATTTGTTTGTATTGGATTGTCTGTTTGCGTTCAAAAACTAATTTTTTGCCGTTCAGATACCATTGGTAACTATCAGCTTCAGATGCCACTAAAGTATTTCCTTGGAAACTGATAAATGGTTTAGCAGGAGCAGGTTTTTGAACGATGGTTATGGATTCGCTTGTTTCGGTACAACCTGAAATAGTAGTTCCAACAACGAAATAATCTCCCGGTTCGGAAATAGTGATATTTCTATCGGTCATACCATTACTCCATTGGTAAGATTCAAATCCTGATGACGCGAATAAAAGTGTTTCGCCATTTTCGCATATAAAATCACTACCATTACTCTGAATATTTAATTCAGGTACTTCTCTGACATTAACAAAAATCGCCTTAGATTTGATTTCACATGCGTCTTGACTGACTATGTAAATCGAATATGCTCCTGTTTTGTTGACAGTAATTGATGGAGTGGATTCACCTGTTGACCACTTGTAACCGGAATACGGTCCGTCAATGCTCAAAACTGCAGTTTCTCCAGGGCACAATTCAGTGTCGGTATCTGCTTTGATATTGGGCGATATTCCGTCGCATTCAATCAAGTCTGTAACCCAGATGCCTCTGCCGTAGGTCGCGGCTACTAAACGCTTCGAATTCTTGTGAATTTCTAATTCATTCACTATAACATTTGGTAAACCATTTCCGAATCTTTTCCAATTAGCAGAACCAAAATCACTGTAAAAGACGCCTATATCTGTACCGACATAAAGTCTATCGGGGGAATCTTCTTGCTTGATAATGCAATTTATAGGCAAATTCGGCAAATTTCCTGACATATTTATTACTTCAGTGCCGTTGATTTCGTAAACCTTATCATAATCTGTATATCCCGATTTTGAGACCCAAATCCTTCGAGCATCATTTTCGTCAACCCAAAGATAAGTTATAGCTCTTTCCGAAGTATGAATTTCTTCCCAATTTGCACCATTATTATATGTAGCGAAAATTTTGGTCAGTGATGCAGCATATATAACATTTGTATCTGATGGTGCACATGCAAGTGCAATTAAGCTGGAACCCGGATTAATCGCTGATATTTTAGACCATGAACCGGATGCTCCATAATTTCGTGACACCCATACGTTTTGGTAACCGGCAAATATTGTTGCGGAATTTTGCGGGTTTAAAATTAACGGCGCTGTCCAAGCCCCTTTTTCATTTGTATAATTTTCGGATAACATATTTGCGAAACTATTACCACCATTGAGTGAGCGACGGAATTGACCATTATATGTAGAAGCATAAACTCTTGAATTATCATCTGGGTCAATAATACATTCCATACCATCTCCCCCATGAACTTTAGCCCATTGATTGAATTTCACTCTTTTAGTACCGTTATCTTGAGCTCCGGCTAAGAATGATAAAGAAACATCTTTTTGCGAAACTCCAATACGATAAAATTGGGTGATATTTAGTCCGTTTGAAATACTTGTCCAGACACCACCGCCATTTGTACTGCGATAAATACCACCATCATTAGCGGAATAAATAATAGACCCATTTGCATTAAATACAAGCTCATGAATATCTGCATGAACATATGGGAAATTAGGGTCTAAAGATACCCAATGGGAGTTTTTTGTGAAATTTCTTGCACCGTTGTTGCTTTTCCAGATATTTATTCCACCAACATAGACTTCCCTGGAATTTGACGGTGAGGCTGCAATACACAAATCATATTGTCCCTGCCCTCTGAAATCATTTGAAAGAGTGCCATTATACCAACCAAGAATATTACCATTAGATGTTGGGTTGGCAATTGTTTCCCAAGTTTTGCCTGCGTCTTTGGATTCGAGTAAAGAGTGAAAACCGAAATTATTTTTGTTGGCTATCAAGGCATAAACCAAATTTGGTTCTGCCGGAGTAACCGCTAAGGCAATTCTTACTATGTTTGAACCATTGAAAGTGCTTGTCCAAGTCATACCTCCATCTTCAGTTACATATATATTTCCCGCTCCATTAACCATACTAAATGTCGAAGCATACATTATGTCATGATTTTCGGGATTCGCTTTCAAATCAATGAAAAACACCGGGTCACTTTTCAATTCCCAAGTATCGCCACCATCGAATGATTTGAACATTCCTTCACTAGTTGCTACAGTTAGATTATTCGGGTCGCTTGGATGAATAATCACTTTACATACATGCTTTTGGTCAGATAATTCTCTTCGTAAATTTGTTAGCTCCCAAGTATTGCCACCATTAGTAGTTTTGATTAATCCAATACTGTAAAAATCGCGAGAGCCGGATGAACCATATACATCGCCTGTTGTAACGTAAATGATTGCAGGATTAGATTTACTAAATGTAATATCGGATATACCAAGAGAAAGGAATTGCGTAAAAGGGAAAGTTTCCCAATTGGCTCCGGCATCTTTAGAACGCCACAAACCACCGGAAGCCGAACCAATCCAAATTTCATTTTCATCTTGAGGGTGAAGTCTAACCACGTTTACTCTGCCGATACCACGTTGCTCGTCAGAAGCATTTGGCTCGTTAAATGGACCAACTGATTGCCAATCTGAACTCATCAACGAAGGGTCGTCTTTTGAATAATTATCAATAATTCTCATTTCCTCGAATATTTCAGTTCCTTCGGGGAAATTACCTGTAGGGAAAGTTCGCGGAAGCCAAAATTGTTCCCATCGTTTAAATTGTTTGTATCCTTTTCGTTCTGATATTGGAGCGTCGCCCCAATGTTCAACTTGCATTTGTACGATTTTGTGAAAATTTAGTTCGCTTCCGTCACTCAAATTTATGAATGTTTTTTGGGATTCTGCGGTATTAGCCGAAAAAAAAGCTGCCAGAAGGACAGCAACCATCAAAATGTTTTTCATAAGCACCAATTATATTTAATATTCAAAGTTTGCAATATGCATATACTTAATAGACACTTCAAATGCTCAAAAAGTTACAAAAATTTAATAAAAGTTTATATTATTCTGACGAACGTAAGAGAAAAATAATGCAATACGTGCTTGATTAGATTCGTGTAAGTCATTGTTTATAATAGTGTTGAGCTTATTTGAATGTATAATCTACATTCCCATAGCAGATTTATTCCAACAAATCAAAAATATGAATTTTCGTAACTTACTTTGTCGTTTTCGAGATCCAAGTTTCAAATTTTTCTGTATCGAAAGTATTAAAAAATAATGCCGATACATTTATACATATCGGCATCAGGAAAAGCAAAATATAAACTACTCTCAGTTTCACATTAGTTAGCAATTATTAGCTGTTGGACGATTTGTTTGTCGGAACTACTAACCACAATTTTATACACTCCGTTGGGGTATTTACCTGTGTTTATGGAATGGTTGAGTTCATTGCCGGATTCAATTCTTAAAATCTCTCTTCCAATAGCATCATATATTATCAACTCTTTTGCGTTTAGTTCCGGTGATAGTATGATATTGACAAAATCTCGCGCAGGATTTGGTATGATTTGTATATATTGACCATTTACATCATCATAAACACTCGTTTCAATCAATAATGCTTCTGATTTTGAAGAGCAACCGTACTCGTTAAAGGTTTCAACCACATATTTACCGATTTTAGTTAGTTCAATCGCAATCGTATCTGAGTTCTCAATGAATACATCATTAAAATACCATTTATATGAAACGGCTTCAGTTGACTTAAGATAATTTTGGTCAAAAAAGATGTATGGTTTTTCAGGGAATTCTGCTTTTGCAACTATAAAAGGACCTGCTTTTACAGGGCAATCTTCTTGAGTGACCGCAGTCACCCAATATTCACCGGCTTCTGTAACTTCAATTTTTGCCGATGTTGCGCCGGTTGACCATTTATAATCTTTTAATCCAAAATTAGCATATAAGCTAATTTCACTTTGTCCGCATATAACTCCTGTTCCGGCGCCATTATGCTTAATTTCAAACACAGGAACAGATGTTACATTGACAGTTATGTAATCTGAACGTTCACTACAGCCTTCGGCATTCCGCACATTTACATAATAGGCGCCGGATTCCTTAGCCCAGATTGTTCTCGTTGTTTCACCATTTGACCAAGTAAAATCGTAATGTTCACCTTGCAGCGTTAACTTTACGCTATCTTGACCTTGGCAAAAAGCGAGTGGTCCGGAGAATGTAAAATCAGGTTTTTCGGTATTACAATCAAAAACCTGAGTTGACCATACACCTCTGCCATGTGTCCCTGCAAAAATTCTTCCTTCCAAATAACTTATTTTCAAATCATTAACAACTACAGGTGGCAAACCAACATTTAGAACTTGCCATTCTAAGCTAAATGGGTCAAACACCATAACTCCTACATCAGTAGCGATATAAAGAGTACGTGCAGAATTTTTGTGGTAAATAATTGAATTTACTGGAACGTTTGGTAAATTATATGAAATATTCTGAGCTTTGTCGCCATTGATTTCAAAAACTTTATTTCCGTCAGAATATCCGCTTAGTGTAACCCAAAGTCTTTCCGGATTTTTGTTATCAACAGCAATACCTTTAATTTGAGCATTTGCCGAAAAAAGCACTTTCCACGATTTTCCTTCATCTTTGGTAACATATAAATCAGATGCAGTTGCTGTATAAATCACATTCGTATCTGATGGTGCAATTGCAATTACATTTAGGGGGTATCTATCAATTGAAGAAATTTTCCTCCAATTAGAACCTCTATTTTCAGATTTGTATATATTTCGATATCCAACATAAAGGCTTCGGCCACTGTATGGATTCATTACAAATGGTGCTACCCAAGCAGAACTTTCATTAGTGAATCGACCCGTATGAAGAATACGGCTAAAGGAATTTCCACCATTGACCGAGCGATAGATATTTCCATTTTGCATACTTGTGTATAGATATTGTGGACTCTCGGAATCAATCAAAGGCACCATACCGTCTCCACCATTTACATGATACCATTTGCCGTTTTTCAAAATATGCGAACCATTATCTTGAGTGCCTAATGCAATGTAACCGGGTTCGGTTTGAGAAACGTCAATACTCCATAATTGGGTAATTCCAAGCCCGGAGCTAATATCTTTCCATGAAGAACCGTTATTGGTCGAAACATACAAACCACCGTCATTTGCAGAGAATAAATCTAAAGTTTCCGGATTAATGACTAAATTATGTTGGTCGGCATGTACGAAAGGCAGACCATTTGAACCGGTCCAATGATTTAGTAACTGCCAATTTTTTCCTCCATTCATACTTTTCCAAATATGAATTCCACCAACATACAATTGGTCTTTATCAACCGGTGAAACAGCAAGAGCCAAATCATAAAAACCCTGCCCTGTACTACCTTCGCCATTAACATTAATATTCAAAATATTAGGAGTATTAGCCATAAGTTCAAATGTGCTTCCGGCATCTGTTGAACGGAATATCCCATGCAAACCACCATAAGTACTATTTGCACCTAACAAGTAAACATAATTAGCATCATGTGGAGTAACGCCAATTTCTAATCTAACAGCTCCATTGAAACGACGAATGTATTCCCATGTGTCTCCACCATCAGTGCTCTTGTAAAATTCCGCTTCTGAAAATGATGAATAAAATCCGGACGTTGCAGCATAAACTATACTTGGGTCATCGGGTTTGAATTCCATACGCTTGACAAATCGGGCAGAATACACTCGCACCCATTCATTACCACCGTCAGTTGTTTTGAAAATACCGTTTGAGCCACCCACAATGACGATATTATCATCTTCGGGATGAATCAGTATTCGTGACGCTAAGACTCTTTGTGGAATTTCATAATCCAGACCTACTGATAGCCAACTTTTGCCACCATCAGTTGATTTCAAAACACCAATTGAGTAAGTTCTTGATTGAAAGTGACCATTGTCATCACCGGTGGCGGCATATATCAAATCAGGATTCTGATTGGAAATTGCAATATCGCTAATACCGAGTGATAAGACATCTGAGAATTGAAGTAATTCCCAAGTCCCGCCTTTGTCTGTACTTTTCCAAATCCCGCCACTTGCAGAACCTGCAAAAATTATATTGCTGTTTGTAGGGTGCATCCGAACCACATTCAGCCTGCCAATGCCTGATGATTGGTAGCTGAGTAAATTTTCGGGCACTTCTTTTGGACCTTCCTCACGCCAAAAATATGTCTTTTGCAAATTGTCTCTATCTTTTTGCCCTTCGAGGAATTGGCTATAACTTGTCATTACATCATATGCATCGGGAAATATTCCACTCGGATAAACACGTTCACCCCAAAAATGCTCCCATCTTTTGAATTGTTTCCAACCCGAGCCTTTGCTTTGCTCTTGATCACTCCAATATTGGTTATAGGCATTTTGAACAGCATAGAAACTGTCAACACTATCCTTAGGAACCAAGTGATACCAAGGATGTGCGGTGACGGGAATGCAAGAAACGATAACAAACAGAAGCGACAATCTAATTACATTTTTCATTTTACTCATACTACTATAACACATATTTTTAAGATTCGTTACAAAATAAAATACAATTTAACATTTTTGCATGATTTTTGAATGATAAAATCGTTGTCAATTTCAAAAAAGAATAATATTAATATGATACAAAAGCAAATTTGCAAATTGCTTTTGATATTGAAGTGACGAGAAATATTGTGTTAAAAGGCTTAGAAATGGTTGAAAAACTAAGGCTTACACTTTAGATTTAACCAAGATTGCATTAATTTCAAAGAGTTCTAAGTCGTAAAATTCGAAAGATTTGAATAAAATTGTAGCATTTGTGGGGTCATAATCCAAATCATATTCCAATCCGGTTTCGCATCTGAGCTTTAAAATTATTTCGTTCTCGGAATAATACCACAAGCCGGAATCGCTAATATTGTCCTTGTCTGTACTACGCGTGAGCTCAAAATTTCCATCAGCTAAAATTGTCAATTTAACTTGGTAATTTTCAGGAGTTTCAATCACATAAGTATCAGGCTTGTTTGCCAAAGTTACGCTTTCCGACACCCAAGAACCAACTAAATCGAATTCGTTTTTTGAAGGAGCATTAACATCGCTGCAAGAATTCAAAATCAACAATGCAAAGAATGCTGAAATTAAATATATTTTCATTTTTTCATTTTTCATATAGCCAAGATACGTTATGAAGACTTAAAAAGTTACAATTCAGCGAGCTAAATCACTAAATATCAATCGAATCCAAGGAATATTGCAAAATTGAAACGAATTCGTCAATCTCAGATTTGCCGATAATCAATGGTGGAACCATTCTCAGTACACTGCCTGAAGCCGCATTGGCAATAGCTTTCCTTTCCATAAGAGCATTTACGAGCAAACCCGCATCAAATGATAGCAACAATCCGCACATCAGTCCAAGACCGCGTACTTGCAATACTTTTTGGGGATTAGATGCTTGGATTTTGTCAAGCTCTTGACGGAAATATTCACCCATAGATTGGACATGCTCCATTAGACCGCTTTCGAGTTCTTCAAGGACAACCATTCCCGTCGCACAAGCCACGGCATTGCCTCCGTAAGTGGTTCCGTGCATACCGGATTCCCAAATATCGCTCAAATGTTCATCAACCAAAATACCGCCTAATGGCAACCCGCCGCCCAGACCTTTTGCCATAATTACGACATCGGGACGAATATTCCAATGTTCAAATGCGAAAAAGCGTCCTGACCTGCCAATGCCACATTGAACTTCATCCGCGACTAAGAGGAAATTATGAACAGACTTCAATTCCATCAACATTTCGATAAATTCCGGTGTCGGCATCGAAATCCCACCTTCACCCTGAATAAATTCGAGAACTACACCGGCGGTATCGGAGTGAACGCTACTCATTAATGTTTCGATGTCATTGAGCGGGATTACTTGCGTATTCGGCAAGAAGGGTCCCATCGTATCTTTGTAACGCGGTTTATCCATTATTGACAATGCCCCGTAGGTTCTGCCGTGAAATCCACCACTGAAAGCAAGAATATTTGTCTTATTGTGCTTCAAGCCCCATCTGCGGATTAGCTTTATTGCAGCTTCGGTGGCTTCAGTGCCGGAATTAGTAAAGAAAACTTTGCTAAAGCCCGACATTTCGCATAGCTTTTGAGCTAATTTTATTTGAGTGTCCTGATAAAAATAGTTAGATACGTGCATATAGCGGAAAATTTGCTCCTGCACTGCATTGATTATACGTGGATGCGAATGCCCGAGAGCATTTACAGCGATTCCTGCGAGAAAATCCAAATATTCATCACCATTTACATCTATAACTCGGCATCCGACAGCTTTATCAACGGCAATCGGAAGTCTTTTATACGTGCTTAGAATGAAATCGTGTTCGTTCTCAATCAGAGAATTTTTATATTTTTCAACGTCTTGCATAGTTTACCTAAGAAATATAGTTTATTATTTTAAAATTTTGTTCAAATGATTTAGTATAAACTTTCCAAATAATAAGTTATTTTGCAAAGATGAAAAATCAATTGTTGTTTAAGAAATTTTAGTGAAATTTTTAACATGAAAGTAGTGGTGCAAAGAGTCAAATCGGCAAAAGTTACTGTTGAAGGTGCGATCACCGGACAAATTGATAAAGGACTTTTGTTGTTGGCGGGAGTTTGCCAAGCAGATACGCCTGAAATTTTGGATTGGGTATGCAATAAAATTGCCGGATTGAGAATATTTTCAGATGAAAATCAAAAAATGAATCTATCTGTGCAAGATGTAGGCGGTTCTATATTGGTAGTGTCAAATTTCACTGTTTGCGGCAATGCTGCTAAAGGATTCAGACCGAGCTTTACGAACGCTGCTGCACCTGAATTTGCCGAAAAAATGTATGAGAAAATGATAGCGAAATTTCGTGAAATGAACATCAAAACTGAAGCAGGCATTTTTGGGGCAATGATGGATGTAGAATTGATAAATGATGGTCCGGTGACAGTTATAATCGAAAAAAAAGGGGCTGATACTCAAGAGTAACAGCCCCGTTTGATTTTATTAGTCTAATTATTTTTGTTCATCAGGAACGAATGCGTAAATTTCTTTTAATAATTCGGGGACGATGTCCGCTTCGGGTACATAGCGCAAAGGTTCACCACGTCTGAACAACAATGCTTTGCCTTTTGCAGCCGCAACGCCCAAATCTGCTTCTCTCGCCTCACCGGGACCATTTACAGCACACCCGAGAATTGACACAGTCATCGGCTTTTTGATGTCCTTGACAGCTTTTTCGATTTCCTCGGTGATTTTGAACAAATCAACATCGAGTCTTCCGCAAGTCGGGCATGAAATAATTTCTACATTACGTTGCGCCAGACCAAGTGAACGAAGAATTTCTTTCCCAACTTCTACTTCGAGTTCGGGTTCATCAGTCAAGGAAACGCGAATAGTGTCGCCAATTCCTTCTGCAAGCAAAGTCCCGATACCAACCGACGATTTGATTGTACCTGTTCTCAATCTACCGGCTTCGGTTACGCCAAGATGCAAAGGGAAATCCGTTCTTTGAGCAATCAGTCTATAAGCTTCAATCATCAATGGAACTGACGTTGATTTCACCGATATTACCAAATCGTCAAAGCCGAAATCTTGAGCGATTTCAACGTGTCTGATAGCTGATTCGTACAAAGCTTCGGCAGTTGGGTAGCCATATTTATCCAAAATGTCCTTTTCTAAAGAACCGGAATTAACTCCAATTCTAATCGGAATTCCTCTCTCTTTTGCGGCAGAGAGAACTTTTTTGATTCGTTCAACTTTGCCAATATTTCCCGGATTGATTCTCACTTTTGCCACTCCGGCTTCGATGGAAGCAAGTGCGAACATATAATTGAAATGAATATCGGCAACTATAGGCACGTTCACTCGTTTGACAATCTCGCCAATAGCTTCGGCTGCGTCCTTATTGTTTACTGTAATCCGAACAATATCCACTCCTGCTTCCTCGCTAAGTTTAATCTGGTTCACGATAGCTTCGACATCAGAAGTTTTGACTTTCGTCATAGTTTGGACAGAAATAGGCGAACCACCACCTACAGGCACATTTCCTACCATCACTTTGCGTGAGATACGTCGAGGAAAGGAATTCCCCCCGGCAACGCTCTTGCTCGTTACAATCGGATTGTTTATTACGGTCAATCCTTCTATATGATTATTTATTTGCATTTAGTAATCAAAATTAATTATGTGGATAAATTTATATTCGCTTGCTAAGCTCTGTTAAAATGAACTTTTCTTTTTCGGTCAAATTTTGATAACCGCTTTCGGAAATTTTGTCTAATATTGAATCAATTTTTACTTGAGTTATCTCTTCGCCGTCAATTATATATTTTCCTTTGTTCTCGACTCTTGGTTCAGGTCTGGGTTGGACTGGTCTTTCTTGATTGATTTGAGCCCATTTCACTTGGATAACGTTTGGTTTTTTGCTGCCTGAATATGAATCGGACTGAAAGGCACCTGTAGTACCAAATCCAGGGTCGTAGTCATCAGATTTTTTGGAAAACCATTTGAAAACACCCATTTTATCGCCCCATTTCAAAAGTATAAATCCGGTTAGTGCGCCGCCAAGATGGGCAAAATGTGCTATTCCGGAACCTCCTGAAACACCGGAAATCATTTCTATAACAACAAAAATCAATACGAAAAACTTAGCCGGAATTGGAATGAAAAACGGAAACATGAAAATTGGTCTATTCGGGAAAGTGAATGCAAATGCAAGCAAAATGCCGTAAACAGAGCCCGATGCCCCTACTGTTGGAACTGACAAGCCTGTAATTAGCGGCGTAATAAACATATGTACGATTGCTGCACCAACACCTGCAAGTAAATAATAAATCAAAAATCGTTTGCTTCCCCACAAACCTTCTAATTCAGAACCGAACATCCATAGAGCAAACATATTGAAGAATAAATGCCATAAACCACCGTGCATGAATTGATACGAAATTAATTGCCAAGGAAGGAATATATTTTTCGAAAAATCAAACATTATTTCAGCGTTGAATGGCTGTAAAGCGAAATATTTCATAAACAAGTCATTGAGATTTTGACCATCAAAAGTCAAACCGCTCAAAATCAAATACTGGAAAATGAAAACTGCAACGTTGATAATCAACAGCATTTTCATTACAGGTGGAAAAAGTGAAAAACTGCCCATACCTCTCATATTCATATTCTCATAATGATTTTCAATATTGGTTGTGACGTTTCTGAATGCCAAGAATTGCTGAGGTGCTTATCATTTCTTAATTCATCGAAATGTAAATCGTATGTGTGGAATTAGATGTTTTCGAGAAGTCTGCTTTGTACGAATCCCATTTGTGAACAAATACATTCCAATCGTTTGTAAACGATTCCTTGGACACAAGATATTCTGACCATGAAGAAAGAACTTGCTCAAATGACTCAATCAATTGTTCTTTACTTACGGAATCCTTTGAACGTGTGAACAATATAAGGGGAAGTAATTTAAGAGAATTATTAAGAAATTTCAAAATATTACAAACAGTGTCATAAATCACTTTGTTCAGTTCGACAGATTGCTCCAATAAAAAAAAGTTATCGTTTATTGATTTTATAATGGAATCAATAAGCTCAACGTGATTTTCTATGTAATTCGGTTTTGACATTATATTTAAAAAGGGAGCGTATTTTGCAACGCACTCCCTTATCGAATTTCGTACATAATTATAATTCTAAAGCAGCAACACCCGGGAGAACTTTGCCTTCCATAAATTCGAGAGAAGCTCCTCCACCTGTTGATACGTGCGATACTTTTTTCTCAAGGCCTAATTGACTGATTGCAGCGACTGAATCTCCGCCACCAACAACAGTTATCCCGCCTTTGGAAGTCAAATCGGCAAGAGCCTGTGCAATTGATTTTGTTCCGTTAGCAAAATTACTCATTTCAAAAACGCCCATCGGTCCGTTCCAAACAACAGTTGAAGCATTCAAAATAATATCGCAAAATTCTTGTGCTGTTTTCTCGCCAATGTCCATTCCTACTGAATCGCTTGGAATGCTGTCGAAGGCGACCGTTTTGAAAGGAGCATCGTTATTGAATGAATCAGCTACGACTACGTCGGTTGGCAGCATTAACTTGATGTTTTTGCTACTTGCTTCATCCAACAAGCTTTTGGCTAAATCCAATTTATCATCTTCGCAAATAGATTTGCCGATCTCATAGCCCAGTGCTTTGTAGAAAGTGAACATCATTCCGCCACCAATCAAAATCGAATCGCATTTGGTAAATAACTGCCTGATAACATCAATTTTGCCTGTAATTTTGGCGCCACCGATGACTGCTACAAATGGTTTGCGAGGATTTTTGATTGCGTTCCCGAGATAGTTCAGTTCTTTAAGCATGAGCATTCCGGCATATTTTTCGTCAAAAAATCCGGCAATAGCAGCAGTGCTTGCATGTGCTCTATGGGCTGTTCCAAATGCGTCGTTCACATAAACATCGCCCAAGTCGGCTAATTTTTTGGCAAATTCGATGTCATTGGCTTCTTCTTCTTTATGAAAACGCAAATTTTCGAGCAATATAAGCTCGCCCAATTCTGCGTTATCAATAGCTTTTTTGACTGAAGTGCCAATGCAATCTTCGGCGAAAATCACTTTGTAACCGAAATGGTCTCTCAAATAATCCGCAACAGGTTTTAAAGAAAATTCAGGATTGACTTTTCCTTTGGGTCTTCCCAGATGAGACATCAAAATCGGAATTCCACCCTTATCAATAATAATATCAATAGTGGATAAAGATTCTACAATTCTTGTGTCATCAGTAATTTTGCCACTTTTGTCCAAAGGAACATTGAGGTCAACTCTGACAAGAACATTTTTATTTTGGAAATCAGCTTCATCCAAGGAACGAATCATAATTTCAACCTTTGTTGTGTTTGATAAAAAAGATAATTTCGATATTAAGAATGATTACAAATCAGTGCCTAATTTTTCCAATAAGTCTGTAATACGATTAGAATAGCCGAATTCATTGTCGTACCAACCTACTACTTTTACATGATTGCCGCTAACTTGAGTCAATTGACTATCAAAAATACATGAATGTGGATTTCCGACAATGTCTGAAGAGACTAATGGCTCGTCAGAATATTCCATAATTCCCTTCATGCTTGTTTCCGAAGCTAATTTCATAGCATTATTGATTTGCTCTACAGTTGCTTCTGTATTCAAAATAGCTGTTAAATCTGTCAATGAACCGTCCGGAATTGGAATGCGTACAGCATAACCGTTCAATTTGCCTTTCAATTCGGGCAATACTAAGCCTACTGCTTTTGCAGCGCCGGTAGTTGTAGGAATTGCGTTAGCTGCGGCGGCTCTGGCACGTCTCAAATCTTTATGCGGTAAATCGAGAATTCTTTGGTCATTTGTATAAGCATGGATAGTAACCATAAATCCGGAATGAATTCCAAATTCATCATTTAGAACTTTAGCCATAGGTGCTAAACAGTTTGTAGTACAAGATGCGTTGGAAATCGTTTTTTCTTCACCTGTGAGAACGAAATCGTTGACTCCTAATACAACTGTTGCATCTAGAGCATCTTTTGACGGAGCTGAGAGAATCACTTTTTTGGCTCCACTTGTTTCTATATGTTTCAGAAGTTGTTCATTTTTGGTGAAAGCACCGGTAGATTCCAAGACTAAGTCAATATCTTTCCATGGAATGTTTTCGATAGCTTTTTCAGCTGAAATTGGAATTGTTTGACCATTGACAACAATTGAATTTTCAGTATGAGACACTTCCCCTTTGAATTTGCCATGTACAGAATCATACTTAAACAAATGTGCCAAAGTAGCGGCATCAGTTAAATCATTTATACCGACCAATTCCAGTCCACTGTTACGATTGAAAATTTCGCGGGCTACAAGCCTTCCTATGCGACCAAATCCGTTTATTGCAATCTTGATTGCCATGATTATCCTTTTAATGAAGTTAAAAACATACTACAAAAGTAATAATTTATATTGCTTAAAACGATTCTGAGATTGTAAAAGTTTAATTTAAACTTTAGTAGTTATCCCAAAAAAGGAATTATCCAAAGAAATGTTCTTATATTTGCTGTTTGTATTAAATAAGAAATTATATAATGATTAAAACGTGTGTTATAATGGCGGGTGGTTCGGGTGAAAGGTTTTGGCCCCTAAGTCGCAAAGACCGTCCCAAACAACTTCTGAAGCTTGATTCGAAATATAAAACTATGCTTAGGCAATCTATTGACAGGATTGGTAAAGTCATAGACAAAGCTGATATTTTCATTGTAACATCAGTCAACCTTTTGGAGCCGATTCGCAGAGAATTAGCTGATATACCGGCAAGTAACGTTATAGCCGAGCCATCTAAAAAGAATACGGCACCATGTTTGGCTTATGCAGCTGCATTTTTGAAAGCGAAGTATCGAGCAAACGAATCGGAAATTTTGATGGCAGTATTGACGGCTGACCACAAAATTGAATCTGATGAAGACTTCCAAATGAACATTGCGGCGATTCTGGATTTTGCTTCTCTAAATCAAGGACTATGCACTATTGGTATAAAACCGGCAAGACCTGAAACAGGTTACGGTTATATCGAAGTAGAAACTGAATTTGTCAATTACGGAAAAACGCAAATTGCTCCCGTTGCGAGATTTCATGAAAAGCCGGATGCCGGGAAAGCAAGCGAATATATCGAAAGCGGGAATTTCTTTTGGAATAGTGGAATGTTCTTCTGGAGATTAGATGTGTTTATCAACGAGATGAAACAACATTTTCCGGAAGTCGGCGAGCAAATTGACGCTATGGCTGATCTTCATTCCGGAACAACTGAAACAGCGTTCCCCGGTACAAATGAAAAAATAAATGAGCTTTACAATTGTTTCCCTGATAAATCAATTGACTATGCATTGTTGGAAAAATCAAATTCAGTCTATGTTGCTAAAGCTGATTTTACTTGGGACGACATTGGCTCTTGGGATTCTTTTTCACGTTTGCACGGGTCAGACGATGATGGCAATTTAAATTTTGGCGATAGCATTGTATCGGTTGACTCTAAAGATACGATGATAATCAACAACACAGATGACAGTAGAATGGTATCGGCACTCGGTTTGGAAGATATTATCATAATCACAACTGACGATGCTGTGCTTGTATGTCATAAGTCGAAAGTTCAAGACGTAAAGAAAATAGTTGCGGAATTACGCAACAAAAAAATGGATAAGTGGCTCTAATTTTATAAATTTTTTAGCAGAGCAATCATATGTTAACAATTAAATACGACATTCATTCGATGCAAGAGATATTGCACAATTTTCATGTGCAATTCAAACATGCTATCGAAATCGGCGAATCTTTCGAAATTGATACTTCCTACGATCACGTTCGCGAAATAGTGATTTGCGGAATGGGCGGTTCAGCTTTGGGGGGTAATCTTCTGAATTCATATTTGCAATCACCGAGTTGCAAATCCAATATCAAAATTCGCGTGAATAAGGGCTATGGTTTGCCTCATAACATTTCAGCAAATTCACTAATTATCATTAGTTCATATTCCGGAAATACAGAAGAAACTCTCGCAGCAATGGAAAGTGCCTATGATAATGATTTGAGTATAATTTGCTTAACTTCCGGTGGGAAAGTGAAGAAAATAGCAAATTCTAAGAATATTCCTTGTTTGATAATTCCCGATGGATTTCAACCACGATGTGCCTTAGCATATTCATTCGTAGGTTTGCTTTATATTCTTATTAAAAGCAAAGTATTTTCGCCGGAATTGAGCAAAAGCACAATTGCAGGACTTACCGAAGCTCAAGAATTGCTCAAACGCGTAACAAGTCGTTACGAAAGTCATGACTTTTCCAATCCGGCATTCAAAGCTGCAAATGATTTGTTCAGAAGCTATCCTGTCATCTATTCGGCTGATTCGATAACAGATTCAATCAATTTGCGCTGGCAAGCACAGATTCACGAAAATGCCAAATCACCGGCTTTTGGGAGCTATTTGCCCGAAATGAACCACAATGAAATAAATGCCTGGTTCGCAACTGAGCCTAATTCTCCAAGATTCAAATTCATTTTCTTGCGAGATAAAGAAGACCACCCAAGAGTGAAAATTCGTTTCGATGCAATCAAAGAGATGCTATCGGAATTTTATGATGTTTATGAATTTTACGGAACGGGCAATCACATTTTGGCGCGAATGTTCGATCTGATTTACCTTGGCGATTGGTTAAGCTATTATTTAGCCGTGCTCAACAAGCAAGACCCCATAAGTATTCCGGTCATCAATCGTTTGAAAGAGATTTTGGCAAAACATAAGAGTTAATAAACCATTTTCAAGATATTTTTTGTTATCATTGCAAATAGCAGTAATTTTGTATGATAACATTTTTCAATTTTTAAAAAAAAATATCAAAGTTAGGAGTAACAATGACATTCGTACCAAACACCGATTCCGAAAGAGCTGAAATGTTGAAAACCATCGGTGTGGAAAAATTTGATGACTTGATTGCAAATATACCAAGTAAATTTAAAATAACCGAACCCTTGAATTTGGAAAGCCGTCTTTCTGAGCTGGAAGCATTCAAATTGATGGACAAATACGCTGCCCGCAACATTTCGGCAGTATCGCATATTTGCTATGTTGGCGGTGGTGCATATGACCATTACGTGCCGTCTATTGTTGGTTCAGTGCTACAAAAACCTGAATTCAAAACAGCCTACACTCCCTATCAAGCGGAAGTTTCGCAAGGCACTTTGCAAGTAATGTATGAATTCCAATCTATGATTTGCGAAATCACCGGAATGGACGTTGCAAATGCTTCGTTGTATGATGGCGGAAGCGCTTTGGCAGAAGCATGTCTGATGTCGAACGCCCACAACAGAAAGTCGAAGTTCCTATTTGCCGGAACTGTCCATCC
This sequence comes from Ignavibacteriae bacterium HGW-Ignavibacteriae-1, assembly GCA_002839825.1. Taxonomy (GTDB): domain Bacteria; phylum Bacteroidota; class Ignavibacteria; order Kapaibacteriales; family UBA2268; genus PGYU01. The sequence continues at coordinate 282,302 of PGYU01000001.1, read as the reverse complement.
AAGCTACATCGAAGCTACAAAAACAATCACAGCAGGCAGAGAATTCACATACGAATCATTTATCAAAAGTGATGGTTCGGCTGATTTGGACGCTTTGGAAGCGGCTATGACTGATGATATTTCAGGCGTCGTAGTGCAAACACCAAATTTCCTCGGAAATATCGAAGATGTTTACGCTATCGAAAAAATCGCTCATTCCAAAAAAGCTTTGTTTATAGTGGTTACAAACCCGATTGCACTTGGCGTGCTTGAAGCACCGGGCAATTATAATGCTGATATCGTAGTTGGCGAAGGTCAATCATTAGGTATCTCACTTAGCTACGGCGGACCATACTTAGGATTGTTTGCTTGTAAGCAAGAATTTGTACGCAAAATCCCCGGAAGACTATCCGGAATTACACAAGATTCGGAAGGCACTCGTTGCTTCGTATTGACTTTGCAAACTCGCGAACAACAAATCAAACGCGAAAAAGCAACTTCGAACATTTGTACAAACCAAGGCTTGTTTATGCTTGCAGCCACAGTCTATATGACTACAATGGGCAAATCGGGCATCAAGGAAGTGTCTGAACAAAGTTTCCATCGTGCTCATTATTTGGCTAAGCAAATAAGTCAAATTAATGGCTTCAAACTGATTAATACTTTGCCATTCTTTAACGAATTCGTGGTCGAAACTCCTGTGGATGCATCAACTATCATTTCCGAAGGGATTCCCGAAGGTTTAATCGCCGGTTTGGATATTTCTCGCTTTATGCCCAATCGTAAAGGATTGATGATAGCCGTTACCGAGAAGAGAACTAAAGAAGAATTGGACAAATTGGTTGAATTTTTGAAGAAATACCAAGTTTAATGAAATTCAGCTTCCCGGATATAAATTTTTACAAGAAACGCCGATGGACAATTATCGGCGTTTCTGCCATTTTGTCTATTGCATTGATTGTGACTATATCCGATTACGGGCTTTGGAACAGGTTTACATTGGAATACGAAACAAAAAGTCTTGAGCGCGAAATTATTGCATTGAAGGACAGCAACGAAATGCTTCTGGAGGAAATCGAGATGCTCAAAACTGATACTACAACTATCGAAAAAGTTGCCCGCGAAAAATACGGCATGAAAAAACGAAACGAGACAGTTTTCGTTATACAAGACAACGAAGGCAAATGATATGTTGCTCGGGATTGATATTGGCGGAACATCTATAAAAGTCGGCTTATTCGATATGGAATTGTCTCTAATCAAAAATTATTCCTTCCCAAGCGATTCATTTGATGATTCATCAAAATTTTTCGAGTATTTAAATCAAGACATCTCTACTATCTCAGATGCTTATAATATTGAAGCAATCGGAATTGGAATTCCGGGATTGCTATCCAAAGATTTCATTTTGGAAAAATCTCCAAATTTGAAATTTCTCGAGGGCGTCAATCTCGATGAAAATTTGCTGAATAAATTAACTGTTCCCGCTGTAATCGAAAATGATGCTAATATGGCAGCTATGAGCGAACTAATCGGTCAATCGGACCAAAGCATTGGTGACTTTATATATCTTACAATTGGCACAGGAGTTGGCGGGGCGATAATAATTGATGGACAACCTTTCCATGGGGACTTCGGATTTGCCGGAGAAATCGGGCATATAATTATTGACAGCATATTCGACGAAAATGCTGACGATTACAGGGTTGGCACTCTCGAATCAAAATGCGGCAAACAAGGAATTGTTGATTTCTACAACTCACTCAATACCTCAAACGAAACTATTGGCGTTGAAGCTATCACAAAATTGGCAGAAAATGGCGATTCGATTGCTATCAAAACACTCGACAATACAGCATTTCACCTTGCTTCAGGAATAATATCCATAATTCATGCCCTGAATATTTGCAAAATTGTCATCGGCGGCGGCATTGCAAATTCAAATTATTTATTACAAAAAACCACAAAATACGTCAACAAACGTGTAATGTATGGAAATAAGGAATTAATCTCTATAAAAAGAGCCACGCATAATGAGGATTCCGGCATCTATGGCGCTGCTTATTGTGCAAAATCAAAATTGTTATCCATTAAACAAAAGGAAAAAATATGAAAGAACAGATTTTAACAAAAAACGCTCCTGCTCCAATTGGACCATACTCGCAAGCTGTAAGAGCCGAAGGAAAATTCATTTTCATTTCAGGACAAATACCATTTACTCCCGAAGGACAATTGGTCGGCGAGGGCATAAGGGTCCAAACTCAACAATCAATCAGAAATATTGCAGCCATTTTGGAATCAGTTGGGTTGACATTGGAAAATGTGGTAAAAACAACCGTTTTGCTCAAAAATATGGAGCATTTTGCCGAGATGAACGAAATGTACAATCAATTTTTTGAAACAAGCAAACCTGCTCGTGCAGCCTACGAAGTAGCACGTCTTCCTAAAGATGTTTTGGTAGAAATTGAAGCAATTGCAGTTTACTAATCTGACAAAAAGATTGAAAACTTTACTCAAAATATTGTTAATTTCATTTATATTTATTGCAAATATTGCATTTTGTATGTCGCAAGATGAAATTGATTCGGTAGAAGTAGAAAGTCCTGAAAAAAAGCCAGAATTTCAAATGACCAAATCCCCAACCGGTGCTATATATCGCTCGTTGGCGATACCCGGATGGGGACAATGGTATGTCGAAAGTTATTGGAAAGCTCCCATATTTCTGGCAGGGGCACTCGGGCTATATGGCTCGATTATTTACAACCAAATCGAGTTTAGTAATTATGCTGAAATACTCGATGGAATGGAAAAAGACAACCCTGAATACGAAATAACTTTGCTCCGCAGGGAATATTTCCGGGATAATCGCGATATGAGCGGATTTTACCTAATCGGTGTTTATGTTTTAGCGGCAGTTGATGCTTACGTTGGGGCACATTTATTCGATTTTGAAGTAGAAGAAAACCTCAGTATTGGCTTTATCCCCCATTCTCTTAATCCCCGAGTAGCTGTTTTTATAAGATTTTGACAATCAACAATGTCATGTCATCAAATTGCATTGTACCGTTTGTATAATTACTTATATCATCAAAAATCGCATCTTTAATTTCGAGTGATGATAAATGTGAATTTGCCAAAAGCACGTCAGACAACCTTTCATCACCATATTCATCATTTTCATGATTGCGGCTATCCGTAATTCCATCTGTGTATAACAAGATGACATCGCCTTTGGTGATTTTTCTGTGGTATTCTTCAAGATTTGAAGCAAAAGTTTCCGAATCGGTCAAACCTAATCCCATGCCAATTGGTTTGATAACTTCAGCCTTTCCGGTTGTTGAATCAAAGTATAAAAGCGGATTATGCCCGGCTCTGACAATTTTCAAAGTCATATCGGAAGTGTTCAGTTTCGCTGTGAGTGCAGTCACAAAAAAGCTTTTATCGATCTTTTTGTGAAGCTGAGTATTGGCATATATCATAAGATTGCGTGGCGAAAGGTCGAACACATTCAAAGTACGGATTACGCCCTGGATTTTGGACATATACAAGGCAGCTGAGGTTCCTTTGCCGCTCACGTCACCTATGATGAAAGTTTGCGATTTGCCGTCTTTGCTACCTAAATAATCATAGAAATCGCCACCAACTTCTAAAGCCGGAATCGAAACCCCGAAAATATCGAAACCTTCTAAATCAGGAGCTTTGGAAGGCAAAGAAGCTGTTTGGATTTCTCTGGCAAATTCGAGTTCGTGTCTAATTCGCTCCTGTTGCGACAGTTTTTCGTATAAAAGTGAGTTGTTGATAGTTACTGAAGCTTGATTGGCAATAGATTTGAGCAAATCAATTTCGTCATGAGTCAATCCTGTTTCGGATAATTTCTCACCTAATAATATTACACCATTGAATTGGTCTCGAGTCTTGATTGGAACTAAATTTTCAATTTCATATTTGTAATAAACTTCTTTGATGCCATCAGGTAAATAATCGGATGAAAATACTCCGTTGAATTCCTTCAAATAAAAATTAAAGCGACGCGAAAGGGATTTGTTGAAATTCTCTAATTCAATTCCGTCAAATCCGCCATAATTCTGGAAGCGGATTAGCTGGTCAGTGCCATAAATAATTATTCCAAATCGCTTGAATCCTATTACCCTATCAAGATTTGCCATAAATGTATCAGCAATTGTTTCAATTCCGGAGCTTGGTTCGATAGATTCAAAAATTTGCGAATAAACAGATTTGTAGTTAATCGTCTGACGATCAAATTTCTTATTTAGCCAAATAGATGTATTCAGGCGAAGTTGATAAACGCCGAAAAATGCTATAACCGAAGCACCCAACAAAATAAAAAATTCGATACGTTTGGAATTGCTGCCAATCTGGTTATCGCCCAATACTTCGATAGCAGTGCCTGTAAAAACAATCTCCGGAACTATGATGTCAATTCCGGTAATAAAGAAAATTATTACTGCCAGAATCACGATAAACATAACGTTGACAAGAGTAAGAGCAAATGCAAAAATTATATTCCGTCTGAATTTGAAATCAAAATCCAAAAGTCTGTAACGCCAAATTGTATAAACTATTCCGACAGGAATCATAAATATTACTAATGGTAGAAACTCGATAACAGTATTGACATAATCTCGATTCATCAAATTAAAATTTTGGATAATCAAATCGAAAATCATAAATGATGATACAGCAATGATGATTATTCTTATAAAAAGGCTTTTGCGTTTTTCTTCTTTCTTGAAATGCTTTCTATTTAAAATAAAAAGGACTATGAAATACAGCAAAATGACAGTTACGCCATACATGAATAAATACGGCATGTATGATTTGATATGTAGAAAAAAAAGTATCGAAGCCAATGAGAATAAAATCGCAGCCATAAGATAACCAACTAAAATTGGCTTTTGTTTCTTGATGATTTGGGGCTTTTCCGAAGGAAAATACAATGCTGTGTGAAAGAATAATGGTGTACTGAATATTAATACAAAATTCGTCACGAAAAAGCCAACTTCGGATAATAAAATTTGGTCAATCGGCACACGTACAAACAAGTGAAACAATAGGGTTCCAACAAAAATTATTGAAATGGAAATCATCCTACCGGCAACTAAATTAGGTTTGTTGAAACCAATCCAGAATCCTAAGATTATCGTAAGAATGCTTGTAATAAGACTAACTAAGGAATACCAACTTATTCCGATTTTTGAAAGCACAACTTTTACGTCAAACTTTTTCTCATATCGTAAGACTTCATACATGATTTCATTACCGCTTCCCATGCGTCTCATGAGCCTGTCAGCTTCGAAAGTATCATTGAATGTTTTGCCGTTGACTCTTATAATCAAGTCGCCTTGCTTAAGCCCTGCCCTATCAGAAGCTCCGCCTTCTGCTACAAAATTCACCCATGCAGACATTGGAACAAATACAGTAAATTGTTCCGGAATATCAGACTTTTTAATTAAAAGGGTAAGCGTAGTTCGTTGCTGAAGATTTAGAAATCGCAATGTCACTGTAGAATTTGGAGAAATTTTATCAAAATAATCGTTATATTCATAATTTGGAGGCGCTAACGATGAATCATTGATTGCAATCAGTACGTGACCGGGTTTGATTGTGTCAAGTTTGTTTTCTTTGTCCGGATTTTTGCCGATTATGGTTTTTGTTGTATAATTGAAATCGTTTAATTGGGTGTAAAGATTATCATCGGTTGTGCTTGTTATCAATAAATAAAAAACAAGCACAATATGACTCACTACCAGCAATGAAGCTATGGCAATAATATTTTTGAAAACATTTGGATTTTTGTCCCAGTAAGTCATATTTAGATTTTAAAATTAATAATAGTTAAATTACGTTCTCAAAACAAAAAAGTTATGATTATTTAAAAATAATAAAAAATAGGATAGGAACATATGAAAGAATCTCAAATAATTCTGGATTTACTCAAATCTATGCGTAATGAAACAAACATTGCAGGGATGAAAAGATTCGGAATTGAATCAAAAATCATGCTCGGCATTTCTATGAAAGACTTGGAAAATATGAAAAAGCAAATCGGCAAAAACCATGATTTAGCATTAGAACTCTGGGATAGCGAAATCCACGAAGCACGAATGCTTGCAGCTATGGTTGCAGAACCAAGCCTTGCAACAATCGAACTAATGAGCAGTTGGGCAAATGATTTTGATAATTGGGCTGTCTGTGATAGCGTTTGTAACAAATATTTTAGAAAAGGTCCTTATATTTTGGAAGCAATAAATATTTGGGTCAAATCCGATAAACTATATGTCAAACGAGCGGCTTTTGCAAGCATAGCAGTTATTGCAGTTCATATGAAAAAGCTGTCAGATAATGATTTTAAGCAGTATTATAAAATGATGTTAGATAATTGCACAGATGAACGCAAACATATTGCCAAGGCAGTCAATTGGGCTTTGAGGCAGATTGGCAAACGCAATGCGACGTTGTGCGATGAATCAATCGAAATTGCGGAGCTTATTATAAAGCAAAATCCACAAAACAGAACTGCTTTGTGGAATGCAAAAGATGCGTTAAGAGAATTAGAAAAAAAGACATTCAAAGATTGAAATTATCTTCTGTTTCTGTCGCGGTCGCCGCCTCTGTCACGGTCTCCGCCTCTACCTCTGTCGCCGCCGCGACTGTCTCTACCTCTATCACCGCCACGACTGTCTCTGCTATCGCGGTCACGATTGTACGGTGGTGGTTCAACATAGCCTTCAGGCGGTGTCAACAATGCTTTGCGGCTCAATCTGAATTTGCCGTCGCGAGTAATTTCGAGTAATTTTACATCAATCTTATCACCAACTGTCAAAACATCAGCTACATTTTCTACTTTTTCGTAAGCTATTTGTGAAATATGGAGCAAACCTTGAGTTTTAGGTAGGATTTCGACAAATGCGCCGAGTCCTTCTCTTATTTCCTTAACTGTAGCGTGATAAATTTCACCTTCTTTAGGTTTAGAGACCAATCCTTCGATTAATAGCACAACTTGGTCTGCTGCTTCTTTGCTTGTAGAAGCAATCAATACAGTCCCGTCATCTTCGATATTGATTTCGACTGCATATTCTTTGCATAAACCACGAATAGTTTCGCCACCTGTCCCAATGACAGCTCCAATCATATCTTGTGGTATAGTCATTGAAGTATATCTTGGTGCATATTGCGAAATGTCATCTTTTGGTGTGTCAATGATTTTGTTCATGATGTTCAAAATATGCAAGCGACCGATTTTTGCTTGATGCAAAGCAGTCGTCATAATTTCGAGAGATAAACCTTCAATTTTAATATCCATTTGGCAGGCGGTGATTCCGTCTTCGGTTCCGGTGACTTTGAAGTCCATATCGCCCAAGAAATCTTCGTCGCCAAGAATATCTGATAAAACTGCTACTTTGTCATCTTCCTTAATCAAGCCCATTGCAATACCTGCAACAGGTTTTTTCATCGGTACACCTGCTTCGAAAAGTGCCATTGAACCTGCACATACAGTTGCCATCGAGGATGAGCCATTAGATTCCAAAATATCGGAAACTACGCGCATTGTGTAAGGGAAATCTGCCGCATCAGGAAGCATACCTTTCAAAGCTCTTAAAGCTAAATTTCCATGCCCTACTTCTCTACGACTTGTGCCGAACATTCTTCCGACTTCGCCGGTTGAAAATGGCGGGAAATTATAATGAAGCATGAAACGCTCGGATTGGAGCGGAAGCAAGCCATCAATCATTTGTTCATCGCGGTTAGTACCGAGAGTAACAGATGTCAAACTTTGTGTTTCGCCACGAGTAAAGAGTGCTGAACCATGAGTACGTGGCAATAAACCGACTTCGCCGCTAATAGCGCGAATGTCTGAAGTGCCTCTTCCATCAAGACGAATTTTATCGTCGAGAATCATCAATCTCATCATTCTCTTTTCGAGTTCAGAAACGACTTTTGAAGTATATTTTTCGATTTTAGGAGCAATTTCTTCATTTTCAGCAAATTGTTCTGTCATTTTCAAAACTGCTTTATCAAAGATTGCTCTACGTTGCTCTTGTCTTTCACTTTTAGTAGTGATTTTGTGAACATAAGTATTCAATTCATCTTCAATTTCATTCACTATGAGGTCATAAACTTCGTCGGGAATTTCATTGACAAGAACTTCGCGTTTTTCATTGCTATATTGAGCCAATAATTGATTTTGCAAACCATTCAAAACTTTGATTTCTTTGTGAGCATATTCAAGCGCTTGAACGAATAATTCTTCGCTGATTTCTTTAGATTCGCCTTCAACCATCAAAATCGCATTGTCAGTACCTGCAACGATAATATCGAGAACAGATTCTTTCAATTGGTCGTAAGAAGGATTAGCAATAAATTCGCCATCAATCATACCCACCCTCACTTCAGAAAGAGGTCCATTGAATGGAATACTTGAGATAAGCAATGCTGCGGAAGCGCCAACTGCTGCTAAAGTATCAGGGTCATTGTCTGCGTCTGCCGAATAAACTGAAGCGATAATTTGTGTTTCGTAATTCCAACCTTTTGTAATCATTGGTCTGATTGGTCTGTCTATCAAACGCGAGGTTAAAATCTCCTTTTCGCTCGGTCTTCCTTCTCTTTTGATGTAACCACCGGGAATTTTTCCGGCAGCTGAGGTTTTTTCTCGATATTCGACTTGTAGAGGCAAAAAATCAATATCAAGTTTTGGGGTATCTGCGGCAACAACAGTCACTAAAACGTAAGTATCCTCGCAACTAACCATGACAGCACCGTTGGAGAATTTTGCAAAGCGACCGGTTTCTAAGGTGTATTCCTTGCCGTGAAAATCTAAAGATACGCTAACTTTTGACATAATATATCAATTATAATTTAACAATAATGTTCGGATGAAAAAAAAACGGCGAAATCGCCGTTCTTTAGTTATTTACGAAGTGATAAGGCGGCTATCACCTGGCGGTAACGGCTGATATCATTCTCCATCAAATACTTAAGAAGCTTGCGTCTTTTTGATACTAACCTAATCAAACCTCTACGACTGTGGTGGTCTTTTTTATGTGTATCAAGGTGACCTGTCAGATGAGTAATCCTCAAGGTAAACAATGCAATTTGGACTTCCGGCTTGCCGGAATCAGCTTGGTCTGCACCAAATTTTGTAACAGCTTCTAACTTTTGTTCAGATGTAATCATCTAAATTTCCTTAAAATTTTTCCTATTAAACGAATTTTAAAAATACGACTTTTTTTTCAAATAATAAAATCATTTTTATGATTTGGGAGTATTTTTATCGAGTTTTCTTTATCTATAACGAGTTGATTAGTCAAATCGTTTAAACTATTGAACTTTTGTTCGTGTCTCAAGAAATAATGAAAATTAATTCGCAACTCTTTATCATAAATGTCGCCATCAAAATCAAAAAAATGCACTTCGAGCGAAACCTGTTTGTCATCGCTAACAGTAGGTCTATAGCCGATATTTGCCATTCCCCAATAATGAATGCCGTCAATAACTGAACTAACCAAATAAACTCCAATTGCCGGCATTATCTTAAATTCGTATGGCACCATTATATTTGCCGTTGGGAATCCAATCGTAGAGCCGCGTCTGGCGCCTCTGATGACATGTCCAGAAACAAAAAAAGTATAGCCTAATAATTCATTTGCCAATTCAATTTCATTAGCTTGCAACGCTGTTCGGACTTTGGTGCTCGAAATTATGATTTCGCCATCTTTAAATGGCTCAATTTTTTCGACTTCAAAACCAAATTCTAGCGCCAAGGCTCTCAATAAATCTATATTTCCCGAACGATTTTTACCAAAAGTATGGTCGTAACCAATTAAAATCTTATTGAAACCAATTTTTTCATAAAGATAATCAATAATGAATTCTCTTCCGGAAAGTTGAGAGAAATCGTAATCAAATTTTATAACAAAAACGTGCTCGATATTATTGCGTTCAAAAAGCAATAAACGTTCTTCCGTCGAAGTAAGCAGCGATAACTTTGGTTTGTCGTGTTTGCCGAGAACTAATCGAGGATGCGGGTCGAAAGTCACAACTAAGTGTTCGGAATTACTTGCAGAAGCATCATCAAGCAAAGTTTTGAATATTTCCTTATGACCGATATGCACACCATCAAATGTGCCAACGGTCAAAATTCTATTACTGAATTTATCTATCTCACTGAGAGAATTATAAACTTTCAACGGTATTCGCTTTATAATTGTTTAATAATTCCATAAATTCATTTATGGTGATTGCATCCGAAACTAAAAAATCGCCAATAGCTGTGCGACGCAATTGATTCAAATAAGCACCTGAACCAACAGCTTGCCCCAAATCATTCGCTAATGAACGAATATACGTCCCTTTTGAACATTTTATAAAGACGTCGGCAATGCAATTTTCGTAATTCAAAATGTCGAAATTATAAACTTCAACGATTGAAGGCTTAATTTCAACTTCTTGATTTTTTCGGGCATATTTGTAAAGGCTCTTCCCTGCTACTTTTTTCGCTGAAAAAATTGGAGGGATTTGAGAAATTTGACCCGTGAATTCTTTTGCTGATGATTGCAATAATTCGAGAGTAATGTGCTCTGTCGGGCGAAAATTTTCTTCTTCAAATTCCGAATCAAATGATTTGGTAGTAGCACCAAATTTGAATTTACTTTCGTATGCTTTTAGCAAATCTTGAAATTCGTTGATTTTTTTTGTATATTTCCCGAAGCAAATAATTAACAATCCGGTAGCCAAAGGGTCTAAAGTTCCTGCATGACCGATTTTTTTTATTCTTGTGAGTGAGCGAAGTTTGGCAACGACATCGAATGATGTCCAATCGAGGGCTTTATCAATTAAAATCATTCCACCGTCAGTGTTCAAGCCTTCGAACCATTGATGGAACTCATCTAAATTCCGTTTTGTTAAAATCATAAGGCTATTTATCTGAAGATTCGTTGAACAAATCAGCGTTTCCGGTTTTGGAGGAATTTATGAGGTCTTTGATGTGGTCAATCTGGTCAAGAGTATCATCGTAATAAAATTTGAAATCCGGAATCGTGCGTAATCTCATTTCTTTAGCAATCAAATGTTTGAAAAGATGTTTACGCCTTTCGAGTTCTTCAAGCAGCAAGCCGGGCTGGGTGTCTTTGCCGAACAAACTAACATAACATTTCACGAGATGCAAATCACTTGTCATCTTGACCGAAGTCAAGGTGGCAAATCCTGCTTTAATTTCTCGCGAAATATCTGTTATATGTTGAGCAAGCAGCCTTTTGACTGTACTTGCTACTTTTTCGGCTCTTATAGACATGATTTTTGTTACTTCAGCTTACGCTTAATTTCTACCAATTTGAAAGACTCGATGATATCAGACTCCTGCAAATCATTGTAACCGTCAATTTGAATACCACATTCATATGCTGTATCAACTTCTTTCACATCGTCTTTGCCGCGTTTGAGTGATGAAATTCCACCCTCAAATTGGACAAATCCATCTCTGCGGACTCTGATTTTGTCGTTACGGGTGATTTTGCCACTCAAAACGTAACAACCGGCAATTACTCCAAGTCGAGAAATTTTGAATGTTTTTCTGACTTCGACAGTAGCAGTGATTTCCTCTTTGTATTCCGGTGCAAGAAGACCTTCCAATGCTAACTGAATCTCATTTATGCAGTCATAGATGATATTATACAGTCTGATATCCACTTGTTCCGATTCTGCTGCTTTGCGAGCTTTAGCAGATGGATTGACGCTAAATCCTATTACAACTGCACCTGATGCAGCAGCCAACATAACGTCAGTTTCAGAGATTGTGCCTACGCCTTTGTGCAGAATTTGGACTTTAACTTCATCGGTTGATAGTTTTTGCAATGAATCACTCAATGCTTCGACAGAACCTGTCACGTCACCTTTGATGACCAAATTCAATTCCTTCACTCCACCGAGCTGTATTTGTGCAGAAATTTGGTCGAGTGTAACAAGTTTCGTTTGGCGAAGTTCTTGTTCGCGTCTCAATTTCTTACGTTCGTTGGCAATTTCGCGAGCTTCAATTTCACTTCCTGTTGACATGAATGAATCACCTGATTCAGGCAATCCGTCGAATCCAACAACCAAAATCGGGTCTGCCGGACCTACAGAATCCACTCTTTTTTCGCGTTCGTCGAGTAAAGCACGGACTTTACCGGAATGGAAACCTGCTACAAACGGGTCGCCAACTTTCAATGTTCCTTTTTGGATGATGACAGTTGCAACGGCTCCAAAACCTTGTTTCATATTAGATTCGATAACAACACCCTTGCAAAGTCTGTCAGGATTTGCTTTCAATTCCAAAATTTCGGCTTCGAGCAAGATTTTTTCGAGCAAAGTATCAATATTTTTTCCGAATTTGGCAGAAATCTCAACTGCTTGATGATTACCACCCCATTCTTCAACAAGAACACCGTAATCAGCAAGTTGTTGTTTGATTCTGTCCGGATTTGAGTCGATTTTGTCCACTTTATTAATCGCAACAACAATCGGCACTTTCGCTGCTTTTGCATGACTGATGGCTTCAATAGATTGAGGCATCACACTATCATCAGCGGCAACGACCAATACAACGATGTCTGTAACTTGAGCACCACGAGCACGCATAGCTGTAAATGCCTCGTGACCCGGAGTATCTAAGAAAGTGATTGATTTACCATTTGGAAGTTCAACGCTGTATGCACCGATGTGTTGGGTGATACCGCCGGCTTCGCCAGCTACAACATTGGCACTACGAATATGGTCAAGCAATGATGTCTTACCATGGTCAACGTGTCCCATGATTGTTACAATTGGAGCACGCGGCTTCAAAGTCTCAATCGGGTCAATGTCTTCCTCTACGTGAAGGACTTGTTTTTGGTCTAAAAATTCAACATCGTAACCATAGTCAAGAGCTATCATCGAAATCGTATCTTTATCCAATCTTTGGTTTATCGTAACCATAAGATTAAGTTCCATACATTTCATGATAACTTCAGAAGGCGAAATGCCCATAAGCGATGCTAAGTCACTTGTGGTAACGTATTCGGATAATTTTAGGATTTGGTCATCAATTGCTTTGTCTTCCGCAATTTTCATTTCCTTTTCTTCGCGTTCGGCTTTCCGTTTCAATCTCATACGATTACGTTGTGACGAACCGCCGGAATCCATACCCGATAAGGTTTCGCGAATCGCTCTGTCCACATCCTCTTGACTAATCGTCTCGCGGATAGATTTTTTGCGTTTACGTTTCTTTTTGTCGTCCTTTTCAGGAGCTTTTTCTTCGATTTTTGGTTTGTCTTTGAATTTGGTTTTCAAATCCAAAACTTGCTTGGTAGAAGGCTGCTGAACCGGAGTTTCGCCTACATTATGCTTGCGTTTTTTGAATTGCTTTGGTTTAGCTGCAGATTTGTCACCATCGGCTGCCGGAGCTTCTTTTTCTTTACCCGTAGGCGGAGGCGGACTTGTTCTGGTATCGGCTCTCCTCGGTCTTCTTTTCTCAGCTTTAGCTGCTTTTTCGTCGGATTCTTGTTTAGCTTTTTTATCTGCTTTGATTTTCTTTTCAGCTTTTTCGGCGGCTCTTTCCTTACGGGATTTGGGGGCTTTAATATCAATTTTGCCCAGAACTGTCAACCCACGTAACTGGCGACCGCTTGCGATGTCATCTTTTTCTTGAAGTTGTTGTCGTTCAATTTCATCAGATTCGTCTGAATCATCAACTTCATCAACATCGTCAATATCATCTACATCATCAATTTCGTTTTTATCTTCAATTTTTTCAACCGATGCTTCAATTTTACTTTCTTTTACAGGTTCGACCACTTCTATAGTTTCAGCTACAGGCTCAACTTTTTGCGGAGCAATTTCTTCTGCTTTTTTGTCTTCTTTCTTTTCTTCTTTTGCAGCTTTGACGTGCTTGTGTTCAATTTTTGTTTCTTTTACCGGAACTTCTTTAACGATTTCGACGGTTTCAGGAACTATTTCCGGCTCAATTGCTTTGACTTCCTCAACTTCCGGAGCAACTTCAATTACTTTGGCAGGTACAACTTCTTCCGGTTTAACTTTTTCTTCAACGATTTCAACTGGTTCAGCTTTTGTAACTTCTGCTTTTGGAGCTTCTTCGATTTCGGGAATGATTTTTTCAGTTTTGGCTGAAACTTCCTCAATCGGTTCAATTGGAACAGCTTTGACTATTGGTTCGATTATAGGTTCTGGTTCAACTATTTCCGCTGCCACTTCTTCAAGATGATGATGAAGAGCTTGCTCTTTGAGCTTGTCTTCGCGGTATTTGTCATCAACAGTTCGCTTGTTTTCGACCCGGATATCTTTATGCTTTTGGATTTTTTCTCGAACAGTTTCGGCGGCTTTCTTTTCGCGTCTGAATTTTTCGTAAACCAAATCTACCATTACAGGTGTAAGTGAAGTAATGGGTTTATTGACGATGTCAAAACCCTTACCGTTTAGAAAATCAACAATAGTGTCTCTACCAATGTTAATTTCAGATGCTAATTTGAATAGCTTAATATTTTTATCTGTAGCCATAAATCCTATTTGTTAATCCAATATTATGTCTTGGTTCGGCTTGAAATTTTTAATAGCTTCAAGAATCTCAGGTTGTTCGTGTTCGTCAAATTCTACAAGCATAATTTGGCGAAGCTCTACGAGTTTTTCTTTGGTCATTCCGGGAATAGTCAACAAGAAATCAGTGTTCGCTTCTAAGAATTCGCGAGCTGTTTCAATGCCTGTATCGAATACCAAGTCGTATAATTCTTTACCCATATCCGGCAAAAATTCAGTCAGTTCAATATCTTCATCACCGAGCTTAGTGAGCAAAATATTATATCCTGTTAATTTTGAAGCCAATCTAACGTTCTGTCCATTTTTACCGACAGCGAGAGCAACTTGGTCGTCCTTAACAGTGACGTTTGCTGTTCTTGTTTCAGTTGAAAGTTCAATTTCATCTACTTTAGCCGGCGACAATGCACGAGCTATAAATAAATTTATATCTTCAGTATATTCAATCAAATCAATATTTTCGTTGTTCAATTCGCGTACTATCGAGTGAATTCGTATCCCTTTCATACCGACACAAGCCCCAACCGGGTCAACTCTGTCGTCGAAGGACACAACTGCTACCTTAGAACGTTCGCCCGGGTCACGAGCAATTGATTTAATTTGAATTATACCATCGTAAATTTCGGGAATTTCAATTTCGAATAATCTCGCCAAAAAGTCTTCTGATGCACGTGACAAAATAACTTCGGGTTGTCCGCCTGCACCTGAGCGTTTGACTTCTTTGATAAGAGCTTTAATAGTTTGATTTTTCTTGTAGCGATAAGGCTCATTAGGGATTTGTTCTTCGCGTGGAAGTCTCATCTCGATTTTGTTATGGACGACTAAGATGTCATGGCGGCGAACTTGATAAATTTCTCCGATAATGATTTCGCCAACTTTGTCAATATATTCGCGGAAAACATTATCCTTTTCAACTTCTCTAATTCTTTGGTTTAGATTTTGCGATGCTAAAGTCACAAGACGTCTGCCGAAGCTATCGGAAATATTTTCCAAAGTAATTTCCTCGATGAATTCATCACCGATTTCATATTCTTCGTCGGAAAATTTTCGAGCGTCCGCAATTGCAATCTGAAGCACTTCATCCTCGACAACCTCGACAATTTCTCTCATGAGATAAATTTCGATATCGCCTTTTTCCATATTGACGATAATCTCGAATTTCGATTCTTGCCCGTATTTTTTACGGATTATCATCGAAAGAGTTTCTTCGAGAATACCTTGAAGCAAATCGCGGTCAATGCTTTTGTGCTTAGCCATTTCTGCAAATGCTTCGATGATGACTTTTTTGTCAATCTTATGTTTGGGTTTACGTCGAGCCATAATTGTAAACAGTTATAATATCAAAATTAAAGAAAAATTAAAAAATGGGCTTCACGAGCCCATCCCTTTTTGAGATTTACAAAAGTAACAATTTTTCTTGATTTATCATGATATTTCGCACATTTTTTCAGAAAATTAAGGTATTTTTAACAAATGAGAATTTAAAACATTTAAAAATCAATAATATAATATGCCCATGAGTGATTTTTTTTATACCGATGACCTATTATCCGACGACGAGATAATGTTCCGAAATATAGTCAGAGATTTTGTTGATGATGAAGTAATTCCCATAATCGAATCTCATTTCCAAAATGCTACTTACCCATCGCATTTGACTAAAAAATTAGCCAATTTGGGAGTGTTTGGCATCAAGTTTCCCGAACACTACGGTGGCTCCGGTGCCGGATATGTGATGTATGGACTCGCTATGCAAGAACTCGAACGAGGAGATTCGGCTATTAGGTCCTTCGCATCAGTTCAGAGTTCTTTGGTGATGTATCCTATTTGGAGATATGGCAGCGAAAGCCAGAAAGATAAATATCTCAAGAAATTAGCAGAAGCTGAATTCATAGGCTGTTTCGGGCTTACGGAACCCGATTTCGGGTCGAATCCAGCAGGAATGATAACAACTGCAACTAAAACAAGCCAGGGCTTTTTGCTCAACGGTGCTAAAATGTGGATTACAAATGGAACTGTTGCAGATGTAGCTGTAGTATGGGCAAAATTAGACGGTGAGATTCACGGATTCATAGTTGATAAAGGTACTCCCGGATTTACAGCTCCCGAAATGAAGGGCAAACATTCTCTTAGAGCGTCTGTAACGTCGGAATTGATATTCCAAGATTGCGAAATCCCTGCTGAAAACATTTTGAACATTTCCGGATTGAAAGGACCGCTATCGTGTTTGACTCAAGCTCGATATGGAATAGCCTGGGGTGCTGTGGGTGCCGCATTAGCTGTTTATCAGTCCTCGGTTGATTACGCAAAATCTCGAATTCAATTTGATAAACCGATTGGTGCTTTTCAGTTAGTTCAGGAAAAACTTGTTTACATGCTGACTGAAATTTCCAAAGCTCAGCTTGTGAATATCCGATTGGGAAGATTGATGGAAGAAGGCAAAGCCACGCCACAACACGTTTCTTTTGCAAAACGGAATAACGTAGAAATGGCTCTAAACTGTGCCCGATTAGCTCGCGAAATTCACGGAGCGAACGGCATACTTGGCGAATACCCGATTATGCGACATGCTGCAAATTTGGAATCGGTGAAGACATATGAAGGCACTCATGACATACATACATTAATTCTTGGTCATTATATCACAGGCTTACCTGCTTATCAGTAAAGCTATCAATTATTTTGCAAACTTATCGATGCGAATCCGATTCTCCTTGTTTATTATAATTTTTTCATTAATTTTGTATCTATGTTAAATGCAATCTTCATAAAACATATTGGAGCAATCACATGACTGAATTTCAAAATTTAATGCCTTTCGATTTTACAATTGAAGAAAACGTTAGAAAGCAAAAAGAAGCGATTGAATACGTACGTCAACAGTTAGGAAAGGAATATCCGAATATTATAGGCGGAAAACAAGTTTTTACTGACAAAAAAACTAAATCTTATAACCCCGGCAACAAAAGCGAATTAGTCGGTACATTCCAAAAGGGCGGCGCAAAAGAAGCAGAAGATGCTATCCAAGCAGCACTCAAAGCATTTGAAACTTGGAAATATACTCCTGCTGAAGAAAGAGCCTCATACTTGTTCAAAGCAGCTGAAGTAATGAAAAAAAGACGTTTCGAAATCAATGCTTGGATGATTACCGAAGCAGGTAAAAACTTTGCAGAAGCTGATGCCGACACTTGCGAAGCAATTGATTTCATGGAATTCTACGGTCGTGAAGCAATAAGATATGGTCAAGACCAAGCTCTTACTCCATTCCCGGGCGAAAAGAACCAATATTTCTACGTTCCGCTTGGAGTTGGTATTTGTATCCCACCTTGGAATTTCCCATTTGCTATTATGGCAGGGATTTCATCAGCATCTTTTGTAACAGGTAATACTGTAGTAATGAAACCATCGTCGGAAACACCAATGATGGCGTATTTGTTCGCCGATATAATGAAAGAAGTCGGATTGCCGGAAGGCGTCTTGAATTTCTTCGTTGCGTCAGGTGCTGAAGCCGGAGATTACTTAGTTGACCATCCGAAAACAAGATTTATTTCTTTCACAGGTTCGATGGAAGTTGGACTTAGAATTATCGAACGTGCAGCCAAAGCAAATCCCGGACAAATATGGATAAAAAGAGTCGTTGCGGAAATGGGTGGCAAAGATGCAATTATCGTTGACTCTGAAGCCGACGTAGATGATGCTGTAAAAGGTGTTGCTGCAGCTGCATTCGGTTTCCAAGGACAAAAATGTTCAGCTTGTTCACGTGCCATTATTGACGCATCAGTTTACGATGAATTCGTTGCAAAATTGAAAACCGAAGTTGAAACTTTTAAAGTCGGCGACCCGAGAGAAGATTACCGTGTTGGTCCTGTCATCAATCAAAGTGCCGAAAAATCAATGTTGGAATATATCAAAATTGGTCACGAAGAAGGCAAATTACTTTGCGGTGGCAAAAAAGTCGAATCTTTGGACGGATATTATATCGAACCAACTGTATTCATTGACATTGATGAAAATGCAAGACTTGCACAAGAAGAAATTTTTGGTCCTGTTTTGGCAGTCACAAAAGCTCGCGATTATGACCACGCTTTGGATATTGCAAATGGAACTCTTTACGGATTGACAGGTGCAGTTTATTCAAAGAACGAAGCGAAACTCGAACGTGCAAAAAATGAATTCCACGTTGGCAATCTCTATTTGAATCGCAAATGTACAGGTGCATTAGTTGATGTCCATCCATTCGGCGGATTCAACATGAGCGGTACAGATTCGAAAGCCGGAAGCCGTGATTATTTCATGCTATTTTTGCAAGGTAAATCAGTAGCAACAAAGATTTAATTTTTGATTAAGAATTGATTAAAAAACCGAATCTGTATGGATTCGGTTTTTTTTTATAAAATAACTCAAGTCCAAATGTCTCTATATATTTTTATTATTTAATTTAAGCAAGAAAAATTGAAAACAATGTTAGAATTACTTGAAAAATGTGCTATCGAAGCGGCTCTTAAAGCGGGAGCTATATTGAAAGAAGGCTTCGGCTCTACATTTGAAATAAAAAACAAGACAGGAATCAACAATTTGGTTACCGAATACGATTTCAAGGCTGAAAATGCTATAATTGAAACGATAAAGTCATATTTCCCCGAACATAAATTTTTGGCTGAAGAAACCGGAGATACCGGAAAAGAAGATTCGGACTATCAATGGGTCATTGACCCGCTTGACGGCACTGTCAATTTCGCTCATGCTGTTCCCGTTTTCTGTGTTAGTATTGCTGTACGAAAAGGCAAAGACGTACTGTGCGGAGTTATTTATCACCCATTGTTGGACGAATTGTTTGTAGCAGTGAATGGTGGTGGAGCATATTTAAACGGTAAGACAATCAGTATTTCCGACTCCGATGATATGAAAACCTCTCTCTTAGTAACAGGCTTTCCGTACAATGTCAACGAAAATCCGCATAACTGTGTTGATACATTTGTGGGCATTGTTCAGAGCGGTATTCCGATTAGAAGGCTCGGTTCGGCAGCTTTAGATTTAGCATACGTTGCAGCCGGTAGATTCGACGGTTTTTGGGAGAGCTCGCTTTTCCCTTGGGATATGGCAGCAGGATATCTACTCGTCAAAGAAGCCGGTGGCAAAATCACCCAATACAACGGAGACGAATTTTGGCTCGACTCCCCTACTATACTCGCTACGAACGGTTTAATCCATGACCAAATTTTAAAAAGTATTAACTATTCCAAAAAATGAATTTGAAAATTTTTAATATGTCCGGTGCCGGAAATTTGTTCAATGTAATTGACAATCGTGATTATGCTTTGTCTCGCGAACAAATGACGCAATTAGTACCCGAAATAGTCAGATTGACCAAAACAGAGAATTTTTTGAGCGAAGGTGTCATGTTTGTAAATGATTCGTCAAAATACGATTTTGAAGTTAATTTTTACAATACTGACGGTACCTCGGGAATGATGTGTGGCAATGGTGGCAGATGTGCAGTTCGGTTTGCAAAAGATTTGAAGTTCGTTGATGAAGGTCAAGTTTCATTTTTTATGGCTGGAAGCAATTATAAAGCAAGATTCAATTCGGAAAATATAATACTTTCAATGCCCGACCCGATAAAAATCAACACTGATTTTGAATATGAATTTGATGGTAAGATTATTAAATGCGGTTTATTCGATGTTGGAAGCGACCACTTTGTAATAAGCGATTCAGATTTGGGAATCAATTTTGATGAAGATTCCAAATTTATCGAAATAGCTCGCAAAATCAGATATGATTTTAGTGCTTTTCCGCGTGGTGTCAATGTGAATTTGATTGCCATTGCTGATAATTGCTTGAAAATCAAAACATACGAAAGAGGAATCGAGCGTATTACGGGTGCTTGCGGCACAGGTTCTGTTTCGGCTGCTATTTATGCTCATATACATGACAATTTGCCTCTGCCAATCAAACTGATTCCACCAAGTGGCTCGGAATTGTTTGTGAATTTCGTGCGCTCTTCGACCGGAAATATATCTGAAGTCACATTGGAAGGAGCGGCGATATTTTTAGATGAAAGTGAAATTATAATTTAATTTTAAAGGTTCAATCAAATGGATAATCAAACAATTTTTGATAAAGCTCATGAAGTATTCGATAAAGTAGTTGAATTCAGACGCCACATTCACAAAAATCCTGAACTATCTTTTCAAGAATATAACACTTCGAAATTTATCAAAAGTGTCTTAGATGAATATAAAATTGAATATAAATCAATTGCAAATACAGGTGTTGTAGCGACTATTGGTGCAGATAAATCGAAATGTATCGCATTACGCGCCGATATTGATGCCTTGCCGGTTTTAGAAGAAACGGAACTAGATTTTGCATCAGTGAACGAAGGTGTAATGCACGCTTGTGGTCATGATATGCACACCTCGATGCTGCTCGGGACTGCTATAATTTTGAAATCGCACGAGAGCGAATTGAAAGGTACTGTGAAGTTGCTGTTTCAGCCCGGCGAGGAAGTTCTCCCGGGAGGCGCTACAATGATGATAGCTGAAGGTGTGTTGGATAATCCCAAAGTTGATGCGATTTTTGGACAACACATTTTCCCGGATGCCAAAACAGGAACAATTTCATTTTGCGAAGGTCGGGCATTTGCGTCAACGAATGAAATATACATCACGATTCACGGCAAAGGCTCTCACGCTGCCCAACCACATTCGGGGAACGACCCAATATTGACCGCAGCCCAATTGATTCAGCATTTCCAGACATTAATCAACAAAAAGCGAAATCCACTCGAGCCGGGCGTACTTTCGATAACTTCAATAAACGGTGGCAACACAACAAACATTTTCCCTGAAAAAGTAGAGCTGAAAGGCACTCTGAGAACTTATAATGAAGATTGGCGTCAGGAAATGGTGAAATTGATTGCCGATTCGACACATGCAATCGCAAGTTTGCATAATTGCACAGCTGAAGTGAATATCGTCACCGGTTATTCTCCGATAGTGAATTCACCTGCTGAAACGCAAAAAGCCAAACAAATTGCTACAGATTTGCTTGGCGATGATTTTGTTTACGATTATGAACCACGACTTTGGGCTGAAGATTTTGCATATTATTTGCAAAAGGTTCCGGGAAGTTTTTGGCTCTTGGGTGTTCAGCCTCACGATAAAGACTATTTGCCGCCCTTGCATAATAGCAAACTCATACCCGAAGAAAAGGCAATGATTACCGGCATTTCTATGTTCGTCAAAACCGTTTTTGAATATTTTAAAAGCTAAATTTTAGGTCACAAAATCAGGCGTTTTGAGTGTAAACAACGTAATTTCCGGATTGACACCCAATCTGATTGGAGGTCCAGACATACCAAGTCCACGATTTACGTACAAATATTGGTCGGAATCGTGATACAATCCGGCATATTGCTTATAAGCCCAAGTAACGGGAGAATAGTGTTTCCCCAATAAATCGAATCCTAATTGACCGCCATGAGTATGACCGGAAAAAGTCACATCTACATCGCTTTTGCCGCGCAAAAATCTATCCCAATTTGTCGGGTCGTGACACAAGAGCAAAGTCGGATCAGTATTATTCAGACCTGCAAGTGCCTTGTCAAAATCTCCGAAAGTTTGACGACTTCCGTAATTATCCACTCCGGCTATGTTGATATTTTTTCCGTTTATGTTTAGGACAGTATTTTCGTTATTCAGTAATCGCACAGGCGAATCATCAAAAAATGATAATAAATATTGGTGGTCGGGTTTGCTCATATAATGGTCATGATTGCCCAAACAAGCATATATGCCATGCTTTGCTTTCAATTTCTCCATGATATCAAAGCCGAAATCCATTTCTTTAGGGTTGAAATTTACAAAATCTCCCGTGATAAAAATCAAATCCGGATGTAGATTGTTAATTGTAAACAAAGCATCTAATAACGGTTCTCGAGAATAAAAGGAACCAAAATGCAGGTCAGAAATTTGAATAATTTTCAATCCATCAAGCTCGGGCGATAACTTGATAAGCGGCAAGTCTATTCGATGTACTTTGAAATCGTATGCAGTATGGAGAATGCCTTTGAAAGCAGCGATAAAAGGAATTCCTGCAAAACTCCAAGTCACATTTTGGACAAATTTCCTGCGACTTTTCACGATAGGAATTTCTGATTTTACAGATTTTTTGGTGAAAAGATTTCTTAATAATCTATAAAATCCCTTGATTGTGTCCCAGAAGAACATAATTGGCACGATGATGATTTTGGGCAAATACCAAATACTTGTAATCATGAAAGCTATATTGACGCTTGAATTTTTTTCATCATTAAGGACTCTTCCATATGTCACATAAATAAAAAGCAATAACATTATGATTGATATGATAAGAGGAATTTGGAAATAGAGCTTCTTCCATTGGCGAATGGCAACTAATTTTTTCCATTTGATTAGAAAATAGGTGTCGAAAGCTACAAAAATCAATAGTATAACAGATACAAAAATTAAAATTCCGGTTTGATTCATTTTCTTTATGCAATTTATAATTAGGATGTTACGTTACTTAGACGATACTAAGCTTAGAATGTTTATAATAATTGAGGATAAGATGGCAAGAACTGAATCTCTAAATTTACCAATGGACTTTAAAGCTCCCGATTTCGAATTATGGAATCCGAAACTGCAACAAAAGCAGTCATTGCAAGATTTGCAATCAACAAAAGCAACAGTTGTGATGTTTATTTGCAATCATTGCCCCTTTGTAATTCATATAGCCGATAAACTTTCCGAACTTGCAAGCCAATACATTGCAAATGGCGTTTCAGTCATTGGAATCAACCCAAATGATGTGATTAACTATCCTGCGGATTCACCGGAAAACATGGTCATCACAGCCGAAAAATATGGATTTGAGTTTGCGTATTTGTATGATGAAACGCAAGAAATTGCCAAAGCATACAAAGCAGTTTGTACACCTGATATTTACGTTTTTGATTCGGAGTTGAAGTTGCGCTATCACGGGCAATTCGATGCCTCGCGTCCCGGGAATAATGTTCCGGTTACGGGTATAGATTTATCTAATGCAATTGATGCAGTTTTATCGGGCACCAATGAGATTGAAATGCAAATTCCAAGTATAGGATGCAACATTAAGTGGAAAATGTAAGTCATTGCAATATATAATCATTAGCTCATGGCTTTAGAGGCGAAAGTCAAATTATAATAATTTGTGGGTACCATCGCAAAAGGCATTCTTTTCTGAACGTTTGCAACCGCAAATGGAATAAATTTTCTTTACAGTAATTTCAAATTGAACAGGTTGACAATCCGTCGCATTATGAGAATCATCGCAAAATGGTTGATTTTCGGACTTGCCGCAAGCACACCATAAGTATTCACCGGGTTCGAGTTCGATTTTGTAAGAATGCTTTTGGGGCATCAAAGGTTCAGTCATTATTTTTTCCATTTTATTTTAAATTACATTCTGTCGGGTGCTGAAATTCCGAGTATTTGAAGCCCGTTTTTGATTACCTGCTTGGTCATTTTGGCTAATTCCAATCGGGCATTCATGATGTCATTTTCTGTATTCAAAATTCTGCATTCATGGTAAAAGACATGGAATGCGGACGAGACTTCACGAAGGTATTCAGCCAAAAGCTGTGGTTCAAACTTTGCCGCCGCTGCACTTACAATTTCAGGGAATCGGAGAAGCTCTTTGGTTAGCTTTTGTTCCGCTTCATGAGTTAAGAGTTCGTATTTAATCTCGCTATCTGCAGTAACTTCAGCTTTGTCAATTATTGATGTGATGCGAGCATGAGCATATTGTAAATAGAACACAGGATTTTTCTCGCTTTGTTCCTTAGCAAGGGACAAATCAAATTCAAGATGGGTAGAAATTCCTCTCATGATGAAGAAAAACCTAACGACGTCCTCGCCCACTTCATCCAAGAGCTCATCTAATGTGTAGCTTTTACCGGTACGTTTGGACATTTTGACTTGTTCGCCATTTTCAGTGAGAGTCACAAACTGGTGAATTAATACTTTAACCTTTTCATTATCAAAGCCTAAAGCCTTCACACCTGCTAAAACATCGGGTACTGTTGCTATGTGGTCGGCACCGAAAACGTCAACAATCAAATCGTATCCACGGAGGAATTTTTCGCGGTGATAGGCAATATCCGGCAATCTATAAGTGGGTTCGCCGGTTGATTTTACGATTACTCTATCATTTTCAAGACCGAGTTCGGTAAATTTGAGCCACAAAGCACCATCTTTTTCATAAGCCAAATCTTTAGCTTTGAATTCTTGAATCACTTCTTCGATTTTGCCGTCGGTATATAAACTGTCTTCATTGAAAAATATATCTTGCTTAATTTTCAATCGTTTAAGTGTGTTTAGAATTTGCTCAAAGCACCATTCTTCGCCGCGTTTACGGCAAATTTCATAATCTTTTTCAGTGCCTGTTGCAAGCGAATCGCCAAGTTCGGAAGCCAAAACTTTTGCAATATCGGTGATATACAAACCATGGTAGCCATCATCCGGAAAAGGATAATTTGGGTCTTTGGTTGATTGCATATATCGTGCAAAGATTGATTTCCCGAGATTATTCATTTGGTTGCCCGCGTTATTAAAATAGTATTCGCGAGTAACTTCATTGCCTGTCCATTCGTACAGATTTGCTACAGTGTCGCCTATAACGGCATTTCTGCCATGCCCGAGATGTAATAATCCGGTGGGATTAGCACTGACGTATTCGACATTGATTTTTTTTGGTGATTCTAACTTGATTTTGCCGTAATCTTCGCGGATTTGAGCGATTTGTTCAAAGCAAGAAGTAATGAATTTGGGAGTAAATTTGATATTGATGAATCCCGGACCTGCAATATCAACACGTTCGATGAATTGAGAGTCATAATCGAGATTGGCAATAAATTTTTCAGCTAATTGACGTGGATTCATGCCCAATTGTTTGGCAAATTGCATAGCAACATTGCACGACAAATCGCCATGTTCAGGATTTTTGGGTATATCAATAATGATTTCACCCGAAATCTCCAAACCCATTTTCTGAATAGCACTATTGAATATTTCTTTGAGATAAATTTTTAACATTCTAATCTAAGACCTTCTCTCTTATTACGCTTAACAAATCAGCTTTTTTCAAAGCACGAAGTTCGCCGTCATCATTCATTTTCATAAATGCTGCGTCGCCCCAAAGTTTTTCGAGTTTGTAGTAGTTGCGAGATTGCGAAATCATCACATGGCACACTACATCGAAGAAATCAAGGATGACCCACTCTTTGGAATTCATTCCTTCCATAGCAGGTCTTGCAAATCCAAACTCTCTAATCGTTCGGTTGATAGCATTTACAACAGCATCAACTTGCACATCGCTATCGCAAGTGCAAATCACAAAAAAGTCTGATGGTGCTGTATCAATTTCGGAGAGATTCATTATTAAAATATCATGGGCGAGCTTACTGTCTGCAATTTTAGCACATAGTGTAGCTAAGCCTTTTGAAGTACGAGGTTTACCAAATTTTGACAAATGACCGTTTAAAATAGTTGAACATATTCGTATGACGTTTTGCGATGGGATAAAATTTTATTTGAAAGGCTTGAGTAAAGCAAAATCCTTGCCGAGTATAATTGAAGACCTGAGAAACAGACTCGAATCAATTTGCGATGTGATGAGCGAATCGGTAATTCCAACTGCATAAGCTACTTTGTATGCCGAATTGATGTCTCCCAATCTGTCAATAATTTTGCTATTTTCAAGATTTTCAGGATAATTTCCAATTTCGACTACATCGAATCCGCGAACTCTCAAATATTCTTTGGCTCGTGCTGCAAGTCCGGCTTCCCCTGAAGCGTTCAAGATGTTGATTTGAATCACTTCCTGCTTGTTGTTCTTCAAATCCTCCGATAAAGATGCCGATACAGGCGGAGAGATGAAGACCCTATCTATAAATGAGCTTAACAACAAGGCAACTGCACCTGTAAGGACAAAAATTATTGTTAAATTAAGATATTTTACTATATTTCCGAACATATTTGAAACTTATTTTAAATTATACATATTAGACTATTTAATCAAATTCTGTGCCGAGAATGAAATGAAAACAATCTTAAGAAGTAATTTTTTGAATCCTGTCAATCATGACAAATGTGACTTTTTGTGCGATTATTGCTTGACAATTGATGAACAAGGCAAAATAGCATCATTAGAGCCATACTCCGAAAAATTGACCGGCAACAATGACAGAATAGTTGATTTGAGCAATAGCGTTATAACACCCGGGTTTATTGATTTACATTCGCACCTTCCGCAGTATAGTGCAATCGGTATCGGAAAGGGTGCATTGCTGCCATGGTTGAGCAACTATATTATCCCTCTCGAATCAAAATTTTCAAATGAACAATTTGCTCACGAACAATCAGTTGCATTTTTCAATGAGGCATTGTCATTTGGGACAACTACGATTGTAACTTATTGCTCAATTCATCGACATGCCACTTCAATCGCATTTGAAACGGCATCTGACATTGGAATCAGAGCTTTCATTGGCAATTCGTTGATTGATTTGCCAAATGAAGCGGGATATTTCTCATCGCTTGAAACTATCAAGTCTGATATTGATTTTTTGGTGAACAAGCATCATCTCACAAATTCAGAGAAGTTGCAATACATTGTCACGCCTCGATACGCCGGAAGTTGCACTAAAGAGCTTATGAGCTATTCTGCAAATTTTGCAAAATCGAATGACTTATTCATTCAAACTCATTTAGCTGAAAACAAATCCGAACTTGAGCTTATGAAAAAATTGCACCCGGAATTCGATAATTACACTGGAATTTATGACAAAACGGGGCTGCTGACTGATAAAACTTTGCTTGCACATTGCATCTACTTAGACCAAACCGAACTCGCAATGATTCAAAATGCTCGAAGTATAGTGTGCCACTGCCCTACATCGAATCGCTATCTATCGAGTGGAATTATGCCTTTGGTAGACTACCAAAAAATGGGTTTGAGAATCGGGCTTGGAACTGATGTTGCTGCAGGGTATTCATTATCCATGTTAAATGAAGCTAAGGAAGCCATTGAAACATCTAAAAGTTACGACATTTCAAAAGATGAAAACGGTAATGATATTTCAGCAGCAAATGCCTTTTATTTGAGCACAAAAGGAGCCGCCGAAAATTTGAATATCGCCGATAAAGTTGGTACAATTCATATAGGATTAGATGCCGATTTAGCGATTTTTGATTTGGATATCAAGCAATTGTCAGCTAATTCGGAAGATATTTTGCGGAGTTTGATTTACAAAAAATTCAACCAATCTGCAAAAGCTGTTTTGATTGCAGGTAAGCGTGTTTATGGAAGTCTTTAAAAATCACTAAAAAGTGATTTATTTTGCTTGAGAGTCGAAAGTAAAATTTTTCGTGCCCTGAATAGGTGTGCTTTTACAGTACCAAGTGGCATATTGAGCAATTTTGAAATCTCAGCATACTCCAACTCATCTTCGTGACGCATCTTGATAATGACTTTATAATTATCAGGCAGCCCGTCAATCGCATCCTCGACAGCTCTTTTCCGCTCATTCAGCATGTACGCTAATTCGGGAGTATTATCTTGGTCTTCGATGTCAATATACTGCTCGTCATCACCCGCCTTTGTGATAGGTTGATCAATTGATACAAAATTGAAACGTTTGCGGCGCATGAAATCTATACAAGTGTTTGAAGCAATTCTGTAAATCCAGGATGAAAACGAGAATCCTTCCTTGAAACTTGATAGGGCTTTATAGGCTTTGATGAAGGTCTCTTGAGTCAAATCATCTATGTCGTCTTCGTCGCGAATCATTTTGCGGATAAGACTCTTTACTACACGGGAATACTTGGAGACCAACTTAGCGAATAGATTGCTATCTCCTGCGAGTATTTGCGAAATTATCGCGAAATCTTCTATTAAATCGTTTGTATTATTTAGATTATTAATTATCATTCTGCCAAAATTGCCAAATCAATGAAACGAAAATAAGGAATTTGGATTAATTAGGGAAATCAAATATTACAAACAATGCAATTAGGAGCTAATCGGCTTAATTTTTAGTTTGATTGGAATTGAAATGACAAATCTTGTACCGCCGTCCGGGTTGTTTTCAACATTGATTTCGCCATGATGCAAAAGAACTATATGCTTTACGATTGATAGTCCCAATCCCGTTCCGCCATACTTCTTGGAACGCGACTTGTCCACAGTATAAAAGCGTTCAAAAATTCTTGGATGATGCTCTTGGGGAATTCCGACTCCGCTATCCGAAATTTCAATAATTGCCCTATCGCGTTTTTGAAAGATTTTTATTTTTACAAATCCTGCGTCAGTGTATTTTATTGCGTTATCAATCAAATTTACAAAAACTTGTTCCATTTTGAAAGGGTCAATCTTGATTTTCGGGAATGCTTCGTCCACGTGAATGATTAGTTTAAGATTTTTTTCGGATAATTTATATTCAAATATCTTGGTCAGATTTTCGAGCAAAACTCTCAAATCCACCTTAGAGAGCATGACTTGGGATTGTCGTTCTTCGAGTTCCGATAAGTTTAGCAAATCTTGTACAATGTTGATAAGCCTGTCTGTATGGCGTTTAATTATTTCGATGTAATGTTTATCACGTTCATTGGCTTCGTCTTCGAGCGTTTCTACAAAGCCTTTAATGGCGGTAAGTGGCGTTCTTAATTCATGCGACACATTTACTACTAAATCCTTCTTCATGGTTTCTAATCGCTTGATACTAGTAATATCGTGGAATAAAAGCACGATTTCGTTCTTCAATGCAATGTAGTTGGCGCTACAAATGTAATAACTTTCGTAGATTCGGATTTCATTTGTTTGGGGCTTCTTCTTTTTGAGAACAGATCTGAATAGTTCAAGCACTTGCTCATCTTGGAAAATGTTTTCAATAGTTTTGTTAAGCACATTATTGGTCTTTACAATATTATGAAAACCTGTATTTGACAACAGTATTTTGCCTGAAGTGTCTGTAACGATTAACCCTTCTTGAATTGACGAAATAACGGTTTGATACTCTTCCTTTTGGGAAGTGACTAAATCAAATAGCGCTTTGAGTCGTTCAGTCATATGATTGAAATTTACTGCAAGCTCGTTGATTTCATCTCGACCTTTGATGAACACCTTAATATCAAAATCGCCAAGTGCTACTTTGCGAGACGCCTGAGATAATTGCGTCAGAGGTTTACTGAGTTTTCGCGAAAAGAACAGGATTCCGATGAGAATAAGTACCAATATTACAGCCGCAATATTCATTATATCGGAAGCTAAACGCGTTGTAAGAGCATCAATATCGCTAAGGAACATACTAACGCGAGCAATGCCAAGTAAATCTCCACTTACATAAATTGGAATTGCAACGTAAAGCATTTCATCATGAACAGTAGTAGAATATCGTAGAGTAGCATCATTGCTGCCTTTCAAAGCTTTTTGAAATTCGGGGCGAGACATATGATTTTCCATTAACATCGGGTCGGATTTAGAATCTGCAAGAACAAACCCTGTAGAATCTACAACTGTTAATCGGATATTGATATTTTTGCCGTGTTCGTTAATGTACTCGCGTAAGCTGTCATAATCAGAACTAATCAAATATTGTTTGACAGGTTTGATAATCGTTAGATTAAGATTTCGCAAATCTTTAGCGAAAGTTTCAATATAGTGTTCGCGAGTTGTTTTGAAAGTAAATAATAAAATCAATGAGGTAAAAATGATTATTACCAGAAAAAAACTAAGGAAGATTTTAGTGGATAATGATTTCATTATACTTCAAGTTTGTAGCCAACGCCGCGAATATTTTTGATGAATTTTCCGGCTACACCTAATTTTTCGCGAAGATTTTTGATATGAACATCAACTGTTCTATCCAAAACCCCTTTGTCTTGCACACCGAGGTAATCAAGAATTTGGTCGCGAGCATAGACCCATCCCTTGCGTTCAGAGAGCAATTTGAGTATTCTGAATTCGGTAGAAGTTAATTCGACTTTGACTCCTTCTACGAAAATATCATATTTCTGGAGGTCAATTTCGAGTATATCACCAATTTTGATTTTCTGCGATTTAGCAGACTTGTCGTCGCGACGCAAAACAACTTTGACTCTCGCAACAAGTTCGCGTGGCGAAAATGGTTTGGTGACGTAATCATCAGCACCGAGCTCCAAGCCTAGAACCTTGTCCATTTCATCGGTTCTCGCAGTAAGCATGATCACCGGAATATTCGAATATTTTTCTTCTTTTTTAAGATATTTGCAGATTTCAAAACCATCTGCATCGGGAAGCATCAAATCCAAAATGAATAAATCCGGGATATTTGTTTTCAAAAATCTGAACAAACTCTCGGCATCTTCGAATGATTTTACTTTATATCCGGCTTTTACCAAATGTATAGAAACCAACTCGACAATATCCGGCTCGTCGTCAACAATTGCAATTAATTTTGCAGGAGTACCTTTAACGTTAGGCATTTCGGTCAAATAACTTGTGTCATTTAGCATAAATATTCGATTTGTATTTGATTAACTTAACATATACAAACTTATTCAATTTATGTTAATTTTTAGTTAATGTACGAAGTATTATTAAGAAATATCACTTAACTGTTTGAATCCAGTTAATAATATCCTCGATTACCTTTGGGTTGACATTGCCTCTTATGTAATATTCCTGAGGATTACTTTTTTGCTCACCAAATAAGAAAAGGTGATTCAGCCCGGGATATGAAATAAATTTCGCTTGTTTATTGTTTTTCAGCGCTTCTTTCCATATATCGAAATCCACTTGAGTAACTTGATAATCGCGTTCGCCATGCAACACTAGTATAGGTTTGGTAATTGTTTTTGCCTCTTTGGCGCCGTCCATTGTACGGAAATCAAGCCAATAATTAGCCGGTAAACTTAATGGCAAAGAGTCACGCGAAGTTGATGCTTTCAAATCCGGAGATAAGGCAGTTTTTAGCTTACTTTTCAATTCATCAAGCATTTTCTGTTCTTCTTCAGTGAACTCACCATCAAGAGCGAACAAATAGCCATATTGGTCAACGAGCACATCTTCAACTCTTCTGCCCATGCCTGCGAATGATATTAAACCCTTCAATTTAGGTTGGCGAGCATCAATACGGGGTAATAATCCGCCACCAAGGCTGTGTCCGAGAACGAAAATTCTATTTTTGTCAATATTATATTTATCGGCATTATCATACAAATACTGTGCTGCAGCAACAGCATCATCAATGACTTCAAATGACAAATCCAAATTATCAATATACTCGCCGATTTCGTTGCCATAAGTATGAGTTCTCTTTTCGTATCTCAATACAGCTACACCCTTAGATGAGAGACCCCAAGCTAAATCGCGGAAAGTTTTATTTGGTCCGATTGACTCGTCTCTATCATGAGCACCTGACCCATGAACAAGTATCACTACTGGTACTTCTTCATTTTTTGAATCAGGGATGGAAATTGTACCGGGCAAAACAAACCTATCTTGAGTAAAAGTTATATCCACTTCGGAGAATTTTGTCGTGTCTGCATATTCAGGAACTTGATATGGGAGCGTATTTGCTCGAGGTGCCATGTAAAAAGTAGAAATTTCGCTACTCTTACTGACGGCAACTGTTATATCAAGCTCACCTTTTTCAAAAGCAACGGGGAAAACAAAAACATCATTCCCGCCGTATGACTGATATGCAGGCTCATTTATGGATTTCAGTTTACCCAATTGTGCATCAATCTGCCCTCTAATCATCGTTAATTGCTCAACGGTGATTTGAGTGCGGGCTGCAGAATCTAACTTACTGTGTGTTTCGGTGATTTTACCTTCAAAATAATCCACAATGAAGGCTTCCGCGTTTTCAAGCGGCTGTGCAATCAATGCCGAAGACGATAAAAATATCATCAAAGCAATTAAAAATTGAAACTTTTTCATTATACATCCAAATTTTTGACATAATGTGCATTACGTTCTATAAATTCGCGTCGGGGTTCAACTTTGTCACCCATAAGCGTTTGGAAAACCATAGATGCTTGAATTGCTTCGCCCAAGGTTACTTGGAGCAAAGTCCGTGTTTCGGGATTCATTGTTGTATCCCAAAGTTGGTCAGGATTCATTTCGCCAAGACCTTTAAATCTTGAAATTTGGATACCGTCTTTTTTGGCTTCCAAAATTAATTCATTTTCTGAGTCTTCCTCTACTTGGTCTTCGCCTGTGGGTTCGACTACCGGTTCTTCAACTTTATTTTTTGATGATTCCTTGCGGATTCTGTCTAACAGTTCGTCTCTTTGGGCATCATTATAAGCGTAATATTCGAGTCTCCCCTTTTTGAGCTTATAAAGTGGCGGTTGAGCAATATAAAGCTTTCCGTCCAGAATCAAATCTTTCATATAGTTGAAAAATAAGGTCAGAAGCAGCGTGCGAATATGCGAACCGTCAACATCGGCATCCGCCATTAAAATGATTTTGCCGTAGCGTAATTTTTCCGGATCGAAATCTTCACCAAAACCCGAACCGAGTGCGGTGATGATTGTCCTGATTTCTTCATTTTCCAAAATTTTATTGATACGTGCTTTTTGGACGTTCAAAATCTTACCTTTCAAAGGTAAAATCGCTTGGAAACGTCTATCACGCCCTTGTTTTGCAGAGCCACCTGCCGAATCACCTTCGACTATGTAAATTTCAGTATCAACAGGCGAATTCAAAGAGCAATCAGCAAGTTTGCCGGGCAATGTAGAGTTTTCGAGTGCATTTTTGCGACGAACAAGTTCACGCGACTTTTTCGCTGCAATTCTGGCTTCAGCAGCCAATTGTGCCTTTTCGATTATTCGCTTTGCGGCAGCAGGATTTAAATCAAGATATTGGTTTAGTTTGTCATTAACGATTGTCCTGACAATTCCTTCGACCTCGCCGTTTCCGAGCTTTGTCTTGGTTTGTCCTTCGAATTGAGGTTCGGCAACTTTGATTGAAATAATCGCAGTCAAACCTTCGCGGAAGTCATCGCCAACGAGTTGAACTTTGTTATTTTTTTTGTTGATATTAGCCGCATATTGATTCAAAGTCCGCGTTAGTGCTGACCTGAATCCTGTAACGTGCGTGCCACCTTCGATAGTATTAATGTTATTGACATACGAAATTACATTTTCATTGTACGCATTATTGTACTGGAAAGCAATTTCAGCCACTGTTTCGGCTCCGGTTTCACCGGGCTCTACGCCCTTGATATAAATTATATCAACTAATTGCGAATTGTGACTGTCAATATATTTCACAAAATCAACGATGCCGCCTTCGTAATGGAACACATCTTCAAGATTGCCATCTTCGGGTCTTTCGTCAATAAATGTTATAGTGACTTCGGGATTCAGGAATGCAAGTTCGCGCAATCTTTCTGAGGTTTTGTCATATTTGAATTCGACAGTTTTGAATAAAGTCTTATCGGGAAGAAAGTAAACGTAGGTTCCTCTGTCAGAGGTTTTGCCGACTTCGATTACTTCCGAAGTAGGGATACCTTCTGAATAAGTTTGTCTGAATTCTTTACCATCGCGTTTAACCACGACTTCTGCATATTCTGACAAGGCGTTTACGCATGAAACGCCGACACCATGCAAACCACCGGATACTTTGTATGTGTTTTTGTCAAACTTACCACCGGCATGAAGTGTGCACATTACGACTTGCAGTGTTGAAATCTTCTTAATGGGGTGTGGTCCTGTCGGAATACCACGCCCATCATCTTGCACGGAACAAGCGCCATTTTTGTGAATTTTAACAGTTATGTTTTTGCAAAAACCTGCTAAAGCCTCATCTATCGAATTATCTACGACTTCTTGAATAAGGTGATGCAAGCCTCTTTCGCCTGTATCGCCAATGTACATAGCGGGGCGCTTCCGAACAGCTTCCAGCCCCTCCAATACTTTAATACTATCCTCACTATAATCATTACGGCTTGCCATTTCCGGCAAGATTTCATTCTCTTTCATTAAAGTTCCTGCAATTTGTGTTAATACTAAACTTACAAATTTACGAAATTTTTACCTGATAACCACTTCGGAAACGACAATTCCTTTGCCTATTTTCGCATTTATCAAATCTTTTATTTCGTTTTTACGAATTTCTAATTCCATACGGTGAGAAGCTGATTGGGTGGTGAGATAGAGCTTCTTATCTTTAAGCCTGATGGCTTGGACTTGCTTGGCGAATGCTTTGCCGAGCAAATCTTCCCAATAATATTGAATTTCGCCCAGAATA
Source organism: Ignavibacteriae bacterium HGW-Ignavibacteriae-1 (assembly GCA_002839825.1). Classification (GTDB taxonomy): domain Bacteria; phylum Bacteroidota; class Ignavibacteria; order Kapaibacteriales; family UBA2268; genus PGYU01. The sequence goes on along the minus strand of PGYU01000001.1, from coordinate 247,442 downwards.
TATAACTCGGTGAGCCCTCTGCTTGCGGCAAATTGTTCGACCAATTGATTGAGTGGGTTTATGTTCTTATCACTGCTCATGTCACTATTCGACCTTCCGATAATGAAATAATCTTGAAATTTGATTTATCCTTTTGCCAATTTAAGAATTTATCAGGCTCGGTGACTGTTATCAATGTTTGAGCATTTTTAGTGAGCAAAAGCTCCAACACCTTTTGTGACCTTGCAGCATCAAGCTCACTGAAAATATCATCGAGCAAAATGATTGGGGTCTCCCTCACTACGGTCTTGAGAAATTCAAATTCAGCAAATTTGAGTGAAATCAACAAACTCTTATGCTGTCCTTGCGATGCGGCATCTTTCGCCAATCCTTGATTGATGAATATGTCAATATCATCTTTCTGAGGTCCGAACAAAGTTGTACCGCGTCTGAGTTCGTTTTGATATAAATTTTTTGATGCTTTGACGAGTTGCTCTGAAATTTCGGATTTTTCCATCTTTGAAAATTGATTGAATTCGATACTATCGGGCTTGTACTTCAATTCTACAAGTTCGGCTGAATCGGTAATTTCGGCATATGATTGCTTAAAAAACGGAATGAATTCGTTGATGAATTGGAATCGTTTGTAAATTACGTCGCTGCTATAGCTGATGAAAAAATCAGTTGCTGTAGCTAATAATTTTTCATCTATCCTATGTTCCCTTGCAAATTGCCCTAAGATTGCGTTGCGATGCTTTAGGTATTTTTTTTGCTTCAAAATGGCATCAACATAATATTTGGAAGCTTGCGAAAGCACTGTATCAATGAATTGGCGGCGGTCTTGAGGGCTACCGAAAGTGATTGCTTTATAATCGGGTGTCAAAATCACAATTGGCATTTCACCAATAATGTCCTTCGGGTATAAATTTTCACCTTTCGATGAATTGATTTGCTTGCGGCTGCCACGATTATAATTGATGCTGATTTCGTAAGCTATATCCATATCGTAATCAGCAAAAACATTCACAAAATAACGATTTTCAGCCCATCGAATCAAATTTTTATCATCAGTAGGTTGGAAGCTTTTCGAGTGCGATGCCAAAGCCACTGACTCGAGAATTGTAGTCTTTCCGGAACCGTTTGAGCCATGAATAATATTGGTCGAAGGTGATAATTCAATCAAATTATCAGCATGATTTCTCAGATTTACAATATGGATTTTATGGATTTTCATTCAAAATAAAAAATGCCCCGAGATAATTTGAAAATGAACCTCGGGGCAAATCAAATATTACAAATTATGATATTCTGACAGGCATTACAAGCATGAGTAATTCTTCTTTTTCAGATTTTGGTCTTATGAGAGCGGGTTTATTTGGCTCTGAAAATGACATAATGACCAAATTATCTTCGGTTTCGCTTTCTTCAACGTTGTTGAATGCTTCCTCGAGATATTTGAAATTGAAACCAATTTCGAATGATTCGTGATTCAAATCGCAAGGCAATTCGCGTTTGCCGCTTTTGCCTGTTTCTTCGTCTTCGGCATGCAGAGTCAATGTGTTATTGACAGCATGGAGTTTGATTTGCTTTGTGATATTATTCGCAAACAATGACACACTCTTGATAGCCAACAGCACTTGCTTTCTGTCAACAGTGAGTAATATAGCGTTATTCTGAGGAATAACAGACTCGTATGGCGGGAATTTTTCGTTGATTACGCGAGTAATGAAAATCGTGTTTCCGGCATCAAAACGAGCATGAGTGACTTTTCCGAAGGATTCGATAAATGACATAATCAAATCGCTATCAGTTTTGACTAATAATTCCATTGATTTTGACGGCAAAATAACATCGAAATTCTGTGGGAATGACACTTTATCGGCATGAACAGTAGCTTTTACCAATCTATAGCTGTCAGTCGAAACAGCATTGACGTAATTTTCTCTGAATTGGAGCAAAATCCCTGTCATTGCCGGACGATACTCATCGTCTGAGACTGCAATGAGAGTTTTTTCAGCCAATCGCACAATGTCCTCTTTGATAAAAAAGGCAGTAGAAATACCGCTTTCGATAGTTCCCTCTTGTTTAGCTGCTTCGAAGTCAGGTTTTTTAGATTCAAATAATTCCGGCAAATCAAGGTATTCGATTGGATTGAGCCCTTTCATGTTGTATTTGCCGCGTTCGACTAATAATTTGATTTCGTAGTTGTTAGTATCGGTGATAAATTCGAGGTCACCGGAATGCCCCAAAGTTTTCACTAAATCGTCTAACATTTTAGCCGGAACAAGAACTTTTCCTTCGTCTTCAGCATCAACTTTGATTGAAGTCATTATGGTAATATTCTGGTCTGTACCTATTATACTTAAAGTATTATCCTCAATCGAAAAATATAGATGTTCTAATATCGGAATAGTAGCTTTACGCGGAATGGCAGGCAAAGTTTTAGATAAAGCCTGCTGAAATTCAATCAATGATGCACGAAATTTCATGATTTTTCCCCAAATTTATGATATGACTTAACATTTTATTATTTTGCATAATTATTTTGTCAAAATACAAAATTAGTATAGATTAAAAAAATATAAGAAAAAAGTTTTCAACATTTTCAGGAATACAGATGCTCACTAAATATGGAACGGATAACATAGTAATCATGCTTATTGCCGGAGTGCTAATTTTGGCACTTGGTTACTATGTTGATAAATTATTTCTTAGCATTCCACTTTATATCATTGGAGCTGCCATAATTGCATTGGTGTTTATTTTCTTCAGGGACCCTGACAGAACATTGCCTATGGTAGCAATCAATGATGATTCGTACATTATAGCTCCTGCAGATGGTAAAGTGGTAGAAATTATCGAAGTTGATGAAAACGATTATTTGAAGCAAAGAGCAAAACGATTGAGCATATTCCTCTCACCGGTTGATGTGCATGTAAACCGTAATCCCGTTACAGGGGTTGTGGAATACTACCAATACGTTCCCGGAGAATATTTAGTAGCTTATCATCCGAAATCTTCCGAACTGAACGAACACTCTAAAATTGGGGTAATGACTCGACATGGCAAAGTGATGTACAAGCAAATTGTTGGTATTTTGGCAAGAAGAATTGTATGCGATGTCAAAGTCAAAGATAGCGTCGTGGTCGGAGATAGATTCGGAATGATGAAATTTGGCTCAAGAATGGATATATTTGTACCATTAGATTGTGAATTTTTCGCAAAAGTTAACGACAAAGTGGTAGCCGGCGAAACAATTTTAGGTAGAATGAAACAAATAAATGAAAAATAAGTTGAAATGGCAAAACTGAGAATCACCAAATCTTTAGTCCCAAATTTATTGACTTTAGTCAATTTATATGCAGGCTTCTCCGCTATCGTTTACATATCAAAAGGCGATATCGAGCGAGGAGCATTGTTTATATTAATTGCTGCCATTTTTGATATGCTTGACGGTGTGATGGCAAGGCTAATCAATGCCACAAGCGAATTTGGCGCCGAACTCGACTCGCTTTGTGACGTAGTTTCATTCGGGGTGGCACCTTCGTTTATGCTTTACCAAGTATTCTTCATCAATTATAGCGATATTGGGATTTTATTCGCTGCATTGCCTGCTTTAGCGGGTGCATCTCGCTTAGCACGATTCAATATTCAATTGACTGACATGATTGAGGACAAATTATACTTCAAAGGTTTGCCAATTCCATCAGCTGCTTTGACAATCGTTTCATACATAATTTTTATTCTCCCGAATAACTACATGAACGAATCAATGACTGTCATCGCAACTTTTGCATTAGTGATTTTTGTTGCATATGCAATGATTTCCGACATCAGATTCGATAATATTCCGCGTCCAAACAAAAAGTCATTCCGCGAAAGACCTGTGGTATCAATCATTTTCGCTATTGGACTGGTAGCATCTATTGTCAGTAAAGGGATTTTCGTATTTCCATTTATGATATTCTACATTGTCGTAAGTGGCATCAGACATCTCATAAGATTCTTCCAAATGGATGTAGAGCCCGAAGAAGAAATTGACGATGCCGAAGAGAATTAAGCAAATTTCTTAATTTAGCAAATACGGCTTTTTTTTCGTATTTTTGAAGATTAGTAATATTAAAATTTCAAGTAAATGAACAAGTATAAAGCAAATATCAAGATCACACTTCGCGAAGGCATTCTCGACGTTCAAGGTAAAACAGTCGAGCACGCATTACATTCAATCGGATTTGAATCTATGAGTGCGGTTCGAATCGGAAAATTTGTTACTCTGGAAATCAAAGCCGAAAGCGAAACTGCTGCAACCTATCAGATTGAAAACGCATGCAAACAAATTATCGCAAATCCGATAATTGAAGACTATTCCATCGAAATCACTAAGGCGGAATAAAAATGAAGTTTGGCATTGTAGTTTTCCCGGGTTCAAATTGTGACCATGATGCATATCATGCGGCTTCGGTGAATGCCGGATTTGGTGCACAATATCTATGGCACAAAGATACTTTGATTCCCGATGACATTGATTGCATAATTTTGCCCGGAGGATTTTCCTACGGCGATTATCTGAGATGCGGTGCTGTTGCACAATTTTCACCATTGATGAAAGAAGTCAAAAAATTTGGCGAAAGCGGCAAATACGTCGTTGGCATTTGTAACGGATTCCAAATCCTTACCGAAACCGGAATGTTGCCAGGGGCTTTACTGAAAAACGAAAATTTGAATTTCATTTGTAAAGATACAAATCTAAAAGTGATTTCAAATGATTCAGCCTTTACTTCAGCTTACAACAAGGGTGATATTATCAATATTCCAATCGCTCATGGCGAAGGGAATTACTATGCAGATGACGATACATTGAAAATGCTCGAAGACGAAAATTTGATTGTTTTCAAATACAGTTCACCTGATGGTATTATCGAAAAGCAATATAATCCAAATGGTTCTGTCAATAATATAGCCGGGATTATTAGCAAAAAGGGGAATATTTTGGGTATGATGCCGCATCCCGAAAGATACAGTGACACTCAACTCGGCTGTGATGACGGTATTAGTATTTTTAAATCAATTGCAAGGAGTCTATCATGAACCTAATTATGTTCGGAATGCCCGGTGGTTTGGAATGGGTTCTCATTTTGTTGGCAATTTTGCTATTGTTCGGTGCGAAGAAAATTCCTGAGCTTATGAAAGGGCTTGGAAGTGGTATAAAAGAATTTAAAAAAGCATCTAACGATATTACAAACGACCCAACCGGCGATAAGTTAGATAAATAAGTTTTATCAATCATTTATATCATTTAGCGGGTCAGATCTATGTTTGATGTTGGTGGGGGTGAATTAATGCTAATCATTCTTGCGGTTCTGATTTTATTCGGACCCAAGAAATTACCCGAGTTTGCCCAAATGATAAAACGCGGTGTGAACGAAATGAAGAATGCTCAAAGGCAATTCTCGGAGCAGGTTACCGAAATCAGTCGAGAAGTTCAAAAACCTGTCAATACTATAAAAAATGCTATCGAAAATGAAGTCAAAGAGCCACCCAAGCAAGTCATAAAAGAAGATTACATCAATAAAAATTGACCTTAACTATCCCCTATTACTCCCAATCTAAAGATTCAAAAAATTCTCGGATGTGAAGCGATTCGGCAATAATTCGTTGAGGCTTGTTTCGTAGATTTTTGAAATTTTAGATTCGGAATCTAAATTTACAGAAATAATCTTTAAATCGTTATTATCGGTAAACTCGGAAGTTTTCTGTCTGCAAAGTCCACAGGGGAATGAGGGCGCATGCAGTGATTCCAATACAATTAGAAGTAATTTGATTTCATGACACCCATGTTTGACCATAGAGTCAATTGCTACGCACTCGGCATGGGATGTAAGCGTAAAGTCTGCACTTTCGACATTGCAACCCGTGTAAATCTCTCCATCAATACCTAAAACAGCCGCTCCGACTCTAAAATGCGAGTACGGTGCGTAAGCATTTTCACGCACTGTTGTAGCAAGCTCGAGCATTTGCAGCTCAATTTCAGTAAAATCATTCAATAATAGTGTTTTCATCGTTCAATTTCGCAATTTCTTCATTAGTTAAAGTATGCAAAGCTAACAAGTGCCAAGTCACAGCAATCCCTACGCAAGCCAAAAGTATTCTCACCCATAAAAGCTCGACAAAAAAAGCTGAAATCGCTAATGTGACCCAAAGAATAATAATTGAATTACGTCTGCTTTCGCGGGTTATACCTTTGAATTCGCGATAATTTCTTATCATTTTCCCAAACATTTTGTTTTTGATGAGCCATTGATAATGCTTTTCGGACGAGCGGACAAAAAACCATGCTGCAAGTATCAAGAATATCGTAGTGGGCCACACCGGTACGAATATACCGATAAAGCCCATGACAACATTTATTATACCTAAGGTTAAATACAGGTATCTTTTAAATCTATTTTTTTCAATTTTAAATTCAGTCATTATTATAGTCGCTTAGTCTCATTGTCCGGGTACAAGCCAATTGCCCGCCAGAAAAAGTACGAGAAAATGAAATCCGAGAAAAATCATAAATGCAATTAGCAAGTCAATAGACTTTTTTTTGTACAAATAAATTGTTGAAAAAGTCAGAATTGCCGCGTTCAAAATGCCATAAACCAAGTTTGCAAAAATGTAGGTTCCGCGAGAATCGAAGAACCAAGGTTGCAAATGCTTCTCAGAGACAATTTTCAAAAACACCTCGGACGTCATGAAAATCTTGTCAATGGCTTCATACAAAGGCAATATCGTGAACAGCAATATGAATATTACTGCCGGAACACCCAAAAGCCAATGCAGGAAATTCCCTTTCATCAATAGCCCAAATTAGCAGACAACCATTTCTCGGCAATTTCTATGCTTACACCTTTGCGTTTAGCGTATGATTCGATTTGGTCTTTGCCGATTTTGCCGACTGCAAAATACTTAGATTCGGGCGATGCAAAGTACAATCCGCACACAGATGCGCCCGGGTTCATCATGAAACTTTCAGTCAATTGAACGCAGGTGGACTCGTTTGCATTCAGCAAATCAAAAATCTTTTGCGTTTCTGTATGGTCGGGTAATGATGGATACCCTGCCGCTGGTCTGATTCCGGAGTATCTTTCATTCAGCATATCTTCAGCGTTGAGTTGCTCTTCCGATGCATAGCCCCAATATTCCTTGCGAACCTTTTCGTGGAGCAATTCCGCAAATGCTTCAGCAAGGCGGTCTGCTAATACTTTCACCATAATCGAATTATAGTCATCATTATCTTTTTCAAATTCGTCAACAAGTTCATGGACTCCATGCCCTGCCGAACAAACAAACATTCCGAGAAAGTCATTTTTTCCGGAATCTTTATCAAAAATGAAATCAGACAATGAAAGATTTTCTGCACCTGATTTCTTTGCTTGTTGCTGTCTCAATAATCTAAAAGTATGAAGTGTGCTTTTTTTGTCGAGTGATTCATAGATTTCGATGTCTTCATTTTCAATTGTATTTGCCGCAAAAATCCCGAATACAGCGTTGGCTGTGATTCGTTTTTCTGTGATAATTTTATCGAGCAATTCGTTAGCATCATCGAATAATTTCCTCGCCTCTTCCCCTTTTTCAGGATTATCAAAAATCTGCGGATAGCGTCCTTTCAATTCCCAAGTGATGAAGAATTGAGTCCAATTAATGTATTGGCGAATCTCGGATAATGAAAAATTCTGCAAATCGAAAACTCCAAGATTGTTTGGCAACATCGGGTCATAAGATTTGGATAAAATCGCTTTGTTTTTCTTAGCTTCTGCAAATTTTATAATATTGCCCGACATCTGAGATTTTTGATGATTCAAGCGAATCTCATCGTATTCGGATTTATAATTTTCGATGAAAGTATCATAAATCTTCACATTGAGCAAAGCTGAAGCCACCGGCACGCTTTTTCCGGCATCAAGAACGTGAATTACAGGCTTAGAATAATTTGGTGCAATTTTGACTGCAGTATGTACTCGCGATGTTGTTGCACCGCCAATCATCAATGGAATATCGAATTTCAATCGTTCGAGTTCCTTTGCTACGTGAACCATTTCGTCCAAAGATGGCGTAATCAAGCCGCTCAAGCCGATGATATCAACCTTTTGTTTGCGAGCTTCATCAATGATTTTGTCGCTGGAAGTCATAATTCCAAGGTCAATGACTTCAAAATTATTACATGCCAAAACCACAGAAACAATATTTTTCCCAATGTCGTGAACGTCACCTTTGACCGTAGCCAACAAAATTTTTCCGGCGCTTTGTCTTTCAGATTTGCTCAATGATTGCTCAATATATGGAATCAAGTGAGCGACTGACTTTTTCATAACTCTCGCACTTTTCACAACCTGCGGTAAAAACATTTTACCTTCTCCAAAAAGCTCACCGACGACATTCATACCGTCCATCAGCGGACCTTCGATTACCTCTAAAGGATTGTCAAATTTCAAACGTGCTTCTTCGGTATCATCAATTATATAATCAACTATACCCTTGATGAGAGAGTATTTGAGCCGTTCCTCGACGGAATTAGCTCTCCAAAGTTCAATTTTTTCTTTCTTTTCCGATTCGCCTTTGTTGCTTTCAGCATAAGCGAGCAATCTATCAGTTGAATCCTGGCGCCTGTTTAAAATAACGTCTTCGACCAACTCGAGAAGTTGTGGTTCGATACTGTCATAGACTTCAATTTGCCCGGCATTGACGATTCCCATATCCATACCCGCTTTGATAGCATGATATAAAAATGCCGAGTGCATTGCCTCGCGGACCTTGTTGTTGCCACGGAATGAAAATGACAAATTACTCACACCACCACTAACTTTAGCGTATGGAAGATTTTGCTTAATCCAACGAACAGCATTGATGTAATCAACAGCGTAATTGTTGTGTTCATCCATTCCGGTAGCCAAAGTCAAAATGTTCGGGTCGAAAATAATATCATGAGGCGGAAAACCAACTTCTTCGGTCAAAATTTTGTATGCACGGCTACAAATGTCAATTTTTCTTTGCTCAGTATCAGCTTGCCCATTTTCATCAAATGCCATGACGATGACAGCAGCGCCATAGTCAAGCACTTTTCGTGCATGTCTAATGAACTCCTCTTCGCCTTCTTTCATGGAAATCGAGTTCACAATACCTTTGCCTTGGATGCACTTCAAACCTGCTTCGATGACAGTCCATTTTGATGAATCAATCATTATCGGCACTTTGGCAATATCAGGCTCGGAAGCAATCAAATTTAGGAAAGTAGTCATGGCTGATTCGGAATCAATCATCCCTTCGTCCATGTTGATGTCAATTATTTGAGCACCATTTTCCACTTGTTGCTTTGCAATAGCGAGTGCGGATTCAAAATCATTTTTGACAATCAAATCTTTGAATTTTGTCGAACCCGAAATGTTCGTTCTTTCCCCGACGTTGATGAAATTGGAATTTTCGTAAGCGATTAATTTTTCAAGTCCGCTTAATTGCATAAATGTCTTAGCCGCAGGGACGATTCTTGGTTTTATACCTTTGACGCTCTCAGCAATGGCTTCGATATGGTCAGGAGTTGTGCCACAACAGCCACCTATAATATTGACAAAGCCTTCTTCAGCATATTGGCGAGAGACCTCTGCCATGAATTTCGGTGATTCGTCATAACCGCCAAATTCATTCGGCAGTCCGGCATTTGGGTATAAACTTGTGAAACAATCAGCTTCGGAGGAGAGCTCTTCGATGTAGGGACGCATTTGCTCAGAACCAAGGGCGCAATTGAATCCAACACTCAGCAAATTGATTGTATGCGATATTGAGACCCAAAAGGCTCCGTTTGTCTGACCGGATAACGTTCTTCCGCTTTGGTCAACAATTGTTCCCGAAATCATCACAGGCAAGTAATTTCCGGATTCTCGGAAATATTGTGCAGTTCCGAAAATTGCTGCTTTTGAATTCAGTGTATCGAAGATGGTTTCAATCAAAATTATATCACTGCCACCTTCTACAAGTGATTTCACTTGTTCGTAGTAGGCATTGCTCATCGTATCAAAGTCAGTAGCTCTATATCCCGAATTGTTTACATCAGGCGATAATGATAAAGTTTGATTAGTCGGACCAACCGCTCCGGCAACAAATCTGGGTTTCGATGGGTCACGTTTGAGCATTTCGTCCACTGCTGCACGAGCAATTTTTGCTGCATTGAAATTAATTTCATTGACATAATCGCCCATATCATAATCAGATTGGGAAATTGATGTACCGTTGAATGTGTTGGTTTCGATTATATCGCTGCCCGCTTCAAGATATTTAAGGTGAATTTCCTTAATTATATCGGGTTGAGTCAGAACGAGCAAATCGTTATTGCCCTTGAGGTCTTTGTGCCAATCAGCAAATCTTTTGCCTCGGTAATCGGCTTCGGTCAATTTATAACGCTGAACCATTGTACCCATAGCACCATCCAAAACAAGGATGCGGTTTTTGAGTAATTCAGCAATTTCTACTATTTTATTTCCGTAATACTTTCGCATATCGCTTATAAAGTGTTTATTATCGAAATAATGAAGTTAGTAAAGCAAAAGTATTTTAATTGCCTTTCCTAGAAACGAATGGGTTATGAATTGTAATTTTATGACGTTGAAGCCATTCCATGCCGTCTGCAATTGCACGAGCAGCGGAAATATTTGTGATGCACAGCACTTTATTTTGTAAAGCTGCCGAGCGAATCAACAAGTCATCTTGATATGCTTTCCTGCCCAAAGGAGTATTGATAATCATCTGTATATTGCCGCTATGAATCATTTCGACTACATTTGGGTGCCCAGCACCTATTTTGTGAATAAGATTAACATGAACGCCTTCTACGTGCAAAGTGCTGAATGTGCCGAGAGTAGCGTAAATTTCAAATCCGAGTAATCGCAACTTTTGAGCAATCGGCACAACTGACCTCTTGTCGTGGTCATTTACCGATATAAAAACATTACCACCGAGAGGCAGATTATTTCCTGCACCAATTTGAGATTTGACATATGCTTCACCAAAAAATTCACTGATTCCCATTACTTCGCCCGTACTTCTCATTTCAGGTCCTAAGACTGTATCAACTCCGGGGAATTTGCTAAATGAAAAGACCGGTGTTTTGACCGCAAAGTGACCGTAGAAACCACTTTTGGGCAAGTCCATATCTGCAATTTTTTCTCCGGTCATTACCCTAACAGCGATTTCATTCATAGGAATGCCCGATGATTTGGAAACGAAAGGCACAGTTCGTGAGGCACGTGGATTAACTTCGATTAGATAAATTTTTTCGTCGGAAATTGCAAATTGAATATTTATGAAACCTTTGATTTGTAGCTTTCTTGCAATTTGATAAGTGATTTCGCGAATTCTATCTTTAACGTAAGGAGAGAAACTATAGCTGGGCAAAACCGAGCAGCTGTCACCTGAGTGAATTCCGGCTTCTTCGATGTGCTCCATAATTCCGGCAATGATAATATCCTGACCGTCAGAAACGGCGTCAACATCCGCTTCGAGAGCGTTTTCGAGGAATTTATCAATCAAAACGGGATTATTTTCGCTCACTCGGGTAGCTTCATCAATGAAGAGCGATAAATCATGCTCGTCATAAACAATCGCCATTCCACGTCCGCCGAGCACGTAAGAAGGTCTGACGATTACCGGATAGCCAATTTTTGAAGCGAAAACAAATGCTTCGTCACGGTTTTTCGCCATTGCTCCGGGAGGAAACTCAATGTGGAGATTATCCAAAATTTCCATCAGCTTGCCTCTGTCCTCGGCTAAATCAATATTTTGTTGCTCAGTGCCAAGAATTCGAACCCCATTTTCCATGAGTTCTTTTGATAATTTCAGAGGGGTTTGCCCGCCCAATTGCAACACCACACCATACGGTTTTTCGAGTTCGATTATATTCATCACATCTTCGATATGGACAGGCTCGAAATATAACTTGTTTGACGTGTCGTAGTCCGTGCTGACAGTTTCAGGATTGCAATTGATAAGTATTACTTCGTAATCCAATTCCTTTAGCTTCATGGCTGCTTGCGAGGCACAATAATCAAATTCGAGCCCCTGCCCTATTCGGAAAGGACCGCCGCCAAGAACAATAATTTTAGTTTTGTCCGATGGCTCAGACTCATTTTCTGTCAAATATGTCGAATAATAATATGGGGTCACGGCTTCAAATTCGGCGGCACAAGTATCAACTTTTTTGTAAGTTGGCAATACGCCGAGTTCGATTCGCTTTTTTCTGATAATCTCAGTAGTCGTGCCTGTTAGTTTTGCAATTTGAATATCCGAGAATCCGTTCAATTTTGCTTCACGAAGTAAATCCTCATCCAATCCCGCGAAACCAACATTTGTGAGTTGCTTTTCAAAATCGCAAATCATTTTAATATTTTCTACAAACCAAATATCAACTCTGGAAAGTTGAGATATTTCAGTAATATTCAAACCATTTATGATTGCCGATTTGATAAAAAAGGGCAAATCCGGAGTGAATTTCCCAAGTCCTGCTCTGATTTCATCAATTGAAAGTTTGTTAAATTTTTCAGATTCAAAACCTGATAAACCGATTTCGAGCGAACGATAAGCCTTTTGGAGAGCTTCGCGGAAATTAGACCCTATTGCCATCACCTCACCGACAGACTTCATCTGCGTAGTGAGTGAATTATCGGATTTGAATTTCTCGAAATCCCATCTGGGAATTTTTACGACAATATAGTCAAGCACCGGCTCGAAAGATGCGGGAGTAGATTTCGTGATGTCGTTGGTGATTTCATCAAGATTCAGCCCAACTGCAAGCATTGCAGCAATTTTTGCAATCGGAAATCCTGTTGCTTTGGATACTAGAGCCGAGCTTCGCGAGACTCTCGGATTCATCTCAATCACACGAATATCGCCATTTTGGGGATTCAATGCAAATTGTATATTGGAACCACCCGTAGCAACTCCAATTTCACGGATTACAGCAATTGAATAATCACGAAGTTTTTGATATTCATCATCGCTTAAAGTTTGGGCTGGAGCAACGGTAATGCTGTCTCCGGTATGAACGCCCATCGGGTCGAAATTTTCGATTGAGGCAATTATTATAGCGTTATCATTATTATCACGAATGACCTCAAATTCGTACTCCTTCCACCCTATCAGGGATTCTTCGACCAAGACTTCTGTAATTGGCGATAGGGATAAACCATTAATCACGATGGATTTGAATTCATCTAAGGTGTTTGCTACTCCACCGCCCGAACCACCAAGTGTGAGCGATGGGCGGATAATCAGCGGTAATCCTACTTCATCGTAAAATTCAATCGCATCTTTCAGAGTTTTGACAGTTTTGCCTTTTGGAGATTCTAAGCCGATATTTTCGATTGATTGGCGGAATAATTCGCGGTGCTCGGCTTTGGCAATGCTTTCAGCGCTTACACCCAGAAGTTCGACGCCGTATTTGTCAATCAAACCCTTGTCATGAAGTTCCAAACTCACATTGAGAGCCGTTTGTCCGCCAACAGTCGGCAAAATGGCATCAATTTTTTCCTTCTGGATAATTTGCTCGATTATATCTGTATTAATCGGCTCGATATAAACACGGTCTGAAAGCTCCGGGTCGGTCATGATTGTAGCCGGATTGCTGTTGAGAACGACAACATAATAACCGAGATTTTTAAGAGCTTTGACAGCTTGACTGCCGGAATAGTCAAATTCGCCGGCTTGACCAATTACAATTGGTCCGGCGCCGATTACAAGGATTCTCTGAATATCGTTTCTTTTAGGCATTTGAATCTTTTACAATTTTGAAAAAGTCGTCGAAAACTACTAAAGCCGCATCGTTAGGTCCGGGCGATGCTTCCGGATGGAATTGTACTGAACTGATTGGCAGAGTTTTGTGTTTGATTCCGCTTACCGTATTGTCATACAAATGCAACCAATTCATATTCCAATCCACTGATTCGATTATGCTTTGGTGCGAAATTGCATAATTATGATTTTGCGAAGTGATGAAAACTTTCCCCGTTTCAATATTTTTCACGGGATGATTGCCACCGTGATGCCCGAAAATCAGCTTATCAATTTTTAGTCCGAATGCTTTCCCGATTAGCTGATGACCAAAGCAAATTCCGATTATCGGGAAATTATTATAGGCAAATTCGTGCAAATATTTGTCAAAACTATGCACTATTCTTGGGTCGCCGGGACCATTTGACAAGAAAACGGCATCGAAATCTAAGTTTGCGATATTGGCATCGAAATTAATATCAAATGGAACTAAGTAAATATGATTATAATATTTGCGGAGATTTTCCAAAATGCTGCGTTTGATACCGAAATCAACGACCAACAAATTTAGTGCATTTGCAGTGTTTCCTTCAAAAGTCAAAACTTCGTTGCCGATTACTTCCTCATAAAGGTTGAAATCCGATATGTCGGGAGCTTCGGTAATTTTTTGGAGAAATTTTTCGGGGTCTAATTCATCAGTGCTGATGCCGCCTTTGATAGCTCCATATTTTCTGAGCCTTGTTGTGAGGGCGCGAGTATCGAGTTTGTGTATTCCCATTTTTCCGTGTGAAGTAAGGAAATCGGCAAATGACATTTTAGCAGCGTGATTAGAAATAATTGCAGAATTTTCGCGTATAATAACGGCTTCGCTGTGAATACTGTTGGATTGCAAATTATTGAAAGTAACGCCATAATTGCCAATAAGCGGATATGTAAAAGTCACAATTTGCCCTCGATAGGACGGGTCGGTGACTATTTCTTCATATCCTGTCATGGCAGTATTAAAGACAAATTCGCCAAAACATTCGCCTGAACCGCAAAATGTCTCACCGTAAAGATAGAAACCACTCTCGAGCATTACTAATGCTTTTTTACTCATTCTTATTATTTCCGGAAAATTTAAAAAACAACAGTGGAATTGCTATGATTAAAGCAATTAGCGTAATCCATTGACCTATAGCAAATGATGGCGATGCAAATCTGAATTCGATTTTAGAAGCTCCTTTGGGGATTTCTACCGCGCGCAGACTGTAATTTGCTTTGTGTAATTTTGCCGGCATCCCGTCAACAAAAACTTTCCATGCCGGATACCAAATTTCGCTCAATACTAAGATAAAATCAGCTTCGGGATTCATAACTTCGTAGCGCTGATAATTGCCCGAGTATTCCATACATTTTATATTAATTAATAACGAATCATTAGATGCTAAATTTCGTGCTATTTTTGGTTGTTCTTCGAGAATTACTTTTTTTCTGTAATCAATTTGATTCGATTTCATAAAAGATTCGACTTCATTTTCGCCAACGACATCCCAATCGAAAACATACCAAAATCTCGGAAACATAGTCGGATTTTCCACAAAAACAGGAACGCGGGTTTGCGGGTCGAGTGCGATTTTATATTTCACATTGAGCAAATCATATATCAAATTGACATCACTTACAGCCGGATTAACTCTTTTTAATACTAATGGGTTATAGCCTTCAGTTGTCATGATATTATCCATATAGCCTTGATTTCGTTTGAAAGACATCACCGGCGGATTGTACGAGCGCGTATTTACTCGGAAAAGATTGTCAGGTGATTGAAATTGGAATAAATTTAAGGTCGCATTGTCTAATTCATAGGCTTGGGCAGGACTTTGAGGTGAATCATTGAATTTGCCGCCGACAGTGTATAAATCGAGAAATACAAGTAAAACTAACAAACCACCGCTGAAATGCAGCGCACCATTGTTTTTGATTGTTACATACGATAAACCGAGCAGAACGACAATGATAAACAGCCCGATGAGCGAATTAGAAGCAGCGAGTGGCATATACGAAGCCGGAACATCAACCATTGATGTCAAGATGCCTGTCAATCCTAAAAATAGTACAAATATTGGTACAGCGGAAACTAAGAGCAATTTTTTGAATTTATTTGCAAGATTTGAAAAGAACAATTTATCGAATCCGATTGCCGAAAGAATTGAAAATGCAAAAACTACAAAAAACATCATACGTGCAGGAACTCGGAATTGCCCGAAAAATGGTAGATTGTAAAAGAGCCCCTGAATAATTCCGTTAGGACCAAGTGCGAACAATACACCAAATATTATTATGAATAGGTAAAATGCTATGTCGCGTTCCTTGAGGAAATATACTAAGGTCAATAAACCGAGAATTAAAGCCATTAAGCCGAAATAATACGCTGTCTCCCAATACGCATAATAGGGAGCATCTTCAGTTGGAGAAATTTTCATATAAAAGGGGAATTCGTTTTGCCCCATTCCGTCCACTTTTCCGAATAAATCAGGCACGACTGCTTGGAACAGTTGTGACATTGCCAATGAGCCTTCGATTGAATCTTCATAAGTCATTTCGGCACGATTAGACAATTCGGCTAATTCGCCGGACATCAAAAATTGTACTTGGAAAATTGCAGCGGCGAACACGAAGGTCAAAATCGGTGCAACTAAACTTGGCAATTTGAATTGAAATTTAGATTTGAAATTGATGATAAATCGGTAAATCAAATAAAATCCTAATAGCAATCCTAAGTATAGCGATGATTGAGGATGCCCCGAGAGCATCGTAAAACCAAAAATTAGCCCACCGCCTACTCCGGCTCTGATATTGCCGCTATCAATTGCTTTCTTGAAAAGCATGAAAATCAACGGAAACCATGCAAAGTGATAAACAATCATTGGGTGAATCACATGGCATACAATCATCATCGAAAAGCTGTATGTGATAGCACCAATCAATGCCCCGTAGAGGCTCACTCGAATATGCCTCAAAAGCAAAAACATTGCCATTTGGGCTATGAAAAAGTGGAATATCACCAGAAATTGCAAAGCCCCGACGGATAAATGTCCATCTTCGGCTATGAAGAAATTCATAAGCCTGTTTAATGGGTAGAAAAATCCTACCTGCAAGTCTGCAACGAATGGCATTCCATTGAAAATATACGGGTTCCAAAAGGGAATCTTGCCTTGTGATGATTCTACTGCCGCGAAATTTTGTGTCGGGTAAACATATTCTAAGAAATCTTCCCAGAAAAATTTATCGCCGAAGAGTTGGTCTCCGAAAAATATCGAAGTGGTAAGGATAAAAATGACCGTTGCGATGATAATTGAAGTCTTTTGGTCGAAGTCAACTTTCGATTTTTCTCCGACAAACTCAGGTCTTTTTGTTGTTTTAGTCATGATTTTGTGTCCGTTTTTTCAGCAATTATAACAATTGATAATCCAAAAGGAAATTTGATATTGGGTAAAAATTTGCTTTCCCAACCAAAAATCTTTGTAAACCATTTATTTAAAATATCGGGAACAGGTTCGATAGGATTAGTATTATTTTTGTCAGCGCCGGTCAACTTATCGAGGAATCGTTTCAAAATTGCGGGCAAGAAAAGGAAAGTGTTAAAGTACGAAGAGTAACGAATTTTGAAACCCGCACTTTCTATAACTTTGCTAATGGATTCCATGTTATATCGGCGATAGTGCATGTGAATTTCGTCATGCTTGCACCATAGCCATTGATATGCCGGAACTGTTGCAATGAGGTAGCCGCCATTATCAACGAGGTCGTAAGCATCGCGAACAACACCGTAATCATCTTCGATATGTTCGATTACATCAAGCATCGTAATGCCGTCAATTCGGCAATTAGATTTGTCAAATTCAGACAAGATACATTGGTGAGTATCTTTCAATCCGCGTTTATGGCAATATTCGAGTGCAATAGCGGAGGTATCTAAGCAAATTACATTTGCATGAGCCGACATTTTTTCAGCAAAACCACCCGTACCGCAACCCGCGTCAAGAATATTTGCATTCTTGTCGAACTTGCATACTTTGTTGATAATTTTGAGTAAAATGGCGCTACGAGCTATAAACCACCAATAGCTTTCTTCAAGCCTATAATTTTCGTGATATACGATTTCCTGCATTTTTAACTTAAGCTAACTTTTTATTCTTTACAATTTACAGACTTGCAATTTACCGCTAATTGCAGAATCTACAAAATCATTAAAGGAAATGTGTAAAAGTTATTATAATTTGGCTTAAAGTTTTTTGAATTCCATTTGCGGATAACCACGATCGCCCATTTGGTTGTAATATTCGATAATATGAAATTTCCAGTAGAATCCTTTGCCATCGCGTATCAGGAAGTTTTTATCTGGGCGTGCTAAATAGGATTCGCTTTCTAAATCGAACCATTTCCAATCGTGCCCGATAATATCGGGTTGGTTTGAAAATTGGTAATCATCAATCATTTCGAAACTTATATCTTTAAAAACATTCCCCGAATCTCTCGCTGCTACAACGTGAGTATGATTAATCAAAATACCCGTTACTGAATACGGCAGCAATCCACCTTCGAATGGCAAAAACGCTATATATTTGGTATAAACTATGTCCCAATCATCTTTGGCGGGTTCAAGCTCTAATACTTCTCCCTCATCGGAAAGCGAAAGCATAATGAAGTTGAAATTTTCGTTGCGTGGAACTTTAATTTCTTTGTAAGTTGTAGATTGTAGTTTGGCAAAACGCACATTATAGTGACCATCCTCAAAACCGAGGAATTGTACTTTGAAGGTGCCCTGCTTGCCATTGTCAACATCTCGCCCACGATTGACAATATAAACATGGTTTTTCGATATTGCCATACCTTCCGATGATTCAGACCACCACTTGCCAATTGCAAATTCCTCAAATACGAGATTAGTCGAATCATACCTGAATGTAGCATTATCTTGGCTTGTGAGAGATGCAAAATCAACGGGACCCATATCTGCGGCTTCCATGAATTTTGCGCCATTCAACAAAACGTAAAAGTCATCACCATAGCATTGGAAAGCCAAATCCCAAACATCGTATAAATTGGATTTCATTGTTTGACCTTTTTCAAAATTGAAATACACTTGGTAGATGTATTTGCTTGTCAGGTCAACAGTAGCTATTTGCTCATCGCCACGCGGATAAGGTGCGACCGGGATTTCATCTTCGAAACAAGATGTTAAGCCAATTGCCAAGAATGCTATATATATTATTATTTTTTTCATGATTTCAATCAAATTATTGTTAAAAGTTAAAACGAATAGAAGTGAAAATTGTTCTACCCCAAGCTACAGGCGATGAGGTCTCGGAGCCACTGTGCACTCCACCTACACCGGCGCTTGAACGCTTAATGTCCTTAACATCGAACAAATTCTTAGCTCCAACAGTCAGATTCACAGATTTATCAAAAATGTCCTTAGAAAATGTCAAATCAAGCGTGTGATAGTCCTCAATTTCATATGATGAATATTCGGTACCCGATTCATCAACATTGAAACCGGATTGCTCGCCTGTATATTTGTAAAATACGGATGCTGTGATACCGAATAGCTGCGAATTATATATCACATTTGCCATAAGTTCCGGTGAAAATACTAAAGGTGATGCGGCAATAGTCTGGTCGAATTGATGCGAGCGACCTATATATGAAACTCCAATTTTAGAGTTCAAATCGGTACGAATATAACTAAGTGTCATATTTGCCCCAATAGATTGGAATTTTCCAATATTAACATAAGACCACAAATCGTTTTCTATATTTCCGAGAGTAATCAAGTCTTTAATATCATTGTAATAGAATCCGGGCTCCAATTTGAACGCGTAATTGTTTGTTTGAGTATGGAAATTCAATAAAAAGCTATAACTATGAGATGTTTCAGCGGTCAGCGCTTCATTGCCTGTGATATTGTGATTAATATCCACAAACATGAAGTGCAATTCTTGGATTGAGGGCGCCCTGAATCCCCTAGCGTAAGATGCTCTGACCGTCAGAAAATCAGTAATATCGGACTTGATATTTAATGAAGGCACGAGTGGAGCTTCGTAATTTGAATTATGAATAACGCGCAACGCAGGTTGAATCGTGATTTCGTCTATTGGGCGGATTTGAATACTTGCAAAAGCGGCGTAATCTTCCAAAGTCTTTTCATTATCGTTAATTCTCCTGCCGGATGCAGTACTCATATTCAAATCAAAACCCGTTTGGTAGCTGACCCAACTGATAACATTGTCATGACTATATGTACTGCGTAATACCCATGAATCGAATGAATTCGTGTCTTGGTCTGCAGGGTCGGAAGTGAAAATTTCTTCGAGAGTCACTAAATCTTTGAAATAAGTGTTTTTCTTTCTTTCGTAATACGAGTAACTTCCGGTGATGTCAATAAAGCGATTTTTGGCAACTTCGCCTCTGAAAAACAGGCTATTTGTCAGACGTAAAGTTTTGAAATGGTCATCGAAAGCAGTTTCGCGATACGGCAAACGCGGTGCACCACGATTTAGAATATGGTCTTGGTAATAATTTCCGGAATAACGAAAAGTATGCTTATTGAAAAAATGATTGAATTGCCAATCGGTGAAATATTGCTCTTTTGGCTTCCATTGCTTATTGCGAGATGTATCCACTTCCGAATAACCGGCAAAGAAATTTCTACCACCGGAAACCATAACATTACTTTTGCCAAATTTATAGCCAAGAGAGCCATCAACATTATAGACTCCGACTGATTCGTACAATGTATTGCCTGTGATTTTAATATCGTCTTCGATATGGTCTTCGGTGATGATATTAATCACACCACCCAAAGCATCAGTGCCGTAAATTGCAGACATCGGTCCTTCGATGATTTCGACACGTCGGGCATTATTAAGATTGATTTGACTTAAGTCAATGTTTCCGCCAAGTCTGCCGACGACAGGAACGCCATCAATCATAATTTTGACATTTTGTCCTGAAACGCCGTTAATACTCATGCTTGCGCCGAGAATATTGTCTTGGCTCAATCGAACATTCATTTCATTAGTCATCAAATCGCGAAGATTTACCGCTCCTTGGGCTACAATTCGCTCGGCAGTTACTGTTTTCACTTGATAGACTGATGATTGGGCGCTACGAGGAGTGTATTGACCCGTTGTCACAATTTCGTCGAGAACAAATTCTTTGTGTCGCAATACGATTTGCAAATCAGCTTTGGAATTTATTCGAGCAACATAAGTTTCGAAGCCAATATGATTGACTTCGATGTCGAAAGGGAAATCGAATTTAGTCTTGACTTGACCGTTTTTACTCGTAAGCTGGATGTTTAGTGTATCAGCACAATTGGCACCGATACATTTCGTGGTAACTTTTACGTACGGAACAGGGGCTTTCGTATCCTCGTCCACGACCTCAATGATTGATTCGGCAAATAAATTTAATGAAAATCCGAACCAAATTATCATTAGTAAGTATATATATTTCATATGATTTTTAAACAAGTTTGTTATTTTGTTTGATTTCAAAATTCTAATATACTATGTCGGCGTTACATGAACAAAAAGTTTATTTGAGGTGTAACCAAAATGTTGCAGATAATAGTAACTAAAAAGGCTGACTTTGTGAGTAGTCAGCCTTGTAAAGTATAGCAAAATCGTTTCTTATTCAATAATCAACTTATAAATAACCGATGCATCGCCAAGTCGGACGTTAAGCAAATATACGCCTTTGGCTAATTTATTGTTTTGGGAATCAACAGATTTGAAATCGAGCAAATATTTGCCTTCCGATTTCCATCCTGTATAGACTTTTGAAACGTGTGCACCGTTAGCAGTGAATAGTTCAATATTTATTTCACCTGCTTGATTGAGTTCAAACTCAATGTTCGAGCTGAAAATGACCGGATTGGGGACAACACTCAGATTGGAGATAATTTGCTGCTTTCTGTTGAACACATTGTCATGTACGCTTGAGGGAGTGCTATTTGCAAAACCCGGGTTGCCGGCATCTGCGGGATTGCCGGGATTAGGGTTGCCGATTACCCATTCGCCATTTGGGTCGAGCAATTCTTGACCATTTGTGAAACCGTCACCATCCGAATCAATTGATGCCAATTCTGAAACCCAATTCACGTTTCCGGTTGCATTTTTGGGAGAAAGAAAGGTATTGAATACATCTATTCCAAACGGATTTAATGCGGTTCCACCACCGGCAGTATGGCATGTATTGCAATCAAATCTGCTTCCGTTCGGAACTTGCATCGGACGAAATTCACGTGCGTTCAAATTTGAATTAGAAAAAGCGAAAGATACTAAGAAAATCAGAACCAAATACTTCATAATACACCTATAAAATTGATTAATAATAAATTTATAGATGTTATGACATTGATTAAGTTTTTTTATTGGAATTAGGCTCGGATTATCGTGTCTTTTCTGTCGGGACTGGTGGAAATATACTCGACCTTAGCTTCAGTATATTTTTCGATGAAGGACAAATATTCCTTTGCTTGTTTTGGCAATTTGTCGTATTCAGTAATGCCACTCAGACTTTGTTGCCATCCGTCAAATTCGATGTACTCGAGTTCGATGGCTTCAAGTGTGGGTATATCTACCGGGAAACTACGTAATGATTTGCCGTTGACATTGTAGCCGGTACAAACCTTAATCGTTTCAAATTCGTTCAGTACGTCTAATTTTGTCATTGCAATGGAAGAAATTCCATTAATTTGAACTGAATAACGCAATGCAAATAAGTCAAGCCAACCGCATCGTCTCGGACGTCCGGTTGTGGCTCCAAATTCGGCACCTACGGCACGTAAGTTCTCGCCTGTTTCATCATTCAACTCAGTTGGGAAGGGACCGTTTCCAACGCGTGTGCAATATGCTTTTGTAATGCCGATAATTTTGCCAATTGATGTCGGTGGTATCCCCAATCCGGTGCATGCTCCACCTGAGGTAGGATTGGAACTTGTCACGAAGGGATAGGTGCCATGGTCAACATCAAGCAAGGCACCTTGGGCACCTTCGACGATGATATTTTTATCAGCTTTGATAGCAGTATTCAAATAATATGAAGTATCAGTGATATATTCATCAATCAGATTATCAAACTTAATATAAGTCTCGACAATTTCCTCTTCATTCAACTCTGTGAACCCATAAATCTTATTCAAAATATCATTTTGTTCGATGATATTTTTTCTAAGCTTTTCTTCAAAAGATTTGCGGTCTAAAAGGTCAACAATTCTAATTCCGGCACGACGCGCCTTGTCAATATAAGCCGGACCGATTCCACGTCCTGTGGTGCCGATTGTTGTGGATGAAGTCACAGATTCGCGAGCTTGGTCGAGCATTTTGTGATAAGGCATAATAAGATGGGCTTTGTGCGAAATCAACAAACGGTCTTTCACATCAATACCATGTTGCTTGAGCATTTCAATTTCGCTCATCAGAGCAACCGGGTCAATAACTACGCCGTTACCGATAACACAAATGACACCATCATTCAAGATACCGGAAGGAATCAGATGCAAGATATATTTTTTATCGTCAATGACAATAGTATGTCCGGCATTTGCACCACCTTGGTAACGAGCTACAATATCGGCTGACTGACTCAAAAGGTCAACAATCTTGCCTTTACCTTCGTCACCCCATTGAGAACCTACAACGACACTAACACTCATGATTTTCGTTTAAATTTGATTGGTAATACTTATAATATTATAATTCAGCAAGTGCCGATTCCAAATTAGGATGGATTCTGAAGACATTTGTCAAATGAGTTATATCGAACAATTTCTTGATTTTGGTGGGTATGTTGATTAATACCAAATTCAAATTGTTTTTGTTCATAGTAGCATGGGCATTGGCTAACATACCAAGCCCTGTACTATTCATAATTTGGACAGCCGAAAAATCTACAATAAGAGATTTGAAATTTTCGGCAACTAATTTGTCGAGCAATGCGGTAAATTCAATAGCGGTATTGCCGCCGAGAACACTTTCATTGAGTTCTACGACAGCAATACCTTTGATTTCGTCTATGATTTTATATTGATTCATAAGCTATTATGCTTTTGCAGTACTATAAGTTTTTTTGCCGTGTGCTTCATCAGTTTTTTTGGTACGATTGTGATTCCAGATTACATAACCGCTAGCGATGTAAATTGAAGAATATGTACCAAATACGATACCTATGAACATGGTAAACGCAAATCCTTGAAGAACCGGACCACCAAATAATAATAGTATTAATAATACTGAAGTTGTCGTTGCAGTAGTATTAACAGTACGGCTTAGTGTTTCATTTATACTCATGTTTGCCATTTTCTCAAAATCCATACCTTTATGTTTATCCATGTTTTCGCGGATACGGTCGAATATAATCACAGTATCGTTGATGGAGTAACCGATAACGGTCAGCAAACCTGCAAGTAAAGCTTGGTCGAGTTCCAAATTCAAAATGCCGAGATGGTGAGTAATGACGATAACCGAAAAAGTAATGACTACGTCATGGACAAGCGCTATAACGGCTCCAACTCCAAAATCAAATTCGAATCGGAAAGCTATGTAAATCAAAATCGCAATTATTGCAAGTAAAACCGCCCAGATAGCTTCAACAAAAAGCTCATTACTGATTTTAGCTCCAATTTTGTCAATTTTGAGCACAGTATAAGGATTATCGGGCATTGATTTGGTCAGTGCTTCTTGGATTTTATCCGGACCTGTGTTGACATCAGTAACTCTGATAAGAATTTGGTTTGCTTTGCCAAAGGATTTGATTTCGTTGCCACCAACATTCAAAGAACTTACTATGCTTCTAACTTTTGCCATATCAACATCATTTTCGAAGGCAAGACCAATTTCGGCGCCACCTTTGAAGTCAATTCCTAATACCGGTTTGAGAATGAAAACTGCCAACAAGCCCACAACTGTAAGTATAATTGAGAACATTGCAAATTGTTTTCTATAACCGGTAAAATTGATATTCGTTTTTTTAAAATATTGCATTTATTTAACCTCTATTTTTATTATTCTAAATTATATTGATTGAATTTGTTTTGGTTGACCAAAGTTAAACTCGTTGCCACCCTTGATAAGTAAAAGTTCGATTAAAGCTCTGGTTACCAAAATACCTGTAAACAATGTACTTATGATACCAATCAATAATGTTGTAGCAAAACCTTGGATAGGACCGCTTGCGAGTGTTAATAAGATAAATGCCGTAATACCGGTTGTGATGTTACCGTCTATGATGGCACTTAACGCCTTACTGAAACCTTCGTCAATAGCAGACCTTAAGGAACGACCTTTGGCTATTTCTTCACGAATACGTTCAAATATAAGTACATTCGCATCCACTGCCATACCTATTGTTAGGATTATACCGCCGATACCCGGTAAAGTCAAAGTACCTTTCAGAGCAGTCAATACTGCAATAACAAGAAATACATTCAACAATACGGCAAAGTCAGCTACGAGCCCGCCTTTATTATAGTAAAACACCATATAAGCAATTACGAGTAGCATCGCAAAAAGAGATGCAGTGATACCTGAATTAATCGAATCTTGACCAAGTGAAGGTCCGACCACACGTTCTTCGATGATTTGAACAGGTGCTTTCAAAGCGCCGGCTTTCAATACAACTTCTAATAATCTAGCTTCGTCAGCATTTGACATACCGGAAATTTGCGAACGACCTCCTAAAATTCTGTCACGAACTACAGGAGCGGAATAGACTCTGTCATCAAGTACAATAGCGACTCTTTTGTCAATATTTGCACCTGTTATCCTTGCCCATCTTTCTGCGCCGTCATCATTCATTGTCATATTCACCATAGGTGCGTTTGTTGTTGGGTCGAATGATTGTTGAGCATTTGTGATTACTTCACCGGTTAATTCCGGTTCGCGATTGAGCGAGAAAATTTCAAAAACTTCAATACCTGATTGTTTGAATAATCTCGAATCGGGTTTTGCTTCAATTGTAATTTTAAAATCTACAGGAATTAATGGTCTGATTTCCGGACGATTCAAGATTTCATTAAATCTTGCAATCGAATCCTTAATTATACGGAAAGAATATTCACCATCAGGGATTTCATCGGTTGTGTAATAGAATGGAACCATTTGCCCCGCATCACCCGGCTGCATAAAATATGAAGCAAACAATGATGTAAAGGGATGCTCGGATGTATGTTTTTCCATAATTTCTTTTTCGGACATTCCTGCATATGGGTCATTAGCTTTTGAAGTATCAGCACCACTTGTATCGGCAAGGCTGGTATCTGCATCTAACTTTGCAGTCTGCATGGTATCAGTTTGAGTTGCCGGAGCAGGTGCAGGTGTTTCTGCTACAGGAGCAGCAGTATCTTGTGCGAGCGGTTGCTCGTCAACAATGCCTGCTCTTTTACGATTTTGCTCTACCAACAAATTATCAATCCGAGCAAATGCACGAACAATATCAGCATTATTACGAACTAAATGGAATTCAAGACGAGCAGTTGTTTCGAGCAAACTACGCATTTGGTCTTCATTTTCCACACCGGGTAACTCAAGGATAATCCTATTATTTCCTTGTTGTTGGATATTTGGTTCAGCAACGCCATATTGGTCAATACGTTGTCTTATAACCTCTGCGGCTTGATTGATTGCATCATCGGCATTTTCTCTCAAACGCTCGATAATGTTCTCTTCGGTAGCTTCGCGGAAATCACCAATATCATAATATGAAATCAATGATTTGCCCTTTGGACGAGCTATTTCGTTGAAATGCTTCAAGAAAACATCCAAAGCATCGCTTTCCGATTCGGCTAACTCTTCACGAGTTTTAGCGAGCACGGTCAGAAATACTTCGTCTACAGCTTCGCGTTGAGCCGATTCTTCGAGTAATTTAACAACATCAACCTCGAGAGTCACGTACATGCCTCCTCGTAAGTCAAGACCCAGTTTGAGTTGGTTTTTCTTGGCTTCGTCAAGGTCTGTGCCATACTTGTTTCTAAATTCTTCCATAATAGCCAAAGAATCAGCAGAATTACCCGCAGCGTTAGCGTTTGCACGGTAATCTTTCAACTTACCTTCCAATTGGTATGCCCTATAAGTGGGTATCATAACGGCGATAGCCGCTATTATCGGAATCAAAATAAGGAAAAGTTTCCCCCAATTATTTTTCAACTAAATGCCTCCGTTTATATCTCTAATAAGTTTTGTTTTTTTTAATTGCATTCCATACGAAGTACAAATTTATGCTTAATTAATAGATTATTCAAATGAAATTTATAAACATGTTCACTTAAACTTAATATTTTTCTGCATTAATCTAAAAAAACAGGTGCATCGGGTCCTAATGGAATCCCCGCAAACACCCATATAGCCGCCATTAAACCCCATATAAGAGCTAATGCAAATGAATATGGCAAAAGTAAGGATATTAATTTGCCAAAAGTGATTTCAGGTGCAAATTGTTTTGCAAATACTATTAAAATCGGGAAATATGGAAAAAGTGGCGTTATAAAATTTGTTACCGAATCGCCAATTCGATACATCATTTGTGTTGATTCGGGACTTATTCCCAGCAACATGAACATCGGAACAAAGACTGACGCCAATAAAGCCCACTTGGCAGACGCACTCGAAATGAAAATATTCACTATCATCGAGAAAAACAAGAATGATAAAAGTATCAATTCTCGTCCTAAATCAAGTTCTTGAAGTAATTCAGCACCTTTGACGGCGATAATCAAGCCCAAATTTGAATCGTTGAAATATGCTATGAATTGACCTATGGCAAATACTAAAACGATGTAGGAGCCCATCGAGCCCATCATATCATTGCTCATTCGGACTATGTCTTTAGAATTGTTGATTGTCTTTGCGGCATAGCCATAAACGATTCCTGATACTGCAAACATAAGCATCAAAATAGTGACAATACTCCGAAACAGTGGTTTCATCGTTCCTGCTTCGTCTCTTAATAAGCCATCATCGGGTAAAACAGCCCATAGAATCAACAATGACATTACTACAACACTGCCGATTCCGTAATAAAATGCCTTACGTGAATTTGGATTTGTTGTATCGGAATCACTTTCTACCGGTTTAATTTCAGTATTTTTGAGCGCAGGTTCGACGATTTTGTCTGTCACAAACCAACAAACGGCTGTAACAACGAACACAGATGCTATCATGAAATAATAATTTGCAGTCGGGAATACATCGTAGCTTGGGTCAATAGTTTTTGCAGCCGCATCGGTGAATGAGGACAACAAAGGGTCGAGTGCCGTTATGAAAAATGATGCACTAAATCCACCGCAAACTGCCGCAAAAGCTGCCAATAAGCCTGCAATCGGATGTCTGCCATACGAAGCAAAAAGCATAGCTCCAAGCGGTGGCAACAAAACTACTCCCGAATCAGCCATCAGACTTGCGTTGACTGAAATCAATATTAGAACGGGAGCTATCAACTTTTTGGGTACTGAAGCTGTCAATGTGAGCAATGAAGTCTTAAAAAAGCCAGACTTTTCTGCGATTCCGATGCCAATAATTGTAATTAAAACTATCCCCAAAGGCGGGAAATTTATGAAATTTGCCGTTGCATTGGTCAACATTCTCTGAATTCCAGATTTGGAAAGCAGATTGACAACGTTGATTGGTTCGCCGGATGTGGGATTTATAGCACTAAATTGAACTAAAGATGCAAAATACGAGATTAGAACAACCAAAAAAGCCAGACCCAAAAATAGAAAGAATGGGTCAGGAAGTCTGTCCACAGACTTTTCGACCTTGGCTAAGATTGATTCGATTAGTTTTTTCATTTAGCTTAAGTAAAACAATATATTTATATTTGTCTTTTGAAAAACTTGTAATGTAAGGAAACTTTGCCAAACCAAATGCATTTGGATGTCATTATTATCAATCTAAACACTCGACAGTTGACTTGTGATTGTATTGATTCTCTGCGTTCCAATGGAATCGGCGATGGCAATATTATCGTTGTTGATAATGCCTCAAGCGATGATAGCGTTATGTTTTTGACAAAAAATTATCCTCAAGTAAGAATTGTCCCTAATGATAAAAATTTTGGTTATGCTAAGGCTATCAATCGTGGCGTTTCAGCATCCGAAGCTGATTATTATATTATTAGCAACAGCGATATCATTTATCCCGACGAGTCAGTCCAAAAACTACTTTCAACATATTTGGAGTTGGATAAACCCGGCGTTGTAGCTCCTCAATTAATGAATGCAGATGGAACATATCAAGAAACTTTTTCCTACTTCCCAAGTTACAAATTTGGGTTTTGGGAAATGACTTATCTTAGCAAATGCATTCACAAGGGATATGCAAAGGAATTTGCAAGACATCGAGATAATTTACCTTCATTAGAAGTTGATTATACAATTGGGGCGCTTATGTTATTTTCCAAGAAACTGTTTGAGGAATTGGATGGTTTCTGTGAAGAGTATTTTTTTGGTACAGAAGATGCCGACTTTTGCAAGAGAGCTTCTAAAGCAACTTACCGGAATTATATAGTGAGAAATGTATTGGTAACGCATTTCGGTGGTGCTACTCGAGAAACATTCAATTTCCGATATATCCCACTGCTTATCTATACAAAACGTCTTTTTATGAAAAAGCACTTGAGTATGCTTGAATCATCATTTTTCAAAATGACTCAAATTTTGAAATTTTTTTTGGCATATTTGTACTCAATAACATTTGCTGTCGTAATCCAAAAAAAAAGCAAAAGAGAAGTTTTTCGTGATAAAAGCTTAGAATTCTTAATAAGTTGGATGAAAAATTACGACTATTTAAAATCCAAGATGAAGCAACAATATGGCGCTTAAAATTTTAGATGATTGTATAATTTGTGGCAAATGTGAGCCAATTTGCCCGACTGAAGCTATTTTTTTGGGCGAAGACATTTTTGAAATTGACCCGGATAAATGCGTTGAGTGTATCGGTTATTTTGACGAGCCTCAATGTCATGCAGTTTGTCCGGTAGATGTAATAAAAAGGATAGAAAATGACACTGAGTAATATAAAAATTGAATTGAAAGATGGGTTGATTAAATCAATCACACCTTTTGACGAAGGCGTTTGTGTGGTCACTGGCGACACCGGAACCGTTTTCAGGAATGCTTATGTATCGCCCGGCATTACAGATTCGCATTGCCACTTATGGGGATTGGGCATGATGCAGAAAATTCTGACATTTGATGATTGCAAATCCGAAAAAGATTGTATCGAAAAAGCTGAATCGCAGCCATTTTACAGAAGCAACTGGATTTTTGGCAGAGGCTGGAATCAGGAAAATTGGTCAAAAAGCGGTTTACCAACTTTAGAACTCCTCGATAAAGCATTTCCCGATAAGCCTTGCTATTTCATCAGAGTTGACGGACATGCTGCGTGGGTAAATTCAAAAGCTTTGGAAATTGCCGGAATAAGCAAAGATACCAAAGACCCTGTCGGAGGGGCGATTTTGAGATATGATGACGGCACTCCTAACGGTGTGTTGGTTGATTCGGCGATGTTGTTGGCAGAAAAGCTAATTCCCGATTTTTCCGATGAGCAGTATCAAGATTTCATTTCAATTGCCCAAGATTTGTGCATCGAAACCGGCATTACGGCAGTCCATGATATGGATGTTTCGCCGAAATTAGTTGAGATATTCCATAAAATGAATTCAAATAATGAGCTGAAGATTAGAGTTTTTTCGCATGTTTCAGCTCAAAATGACGAATACATTGATGCCGGAATTAAGCCAATCATTTCCGAATTTTTCAATATCGTTGGGATAAAACTATTTTCAGATGGTGCGTTAGGCTCAAGAGGTGCAGCATTGTTGTCGGATTACGCCGATGATGATGGCAACAGAGGCTTGTTGATTTTTGACAAAATGCAAATGGCTGAAAAAGCTGAAATTGCCATCCAACAAGGCTTTGATATTGCAATTCATGCAATTGGCGATAGAGCAAATCGGGAAGTATTGGATGCTTATCAAATTTTGCGGGAAAAATTCGGGAAATTCAGTAATAAATTGAGAATTGAGCATGCTCAAATAGTTGCTGAAGAGGATATTCCAAGATTCAGAGAACTGAACGTAATAGCTTCAGTTCAGCCTATTCATTATATTGGTGATGAGAAAATGGCATTGGCAAGGCTCGGTCGAGAAATATTCGATAAGCATGGATACCCGTGGCAAAAATTATTGAAAAATGGTGTCGAAATAATTGCAGGTTCTGATTTCCCGATTGAATCACACAATCCATTTTTGGGGCTCTCAGCCTTTCTCACAAGACAAAATTTAGACGGTGGCGAAATTCAAAATCCGGCGGAAAGATTGAATCTATTTGACGCCATAAAATCATATACCCTAACACCTGCAAAAGTTGTAAATTCTTCAACAGGTTTATTGAGAGTTGGTTATAAGGCTGATTTTGTAATTACAAACAGCAACATCAGTTCGAAATCTCAAATACATGAAACATCGGTTGAAGCAGTTTACTTAGGTGGTGAGATGAAATATTCTCGCTCCTGAGGCAAATATTCATCAAGTTCTTCATTCCAACTTTTGAATTGTATTCCTAATTCTCTCGACAATTTTTCTGATGACATAGCCGAAAACTGTGGTCTTTTGACATTTTGCTCGAAATCAATCATTTTAGCGGGATGGATTTCAACATCTAAATCTAAATGCTTTTTTATCATCAATGCCCATTCGTAGCGAGAACAATTCCCGGTTGGCGTTAAATGATATATTCCTGATAAATCTTTGCTTAATGCTTTCAAAACGTTTGCGGCAATAAACCTTACCGACGAAGGAACCGAAATCTCGTCATCAACAATATTTAATACTTTTTGTTTACGTGACCATTGCAACAATTTATATATAAAATTATTCGGTCCTAACCCATAAACCCAGCTGATTCGGAAAATTAATGATTTCGGGAGTTTTTCCATGATAATTTGTTCTCCAATTCGCTTTGCATTTCCGTAATCATTAAGTGGATTGCATTTGTCATCTTCAGTATATGGCGATAATTTTAAACCGTCAAAAACATAATCCGAACTGAAATGAACATATTTAGCACCAAATTTATTGGATAACAAAGCCAAAAGATAAGGTGCAAATGCATTGACAGGATAATTTGGCGAAAATTTATTATCTGAGTCAGTTTCAATATATGCAGCGCAATTGATAACAAGTGCAGGTTCAATCTTGTGAAATACTTTTTCTACAGCGTCAAAATCGGAAATGTCAAAATCAACTTTGTCGTATTTGAATAATTGAACATTCTCATCAGCGGAGAATAGTTTGACAAATTCTTTGCCAAGTTGTCCTGCACCGCCAAATATTATCACTTTCATTTGCTGTAAACCTTCGCCCAATATTTTTTCAAATCGTGAATTTTTCCGTTAGCCCAGTCTATATTTTGAAGATACCAATTTACGGTATTGGTAATTCCAATTTCAAAATTGACTTTGGGAGACCAAGATAGCTCATTTGCAATTTTGTCATAATTCAAGGAATACCGGAAATCGTGTCCGGGTCTGTCCTTCACAAACTCTATCAAATCGTGAGATTTACCGAGCAAATCAAGAATTGCCTTGACGACATCAATATTTCGCTTTTCGTTTCCACTCCCGATATTGTAAATCTCCCCCACTCGACCGTGATTTAGGATTTCCAATACAGCTGAAGCACAATCGGCAACGTAGAGCCATTCGCGAATATTTTCACCTGCACCGTAAACGGGAATTCGTTCATCGGCAAGCGCTTTTAAAATAACTACAGGCACCAATTTTTCAGGATATTGCCATGGACCGTAGTTGTTCGATGGTCTCACTGTGATTACAGGAGTGCCATATGTGCGCAAATAAGCGCGCCCTAGCATATCAGCAGAGGTTTTGCTCACTGAATAAGGTGAATTTGGTGCGAGAGGTGTATCTTCAAAAAATGAGCCGGACTCGCCAAGTTCGCCATAAACTTCATCTGTAGAAATATTGATGAATTTTTCGATTTCAAATGATTTTGCGGCTTCCAACAAATTATGAGTTCCAAGTATGTTAGTTGTCATAAAAATTGTCGGTTCTAAAATACTTCTATCCACATGACTTTCAGCCGCCCAATGAACAATACTTTCAGGACGAAAAGACGAAAAGACCGACATTACAAAATCATTTGAAGCGATGTCGCCCTCGAAAAATTCAATATCATTCCAAACTTCAGACAAGCGCTTTTTATCTGCGGCATAGGTCAGATTGTCAATCACGGCAATTTGATGACCTGCACTTACAGCTTGTCTGACAAATTCACTTCCAATGAAACCCGCACCGCCGGTAATCAATATTTTCATCTATTATACTCGTTTATAATTTTTTTGCAATAATTTTTGTAATCGCATTCGGGTAAGCTGTCAATTAATTTAAGATATGAATCCAAATCAATGAACTCTTGTTGTAAAGCAATTTCTTCCAAACAAGCGATTTTTGTACCTTGGCGTTTTTCGATAGTTTGAATAAAGACACCGGCTTCGAGTAAGGAATGAGGTGTTCCGGTATCAAGCCATGCGACTCCTCTGCCGATAGTGACCACATCGAGTTCATTATCACGCAAATAGTGCTTGTGAAGGTCAGTGATTTCGATTTCACCTCGCACACTCGGTTTGAGTTCGCGTGAATAAGCTGCAACTTTAGAATTGAAAATGTACAAGCCGGGAATTGCGTATTTGGATTTGGGATTCTTTGGCTTTTCTTCAATGCTCAACACTTTATGATTGTGGTCGAATTCCACAACGCCGTATTCAGTTGGATTATCCACATGATAGGCAAAAATAGTTCCGCCATGATTGTTGCTTATGCCATCTCGCAAGAAGTCAAGTTTGCCATAGAAAAGGTTATCACCCAGAATCAGGCAAACCTGTGAATCACCGATAAATTGTTCGCCAATGATGAATGCTTGTGGCAATCCACCCGGCGAATCTTGAATCTTATATTCGATTGTAATTCCGAATTGCGAGCCGTCGCCCAATAATTTTTTGTAATTTGGAGTGTCATCGGGTGTGGATATGAGTAATACTTCACGAATACCTGCCAGCATCAATGTCGAAAGCGGATAATAAATCATCGGCTTATCATAAACCGGCTGCAATTGCTTAGAAAAAATATTGGTCATAGGGTATAGTCTTGTCCCCTTACCACCGGCGAGAATGATACCTTTAGTTTTCATCTATGCCTCATATTTGAATAATCTTGCATCAATCGAATCAGCCCATTGGCTCAGATTCATCCCCATTTTGTCCTTGTTGCTCATTTTCAATGTTTTATTTTTGATGCGTTTGTGCATCAAATCAATTATATCAGGTTCGCAATTTGACCAATCAATTTGGTCATCGGCAATTGTCAATGACGCCTCATGTCCTTGCGACCATTCGGAAGTGCACATATATTCGATAAGCGAATCTTCAAGAGCGTAAAATCCGTGTGCGAATCCATTTGGCACCCAAAACCATTCACCAAGTTCGCTCTTATAGTCGCATTTCAGTTCTTGAGCCACGATTTTGCAAAAGTTTGGTGATTCGGGGCGAATATCCAGCGCAAAATCAATAATATGACCGTTAACGCATCTTACGAGTTTGTCCATAAATGGATTCCATTGGAAATGCAAACCGCGAAAAAAACCTTCATTAGTGTAGGATTCGTTTATTTGTTTAAATTGCTTTTCGGCAAGGAACTCAGTTTTAGCATTATTCTCGAAATCCGATTGACGAAAAGTCTCGGTAAAATATCCGCGTTCATCACCAAATCGGGCGAATTGAATAAGCTTCAGTTCGCTTAAAGTAAGGCTATTGACTTGTGTAATTTTCATAATTTATAAATTTTTCTCCAACACTTCAATCACTCTTTTGGCAGTTTTGCCGTCCCACATTTCCGGGATTCGGCTTTGTTTCCAATTTCCGGCAATTGCTTGATTGGCATATACCAACAATTTTTGCATATCTTTTCCGGCAATGACGTTCGAGCCTTCCAATATCGTGATTGGGCGTTCAGTATTCTCGCGTAATGTGATGCAGGGTATTTTCAGAGCAGTAGTCTCCTCTTGCACTCCGCCGCTGTCTGTGATTACAAATTTTGAGTTAGACATTAATTTCTGGAAATCAAGATATCCAAGCGGCTCGCAAATTTGTAGTCGTGGGTTCAGAGCGCTCAAATTTATACCAAACTTCCGCAAATTTTCCTTAGTGCGAGGGTGCATTGGGAAAATTATATCAATATCTTTAGAAATTTCATTCAAAGTATTCATAATGCTTTGGATTCCTTCCTTCTCGTCCACATTCGATGGGCGGTGCAAAGTCACAAGGCTGAATTCCCCGGTTCTGAGTTTCAAATCATCAAGAATAGGTGAAAGTTCCGCCTTGGGCAAGAACATAAATAATGTATCAATCATTATATTGCCCACGCGAAAGACTTTCGAATTGCTTACGCCTTCATTCGATAAATTTTGGTCTGCATCGAGCGATGGTGTCAACAACAAGTCTGCAAGAGCATCGGTAACCAATCGGTTGATTTCCTCCGGCATAGTGCGGTCGAAACTACGCAATCCTGCTTCGAGATGGACAATCTTGATTCCGAGTTTGGCGGCGACTATACTACAAGCCATAGTTGAATTGACGTCACCCACGACGAGAATGGCGTCAGGTTTGACGCTGAAGCAAACATCTTCGAAGCGTTCCATTATTTTGGCAACTTGTTTGGCTTGTGTATCCGAACCGACCTCGAGATTGATGTCAGGCTTGGGAATGCCAAGCTCATCGAAAAACAGAGACGACATTTTGGCATCGTAATGTTGCCCGGTGTGAAGCAAAATCGGCTCCAAGGAAGTCGAGCCCGAGTATGCTTTCATCAATGGAGCAATCTTCATGAAATTGGGGCGCGCCCCGACAATATTAATAATTTTTGACATCAATTTTCAATTTTATACAAATTCAAATATAAGGATTATAAGCGAACAAAACTGAAAACGAATTTGAAAAAGGATGTAGAATTGAATTTGGAATATCAAATGAGAGCAAAAATATCGCTAACACATCATTTGCTATCTCGTCAAAATGTGTTATATTTGTAACAGAATTTTGGGCTCTTAGCTCAGTTGGTTAGAGCGCTACGTTGACATCGTAGAGGTCGCCGGTTCGAATCCTGTAGAGCCCACAAAATACAACCTTGCATCCTTTGAAACCTTGACACAGTCAAGGTTTTCTTTTTTTGTCAAAAATAACGTGGATTATACGTGGATTATTTTTCAGATTTCCCGTTCCGTCTTTGTTCTAATTTAGTGTATCGTCAATAATTAGAACTGACAACTGTAATTCAGATTCATCCCTATTCGTCAATTATAACAACAACTGACGGGACATGAGTTTTGTATCGTTGTTCCAAATAATAATGTTCAGGGAATTCATCACTCCCATAAAAACCGAATATTTCATAATTTTCACTCTGGATTAAATTAATATGAGCCTGATAAAATGCTTGAATCAAGCTATCACTTTTCCCTGTTACAAAGTCATAACCCGCCGGAGTTGCTATACGGCAATAATTGATTCCTACGTCTCGATTCCCGTGATATTTCACTTCTATATCAATTTTTTCAATACCTAATGTATCGCCTTTCGCAATTAACTGAGGATTTATAATTTGATTACAAATAAATTCAGCATTAATAGTAATATCTTGCCTTCCTGTGTTTTCAAAGAATGTTCTATCAGGTAACATTCTATTTGTAATATAGATTGTATTGCCAATGACAGGTAAATCTGTCATTTTCATTGCAAATCCTCTGTCCTCAAGATATTTCAACCTAACTGTATCATTTAAAGTTGTTTTGGGAGGAAAACTGAAATTTATTATACCGTTAATTGTGGTTTTTGTCGTTAACCTTTTAATATAGGGCAACTTAATGGACAAGACCAAATCATCGTTGTTAGCCGTTTCTTCTATATCCAAACGACGAAGATTGATTGAAAATATCCATCGTGTCCCTCCGGTTGTATGGTCGTAGTTTAGCAATCCCGGGTTACCAAAGACATAGAATTTATTGTTAATCCACGTTTTCCCAAGAACTACCGAATCAATGTAATCAGTCGAGTCATTATATAATTTGTAAATTGTACTGCTCGGGTTATTGATTACTTGAGCCGAATCTCGAATATAGCTAAAGCCGAAAACAGAACGCCTGTTATCAGCGGCTTGATAAATAAATTCTCCTTGCCGGTTTTCAGGTATGAACAAAGTTGGACTATATTGAAAGCCACGACATTCGTGTTGGTCACCTGACCATATATATTTCATCGTATAACCTGAATCAGATATATTCGGGAATGAACTCACTCTGTCTGAATTAGAACTCCAATCATTTCTTGGTCTTTTGCCATGATTCATATTGAATTTCAATGCTTGCAACATTCGAGAATGTCCTTCCCATTGCGTACTGATTATAAAATTATTTTGTTGAAAATGTTCTTTATTCAATGCTTGGTTTGTGTAGTTCTGACCATTTGCAATGTATGAAAAATGTAAGGGACTTGGTTCGCTGTCTTGTGCAGACAAATTAATTGCAACTAAAAGTAACGCTGATAAAATTAATAATGTTTTCATATTATTTCTCCACAATAATTTTAACTGATTCATTATATTCTTTTGAAGAAATTTTGCAAAAGTAAACACCTGTGGGGATTGCTTTCGTGTCCCAATCAAAAGAATGTTGCCCGGATTCGAGAAATCCCTTATGAAGTTTGCGAATGATTCTTGAGTTAATATCGCTGATTTCAACATTTGTCAATCCCGAATTGGGTAAGTTGAAACTAATTTTTATTGAATTATTTGTAGGATTAGGCGATGCCAGAAGGCTTTGTTTGAAAAGTTCAAAAATGCTTGTAGAATTTGTTGGATTTAATAAATAGACATATTCTAAACTATTCATATCACCTACCTTGACATATCCACTAGCACAGATTTTATTAATTGACGTGTTAAAATCAATTGAGGTAGGACGTATTCCTTCAAAATGATATACTTTCTTATTGTTTAGTAATTCCCACCCATCCATTCTATTGTCAATCCAAACTCCATTTCCTGCAAAAATATGTGTATTATCACTAAACACTACAGATTCAACAATATTCATTGGTGTTATTATAGTGGAGAATAAATTTTGGTTAATCAAGTCCCAAATTTTTAATTGACTTCCTTGGCTGCAAGATGCCATCTTAGTTCCATCAGGCGTAAAAGCAACGTACATCGTAGCATGTTTTTCATGTCCCCAATATCTCCCGAAAGTATCCCAAGTGCCGGAGTTATACAAAACTGTACCTGTTTCATCATTATGGTCTGGTTCACCTACAAGCATTGCCAAGAATCTGTCGTCATCAGAGAATTTGATCCTTATAAGTGAAGAAGCTTTTTCAATCACTTTGACTTTCTCATAAGTGTTTACATCCCAAATATGTATTTCACCACCAACCGGGTAAGTCGTTTCCGGCTGTAAACTATAAGCAACTAAAGCAGCAATGTAATTCTCCGAAACAGTTATAGAATGATACCATTTGGCTCGCCATTCCTCATATCCTGCATCTAAAGTATGAAGTAATGCTCCGGTTTGAGTATCCCACACGAAAAGTGTATTCCCGGAGTCTGCAACGAACAACCTTCTGCCGTCTCTTGATATATCAAGCATTTCAACTTGTACATCTCGCTTTACCACCAGTCCTTCATATTCCATTACAATATCACCTGTTTCCGTCAATAGTTTCATTGGCTTAAAGCCAGTTGCTGCCACATAAATAAATTCACCGTCAGGGCTGAATGTCACCGCTCTTACAATTCCCCCAATATGCTTCTTCCACACCAAAGGGTCTGGTTCAGGCTCTTGAGCCAGTGTAAAGTTGCAATACAGCATTGCAACAACGAATAAAACAAATGCTCGTTTCATAAATATTCTCCCTGAAATACATGTTCCGTATATACTCTATGACACATGAATATGCAATTTATCTCAAAATTAGGGAAAAAAGTTGGGAAATGGGGAAAATAATTAAATCACCTCACCCCGACCCTCTCCGAAGGAGAGGGAGAAAGACCCGTAACGTAGGGACAGAACAGCGTTCTGTCCATTTATTTCAATTTGGATATTCATCCGATGACTTGGAATCAACCGATGAATTATCTCTAACAAATGTGCCGCACTTGTGAACTTGGAGTCATCGGATGAATTAATCATATTCACATCGTCAATCGCGTCCCGTCAGTTGTTCCATAGTTAATGAATTGTCAGTTTTTAATTCTGACAATATAATAAAGATTCATCAATATCCATTAGTTGTAACAACTGACGGAACAACACGAATAAATTCATGGGCTAAGTTTTGGACAGAACGCTGTTCTGTCCCTACTTTCAGATGCTCGTAGGTGGAGCCCATCTAAGACAATCACCCAAACTGTATGATGAGGAAGTACACGAGCAATGCTAAGAAAATGTGGTAGATGATATTTGGGAAGACGATTTTCAAGACTCGCATTTTGAAGCCTAAAAAGGCGAATAAGGCTCCTACGAAGAACCACACGAAGTAGTTTTGTAGTGGCACAATGTCGTTGAGCCATGACCAATAGTAGAGTCTAATCGCGGCTGGTTCCATCAGGAAGTCGAAAAACATCATGGTAAATCCAATTATGATGGACTTGATTAGCGTGGGGATGCCGTTGAGGTTGATTCTTGATGTTTTTTGGAGTATGGCGTACGATGAAACTATGGCTAAAAACCATATAAAACCCATTGCAATCGGGATATTTGAAAGTGTGGGTTGCAAAATATCGTTATAGTTGTATGAACCGAATATTATTTTCGTCCGCACTCCAAGAAGTTCTATTGCCCACGCCGCTACGACGACGATTACAAAATATATGATGAAGTTGTTTCGGAGGTTTGGTTGGTCTATAATGCCGGCTTTGTTGGGTTGCGGTAATTTGTATTTTCGTAAGATTTCCCAAAATGCCAAAATGGAAAGCAAAATCAAAATCGGTCCCGAAAGCGGTCTGGTAATTTCGGAGTAAACATCAATTACTTGACAGATTGCCATGCAAATCAGCACAATGTAAATAACAATTATTTTAAAGACGTCGTTATCTATGAAATTTATGAATGCCGAATTCTTCTTTCTTACCATACAAATCTTATCCTTCTAAGTAGCAAAAAATGCCAACATATGTAAAAATTTCAATATTACATTCAAAAACATAGACAAAACTAAGAAATTTCTACGAATTGCCACAAAAAAAATTCATTATCATAATCTTTCATTTTACGGAAGTAGCCGTACACCCAATCCGACAGAGATTCTCCGTGATGCGTCGGGTCGCAGTGTGCTCATAACGTTTTTGCCATCAATCACCATCACAGTAGAGCCTCCGCCATCAAGATTCATAGCTTCATAGCATCCAAGCGATTTCATTATTATCGCCATATTTGCAAGATTTGCTCCCTTTACGAAATTGCTTCGCGAAGTCGTTTGTACAGTAACTAAATAGAGTTTTGTCTTGTCTTTGCTATATCCGACAGCAGTTCTCGACAGTGCACGATTGATGAATCGTTTCCCTTTTGAGCCTTCTTTCAAGGCTTCGTGTTGGGCTTTGCCTTCTCTTACAAGTCTCGGTGTGGCTGTGAGACCATTTCGGAACTGAACTTTTGTCTGAACGTCAGTTGTGTAAGATAAAGTCAAAGTATCGCCAAGGGTAGGAAACAAATCATAGGGAATATTGATACCGTAGGACAAAACTGCCGACATAGTATCAATCGCCATCAAACCTGTATCAATAGCCATTACAACGCATTTAATTGATTTATTTATTGCTGGATGCGAAAGGTATTTCAACTTGCATTTGATTAGAGAATTTTCTAAGGAATTGCTTCGTTTTTCGGTGAGTAATTCTTGCCTTAGTGTCTCAGGGTCAATATCGAACTCGGTCGAATCATTTTCGAACATTTCATTCATAGCCACCGCCATTCGAGTAGCAATTTCATCCTCAATTTTTTGTTTTTGCACGTGTGGCACTTCCGTTCCGCCATATTTGTTATAGAGCACAATCTCGAGCGAGTCGCGTCTGCGGTTTACCCGATTGAGAATGATTTCATTACCGTTTTTGAGTTCGATTTTTCCGGTGATTTTGAAATTGTCTATGTATGGTTTGCTCAGCGAATCGAAATAAATTCCGGACCATTGCTTATATGGATTCAACTCGACGATTTCCCCATCTATGAAACAAGCTCCTATCGGGTTATTTGTATAAGCCCTCCAAAAGCTGCCGTTGATAGCTCCAAGAATTTTTCCTTCAGTGATAGAATCAGTATGGGTGATAATATCATGCAATTTGGCAAGTTCTAAGGTATGGCTGCCGGCTTTCAAAACGGTTGGGACAAGTAAATGGTTCAGTAAATTCACTTCGATTACGTGCACTGCAAATTTTGTCTTTTGATTGCCCATCATTATTTTTTTGTAGCTCAATCCATCTGCAAGTGAAATTTCCGATTCGATATTGTGCTTGTAGGCTAATGGAACTTGGGCTTCTACTTCTATCGAAGCAGTAAGCATCAAAAAGCAAAAATATAGTAAAAATAGGATTCTCATGTTGTTGCGAATAATTATCTTTTAAGTTCGTTATTGGTTAAAATCATTTTTCAAATTTAAGGGATAAAAAATGGATTTCAGTACATTAATCTTTGATAAAAAAGAGAATTTTGCAATTATCACTCTAAACCGTCCGGACAAACTAAACGCACTCAACAATCAACTTTTCACGGAATTAGACCAAGTCATCACAGAAATCGAAAAAGATGCGGGTATCAAAGCTATCATACTGACGGGCTCAGGTGAAAAAGCTTTTGCAGCAGGAGCCGACATCACCGAACTTCACGAATGTGACGGGCGAACCGGGAAATTGTTCTCAGAATTTGGTTCCGGCGTTATGGCGAGACTCGAAAATTTGAGCATTCCTGTGATTGCTGCTGTCAATGGATTTGCTCTCGGTGGCGGATGCGAACTCACTCTCGCCTGTCATATTCGCTATGCGAGCAATAATGCGAAGTTCGGTCAGCCTGAAGTAAACCTTGGTATAATTCCCGGATATGGTGGCACGCAGCGTTTGCCGAAAATCATAGGCAAAGCACGAGCTATGGAGCTGATTTTGACAGGTGATTTGATAGGCGCAGATGAAGCTTATAGAATTGGATTGGTGAACAAAGTTTTTGAAGCGGGCGAATTACTCCCAAAAACTATTGAATTGGTCAATAAAATGCTCTCCAAAGGTACATTGGCATTATCTGCGGCAGTAGATGCAATCAATGCTTCGGAAACGCTTTCGCCCAAAGAAGGCTTAGATTATGAGTCTCGCTTATTTGGCAGAACTTGCGGCACAAGCGATTTTAAAGAAGGAACGCTTGCTTTTATCGAAAAACGCAAAGCGAATTTTGACGGAAATTAATTTTAGAGATTTAGAAGTAGAAATGGCTTGAGGCTATCTCAAAATTATTCACTTTGTATAAAATATTGTCCAGTCCTAAAAAATTCACAAAACACCCAATTGGAAAATAAAACAGAACACCCCCTAACCCCCTCTTGCAAGAGGGGGAAAGGCTTTTGGGGCATTTTCAATTGTGTTTATCCCTCTACTTTGAACAAGTTTTGGTTAAAGTGAATTTTCTATTAAGCAATTTGTTTTTCTTGTAGGACTTCCTGTGTTATATTTAGCAAAAAAAATGCCTTACTATCGGGGGGAACTGACAGCAAGGCATGCAGCATAAAGAGGAAGTGACAACTTGCGTTGTCGAGCGAAAGACGAGACTCGAACTCGCGACCCCAACCTTGGCAAGGTTGTGCTCTACCAACTGAGCTACTTTCGCTTACTCGCTTATTCAATCATAAGCGGATTCAAAAATAAGAAATATTTCTCACATTCCCAATTATTTTTTCAAAGAAATCAAAAAAAACTTAAAATTTGCTCTTAA
Source organism: Ignavibacteriae bacterium HGW-Ignavibacteriae-1 (assembly GCA_002839825.1). Taxonomy (GTDB): domain Bacteria; phylum Bacteroidota; class Ignavibacteria; order Kapaibacteriales; family UBA2268; genus PGYU01. Next base: position 204,593 of record PGYU01000001.1, on the reverse strand, counting down.
AAATCTCAATACATCTATTTTTCACTTCATCAAAGTCAACTTCCGTGCCAATTTCTTTAGAAATTGAAGTGATTTCTTTGTCGGTAATTCCACATGGAATTATGTAGAAAAATTCGTTCAGATTGTTTTTTACATTCAACGCAAAGCCGTGAGAAGTGACCCATCGCGAGCAGTGCATACCAATCGCACATATCTTACGTTTTGATTCGAGCCATACGCCTGTCAGCCCTTCTACCCTATCGCCGACTATGCCATAAGAAGCAATTGTTTGGATTATACTGTCCTCGATTTCGCGCAAAAACCAGTGCAAATCCTGCTTGTATTGCTTCAGGTCGAATATCGGATAGCCGACTAATTGCCCGGGATTATGCAAAGTGACGTCTCCCCCACGATCATTTGCAATAACGTCCACACCTAAGCTCTTTAGAAAATCTTCAGACACATTAATATTGCCCTCTTTGGTTGCTCTACCGGCGGTAATCACGGTTGGGTGCTCGCAAACAACAAATGTGCTACTCTCTTCACCGGATTGAATCTTGGCTACGAGTTGCTTTTGACGCTCCCAAGCCTCCATATATCCAATCAATCCCCAATCTTCTATTTTTATCATTTTTTAAATTTCATCATTAATAATCATTACAAAATTACGAAAAAAGGTTCATTTGCGGATTGAGAAATCGGTCTCAAAGCCCAAATTGCTTCTTGAAATCGTCGTAGCTCTCGAAATCGTCCTTGTACTTGAGGTATTCTTCGTATATTTCGTCACGCGGTGTGAAATCAAATGATTTCGAGATATTTGCATGCAAAGTAAAGCTATTTGTGAGTTGAGTGCCATTCACGTACTTGTAAATCGGAATTTCGCCTCCTAAGCGAAAAGCCCAAGTTTTGTGGTGGTAACTAACTTGTGGAGATATTAAAAACATATAAGAGCCCGAATTGTTCAATGTTGAATCATTGATATGGTCCGAATTTCTGAATGAATTGCGAAGTTCGATGTGAGAAATGAAATCCTTGGAAACGGGCAAACTGAAGTAAAAGGAATTTGTCAAGGAATTTCCAAACTTGTAATCTTGTGCATCTAAGCTGTTAATTTCGTAGCGAGAGTAGTTCATGATGCTCAAATCACCTGATAGGACGCTTTTGCCGATGAACATTTGGAGCAAAACTCCATATCCAGCCGTAACAGGCATATTGTAGCCGATTGATTCAATTTTATCTGTAGTTAGAGGGACTTTCCCTCCAATACCCAATGTGAAGTTGATTGAATGTTCCGTTTGGTTCAGTAAATTCAACTTTGCAGAAATATTGAGATTGGAGAAATTATTCCCCGAAACAGTATCGCACAAATTTTTTGTAGTGTAATAAAAATGCCCGGCATCAGCTTCTAAAGTCAGATTCTGAGTCAAGCCATAAGCCGAGTACAGATTCAGCAGGTGAAAATTTACGATTTCCTCGTCGCCAAATCCAACCTTACTGTCCTGATAGTAAAATTGAGATGCATAAGAATAGCGATAGAATGTGCTGATTTCAAGATTCTTACTTTGCAACACACCACGGTTATCGGTTAAATTGAAAGGTGTTGCACCTCCCATTGAACCTGCGGAACTGCAACCACATTGCGAATATGCATTTCTCGCAAAGAAAATCATAAGCAAGAAGATCGGAATTTTAAACTGATATCTCATATTTGCCATTATACTTTTTAAACAGGGCAAATATAAGGAATTTTACTCGATTCGGTAAGAAACGATGGACGAATTGTTGCTTTAAGAGCTATTTGTGCTTAATTAATCACAAATCTTAGCTTATATTCTGCACCGTTACCATCTGTCAGCGTTACGATATAAACTCCACTGTAAAAATCAGCAACCGGAATTGAAAGCTCGGAAATGATTGTCGGATTAGCATATTCTTGCGAATAATACTGCTTACCGGAAATGTCGGAGATAGTCGCAGATTTCACGAAAATATTTGCATTTTCCAATTGGAAACCAATTGATGTCGAAGTCGGATTTGGGTAGATTTTGATATTACCGGAATTATATAAATTTTCAGTAACTCTGGCGGATGCTAATCGTTCTATGGTCATTTCAACTTTTTCTATAGGGTTGTCGTTAGCATCACGTTGCACATTGACAATCATATCTACAACATCCATTCCGCTTAAAACTTGCCCGTAAATCGAATATTGCCCATCTAACCAAGGCGTAGGGACCACACAAATGAAAAATTGAGACGTGGCACTATTCGGGTCGTTCGTCCTTGCCGCCGATAGAGTACCTCTGAGATGCTTTTTTGTGGTACTGAATTCAGCAGGAACCTTAGTTTGCGAAGGGTCTCCCGTGCCCCAAGTATTTCTGGGTTTGTTCTTAGAATTCGGGTCGCCACCTTGAATCATAAAATTCGGGATTACTCTATGAAAAGCGGTCCCGTCGTAGAATTGTATTGAAACCAAGCTATCCAGATTGTGACTGTGTTTAGGTGCGATTTCGGGGAAAGATTCAAATTCGATTTCTCCCAAATTTGTACTTCCATGCTTGACTTTCATTAAATAGCGCGGATTTTCGCTCTCACTGATTTGTTTAATATCCGTAGCGAAAGTATAATTCACGAATGCAAATGCGAAAATCAAAAGAGTAGAAATTTTGCTCAACATAATCAAACTCCTAATAAACAATAAAAAAAACACAATTTATTGAGACGTAAATTAATTAAAAAAATTCAGACAGCAAATTAAATCGAATTAATGAAAAATATAAACAGCTAAGACAATTATTGTCAAGCCGACTAATAAACTAACTTTACCAAGCGGTTCGATTTTTTTCAAGTGTGTTTCAGCGTCGCCTTTTTTGGCTTTTTTCGCATTCATAGTTATGATAACGATTAGCAGGATTAGAACAAGCACCAAGCCTAATTTCGCCATCAGCAAGGGCATTGTAGATAGCACGCTCCAATATGGAGTCATCAGATAGCCGCCGGAAATAATCAAAAGTGCCAAGCCAATGTGTCCCATTCTGCTCAAAGCGAGCGAATTTATACTGAATTTCAGAGCTTCGCTTTTTTCCATTTTGGCGCTTGCGATACCCAGAAACATAAAAGCAAAGCTTGTCCCGATACCCATAGCCAAGCCAATAAAATGCACTATCAACATCACATCTCTCATTGTATTTACCCTTAAAAGTTCAAAAAACTCCATTAGCAACATAAGAATACTCAAATTTAGTCCAGTCAAATTAAATTATAAATTGCACCAAACATAAACTTTAAATTAAGAAAAGCTAAGGATTATACCAAATTTATTTTTAAACTTGGGCAATTTCAAGAGAATTAAGTTACAGGCATCTTATCTGATGAAGTTACGAATTTTAGTGGCACGTTTCTCTAACTCCTCTGCCTCAGTATCGCGCCCGATAGCTCGATATAAAACAGCAAGATTTTCGAGATTTAATGCAACATTAGGATGGTAAGGACCTAACGTTTTCTCAAAAATATCCAGTGAACGCTTATATAGTAGCTCCGATTTGTTGTAGTCGCCTTGTTCATAATAAATCAAAGCCAGATTGTTCAGGCTTGTTGCAATATCTGGATGTTCGTGACTGAGAGTAATCTCCCTTATAGCTAACGAGCGCATGTAAAAATGTTCCGCTTGAGCGTAATCGCCTTGGTCACTATAGAGTGCTCCAAGATTATTAAGATTTGTAGCTACTTCAGGATGAACATCACCGAAAGATTTTTCAGTAATCATCAATGAACGCTTTAATAGATGCTCAGCCTGAGTGTAGTCACCAAAGCTTTTTAAGAGCATTGCGAGGTTGTTTAAACACGTCGCAACTTTTGGATGGTTAGGACCAAGTGACTTCTCTCTTATATCAAGTGAGCGTTTGTATAAGAGTTCTGCTTTAGCAGAGTCTTTCAATTCTAAATAAAGCTGGGCAAGATTGTTCAGACTTGTTGCAATAGCAGGATGTTCGGCTCCGAGCGATTTTTCTTTAATTTCAAGTGAGCGCTTGTATAACGTTTCAGCTTTAGTGTAGTATCCCTGAGTTTCATAAAGCAATGCCAGATTGTTCAGGCTTGTTGCCACATAAAAATGGTCCGCCCCGAGCGATTTTTCCTTTATTTCAAGGGCACGATTGTACAAAGGCTCTGCTTGAGAATATTTACCTTGAACGTAATAAAGATTAGCGAGACTCTCCAGACTTGAAGCTATTTTGATATGGTCGGAACTTAGAGACAACTCATATATTTTAAGTGACCGATTTAATAAAAGCTCCGCTTGGGTATAGTTGCCTTTTGTTTGATTGATAACAGCAAGATTATTCAGCATTGTAGCTACATCAGGATGATCGGGTCCCAGAGATTTCTCAGTAATCCTCAAAGATCGCTTAATTAATGGCTCTGCATTTTCATAGTCGTTCTGTGCTTCATAAAGACCCGCAAGATTGTTCAGGCATGTTGCAACAGACGGATGGTCTGGTCCTAGCAACTTTTCCCAAATATCCAAAGCTCGTTTATATAGAGGTTCTGCCTGAAGATAATTTCCTTGAGTGTCATAAATTAGAGCTAGTATGTCCAAACTTTTCGCAACATCTGAATGGTCCGGTCCGACTTTCTTATCAGCAACTTTGAGTGCTTCCTCTGCGACTTCTACAGCAAGGTCATAATTGCCTGATTGAAATAACTTACGTGCCTCACGATAAAGGAGATTCCAATCTTTACCTGCGTCTTGGGCTTTCATTACCAAGGGTGTTATGAATAGAATTGCAAGCGTAAGTACAACTGATTTTAAAGACTTCATTCGCATCTGTCCTGAAAGTTTAATTTTACAAAAAACTCAGCGCATTTCAGACTACTCTATTTACTAAATTTATTCAACATTGTTGAACTTCAATCTATATTCCATCTACTACTAATTACCTTAAACTCTGATTAAGTGATTTACAAACATAAAGAAAAATAAATTCAATTCAAAGTGGAAAATTTTATTATATTTTGTTTGTTTTGAATAATGCATTTAGTAAATTTATGTAGGAATCTTGTTGCTCTATCAAATTTTTTTTGTAATTTACATTTTTTTTGAGTTGATACTATGAAAAAAAGTTTGCTTCTCCTAATTCTTTTCATTCCGGAGATATTGCTATCGCAGTCTCTGTCTATTTTTGATGTGGATGCGTCCAATTTCCCGACAATCAAAGCGAAGTTTTATGCTTTAGACGCGAATGGGAATCAAATTAGAAATCTCACCCCATCAGATTTTGAATTGTTGGAAAATGGATTAGAACGGAATGTAACATTTGTAAGTTGTCCGCCACCGAAGCCACCGACTGCAATATCAAGTATCTTGACAATTGATGTAAGCGGCTCTATGATTGATCAGAGAATCGAGTATGCAAAAGCAGCGAGCAGGGCATGGATTGAAGGACTTCCACTTGGGAATTCCGAATGTGCATTGACTACATTTAATTTGAAAAATTATTTTCATCAAGATTTTACTACCGATAGAAATAAGTTACTATATGCAATAGAAAGATTAAGCGTCGGTGGAGGAACAGACTTTGATGCAGGTTTTATAAATCCTATTGCAGGTGCTTTATTAGCCGCCAAGAATGGCAAATTTAAAAAGGTTGTGGTTTTTATTACTGATGGAGAAGGGGATGGCACAGAATCAGCAATAATTCAAAATGCTAAATTATTAAATGCAACAGTTTATTGTGTGAGTTTAGGATTCATATGTCCACCGATATTGCGTAATATTGCTACACAGACGGATGGGCTATGGTTTGAGAATGTAACTACTAAAGAACAAGCAGAAGATGTTTATAAATTGATACTGCAAACAGCCCAAGGCGGAGAGCCTTGCGAAATAGAATGGGAAGGTGGATTAAATTGCATTTCAGGTTTAACTAATGTGGAATTACAAATTACGGACTTGGGAGCAAAAGCAACATCGAGCTACCAAAGACCTAATGCATCTATTGCAAAATTAGAATTTAATCCGACATCAGTGAAATTCCCATATCCTGAAATAGGTGTTAAAATTGAAAAAATAGTAACAGTAACGGCAAGAAATGCAGATTTTACAGTAACGAATATTACTGACAACAATGCGGCATTTACTATCACACCAAAAAGTTTTGTATTAAATAATGGACAAAGTACTGAATTAACTGTAAGTTACATTCCTGCAGATAGTGGTTATATATATGTAAGATTCGACTTGGAAAATGATGTTTGCTCAACACGATATCACGCAAGTGGAGGTTGGCGTGGAGTCAGACCGGCAGTAAAAACACTTAAGCTAATTCAACCAAATGGTGGTGAGGTGTTTTTAGTTGGCAAAGATACATTAATTACTTGGGACGGGATACCTCCGGATGAGCCTGTAAAAATTGAATATAGTACAAATAATGGTAGCGATTGGACAACTATTGTCGAGAAAACCTCAGGACTCAGTTACAATTGGCGTGTACCTAATACACCGAGCGATAACTGCATAGCAAGAGTAACGGCAAAAGCTCAGACAAGTTCATACTGTGATAATCCTGATGTTGAGATATGCGGAAAAATCTGGATGGGATGTAATTTAGATGTTGAATATTATCAAAACGGAGAACCTATAAGACACGCCCGAACCAATGCTGAATGGATAGATGCGGGAAACAAAAAAGAAGGTGCATGGTGCTATTATGAAAATAGTGATTCATTAGGACAAATATACGGTAAACTATATAACATGTATGCAATAATTAACCCGCGTGGTTTCGTACCTGAAGGTTGGCGAATTCCAACACAAGGAGATTTTGCAGAGTTGGAGAATTGTCTTGGAGGCAACGCAGTAACAGGTGGAAAGCTGAAATCCACTGGCACATTTGAAGGAGAAGATGGATTGTGGAAAAGCCCAAACTATGGAGCAACGAATGAGAGCTGGTTTACAGCAGTTCCGGGCGGTTTACGCTTTAGCGATGGTACTTTTTCATTTTTAGGATACTATTGTCATTGGTGGTCGAGTACGTATAGTGCTACAGAAGCTTGGAGCCGTTATATTAGCAACAGTAGTGCCTATTTTGACAAGGTCGAAATCCAGTTTGAATACGGTTTTTCGGTTCGTTGTATTAAAAATTAGAATATTGGTTTATGTGAAGAATATAAAATTATTATTAAGGAATTATTAGGAATTTGAAAAAGAGAATCAAACTATGAAAGGTATTAGAATGAAAAATATAATAAAACTTGGAATTATTACAACTATATTTATTCTCAATTACAATTTCAGCTTTACACAGTTCCAATCAGATGAATCTGATGCAGTATGGTCCATCGTAGCGCCCTATGCTACTGCCCAGAACATAGATATGGAAAAAGTGATAGTTTCAAACTCAAAGGATTCAGTTGTATCGGATTTTATTCAGAATCCTGGAAAATACCCTTGTAGGATTGACTCCATCTATATCCAAGGTGCTGATGCTTCTGCATTCTCCCTTGTCGGCGGATTTCCTGTTTATACAATTGAACCAAGCGATAGTTATTTCGGAGAGTTCAGATTCATTCCAAATAGAGTTGGAATTCATAGGGCTGAGATTGTAATCGTCACACAAGCAGAGACAATCGTACAAAATATTATCGGCGAAGGCGTTGAACCAAAGTTAGAAATCGTCAATTCCATTATGGATTTCGGAACTATTCAAGTTGGAGATTTTATTGATTCCTTGCAAGCGGTAACTGTCAAAAATATTGGAAATGCACCGCTCGAAATATTAGATACAAAGCATAATTACCCGAACGTTGTTGATTTTTCGACACTTAGTGGTGGTGGGAATTTCATTCTTCAACCCGGGCAGGAAGCAATGATGGATTTGAGATTTACTGCTAATTCGCCCGGCAGAACGAGCGGTACTCTCGAATTTCATTATGATGGCGTCGGCAGTCCGGCGGTGGTCCAACTTTTCGGCGAAGGTAAGTTCATGGGAGTTGCTTCAGCACAATTAAAAACTATAGAAATTGAAGCTTATGCAGGCGATTTAATTAATATCCCAATAATTTTGGATTACGAAGTTGATTTGAGTTTATCCTCGGTAAATACGATTGATGTTGAGATGACATTTAATCCGACATTACTTTATCCGCAAAATTTAAATATGGAAATAATTAATGAGAATCTTGCAAAAGTATTAATTAAAGATTTACCTGCAAATAAATCAGCAGGTGAAATATTGGGCGAAGTTGCATTCATCGTAGGTTTGGGTAATGCTGAAACGTGTGATATCACATTAGTCAATCCTATTGCAAATGGTGGCGATGCGGATATAACGCTCCAAAGTGGGCATTTCAGATTATTGGGAGTCTGCTACGAAGGCGGTACACGACTGTTAAATCCATATTCAAAAGCTGGAATTTTGAGCATAGCACCAAATCCCGCTGATGATAATCTTGAAATTGCAGTCTCTTTAATCGAAAGCGGGATGACTGAGTTAGTAATATACAACACTATGGGAGAAAAAGTTTTAACTGTTTTCAGCACTGCCTCTCCCCTAAATGGCATCCAAAATCATTATATAGACACAAAACTACTAAGCACCGGACAATATTATCTTCAGCTGCGAACTCCGACACACATAGAAAATCAGATTATCAAGATTGTGAAATAATTTTGGTAATATGTTGGAAACAAAAAAAAGCCTGGCAGTAATTGCTTACTACCAGGCTATCGTTCTACCGAGAGAAAAATTATCTGTTAATTATGATTTTGTCAATTGTATTTTTCTGACCATCAATTACTTTAATTATATACATTCCTGGATTCAGGTCTGATACATCCAAGCTATAAGTACCGTTGCCGATTACAGAATTGATACTTTGGTACAGAATTTTAACACCTATCATGTTGTAAACTTCAACTGTAAGATTGGTTGTAGTCGAGTTGACTGTCAACTGAATTTCGCTGCTTGCAGGATTTGGAAATACATTCAATCCTAATGTGGTGGTATTATCTTCGACAGAGCTAACTGATTCGGGTGATAATTGAATGTCATGTCCGTCTATAACACCGTCTTCGCCCACTTCAACCCATTCTTTATGACTTTTGTAACCAACTTTATCAACTATAAGTTGATAGTTGCCGGCTGCAATTCCTGTTAAACGATAAATTCCGTTGTTTGAGCTTTTGTTGTATTTGTTTGTTGCACCGCTTTCATTCACTAAGAATATTGAAGCACCTGAAATTGCTTCACCAACTACGTCGTTTCTGATTCCACCACCTGTTGATGTTACTTCACCTTCGATTAGACCAATACCTTGTACTGCTTCGATTACTGGAAGAATAATGTTTCTTTCTTTCAAAGGAGTAAAACCATCATGCTTAATAATCGAAGCATCTTCCCAAGTCAGAGCAGCTACATTATTTTCACGGTAAAAGCCGGGAGTATAGTTCATATCATTGGGGTAAGCAAACACAATGTATTCACCATAGTTCATATATTCGAACTTATATTCGCCTTCTTCATCTGTAATAGCAGCAAATCCCTGATATAAATCACTATTGGGTTCGCCGTCGAATGATTTAACCAAAAATGCTATGACAAAAGCGCCTTCAAGTGGTATATTATCCGAGCTCATAACTTTGCCTGAGATACTTCCATCAGGATAATTGATGTCATCTTCATCAAATACGAAATCAATACCACTTATATCTGCGGTCAGTTCGATAACTGTTGCTTCAAACGGATTATAAGTATTTTTCCAGTACTGAGGTCTGTATACACCCGGATTTTTGCTTTCGCTTACAAAGCAGAAAGCTGTATAATTGAATAAATCAGGTAAAAGAACTTCGTAGTAACCATTTTCATCAGTTTCTACAGATTTTTGATAGCCACCCCAAAATGTAGAGTCATTATCATTATTTACAGATTCGAATACAACAATCGAATTTGATAAAACTGTACCGTCTTTCAAAGTAACTGTACCTGACACTTTGTACTTCGTGAATTCCATTTGGTCACCGACCAACATCTCAATTGATACAGTTTCGCCGCAATCAACAGTAATTAGCTCAGCTTGCTCCATTGTTAAAGCATCCTTGTACCATTCTCCTTGATTATAAAATTCATTGTCATCGAATTTGTCGAATAACATGAAATAAATATAATATGAACCCTTATCAAGTGTTAGGTTGAAATCACCTTGGTCGTAAACATCCATACCGCCTGCCTGATTTATAGAACCATCAGCCGCAATTTGATAAGCAAGAATGATTCCTATTTTGTTTTCTACCGACTCATCATAGATGATTTTGCCGGTAATATTAGCGAGATTTTGGCAATCGACAACAGTTAGTACAAAATACATTTCCAGGTATTCAGTTGGATCAGCTGCATTAGTTGCTCTAACTACGAAATATGGATTTCCACTTTCCGTTGGTGTGAATTCTATTAGCCCTGAATCTTCGTTAATGGTCATGCCTTGTGGTGCTTCAGTCAAAGAGTATTTGATTGTTTTGTCATTATCGTATGACTGTGCTTTGACGTGAGACTGATATAATTTACCGACAGAAGCGTACATTTCGGGATATTCGGTAAAATAAATGTCATTCTTGTACTCATCTTTATCATACCATAGATAAGTACTTGCTGATGGCTGGCTTTCTCCATTTTCACTTTTGGACTTCACTTTCAGTTCATACATCCCGGGTTCTAAATCAAGGTCATATTTGTAGAAGTTGTAATAGACAATATTTTCTCCAATATCTTTGAAGAAAAGATTTTCATCGTCTATAGCGAATTCAAAGTCGAGTAAATGACTTAATGTACTATCCTTTTCAAATTTCTGAATAGTGCAACTAAATCCGGTAATCTCATCATTCCTTTCGAAAATTTGCCATTCAACTCCCAGTAGTTTATCCGGTGAGTAGTAAAATGCGAATACCTCTTGCGGCTGAGGTGATGCCTGTTGTGCAGTCATTTTTACTGCCAGTAGTGCGAACATACTAAATGCGATAAGCATTAGCATAGAATTTTGAAACCTTTTCATTTTGAAACTCCTAAAATTACTTTAAAAAAATTTATTTTCTTTTTCTCATCGGTGAACGGTAACATAAACAATTACACAACGTATTGAATATTGTGACAAAAATATTTATAAAAAAATATTTTTTTTACTTTTGTCACAAAAACAAAGTACAAGTGTAATAATATTGTTAAAATAGTAATAAGTAAAATGTATGAGATTGGATTATCAAAATTTAACAGATAATGAACTCTTAAACTTACTGTCAAACGGCAAGCCTGACAGTGATGAGGCGTTTAAGGTAGTATATAAAAGATATGCAGGTTCTGTGCATGCGTATTGTTATAAATTGCTGCGCGATAAACAGGCTACCGAAGATATTTTTCAGGATTCTTTTATCAAATTTTATCAGAATGTAAATTCTAAGAAGACAAACAGCACTATCAGCGGATTCTTATTTACCATAGCTAGAAACTTATGTTTTAATTATTTGCGTGATAGAAAAAATACAACCCAAATCGAAGACTGTCATTTGTATATTGACCGCGACGATGTTGAGAAAGAAGAATCATACAAATATATTCATATAGCAATGGATTTACTTGATATTGAATACCGTGAGCCGCTTATATTAAGAATGTATGATGGGCTCAGTTATAACGAAATTGCAGAGATTTGTAACATAAGTGCCGAAACAGCAAGACAACGGGTTTACAGAGCAAAAGAAAGAATGAAAAGTATATTAAAGCCTTACTATTCTATAAAAGTATCAAGTGAACTTAAATTGGAGGAAAACTGAAATGAACAATTCTGAATTATTACACAATTTATTTGACAGGAGCTTGGACTCTCATCAGGAAGAGAGACTTTTCATGGAACTGGCATCTAATGATGAATTAAGAACCGAGTTCAAACAAGTCATTGATATGGAATTTGCTGTCAGAAATGATTTTGAAGCATTTCAGCCTGCACCTGAATCGCAGGATAAGATTTTCGGGGCTTTAGGTATTACGACTGCCGCTGTTACAAGCGGTGCTATTGCAACTACCGCTTTGACTTATAGTGGTTGGATTGCAAAATATCTCAATCCTATTCTCCTGAGTGTTGGTTCACTTATTTTCGGTGGATTACTGACATTTCTTTTGATGAATGGATTATCGGACAGTGGTGCCAATATAACTTCATCCGATAATAACATGTCTGTAAACCATCAGTCGCCGGCAGTTTCAGATGCCTCTGCAAATCATAATATCGCGAAAATTGAATCTTATATAATTGATACAGTATATAAAGATAGAATAATTGTAAAATATCTCCCGGGTACAGAAAGAATTGTATATCTCACAAAAGAGGAGGAAACTACAAATGCTAACGACAAATTCAATCAAATTACTTATGCGAATTATAGCAATTCTAATAATCCTTTGAATAAGCATTCAGATGTGTACTCAAGAGGAGCACGATTTATTGACAATTCAGGAAGTATTTATACTCCAATGGCTCCTTTTTCAATGTATAATTTCTTGGGTGAAAAATTTTCGGTTGAAATCAAAGCAAATGAGGATTGGTCAGTACCAAAAGCAGACATGCCTCGGTCGAGTTATCCTGTCTTCAATAACACATCTGCTGCACTATTGTATAAAATTAATGATAATTTTCAGGTTGGTGCAGATGTGAGGCAGGAATATTTTTATCAGAAATATAATGGAGTTGATGAAAAGAATACTTCTTATAACTATTATCAACATACTAATTATGTCAGTGGGGGTATATTAGCACGTTATTCATTTATAAACAGCTCAAAAACACGTTTATTCGTGCAACCCACTGTATCTTTGAATCAGGTTGGTGGAGTTGGAAGAGTAATGATTGGTGGAGAATACAAAATCGTTGAACAGGTTTCTGTTGTATTTGGACTCGAAGGAAGTGTCCTTCAGTTCAATCATCAGGGAAATAAATTCTATTCACCTAAAGTTGGATTCCATTACGGTATTCGTTTAAATCCATAAAATGAAGGAATTACTTTATGAAAAAGCTGAGTTTTAAAGAAAATATTATCAAGTTTGGACTTTTGACAGCCCTGATATTTCTATCAATATCATTGAATTCTTGTGAAGATACATTCGGAACGGACCCATATGTAAAAAAGGTGCCAATTGACCCAATTGATACTACCAAGCCTGATAAGCAAATTTTTGCTAAGGAACTACTCTGGAGATTTAAGGAGATTGCAAGAGCAAATCAGATTACTGAGTGGCCCAATTCAATTACGTATATAAATAATTCTCTAAAGCTTGATACTTCCAACGGCAGAGTATTTATTTGGTTAGACCTTGAAATGAAGGCGAACTTTTTTAGACAAAGTGGCGTTGATGATAAGGTCGAAAATGCTGACCGAGTAGAGTATCTCAAAATCAAAATTGATTCTGTCGAAATCATTCCAAATCAGTCTTTCAGTCTGAATAGCATAGCTGATGGCAGATACTCGAGGATTGAATTATTCAATCATCAGGTTAATAAAAAATATAGTTTTGAGGGCTCGGATTTAATCACCCGAATGAGAATCAACTATTTTCCTGAAGAAAAGAAACTCACAGGGAATTTTGTATTCGATTTCCAGTTGATAGATTATATCCATACCGTCCAATTTTTGGGAAGTTTCTCTGCATTTTATTAGTTGGCTATTTGACATCAGGATATAATTAATATTACTTTGTGGTTTCATTACATATTATTCCATTTTTAATATTATTTATATTTTGATAAGCCTATTGTTTCTATTAACTTATTTAAATTTGCTAATTTCGTTTTTCCAAGCTAAATAAAAAGTACATTAATTTTTAATTATTAATTTACAAGCTATTCTTGAAATTTACCATAAACAGAAATTACAAATGCATCCATTTCCTTAAGGTCGGTTTTCACAGTTACCTTACCGGTTATGTTAGTTGGAGTCTTAGGTGTATATTTTGCAACTATAATAAGGTCGCTTTTTGCTTCGAGAACGGTTGTTTCATCTACATTCAGAACCAATTCAACCTGCTCCATGATAATATCTTTAATTTTGATACTTTCATTAGTATTATTCTTAATTCTGATACTTGATTGAACTTCCTTGTTTATTTCTAAAAGTCCAAAATTAAAATATGTGGGTGATACTCCAATCGGACGTTGAACATCTGCGGTCAATGACAAATTCTTATGGGGAGTTTTAGGGTCGTTTGACTCAAAGACTATTGATTTGTAAAGGGGTCCGTCACCATAGACATGCAATGTGATTGAAAGTGTTGCAAAATCGTTAGGCTCGACGATGTTTTTGTCAAGAGGTGCAATCGTGCAGCCACAGTCGGGTTTAACTTGACTGATATTAAGGGTTTCATTGCCTTTGTTGTAAATCTTAACCGTCGCAGTTAAAGGTTTGCCTTTATTGTCAATTTGACCCCAATCATAGATATCATCGCCTTCAATCTCTATTTGAGGTTGGGAAAAAGCTACTGAATAACTCAGTAGAAATAGAAAAAGTAGTAAATATTTCATTTTAAATCCTATTATTATATAAAAAAATAAACAACATCTCGATGGTGTTTCTCATCTTAAAATGGTAATTATTAGAGACGAATTGTGTAACTTGTTGGTGCAAAATCAAATAATAATAATCTCAATCGGTTAAAGTAAGTATTTTCACTAATTTTTCCGGTAAACACTAAAGACTTCCGAAGTCTAATTTTCAAAAGATAACACTAAAGACTTCGGAAGACTAATTTTCCAAAGTATCGGTTTATTTTGCTCTATCACATTTTTTTTGTAATTTGCATTTTTATATGAATGAAGTCAGAAAAATGAAAAAAAGTTTACTACTCCTAATCTTTTTCATCCCCGGGATATTGCTATCGCAGTCTCTGTCCCTTTTTGATGTAGATGTATCAAATTTCCCTAGAATCCGAGCTAAGTTTTATGCCTTTGACGCTGATGGAAATCAGATTAGAAATCTTTCCCCATCGGATTTTGAATTATTGGAAAATGGTGTTCAAAGGGCAGTGACCAATTTATCGTGTCCCGCGCCGAAGCCACCGATAGCAATATCAAGTGTACTCACAATTGATATAAGTCGTTCGATGCTAGGTCAAAGATTAGAGAATGCTAAAGCAGCAAGCAGGACTTGGGTAGATGGACTTTCTCTGGGGAAATCAGAATGTGCTTTAACTACTTTTAATTCTACCAACTATTTCATTCAAGATTTTACAACTGATAGAAATAAACTTTTAAATGCTATTCAAAAATTAAATGCAGGTGGAGGTACAGATTTTAATTCAGGTTTTATATATCCTATGGCTGGTGCATTAATTGCTGCTGAGAATGGCCTGTATAAAAAAGTTGTGGTTTTTATTACTGATGGACAAGCCGGTGGTAATGAATCAGAAATAATTCAAAAGGCAAAGTCAATAAATGCAACAGTATTTTGTGTAACTATAGGTTTCGGTTGCCCAGCCATATTACGAAACATTGCAACAGAAACCGGTGGGTTGTGGTATGGAAGTGTTACGACTAAAGAGCAGGTAGATGAGATTATTCGAACAATTCTGAATATAGCCAAAGGAGGAGAACCCTGTGAAATTGAATGGGAAAGTGGAATATCTTGCAAATATGGATTAACAAATGTAGAATTACAAATTCCGAATTTAGGATCAAATACCAAAACAAGCTACCAAAATCCTATTTCAGCAGTTGCAAAATTAGAATTCAATCCAAACACTGTGAAATTCCTAAATTCTGAAATTGGTGTTACAGTTGAAGAAAAAGTAACAGTAACAGCAATAAATGCTGATTTTACAGTAACGAATATAACGAGTAGTAATGTAGCATTTACTATAACACCGACAAGTTTTGTTTTGGATGAAGGTGAAAGCACTGAGCTAACTGTAAGTTTTACTCCAACAGACAGTAGTTATAACTTTTGCACATTTAATATTGAGAGCGACCCATGTCAAATGGCATATTATGCAATTGGTGGTTATAAAGGTATTAAACCAACAATTCAGACATTAAAACTGACACACCCTAACGGTGGCGAAATTTTCGTAGTCGGTAGCGATACTATAATCACTTGGGAAGGTATTCCTCCATCAGACAATGTTGTTTTAGAATACAGTATAGATAACGGTCAAAATTGGCAATTAATAACAAGAAATGCAAATGGATTTAAACACAAATGGACAAATATTCCCAGACCGACAAGTGAACAATGTTTAATCAGGGTTAGCCAAGGAGGAGGTTTATTAAATTCAGACCCTAATGATCATAGTCCCCAAGTCGAATGGCAAAAGACATTCGGTGGAAGTGGTTTTGATATTGCATATTCTATCCAAGAAACGAGTGATGTTGGTTATATCGTTGCAGGTTCGACTTGGTCTAAAGACGGAGATATTACAGAAAATAAAGGTATGAGTGATGTATGGATATTAAAACTGAAATTCGATGGAACTCTTGAATGGCAAAAGACGTATGGAGGCAGCAAACAAGATGGGGCTTATTCCATGCAAGAAACTAGTGATGGTGGATATATTGTTGCTGGAATAACAGAATCATATGGTGGTGATATATCGCAGAAAAATGGAAGTTGGGATTTGTGGGTATTGAAATTAAGTACTGATGGAAAAATTGAATGGGAAAAAACATATGGTGGAAGTGGTCAGGAGGGTGCAAATAGCATACAAGAGACGAGAGACGGTGGTTATATTGTGGCTGGTTATACTGGTTCAAAAAACGGCGATATAATTGAAAATAAAGGTTGGTGGGATATGTGGGTATTGAAATTAAGTATTGATGGAACTCTTGAATGGCAAAAAACATTTGGTGGAAGTGGAAGAGATCATGCACAATCTATCCTACAGACTATTGAAGGTGGCTATATTGTTGCAGGTTATACAAGCTCCAATGACGGTGATGTTACAGAAAAAAACGGTATATTTGACGTATGGGTGTTGAAATTAGGATTTGATGGAAATATTGAATGGCAAAAGACATATGGCGGAAGTCTTTCTGATACTGCACAATCCATACAAGTTACAAGTGATGGTGGTTATATTGTTGCAGGATATTCTACCTCAAACGATGGTGACGTAACAGAGAATAAGGGACAAAGTGACCTATTAGTGTTGAAATTAAGAATTGATGGAAGTATTGAATGGCAAAAGACATATGGTGGAAGTGATATTGATCGTGCTTACTCCATCCAAGAAGCATTAGATGGAGGTTACATTGTAACCGGTCATTCTTTTTCAATAGACGGAGATGTCACAGAAAACAAGGGCTCGAGTGACATATGGTTGTTGAAATTGAGAACTGATGGGAGTATTGAATGGCAAAAGACATTTGGAGAAAGTGAATCTGAAGTTGCGAAATCAGTTAAGGTTACAAGCGATGGTGGCTATATAATTGCAGGTTCGACTGCACTAAGCGTATTATCATCAGGAGGTTCTGGTTTAAGAGACGTTTGGGTGATAAAACTTGCCGGTGGAACTGTTTTGCAATCTGATGTCTCTGATGCAGTTTTTTCAATTGTTGAGCCAATTGCCTCATCTAGAGATATTGATATGGAGCAGGTTTTGGTGGGCTCTACAAAGGATTCCGTCATAAGCGAATTTGTGAGTAATGTCGGCTCTTGGAAATTTAGAGTGGATTCCATCTATATACAAGGCGCTGATGCATCAGCTTTCTCGCTTGTAGCTGGTTTTCCTGAATATACAATTGAGCCGAACGATAGCTATTTTGGGGAATTTAGATTTGTTCCAAATAGAGTTGGAATACATAGAGCTGAAATTGTAATTGTAACACAAGCTGAAACGATTATACAAAATATCATCGGCGAAGGCGTTCAGCCAAGGCTTGAAGTCATAACTGATTTTCTTGACTTCGGGCAGGTTGAAATCGGTAGTGAGCGCACAATTTCAGACACTGTTTTAATCAAAAACATCTCAAGTTCGCCAATTACCATTGATGATGTTGTACAATTGGGTCCCGATATGGCTCAGTTCAAAATTATTAGCGGTGGCGGCAATTTTACTCTGATGCCGAACGAAGAACGAGCAATGACCTTAATGTTTCAGCCAATCTTCGGTGGGCGAACTTCCGGGCAACTCGGTTTTGTTTACGACGGAACAGGTTCGCCAGCTGTGGCTCAACTTTTCGGTACCGGAATCGGTGGATTGGTCTATGTTTCTAACGATTCAGCTTATGCAGGCGAAAAGCGCACTTTGAGCTTGATGATGAGCAAGGTGAAGCCTGAAGGAATAGCTTCAATCGCATCCAATTTTGAGGCAACAATTCGCTTCCAACGCACAATTTTATTCCCTGAAAATTTCAGTTCAGTCAATTTTATCAACGATTCTATCTATGTCACAATCAACGGCACGTTTGGGAATTCTCTCGAATTAGCTGAAATCCCTGTAATCGCCGGGCTTGGCGTCGTCGAAGAAACTTTGGTTGAAATATTTGATATGAAATTAAAGGACCAAAATGGGAATTATGTCGAGTATGACTTTGAGAAACAATCCGGCACATTCAAACTACTCGGCATCTGCTACGAAGGCGGCACGCGACTTATTAATCCAAATTCCGAAGCTGGAATTTTGAGCATAGCTCCAAATCCTGCAGATGATATTCTTGACATAGTAGTCTCTCTAATTGAAAGTGGAATGACTGAATTAGCAATTTACAACACTATGGGAGAAAAGGTTTTAACTGTTTTCAGCACAACCTCTCCCCTAAACGGCATCCAAAATTTCAATTTAGACACAAAGCTACTCAGCACCGGCCAATATTACTTGCAGTTACGGACACCAACACACATAGAAAATCAGATTATAAAAATTGTGAAGTAATTATGGAAATATGCTGGAAACAAAAAACAAGCCCTTGTAACATATGATATTACAAGGGCTTATGATTTCACTCAGCGGAGAGGGAGGGATTCGAACCCTCGGTACAGTTGCCCGTACAACGGTTTTCGAGACCGCCACATTCAACCACTCTGCCACCTCTCCAAAATGCCAATGCAAAAGTATGAAAATTTTGCCAAGCCAAAAAATTAAAATCCAATTTCGTCTGTTGATTCTACTAAATTGATGTAACTTTGGTATCTTTCTGCGTCTATATCTCCACGGTCAACAGCTGCAAGAACGGCGCAACCCGGCTCGTGCATGTGCGTACAAGGCGTGAATTTGCAATCGTGCATGAATTTTACGAAATCACGAAAATATAGAGGTAGCTCTTCCCTATTGACGTTCCACAGTGCGAATTCCCGAACTCCGGGCGAATCTATCAGACGTGTAGTGTCGCTAAGTTTGAACATTCGCACTGCGCTTGTTGTGTGCTGACCTTTGCCGGTTCGCTCGCTGATTTCAGCCACTTCTTGCACTTCCTGACCCACCAAATCATTGAGCAAAGTAGATTTCCCGACTCCGGAAGGTCCGAATAGCAATGTGGTGCTGTCTTTCGTGAACTTGATGATTTCATTCAATCCATCTTGGTTTAGAGCGCTCACAAAGAAGACTTCAATTCCCATTTTGGGATATGCTTCAAAATCCTCTTCAAAAGCGCTGATGTCGTCGAACAAATCCGTCTTGTTTACACAAATGGCGGGCTGAACATCGCCAAATTCGGCTGCCAGCAAGACTCTATCTATGAATCTACGGTTATAAATCGGGTCGGCTAAAGATGATAAAATCAACAATTTGTCACAATTGGCTGCTATAACGTGTTCACGGGTTGCTCGTCCTGCTGCTTTTCGGGAGAAATAAGTCTCTCTTTGCTCTACAGCCACGATACGCCCGGTTACCAAGCCCGAGTCTTCGGCAATGGAGTTGCTCCTCAAGAATTGAATTTTGTCGCCAACAGCTACCAAATTTGACTGCGAATGCGGCGTGATAATTTTCCCCGAAACTTTGCAATCAATATATTCGACTTTGCCATCGAAATCCGATTCGACAATGACAGTATTTCCAATTTGCGCAACAACGAGCCCAAGTTCGGAATTTTCGGGTAAATCGCCTGATTCACGAACTAATTTTCGCTTGGAAACCTTATGTTTCCTGATTGGTGAGCTTTTCGAGAGCTCTTCATCTTCATCAAATTTCATGTCCAACTTTACTTTTTTTTTACAAACTGTGAAATTTTTTCCACACTTTATTTTGATAATTACAAAATTATGTATAATTTTGCATTAATTATATAAATGTTATAGGTTTTATGTTGAACTATCGGTGGACAATCAGACAAAATAATGATGAAGAGACTGTACAAAGAATAGCGAAATTTCTAAAAATACCCAAAAGCTTGGCTGAGGTGCTGGCATCGCGTGGTTTGACTGACCAAGATGATGCGGCAGGTTTTTTCAAGCCATCGTTGAACGAATTGCATAATCCATTCATTATGGAGGATATGCAAAAGGCAGTAGATAGGATACTGTTAGCGATAAGAAGGCAAGAGTTAATCTGGGTACACGGAGATTACGATGTTGACGGTACAGCGAGTACATCAATGGTATGTCAGTTCCTTACGGAAATCGGAGGGCGTGTGGATTACTATATCCCCGACCGATTCGAGGATGGATACGGACTATCAGAAAAGAGCATTGACCTCGGCATTAGCCGTGGTGCTTCGTTGTTGTTGACTGTTGACGTAGGAATTACATCTTACGAACAAATCGAATACGCAACCTCTAAAAATGTTGACACAATCATTTGCGACCACCACGAACCCGGTCCGCATATACCTAAAGTAGTAGCAATCCTTGACCCATTGATGCCCGGTTGCCCCTATCCTTTCAAATCTCTTTCTGCATGTGGCGTGGCATTCAAACTCGTTCAGGCAATTTCGCACGAATTAGGCATTAGCTCTAAGGCGATTGAATTTCTTGACTACGTAGCAATTTCATCTGCGGCTGATATGGTTCCGCTACTTGGCGAAAACCGCATATTAGTCCACTATGGCTTGAAGTTGCTCAATAGCAACCCACGACCAGGTTTGAAGGGCTTAATTCATTGTACAGGGCTTAAATTGGGTCATATAACGGCATCCAATATTGTCTATGCCATTGCTCCGTTGATAAATGCAGCAGGAAGATTGGGCGATGCGAAGCGCTCGGTTGAAATGATGATGCAAAAAGATGAAAACGTGGCATTCAGAATTGCTCAAATCCTGGAAGATGAGAACCGCAAACGCAGATTATTTGACCAACATGCTTTTGAGGAGGCAATTCCGATTGCAGATGACCTAATCAAAACTACTGCACCGCACTCATTGGTGATTTACGGCGACAAATGGCACGCAGGAGTGATTGGAATCGTGGCTTCGAGACTCGTTGACCGATACAATCTGCCCTCAATTTTGCTTACCAATATTGATGGAGTAGCCAAGGGTTCAGCCCGCAGCATCAACGATTTTGATGTTCATACGGCTCTCAAAATTTGCGAAGATTTGCTGCTCGAATTCGGAGGGCATAAACACGCTGCCGGATTATCACTGAAAATCGAAAATGTGCCGGAGTTTAGAAAAAGATTTGACGACTTAGCCAAATTGAAGATAACGACGGAAATGTTGACGCCGGAAATTTTGATTGATGCCGAATTGCAATTTAATGAACTCTCTCCCTCTTTTCTCAGCACATTGAATATTTTTGCTCCTTACGGATATGCTAACTACAAACCGGTTTTTGTTTCAAAAGGGGTCAAATCTCAAAATGGAATTAAAATTATTGGCAATAGCAATATCCGGTTTAGAGCGATACAGAATAATTTTGCAATTGATGCGATAGGGATTAATTTAGCTAAAAAAGTAAGTTTGTGCAATAATAACAAGTCATTTTCAATTGTTTATAGTTTAGAGTTTTCGAATTTTAGTGGCAATAAAACACCACAATTAAATATCAAGGATATCAGACCGGATTTCAATTAACAATGATTCAGCCTGATAAATACCTTGAATTAATTAATTCTATTGGTGAAGATGGAAAGTCAAATCATGCTAAGCGATTAAAGAAATTAGTTTCTATACTAAAGTCTTATTATCGCGATATAGCTGATTTAGCCAATCAAAGCTTTCCAAGCTCGTATGCGATAAATTCATACATTCATGAACGATTCAAATTTCCGCCAAATTTGAAGAATTATTTCAACAAACTAAATATAATATCTAAAAATGCACATAATCATGAGATTACTGATGTAACTGTCAATAATTGCATAGTATTAGTCAATGATATTATTAATTATATTTATACTAATGAATTAATTGATTTCGATAATACTGATTACGGTAAATACTTTAATTCTTTCATATATAAGAAGTCTGCAATTGTTGATTTGATGGATTTGTTGATAGTTAAAATAATAAAGAAACACGATGATTATTGCATAATTGAATTTCTGGATGAAGATGAAAAAATCAGTATCACATTTAATAAGCCGTGGAATGATATTTACAAATATATGTCAAAGGGCTGTCATATAAATGCGATTGATGTAAACAGGCTTTCAGACAATAAGTTTGAGACTGCTGCACGTTCGATAATAGTATTAGAGCCTGATTATTTGGTTGATGTTACGGAGATTGCCAATAGTTTTCAATCATCCGGACCTGATTATTATGTTAATTTTATTAAGAAAATTTCTGATTTTCCGAATAGTATTCATCTGCAAATAGGAAAAATCGTTAATACAATTTTTGATGAAATTATCCAAGAACCCAATGCTGATTTTGATTCACTTTTTGAAATTGCACTAAAGCAAGACCCGCTCTCATTTTTCGACTTTTTTGAAAATAATAAAAATGAATTTGGGATATTAAAAGAACAGATTAGGAAAATAATTAATAATTTATCTGAAATACTACCGCGAATTGAATACGTTGACCCGATTGTAGAACCGTCGTTTATATCTCCAACATATGGGCTGCAAGGGCGATTGGATATTGCAGAAATTAAATCTGAAGATTATACGGAGGTGAATATTCTTGAATTAAAATCCGGCAAACCACCAAGCAAAAAGCTCACAATGCTGGGAGATGACGGCAAGTATATACAAAGCGGAGTTTGGGCACAACACCTTGCCCAAGTAACCGGATACAATCTTCTAATTGATGAAATAAATAAGGAACGCTTTGGAGTTTCGGCAATTTTGTACGCTCAGGATTTGGATAATCCGATACGAAATGTGCCTAATACTTTTCACTATAAGCGCCTAATTATTTCGCATCGGAATTATATTGTCGGAGCTGAATTTGCACTTGCAGCAAGGCGATTCAAATTGATTGATTCCAATTCGGAGCTTACTGAAAATATAACTAATTATATCACGAGTGATCTTTTATCGAGATTTTATGCATTTTATAATATTGCCTCACCTGTATTGCGAGAATGGTTTAGAGAGCAAATATCATTTGTTTATCGTGAAATTATTACAGGAAAAACAGGTTTTTACGGCGCAGATTCATTTATGTCATATTCAAATTTATGGAAATTGAATAAATTCGATTTGAATTATAGCAGTAATGTGCTGACAGATATGAAGTTAAATTTGCAATTAAGCAATCCGCAACAATTACATTTATATTTCGAAGTGGATAAAAGAAGTATGCAATATACATCGCTCAGGCAGGGAGATATCGTAGTATTATTTCATTCTGACTCGAACGGTGAATGTCTGCCGCATAAAGACCAACTGCTACGTGGTTCGATAATTTCGACAGGAATTGATTTTTTAATTATTTCTTTGCGTAATAAAACATTGCCCAGAAATAGTCTGAATATAAATATCGAATGGGCGATAACATCTGACAGGCTCGAATCCACAAATAAATCAAATCTAAATTCAATATTTAAATTATTAAGTTCAGATAAAAAGGTCACAGACTTCATCTTAGGACTCAGAGAACCTGAATTTGATGATAAACAAGTTGATAAAATAAGCTACCTCAATTCAAAGCAAAATGAAGTATATACAAAATGTATAAATGCTAAGAATTATTTCATAATCCAGGGACCACCGGGAACGGGAAAAACTTCGTATATGCTGCGTGCACTTGTGGATTATTTCGCAAATGTGGAGCAAAAAACCGTTCTGGTATTGGCATATACAAATCGCGCTGTGGATGAAATCGAAAGTGTGATTTCATCAATCGAGCCCGATATTAAATTCCTGCGATTAGGCTCGAAAGCATCCAAGAAAAAGTCCAATAGATTGGTTGGTGATTTGGCGGACAAAATCAGCTTGAAAGAGCTTTATAAGGAAGTCGTTGACTCAAATGTATATATTTCGACTGTGGCTTCGGCATTGAGCAATGATTCGATTTTCGGGTTGAAATCTTTTGATATAATAATTACTGATGAAGCGTCGCAAATACCGGAATTCCAATTAGCCGGCTTGTTAACTCGAGCCAAAAAATTCATACTTATCGGCGATGAAAAACAACTTCCGGCAATTATCAGCCAATCGCCTCAATATTATCATATTGAAAATGAATTACTTGCGGATATTTGCATGACAAATCTGTCAATCTCACTTTTCGACCGATTATTGCGCGTTTGCAAAATGAATGAGTGGGTAAAAGCCTTCGACACATTGATTTTTCAAGCACGTATGCACGAGGATATTCAGAATTTCCCAAATATGCTTTTTTATAATAATGCTTTGCAAATATTCGGGCTGAATCAAAAGGAAAAAATCAAGCATTTCTCTGCCAATTCAAACAATCCGATTGAGCGAATTCTTGCCACAAAAAGATTCATTTTCATAAATTGTATGCACGGCTTGGGATTCAAGGAGTCCGAAATTGAAGCCAAGATGGTGTTGGACATTTGCCAAACTATCAAGCAAGCTGTAAAGCATCATTTCAATAATGAGACGATTGGTGTAATCGCTCCGTATCGAGTGCAATGCTCCTTGGTGAAAAGTTATCTGACTGAAGAATTCGGCGACACGGTGAATGTTGATACAGTCGAACGTTACCAAGGCAGCCAGCGCGAATTTATTATCATGTCGTCTGCAACAAATTACGAGCAATTGCTCACCTCAATGTCGAACATATCATATTTTGATGACATTCCGATTGACCGCAAACTCAACGTCGCAATGACGAGAGCAAAATCACATTTCATTTTCATTGGCAATGCAAAAATACTCCAAAACTCACCAATTTATGCAAAATTGCTCGACGAACTCCGAAATGAGCAGGCATATTTCGAAAGTAGTGATTTAATGTAGATTTTAGTGTAGTTTTTTTAACAAATCTTATGATATGACGCTAAAAATGCGTAAATTTGTGAGTTTGTATACGGACAATTATTATTAAATTATATATCAGCATAAAATGTCACATTTGAATTACGAAACGATAGTACAGACCCTGTTAGAAGATGAGATGAAAAGCTCATACCTTGATTATTCAATGTCTGTAATAGTATCAAGAGCATTACCTGACGTAAGGGATGGCTTAAAGCCCGTGCACCGAAGGATTCTGTACGCAATGCAAGAATTAGGATTATTGCCAAACCGCGCCTACAAAAAGTCCGCAAGACTTGTGGGTGAAGTGCTTGGTAAGTACCACCCGCACGGCGATTCATCGGTTTATGACGCAATGGTAAGGCTTGCCCAAGATTGGAGTATGCGGTACCCATTGGTTGACGGTCAGGGCAACTACGGCTCTGTTGACGGCGACCCACCGGCGGCAATGCGTTACACCGAAACAAGATTAGCCCAAATTGCCAATCAAACTCTTCGGGATATTGATAAAAATACTGTTGATTTTCAGCCGAACTTTGACGAATCTCTGAAAGAACCCACTGTGCTCCCGACTGTATTGCCAACCTTGCTCATCAATGGTGCAAGTGGTATTGCTGTTGGTATGGCGACAAATATTCCGCCTCACAATCTGACCGAAATTGTTAATGGTCTCGTTGCATACATCGAAAACCGCGACATAACTATCGAGGAATTGATGGAATATGTTCCGGCACCTGATTTCCCGACGGGCGGTATAATCTATGGTTACGAAGGTGTCAGAGAAACTTATAGGACAGGTAGAGGTAAAATCATAGTTAGAGCCAAAGTCGCTTTTGAAGAGAATAAAACCGGCTCAAGACAATCAATCATCGTAACCGAACTCCCCTATCAAGTAAATAAAGCAAGTTTAATTGAAAAAATTGCAGATTTGGTTCGTTCAAAAGTATTGGAAGATATTTCAGGCTTGAATGACGAGTCAGACCGCGATGGAATGCGAATTGTAATAGATTTGAAACGTGACGGCAGTCCGGAAGTAGTGCTGAATAATTTGTACAAGCATACTCAGATGCAAGTAACTTTCGGTTCAATCATGTTGTCGCTTGTCAAGGGCAGACCACGTGTATTGACTTTGCGTGATATGATGAAATATTTCATTGAGTTCAGAAATGAAGTTGTAATACGCAGAACTAAATTTGAATTAGACACAGCTGAAAAACGCGCTCATATCTTAGAAGGCTTCAAAATTGCATTGGACAATATTGATGCCGTTATCAAATTGATTCGTGCTTCACGCGATGCTGCTACAGCTTCGATGGGATTGCAACAAACATTCGGATTGAGCGAAATTCAAGCAAAAGCAATCCTCGATATGCGTTTGCAACGATTGACAGGACTTGAAAGAGACAAAATCGAAAAAGAATATCGCGAATTAATTCAGTTAATTGAAAAATTAAAAGCAATTTTGGCAAGTAATGATTTGCAAATGGAAATCATCAAAACCGAATTAGTCGAAATTCGTGAAAAATTCGGCGATGCTCGTAGAACCGAAGTAGTTCGCGATGCCAAGGAATTTACAATCGAAGATATGATTGCCGATGAAGACGTCATAGTGACGATTTCGCACAAAGGATTCATCAAGCGGACGCCATTGAGCAGCTACCGTCGCCAGAACAAAGGCGGAAGAGGCGCCAGCGGCTCGACTACTTATGATGATGACTTTATCGAATTTATCTACCAAGCATCAACTCATCATTATTTGCTATTCTTTACTGATGCAGGCAAAGTTTACCGAATCAAAGTTTATGATTTGCCCGAAGGCAGTCGTACAGCAAAAGGTAGGTCACTTGCTAACGTGATTGCCAAAGAAGCAAATGAAAAAGTTACCGCTCTGATGCCTGTTAAAGAATTCGTTGATGATGAATTCGTAATTATGTGTACACAAAAAGGTGTCATCAAAAAGACTGAATTATCAAAATTCGCAAATGTCCGCCAAAACGGTATCATTGCTATCGGTTTGAATGATGATGATAAATTGATGACAGCAGGTATCAGCGATGGAAACGCAGATATTATTATCGGTACCAGAAACGGTATCGCATGTAGATTCAGAGAATCTGATGTCCGTTCGATGGGTAGAACTGCAACTGGTGTTCGCGGTATTTCATTATCGAAAAGCGATTCAGTCGTGGCGATGATAATTATCAAACGCCAAGATGCGCAAGTAATGGTAGTCAGCGAAAACGGTTATGGTAAGCGTACTAAATTTGAAGATTTCCGCCTTACTCGTCGTGGAGCGAAAGGTGTGATTTCGATGAACGTCACTCCTAAGACCGGAAAAGTTGTTGGTATTTTACCAGCAGTTGATAATGATGACTTGGTCGTAATGACAGTCAATGGCATCGTAATCAGACAAAGCATAAAAGCTATAAGGACCATTGGCAGAAATACTCAAGGTGTTAGATTGATTAGATTGGACGAGGGCGATTCGATTGCTGATATTATCACAGTCGTGCATGACGATGACCAAGACCATCTAAATGATAACATAATTGATATACCAGAGCAAGACCAATTGCTTTAAGCGATTTTAAGATTTATGCCTCGAAATGTTTTTGGAATTACATAAATTGTAATAAAATAATTTCGAGGCATTTTTTTATTTACTATTTTAGTTGATTATGATTTATGTTATCGGAAATAAAATAAAAGCTGAAATGTCAGGATTTTGGAATGAAGGTACTCCCTATTCCAAAAGAAATATCTACAGTAAGCAAGAGAACACTTTGCCACCGGTCAATTATGATGAGCATACACTCAAGCCGCATAGTCTGACACATGCCGAATCGCCATTGCATACCAATAATGACGGCAAACCACTTCATAGTTACATCGAGAACTCACCTCATTTTTTCTTTGGTGAAGCCTTGGTGCTCAAATTCCCGGATGATTACCTTCAGATAGACGGAATTGAAAACACTTATATCAAAATTATATCGCGTAGTGAAATCGAAAGTAAAATTAATGAGATTTGCAAGGGGAAAGCAATTCCACCGAAAATATTACTTACAACAGAAAATTATCACAAAAATGAAAACGGTTTCCATGCGGAAAATTATATCCTTGTTTTAGATGTCGAAGCAGCTGAATATTTGATTAGCTTACCCGGTTTTCATCTATTCGGGACAACGTGGAAATCAACTGATTATCAGCCCAAATCGCCTACTCGCCCTATTCACGATACGATATTTAAAAAAGCTGTGATATTCGAATTGCTCAATCTTTCAGAAGTTCCCGAAGGCATTTATTATTTTTCGGGTATGCCACTATTTATCGAAAATTCGAATGAAAGTCCGGTGACACCGATTTTAATAGATAAATCTTACTTTGAAACGTCTTAATCAGTGATGACAGATAAAAGCATAGATAAAAAACCAAAAAGCAAATTCGGCACATACGTGAAGCGGATTATTCTAATTTTTTTGTTGTTTATAATTATAGTGCCTATTACAATTATCACATTAGCACAGTTCGAGTTTTTTCGTTCATATGCCTTAAAGACTATTTTGGGTTATGTTAATGATGAATTGATAGCCGAAATTCATGCAAAAGACTTGAGATTCAGTTTAACGAATGGATTGACGATATATTCGGCATCGCTTTATACCGATGGCGATACATTAGCATACGTAGATGAAATCAATCTGAAATTCGATATATCGGCTTTGCTCCAGAACAAAGTTTCTGTAAATTACCTCAAGTTGACAAATCCTATTATCAAGCTACTACGTAATTCGCAGGACAGCCTTTGGAATTATGACAAAATCGCCAAACCTTCGGACACACCATCTGACACCACTCCAAGCGATTGGCACATTAGCGTTGATAAATTAATCATGGAAAATGCCTTCTTTGTGATGTACGATTCTACTTTGGCGGAAGAGACAGGCAAAAAGATTGATTTCAACCATATGGCATACGAATCTTTGAATATGGAGGCGCGCGCAGAAACGATTTTGGATGAAAATACTTTCCGATTGAAAATGAAATCAATGTCGGCGAAGGAATTATTTAGTGGATTCACCTTCGAAAATCTTGCATTCGATGCTGATGTCTCACCCGATGCACTATCTATAGAAAATATGGACTTCAAATCAGCTGATTATAAAATTGACGGTGATTTGAAAATGACTAAATATAATGTATTCAGTACCGAGGAGCCGGTTCTGGATTCGGCACATTTCGATATTGACATTGAAGTTAAGCAAATTGACCAAAGATTCATCGAATATTTTTCGGAATTGCCAATAAGAATAACAGGTAAACAGGATATAAATATCGAATCCACCGGAGATTTGAACAATCTGAAAATCACAAGTTTGTATTATGACAATGGTGAATCCAATATCAATGCAAGTGGGAATTTGTATGGTTTGATAGATGCGGATAATTTCGGCTACGAATTGAATTTAGACAATTCCATGATTCAAAGAGCAAATTTAATTCAGTTGTTGCCCGATTTGGTGCTATCCGAAATACCACAATTTGGGATAGTTCAATTTGACGAATTGTATGTGAAAGGTACTGCTGACAGCGTTTTTGCAAATATGAATCTTAAATCAAATCTTGGAAATGTGAAAGGAAGTGCCGGTGTAAAATTCGCAGGGATTTTAAATTATGACCTCAATGTTCAGTTTACAAAGCTAAATTTGGAAAAAGTATTGAACAATCCGGAATATTTGAGTGATTTGAACGGCAACGCAAAAGTAACCGGCAGAGGCACTGAAATATATACTATTTGGGTAACGGGAGATGTGCAACTTGGACAATCAAAATTCATGGGCAACGATATTAAAGACCTCGCTTTGAAATTTAATGCCGATGGAAATAGCCAAATTGTAATTGAAAATCTTGCAATGAATTTGTATCGCTCTTCGATTTCAAGTGATGATTTCAGTGAATTTGATATTTTCGATGACAGCTTTATGCATGTCACGGCAACAGGCTCAGTCAATTTGACAAATATAGATAATCCTTCGTACAAATTAGATGCAAAATTTGCGTCCTTGAATTTTTCAAAATTAATGAAAAACTCAACTATGCCCACACATGTAACCGGAACTGCTTCCATTGAAGGTATTGGAATTCATCCCGATTCTTTAGCCGGGAAATATAATATCCAAGTAGATGAAATTCTATTTACAGATAGAGCTCTTATGCCATTCAGAATTGATTTGGAAATTAACAAATACGAAGACCACAATGAGTTGGTTTTGAACTCCGATTTTTTTGATGCAAGATTTTCAGGACAATATAATTTGGGTGAACTGATTGATGTTTTAGCATATCAAGGAGCTTATTTGGGTGAGTTTATCAACGCTAAAGTTTCGACATTAGACCCTGATTTGCGAGAGATTCATGATACTACTTTAACTTTTAATATCGAAAAAATCGCGGCTTTCCCCACTATAAGCGGTACGTTTAATGCCTCCGTAAAAGATATTTCACCGATTAATACATTTATTCAAGACATGAATATCTTCACGAAAATGGAAGTTAAAATGCAGGTCATGTCCTCAGATTCATCTCTTTCAGTTTTTATTGACACTTTAAATATTGATTATTTAGACATAAATTTGCCTGTAACAAATATAAACTTACGAGATTTTGAAATGGATGGACGCTTTGTGTCAAATTTGAAAGATTCACTTCCTGAATTTGAGTATTTTAATTTGAAAGCAAGGCAAAATGGCATAAGCAAAATTGGTGATATGACTATTGACAGGTTAAATACGGATATGAGATTCGATGGGGAAGATTTAAACTTTAAGGTATTATCCGAAATAAATGGCAATATGGGTGTATTATCGAGTGGTAAAATTGCAATAGCCGATGAGAGGTTGAGATTTAGTATTGATTCATTGCAATTCTTTTACGAAAACACATTCTCCTGGCATGCTATAGAACCAATTGTGATTGAAACTTACGAAAACACAATTGATATAAAAAAGTTTGTCATCGGACGGGGCGAAGCTGAACGCATTGAAATTTCCGGAGCTAAAAAAGGTGATGATTTAGATAATATAACGATTAATGTATTTAATTTTCCTGTGCAAGACATGATGATGTTTGCTGCTGCGGATATGAGACAACAGTTATCAACTTTGAAATTCAATATAGATTCGATGAGAATCAGCATCAACAATGATGTTTTCAGCCCGGTAATAAAAGCCGAGCTCTATAGCGACAGTATCTCGATTAATAATCAATATATAGGAACTCTCAAGGGTGATTTCCTGCATGACAAAGACAATATCACCGGAACGGCTCAATTATTTCATGAATTAGGAGACGAACCCATTGAGCTAATGAATTTGCAAATCAATTATTTACCGATGTATATAGGACTTGATTCACTAACCGGCGAACAACAAAGGCAAAAGAAAAGTGATATTGTGCTTACGACGCAATCATTCCCTTTAGAATTTTTATCGCCATTTGTACCCGGTTTGAGCGATATACGAGGCAGAGCAGATATCAATTTAAAACTTGGTGGCGTTTTGCACGTAAAGCCTGTTTATTCGGGTAAAATCAAGACCAAAGCAATCAGATTCCGAGTAGATGCCATAAATATGGAATATAATGCAATTACTGAGATTTATATAGATAATTCCCGAATTTCGATTGTTGATTTGAAGTTGCAAAATGTGAATTATGATGCCAGATTTGGTAGGCTCGGCAAAGCAGAGGTGTTAGGATTTATAGATTTAGACGATCAATTCCAACCCTCGATGATTGACGTTTCGATAACTGCCGATAGATTGCTCGTGCTTAACGAAAATACATCGTTGAGCATGCCCGATTTGTATGGTGATTTTATTATTTCGACAGACGCAAATCCTATTCATTTCTCGGGAACTTTACAAAGACCAAGTTTGACCGGTGATATAAATGTCATATATGCAGAATTGTCAATGCCAATGTTAGAAAAAAAGCAAAAAGTTCGAACCCAATTGGAATATGAAGTGATTGATAGCGTTCACCGTATTCGTACCATTACCAGACCGGATACTGTGGAATTAGAAGTAGAAGAGAGCGATTATCAAAGAATCGGTTCTATTTCCGAACGAAGCATGGCTGATTTAATCAATTATGATTTGCGAATTAAAATCTTGGGGCAATTTACTGTACTCATGGATATGAATATGCTGGGCGAATTGTATGCCGAAGTTGGAACTAGTGACCGAAATACTCAATTAATATATCAAAAGAATAGAGACTCGGATGAAGCAAGACTATATGGCGACATTATTGTAAAAGAGAATTCGACCTTAAAGTTCTTCAAACAATTCAGAACATCAGGTTCAATACAATTCCCTACAGGTACGATTGAAAATCCATCGCTCAATTTGGAAGCATCACATACAGGAACTATGATTGAAGATGGTGATAACCGCCGATTTGAGGTACGGATGAAAATTACCGGAACGAAAGAATTGCCTGTTATCAAATTTACATATTTTGTTGAAGGTGTGGAAGCCACAGGTTCGGAGGAACAAATCAATGAGAATGCTTTGTTTCTACTTGTAATGGGACGGACTAAGACCGGTACTGATGCCGCTTCTAACGACTTGCTGACTGAGGGAATGACTTCGAGTTTTACAAATTTCGCAAACAAGGCTCTGACCGAAATGCTCATGACTACCGGAGTAATCCAAAGTGCCGAGCTTGATTTTGCAGGTAACGCTGCGAGTTTCGAACAAGCAAATTTGCGAATTTCAGGGCAAATTCTCGGCGGCATTAGTTGGACTATTGGCGGAACTATTGCGGATTTATCTGCAAATAATGAAATTTCGATTGATATTCCCGCTTCCGAATTTCTATCCAATCCATTTTGGTCAAATTTTGTGCTCCAAGTAACCAAAGCTACGACGCAAAACACTACCATAATTACTCAAGATGCCAAAAACTGGGAAGTCAAAATCAAGTTTGGAAATAGTTGGTAAATCACCTTAATATCCAATCGCAATTATTTGGGTTCTCAATCATTTCTTGCAAATGATACTCCAATAGATTATAAAAATCCAATCCCGAACGAGCTTCAATTTCACGGACACTTACACAGTGATCAGCTAAATTTTGTGATAGATTATTTGTTTGGTCGAATATAAAAGCCGCCACTAATAAATTATTTTTTGAATCAAAACTTGTTATGATTTTCCAATAACCACTTGGGATAATGTGCTGTTCATCAGCATATGGTAATCGGGGCATATATCGCTCGTAAAGCGGTCCGGTCATGACATAGATTTCTTTAAAATCTGCGACAATTCTTCTTTCCAATTCTTCAAGATTTTTCCAAACACCTTGATTCAACTTTGAATTTTGGGGGGTAATATTAGACAAATAATTAGTAGTATGCCAATCACGATTGCCCTTGAAATTTGCCAATGGAGCTTGGTGTCCCCTATCAGTTTTCAATGCTGCATTCGCACCCTTGTAATCATCAGGTTCGAGCGTTTCATCATCATCGAGCCAAGGGTCGGCTTTCCAAACCCGCGAAGTTGAAACATTGCCGCTCATTGTAGCCGAATCAAGATAATAGCACACCCAATCGGCAAATTTTGTTGAATCGTTACTACTGAGTGCGTAAGAATCTCGGATAATTAAATCATTTGTAATTGACGACCCGACCGGATAGCCATAGATAAAATGTTTGCAATGAATCTCGTAATATTGTGACTGAACTTGGACAAAAGACACAATGGACAAAAAAGCGATTAAAAATGATAATTTCGACATTTGATTAGTGTTTATTTGAACAAAAATTCATATTCTAAAATGCTAAACTGCTTACTACTGATACGATTTCACTTTACTATCCAAAAATAAACCGATATATTGCACTTGCATTTTATGCAATTTACGAAAAAGTTTTATTATAATTTGAAAAATGGAGTAGTAAGATGAAAACTTACAAAATAGCATGGTTACCGGGCGATGGTATCGGTATAGAAGTGTTAGAAGCCACAAAAATTGTCTTAGACAAATTGAATTTTCCTGCTGAGTATATCCACGGTGATATTGGCTGGGAATTTTGGTGTTCCGAAGGAGATGCGTTACCCAAACGTACAATTGATTTGCTCGGAAATGTAGATGCTGCAATGTTTGGAGCAATCACATCGAAACCGGTCAAAGAAGCTGAACATGAATTAGTTCCCGAATTACGCAACACAGGATTGGTTTATAGGTCGCCGATAGTCCGCATGAGACAAACTTTCGACCTGTTTAATTGCTTCCGCCCAACTAAAGCATACAAAGGCAATCCACTGAATTTCAAAGATGACATTGATATTGTTGTATTCCGCGAAAACACAGAAGATTTGTATGCCGGCGTTGAATTCAGCCCTGTACCGAAAGAACTTTCAGAGACTTTACAAAAGTTGAGCAAACCATTTTCGGCTTTTGCCCATTTGGATGGCGACGATTACGCAATTTCATGTAAAATCAACACTAAACTGGGTTGCGAAAAAATAATCAGAACAGCCTTTGAATTTGCAAAAGAACACGGACGAAAAAAAGTAACTATCGTTCACAAAGCAAATGTGGTTCGGGCAACCGACGGAATGTTCTTGGAAATCGGAAAAAAAATCGCAGCGGAATACCCTGAAATTCAATTTGACGAAGGCAACATAGACGCATTGACTATGTGGTTGCTAAAAAATCCCGAAAGATATGATGTGCTCGTTGCACCCAATCTTTACGGTGACATAATTTCCGATTTGTGTGCTCAAATGGTAGGCGGATTAGGCTTTGCATGTTCGGGAAATATCGGGAAAAAGTTAGCAGTATTCGAGCCAACTCACGGTTCGGCTCCAAAATATGCAGGACAGTATAAAGTGAACCCTATTGCTACTATTTTAGCGGCAAAATTAATGCTTGATTGGTTAGGCGAGAAGGATATGGCATCCAAAGTCGAAAAAGCTGTCGCACAAGTAGTCGAAGAAGGGAAAGTTCGGACTTATGATATGGGTGGCAATGCAACTACATTAGAAATGGCTCATGCTATTGCTGATCGCATCTAAATCTCACATTTAGACAAAAAAAAAGTGTCATTTCAATTTCTCGGAATGACACTTTTTCGTTAAATAAGCAGTTTATTAGTTTTGCTTTTGCTTCAATTATGGGCTTATTTGCCAATTTCAGAAGCACCTGCGATACTTTGAATTACACCTTTTTGTGTTCCGGTGATAATTCCCGCTTTTACCATATCATTTGTCAAGTGAGCAATACAGCTGACAAATTTGCCATGATTGTTGTAATTTTCATCGAGACATGCTAAAATAGAGCAGCTAATTGGTTCATCGTTCACAATAACGTCACTCAAATCTATACCAAGAGCAGCTTCAACTTCAGCTAAGAACGCATTCCATTGTTCGTTATCAGTCGAGCAAGGGTTAACTTCTTCTTCGTCGTCGTCCAAATCAACACTAATAGCTATTGACGGTCTGTCGTTGTTATCTTGCCATTTGGTTGAGTTTTGTTCGCAACCGGAAAATACAAAAGCAAGAACCAACATGATTAAAAGTAAATATTTCATAAATCACCTTTATAAAAATGAGAAAATGTAATAATACAAAGATAAGAAATTTTTATTTAATTCACTCAGAAAAAATACTTATATTAAAATTTATTACTTATTTATTACTTAGTTTATTACTTAGTTTATTACTTAGTTGAATATTTTTCGAGCATATATTCAGCAACAGCTTGGGCTTCCTGAGGCGTCAAACCTTGATTAGGCATCGGGGACCATTGTGGATTGACAGGCGTCGGATTTTGGATAAATTGTACCAATGCAGTCAAAGGGTCAGCTTGGTCTAAATATTTTTGCATTATATTTTTATGAGCCGGAGCTAAAGGAGAATCCTCATCGCGATGGCAAGCAGCACATCTACCGGTGTAAATTTCCGCACCATCAATCGGTGCTGCTTCAATCCCAAGACTTGCCAAAAACTCTTCTTTATGCACTTTGTATTCTTGGTCAAGAACAAGTACGTGTGCTCTATTCCCTACGCTGAAGGCAGCTTTATCTATAAATGCCATCAAGAAAAATACGACTATAAATGAATAAAATGCGTATCTGATGAAGCTATTTTTATTTCCTTTTAGGACTAAGTAAATTTGTTGGAGGATTACCAACAATAACAATAGACTCAATAAAACGGCAGCAAATATTTGCGGATTTAGCGAAGTTTTGGGTATTATGAACAATGATGCAACAATGAAAATTGGCAAAATTAATCCGGTCACTAATGCTAACCATAGATTAAAATTCTTTGCATATTCAACATATTCTTCTGTGTAATGCTTTCTTTCGGCATCCCAATATAAATTTCTGAAGACAAATGATATTGCGGTAAATGCTAAAGCAGCAGTGATGAATTGCAAAAATTTCAGAATTGATGCACCCGAAAATAATACTGTCAAAGAATTTCCAAACACCCATGAATCAGGGTTCATAGCAAATGTGACCGCTCCGACAAATATCCACATGCTAATGAACAACAAGACCACTGACCATGTGCCTGTCATTCCTTTTGTTGTGTTTGTGGAATTATTCAAAGATTCAATCTCTGCAGACACTTCGTCACTTTCGCCAACTTTATTTTTCAAAGCTGAAAACAGTAAGCTCAGATGCAAAGATTTTTTATATTTATGAACCAGAAGTAACGATATAAGATAAAACAAGAATGCTATTGTCAGATATGTGACAATTGCTACAGGTTGCTTATGAAGCAATTGAGTATAAATGAAAATGATTGATAATAGAGGAACAATCCCGAGACCGAACGAATAAATCCAGTTATCGGTTATCAAATCAGCATAATCACGCGATAATTTTGCATTATTATCAGTTGCTTTTTTACTCTTGTTTCGAAAATATACCGACAATGTCATGCTGCCGAATAAGACTCCCGAATAAGCAAGAAAAATCGTCAACCCGAGTATCAGAAAATAATTCAATAGGTTCAAATTATAATCGGGTTGCGGTATAACAAGTTTGTCCAAAAATTCCATTTTATCAGCCTCGAATTAGATTTTCAATTAATGAATTTATCAACTGAAAGTAAAACAACTACAAATAATACATAAACATTTATATCAACAAAAGCAAGTTTCAAATTGAATTGCTTTTCCAATTTTACAACAAGTGAGCGAGTTCTCCAAAGTAAAATTCCACCCGCCAAAAGCAAAAGCAAATTGGTAAATACGCTATGAGTAACCCCGAAAAATGGTATCATCATGCACGATGCAGCCAATGCACCAATCCAAACAAAAGTAATGCGCTTTAGTTGCTCGTTAGAAAAATATCTCGATGGAGTCGGGAATCCGGCTCGACGATAATCATTATCATAAATGAGCATCAAAAACCAGAAATGGGGAATTTGCCACACGAAGAAAAATACCATCAATGACATTAGCTTGGGGTCAGCAATGCCGCCACCTGCTGCAACCCAGCCAATAGCCGGAGGTAATGCTCCAACAATCGAACCCGGGAAAATAGCAAATGCAGTGAGCTTTTTGAGCGGTGTGTACATGAGATTGTAAGAAACGAGTGCCGCCACGCCAAGAAGAGTTGCCAGAGGATTTGTGAATACAATCAAAATCAACAATCCTGTCACCACCATAGCTAAAGCCCATGCAGCAGATTCGCTGATACTCATTTTTTGTTGAGGTAAAGGACGATTTTTTGTCCTGACCATCAAAGCGTCAGTTTTGACTTCTTGCACATGGTTAAAAGCTGATGAACCACAAGAGAGAATGAAAATGCCAAGCAAAGTCATGAGCATTTCAAATCCTACCAAACCACCTGCAAGTATATAACCCACTGTTCCGGAAATGGCAACAAAAAAGGTTATCTTAACTTTGCTCAATTCGGCAAGAATCTCAATTTTCGACCTAAACATTTCGCTAATACTATTTATTTTTTCGTTAGACATTGATTTCAATTTAATTTTTAAATACTATTTTGCTAGAACTTCTGCTTTCACAGAATCTTGCGGTGTATCGGTTTCAGTTTCATCTTTTATTTCCTCGTCAGGCATACCAATCTTTAGCCATTTGTCGAATTCGCTATCTTCGAGAACGTGCAATTTAGTGTACATTCTGGAATGATTCAAACCGCAATATTCGGCACAAGCAATATCAAAAGAGCCTGTTTTGGAAGGCTCGAGTACAATGAATGTGCTTTTACCTGCAATAAGGTCCTCTTTGAGTCTGAAAGCCGGAATGTATAAACTGTGCAACACATCTCTCGAAGTCATTACAAGTTTAGTTTTTTGGCTCAAAGGAATGTATAAAGTGTCGGTCTTTTTGCCATTAGGATATTCGAAATTCCATCCCCACATAAAACTAAAAACTTTTACTTCGTAAGCGCCCTCCGAATCGGCTCGAAGCCTTTGGTAGCCTTCGTAACCATACCAAAACATTATCATAACAATAATAGTAGGTATAACAATCCAAATAATTTCGAGTAATACGTGCCCATGAATTTGTTTGGCTACAGGGTTTCTTTTTCTACTGTAGCGGATAACAAAATAAATCATGGCAATAGTAATGCCTAACAGTAGCACAACTGAGATGCCAACAATCAAAAGCATTACAAAATCTACATTTTGAGCATAATCTGATGCTGTTTCAAACATGTTTTGTTCCTTATCTTAAGAATACGTCCAATGCTGTCAAAACAAAAACCACTAAAAGAACCATAATCACTCCGGCAATAAACAACTTAAACAACAAATCTTCAAACCTAATGTGCATGAAGTAGTTTATAACGAAACCGGATTTGATTGCTGCTATAAACATTGCAACCAAAAGAGTGTAATTCCCCAAATCAAGACCGGCGACCGCAATTGTAATAACCGTCAATGATAGGAGAGTAATCCAAATCATAACATTGATTCCATATCTTGGGTCGTGAGCGTGAGCTATTTTTCCTTCATTTGTATCAGTATATGACATTTGTACCCCTTAGTGCAATAAATAAAATAGTGGGAAAAGGAAAATCCAAATTAAGTCAACAAGGTGCCAATAAAGTCCACCGTTTTCGATTAGTGCAAATCTATCGGGGCTGACCTTGCCTTTGACAATGAAAACTAAAATAAATCCAAGAATAATCATCCCAATTATAACGTGAAGCCCGTGCAAGCCTGTCATAGTAAAGTATAATCCGTAAAAAACTTTTTCGCCTTGCGATTTGAGTGCTAACTCTTCGCCACCCGGGAAAATTCCATGAGAAAATTTATCGGACCACTCAAAAAATTTAACCACAAGGAATCCGGAAGCAAAAACAATCGTCGTAATTAGCCAATAAATTGATGCTTTAATTTTGCGACGTTGCAAAGCTGTGATAGACAACACCATAGTCAAACTACTTGTAAGCAGAATGATAGTATTCAAGCCGCCCATCCATATCTTTAGGCTTTTTGCAGAAAGTTGAAATTCCGGAAAATACTGAAATCTATAAGACATATAGAGCAAAAACAATCCGCCGAATAAAATAAGTTCGGTAAAAAGGAACAGCCACATACCAAGCTTGGAGCCGTAATCGTCTCTCAAGTCGTGAACATGCTCGTGTCCGTGTTCCTCTTCATGGGTTGCATTTGTAGTGCTATTAGTTGACATTCTTCGTTACCTCATCATAATGTTCGTATTCGTAAGGACCATATTTCACAGTTGGGATTTTCTTGAAATTCAATAATGGTGGTGGCGAAGGTACTGTCCATTCCAAAGTCATTCCACCCCAAGGATTATTTCCGGCTTTCTTGCCGTTTTTCAGTCCAAGGAATAAATTGGTAAACATAAGCAATATACCTGCTATCAGCACCCACGAACCAACCGTCGCAAATTGGTGCATCCCCTGAAATTCGGGTAAATAGTCATAATACCTTCGAGGCATTCCTAAATATCCGAGTATAAAAAACGTAAAATATAACATATTGAACCCAACCACCATAATTGCAAGTGCGATATTGGCGATTTTAGTGTTGTACATTTTGCCGAACATTTTGGGGAACCAATAATGCAAAGCTGCAAAGAAAATAAATATCGTTCCGCCAAACATAACGTAATGGAAATGGGCTACCACGAAATATGTATCATGCAAATGGACATCTGTAGCCAATGACCCGAGAACTAATCCGGTCAGACCACCAATCGAAAACAAGAAAATGAATGCCATCACATAAAGAAATGGTGTTTCTGCCTTAATTGAGCCTTTGTACATTGTAGCGACCCAGTTGAAAATTTTAACGCCCGAAGGCAATGCCACAATGAATGTCAGGAATGAATATACCCATCGCGATTCGTCGCTCATACCCGATGTGAACATATGATGTCCCCATACTAAAGTACCGACAAATGCAATGGCAATAGACGATACGGCGATTGCACCATAGCCGAATATTGTTTTGCGTGAAAATGTAGGGATAATCTCGGAAACTACACCCATCGCCGGCAAAATCATAATATATACAGCCGGGTGGGAATAAATCCAGAATAAGTGTTGGAACAAAATCGGGTCACCGCCCATAGCAGGGTCAAATAAACCCACACCGAATAATCTTTCTACAATTACCAATAAAATTGTAATACCTATAATCGGAGTTCCGATAATTTGAATCCAAGCAGTTGAATACAAAGCCCAAATAAAGAGCGGCATTTTGAAGAATGTCATGCCGGGAGCTCTCAATCTATGCACAGTAGTTACAAAGTTCACACCCGTTAGAATGGACGAGAATCCCAGAATAAATGCAGCCATTAGCGGCATTATTACTTCAGTTCCGGTTCGCAAACTATATGGTGCGTAAAAAGTCCAACCTGTATCAATTGGTCCGCCACTCAAAAATAGCGAAGCGACTGCCAATAATCCGCCGATTGTGTAGAGATACCACGATAATAGATTCAGTCGCGGAAATGACACATCCTCTGCCCCAATCTGAATCGGGAGGAAAAAGTTTCCAAATCCGGCAGGAATACCCGGGATAATTACCAAAAATATCATTATAATGCCGTGCAATGTAAACAGAGCATTATATGTTTGCGGACCCATAACGTCTTGCCCTGGATTCCACATTTCAAGTCGCATGAAGAAACCAAGCGTCATGCCGACAAGGAAAAATAAGACCATCGAACCAAGATATAAAAGACCAATTCTTTTGTGGTCAACTGAAAGCAACCAACCCAAAATACCGGAATGCTTCCCTTTGTACTGGTAAAAATTTACATAATCACCGTTGGTGTTTACTGTCGAATCAGACATTCTCTTCTCCTTTACTTACTTTTTTTGTTCTTCCTTTTACTAATAAAACCACGAAGAAAATACCCACCCCAAGAAAAATCACAGTACCGGCAACTTTGTTGAAATCGAATACATAAGTCCTACCCTCAGGGTCGTAGCTGAAGCAATACGCAAGCATCTTAGAAATCGGCGGGGCTGATATGCCCTTTGATGCCTCGGCAACAGCTAATTTAAAATCAAATGGTGAGTACTCAGTACCCAATAAATATCGTGTAATTTTGCCATCAGGTGCAATCATTATCAATGCTCCTGCATGAACGTAATCGTCTTCGCCGTCAGGTTTGTATCTAAATCCGACTGCATCGGTGATTTTGGCAATATTTGTGCTGTCTCCAGCCATGAAAATCCAATCTTCCGGTGAAATCGGACGAGTCATTCCTGATATATAATTCGATTTCCATTTTTTTGCGTCCTCGTGATTTTCACGCGGATCGAAACTAATTGTCAATACTTTGTAATCTTTGCCGGGTTCAATAGCGGCTTTGTCAATGACTTCACCGAGACTATTGAGCAAAGGACTGCAAATCCCCGGGCAATGATAATAAACTAATGAAAGAACTACGGGTCGGTCTATCAATTCTTTCAAAGTTCGTTTGTATCCTTCCGAATCAACAAACTCCAAATCCAATGGTAGATAAGTGCCGAGTTTCTTTTCGTGCTCTATGCCGACTTCAACTTTGTCTTCTACTGCAGAAGTCAAGTTCAAAGGCAATACAGCTATTAAAAATGCTAAAATATATTTCATGATTGTGACTGTAGATTAAGCCTGTTACGGGCGTTTAATAAGAATGAATGCAATGTTGTAAGTTCGTCTTTAGTCAGTCTCAATGTCGTTGGTGTGAAACCATTGTCGTTAATTGTAGAGCTAATTTCTTGGATAAATGCATCAGTTCCGTTTTGCCAAATTTTGCCATGAACTAGAGTGACAGATGCCCTTTCCTTATTGCTTATTACTTTATCTAATAAAGTAGCTATTTCGCCTTCAACAGTATTTAATTCGTTAGTCAATTGTTCAATTTTAGTCTTATTGTTACCATATTCTTCGTTCATTTTGGTCATCGCCATCGAAACCGAAATTTGGTTTGATGTAACTTTGCCTTCAGAAAGTGAATAAGCCAAATCTAAAGCTTCCAAATCAGAATCGGAATCCTTAGGAAAATCGGGCATCAAGGAATGCATATAATGAATTAGAGCAAATCTATCAACAACTGTCAAGTAATTATATGCTACCATACCTGTACCTGGGATTCCTTCTTCCAAAGTCTTCCACATATGGGAAAGTTGAGCACCATTTTTCCAGCCTTGCAAATCTGTAAAATTACGAGGTTTTGGATTCAATCCTGCACCTGCAATTCCATCGCCTTTGCCCTCATTTCCATGGCATGACGAGCAATTTGCTTTATATAATTCGGCTCCCTTTGCAATCATTTCAGCACTAGGAACACTAATTTCCTTAACATTTACGCCTTCCATCATCGCACCTTTTTGCATAGGAATTTCCGGTGCAACAGTATCGCGAGCAAGCAGTTGTTTTTGTTGAGTATTTAAGTAGGCATTATCAAGATTGAATACCCAATACATTCCGACGACAATAATCAACATAATTAAATAAGGATAAACAACAGCAAATAATCTTAAAGGATTTTTCAAGAAATCCTTATAATTTATCTCATCTTCGGGTCTGAATTTATTTTCCATTTTTTATTTCCTAATTAATTAAAGGTGAAATTCCATACCTTTTCTGAATTTCGGGTCGCCAATTGGCATCAAATTCTTTTTACCCGCAACAAGGCTGAATACAACTATTAATACACCCAGCACCAAAATCGGCACTGTAAATTCAAACCAACTATAAACCGGTGCATGAAGTTCAGTTTTCTTAGTATATTCGGGCATAATCACCCAATACAAATCATAATAGTGAGCTATAAACACCCACACAGCAATGATTTTCAGACGGAATGGATTGCTCTTTGAAGGTCTTGTGACAAGAGCCAAATAAGGAAATAAAAATCTGATGAAAATCAATCCGAGAGAAACAGTCATCCATCCTTCCCCACCGCGTTGCATATACCACATTGTTTCATCGGGAATATTTGCATACCAAATCAACATGAACTGGCTGAATGCTATATAAGCCCAAAAATTAGTAAATGCAAACATCAAAGCACCAAAGTTGTAATAATGGTCTTCGGTCAAATATTTGCTCAAATATCCGTTTTCGGCTAATGTAATCGCAATGAAAGTCAGAACTGCGAGTGCTGCAAGCACAGAGCCTGCAAAGTAATACACA
The DNA here is from genome assembly GCA_002839825.1 of Ignavibacteriae bacterium HGW-Ignavibacteriae-1. GTDB lineage: Bacteria > Bacteroidota > Ignavibacteria > Kapaibacteriales > UBA2268 > PGYU01. The sequence goes on along the minus strand of PGYU01000001.1, from coordinate 160,663 downwards.
CCGAAAATTGTCGAGAACCACTTTGGCTCCAAGCTCATCAACCAATCCATTGCCACAACTGTAATCAAAATGGCGAAAATTGGCAAAAAGATAGCAGAAATCTTGGTTGACCATTTTTTTGTATCGGCTTTGCCCGTTTTGTCCTGTTTCAACGAACGACCTACAAGTAGGAAGTAGAATAAAAACATGAACAAGAAGACAACTATATTTCTAATGACGAAAAAGGACTCATTCAAATATGGTGATTTATTTTTAATATATTTGTCGGAATCCATAACCACAGGATTAAGCCAAGAGAATACTTCGTTGAGATTCAGGAACAAAGGCAATGCTATCAATGGAGTTGCGAACAAAACTGCCGCAATAATTTCCGTTAGTCTCCGGAATGGCACGCTCCAATCAGCACCCACGATATGTTCGAGTGCAATAAGGAATAGCGAACCAAATCCAACACTAAATACCATCATTAAAACAATTATCAAATTGTATGAAGCGCGAACATTGTCTATTGAAAAGGCTAAAACTGTCAGAGCAACACCAATCAACAACAATGACCAGCCAATTAATGGTAGTTTAGCAGGCAGAGGCTTTCTTTCGTATAAAACTATATTATCGTTACTCATTGTAAATCACCCTCCTGAGCATTCAAAGCTCTTTGTAAAGCTCTGACATACAGTATGACTTGCCATTTTTCATCTTGAGTTAGTTGTTTATCGTACGAGGGCATAGTATTTTGCCCAACAGTTATAATATGATACAAATGCCCATCAGTCCACTCTCTAACTTTGTCCGTATGCAAACTTGGAGGATTGGGGAATTGACCGTTCAAACGAGCAACCCCATTGCCATGATAATCGTGACAAGGACTACAGAAGGTATTGTATTTACGTTTACCGTTTTCAAGGTTTTCGGTGCTAAATTCCATCGGATTTACAAGGAATCGCGAAGCAAGGTCAACACTATCTTTATAAGGATATGGTTTGAATCCGCGAGCAACAGTTCCTTCAATCGGAGGTCTCATCGAAAATCCGTCATCAAAAAATGTAGTAACTTCCATCGCTGTAATCTTTTGTTGGTTCATCATCCAATTGAACGGTTCCAAGAACATCAATTTATTCAGAGTGAAATATGTAATCGCAATTACTAACACTGAGATAACTGCCAATCCTGTCAAGAATTTTGGTTCTAATAGAGTTCGTTTTGCATTAATTTCATCATTATCGAAATAAATCGGTTCAACATTTGTACCGCCAAGCTTTGCAAGAAACGCTTTAACTTTTTCCAAATCAAAATTTGGGTCAGCGGCTTCGATTGTCACGCCATATTTATCCGAAGATACTCTTTTCATGTATTCAGTATCGTGCAATGGATGACTGTTATTAGGAAATTTGAAAAAGATAACAATCATAGCCACAACTGTTGCAACCGAAGCAAGTAATACAGTTATCTCGAAGGTAACCGGAATAAATGCCGGCAACGGGAAAGTAGGTTTGCCGCCAATATTAAGCGGATAGTCTATAGTCATAGTCCAATACATCAGCAATAATCCAAGCGTTGCACCAAGAACTCCAAGTACGAAAGCAAAGTAGCCCAAAGGAGAACGCTTCAATTTCATAGCTTGGTCCATTCCGTGAACCGGATATGGAGTATGTACATCAAATTTCTTATAGCCTTCCTTGACGACAGCTTTTGCAGCGTTAATAATATCGTCCGGTGTATGGAAAATAGCAGTTACCGAATGTAAAATTTTATTATCCATTATGCTCGTCCTCCTCGTGATGACCTAATTTATGTCGAGTAGGTTGAGAACCGGCAACAACACTTTTTACTTCAGCAATTGAAATTACAGGCATAGTTCGTGTGAATAATAGTAATAATGTAAAGAAGAATCCAAAACTACCAATCAACAATCCGATATCCCAAATTGTTGGGACGTAATATGCCCAACTCGATGGCAAATAATCGCGAGAAAGCGAGGTAACTGTAATTACGAATCTCTCGAACCACATACCAACGTTTACTAAAATAGCTATTACGAACATGAATGGAATATTTCTTCTTAGTTTCTTTATCCAGAAAAATTGTGGGAATATAACGTTGCAACTTACCATAATCCAGTAAGCCCAAGTATAAGGTCCGAATGCTCTATTCAAAAAGGCGAAGGATTCGACTTCGTGACCGCTATACCAAGCAATGAAAAATTCCATACCATAAGCATAGCCAACCATCATACCTGTAACGATGATAACTTTATTCATTTTTTCGAGTGTATCAAGCGTAACGATATGTTCCATATTGAACACTTTTCGGATGATAATCAAAGCATTTTGAACCATTGCAAAGCCCGAAAATACCGCTCCCGCAACGAAATATGGTGGGAATATGGTTGTATGCCAACCCGGTACAATCGAAACAGCAAAGTCGAATGATACTATAGTGTGAACCGAGAGCACAAGTGGCGTCGCAAATCCGGCAAGAACGAGATACATCATTTCATAATGTGACCAATGACGGTTTGAAAATCTCCAACCTAAAGATAAAACTGAGTAAATTGTCTTTTTAACTTTTGATACTACTGTACTGTTTTTGAGTCTGTCACGCATTGTTGCGAAATCAGGAACCAAGCCCATATACCAAAATACAAATGAAACAGTAAAATAAGTTGAAACAGCAAAAACGTCCCATAACAAAGGTGAAGTGAAATTCACCCACAAATTATGTTGGTTAGGGTGTGGCATCAAATAGCCATCTAACCAAGGGCGTCCGACGTGAATTAAAGGGAAGAGCCCTGCCGTCATAACCGCAAAAATCGTCATGCCCTCGGCAAATCGAGCTATACCCGTTCTCCATTTTTGGCGGAAGAGGAACAAAATCGCAGAAATAAGCGTACCGGCATGTCCGATACCCACCCAAAATACGAAATTGATGATAGCGAAGCCCCAACCTACGGGATTGTTAACACCCCATAGACCCACGCCTCGGTAAAATGCCATACCTAATGAAAAAACACCTATCAAAAGCAATGTAGTTGTGAAACCGATTGCAATAAAAAATTTGATATTCGGCATCTCATCCATTGGCTTGATGATGGTAGCATCAATCTCTTTGAGTGTAGGCTTACCTTCTATTACAGAAACTTCATGAGTAATATCAGTGGCCACTGTGTGTATCCTCCATGTTTGTGTTCCTCAATCTTGAAATGTAAGTAACGTTGGGTTTGACCATAATCGTTTCGAGAACGTGGTAACCCAAACTGTGATTGCGTAATTTCGATACTTTAGAATTCGGGTCATTCATATCTCCGAATATAATTGCATCTGACGGACAAGCTTCTTGACAAGCTGTCACTACATCAGAGCCTTGAATTTTTCTGCCCTTAATATTTGCTGCCGAACGAGCTTCTTCGATTCTTTGAGTGCAGAATGTACATTTTTCCATTACACCACGCGAACGGACTGTTACTTCGGGATTATTCAATAATTCGAGTGTGTCCTTGCGATAGTAACCATCTTTGAAATCATTGCGGAAATCGAAGAAATTATATCTTCTAACTTTATAAGGACAGTTGTTGGCACAATATCTCGTACCGACACAACGATTGTAAGTCATCTGGTTCAATCCTTCGGGGCTGTGATTGGTTGCAACAACCGGGCAAACGTTTTCGCATGGTGCATTATCGCAATGTTGGCAAAGCATAGGTTGCATACTTGTAATTGGCTCATCAGGAGTACCGCTGAAATAGGTATCAATCCTCATCCAGTGCATTTCGCGACCCTTGCCGCATTCTTCTTTGCCCACAATCGGGATATTATTTTCGACATTACAAGCTGTTACACAAGCATTGCAAGCGGTACATTTGTTCATGTCAATAGCCATTGCCCATTTAACACCCGGATATTCCTTATCGGGATACATGCTATGGTTTTGGTATTCGTGATGTCCCAAAAGATGGATTTTCTCTGTTTTCAATGCTTTTTCGTAAGCTTCGCGATCATCACCGAATTCGGATTTGAGACGTGATTTTGCTTCTTCCAGCTTATCTTCAAATTCTACATAAAATGGAACTGTAAATTCTTGAATTATGTGGCGTTTTAAATGGAAATCCTTGACGAAATCTTCATCAAGAGAATGATGTTCTTGGCTCGAAATCAATTCGTAGCTTTCGCCTGCTTTAGCAACCGATGCACCCGTATAGATTTTGCTTCCGGATTTGTTCATCAATGTATAAGCATCAAACCCTACGCCCGTTCCAACTTCACCGCCTCTTGTTCTGCCGTAACCAAGGTCAACAGCAATCACATCATCAACCATACCCGGTTGTGGCATTATAGGAAGTCTGAGTGTTTTGCCATTTACGGTTAAGTCAATCATATCAGAGATTTTATCCAATTTGTCTAAACCGTAGGCTACTTCAAGTTTTTTTGCAGTTGCAGGCGACATCATAGCACAATTGTCCCAAACGACCTTTGTAATCGGATGCGGAACTTCTTGCAACCAGCCATTATTAGCATATTGACCGTCGCCCAGATAATGTGGCTGAGTCAAAATAACCGTAAAGCCTGATTTGCTCAAGGAATTTTGCGTTGTCGATAACGCTGCTGCATTAAAAGCCGCACGAGGAATTCCAACTTCATCCCAAGTAAAAATGCCATCATGCAAACATGAATACCAAAATTCATCAAAAGAGCTAAAAGTATTGGCACTTGGGTAAACTTTTTCCTGCCAATGTGCTTTGATATATTGATTATAAATATCGTGATTGTATTTTGTGTAATCCTCAGACATCCAATTGAGCAAGACTGCTTCTTTTTGGCGAGAATCAAATATCGGTGCGATAACAGGTTGTTGAGTGCTCAACACACCATTGCGAAGCATGAAATCACCCCAAGATTCGAATTCGTGATTGACAGGCAAAATGTAATGACTGCCCTCAGAAGATTCATTTTCGAGATGAATCATCGAAACGATTGTCTCAACGCTTTTCAATGCATCTGTATATCCAATTTCACGAGGTAAATGATAAGCAGGATTTGAATCAAAATGAATCAAAACTCCGACATTGCCGGATTTCATTTTTGCACTTAATTGTGCAAATTCAGCAAGCGTGTTTATAGGTCTGTGCAAAACTTCATATTTATCGGAATAGACATTCGAAACGCTTCCGAGAACTTCATTTAGCAAATTCGCTGCAATGTGGCACTCTTCAGGAAGGCTGTTTCCACAGACAACAAGCGTCTTAGTTGGGTGATGCAAAATGTCATCAACCATCGAAGCCAACTTATCAGCATGTAAGCCATATTTTGAAGCAATATCCGAAATACTATATTGGCTGATTCGTGACATTGCCGAATCGTCTAAATTTGCTGCAGATTGCGATTTTTTGACAGCAATTTCATTAATCAATGCCATGATAAAATCGTATTGATACTCAGGCGAGAGTTTCAAACGATAATCTGAATTTGCACCTGTTAGACTGTAATTTGCTTCAACAGTATATAACTTATTGAAGTTTTGGGCATTATCAACATCGCGTCTTGTCGTATATTGTTTGATTTGTTCGACAGTGATTCCTTCTGTACCGAGGAAATCACATTCCAAAGCTACGATTACATCAGCTTTATCCCAAGCAATGACTGGAAGATTTTTATTGCCGTAGCATTTTTCCCATGCGCCCAATTTGTTTTGATTACCGAAAACTTCGTAAGTGTAGAACTTAGTAGTGGGATATTTCAATACAAATTCATTGAACAATTTTTCCTGTGACGGAGATTTGACTGAATGCGCAACAATGGCAATTTCCTTGCCCGATTGCGAGGCAGCTTTCAATTTTTCGGTAATATCTTTATCAATGCGTTCCCAATCAGTTTTGGGCATCTCGTCTTTGTTGAGAATCAGTTTGCTATCTGATTTTTTGACCGGATAACGCACTCTTCCCGGGTCGTACAAGTCAAGCATTGTAGCTTGCGCAGTAGCATCAACTTTGCCCGCATTAATAGGATGCTGAGGATTGCCGTCCACTTTTATAGGGCGACCTTCTCTAGTTTTGATTAAAATTCCCAGCCCGCTGTTGAGAGATGATGCGTAATAATTAGCATGACCATACACCACTCCCGACGGTTTTTTATTATACGAAATGATTTCGCCTTTATCCGGATAGTCAGAACAAGCTGTAGCCGCAAAAGCCGCAGAAGCACCAAGCACAGCAAGGAACTTTCTCCTTGATTTATCGGGAAGTGCATTCAAATCGAAATCGTCGGTGACTCCCTTTTGGAATTCGTGGCGAGTGCTTTCGATACTTTCTGGTTTATTAGCCAATAGATTCAGACTTTTCCAAAATCGAGGTTTAGTAGCATTATTATCCATCAACCATCCCCTTTTATGTTTCTGTTTACAGCAAGAGGATGAATAACAACCTTAGGATTGGGTTGAGTTTCCGTTTTGCCGTTCTTAATAAATTTCACGGGTAAAACATTAAGTGCAAAAACGCCAAGAGCGCTTACACCTATCGAGTTGAAAAATTTTCTTCTTGTGTTACTCATATTTCCCGATTCTTAAAAAAATTTTACAATCATTAACGATGACAAGCATTACAATTTTCAGGTCCATTATTTATATTTCCGATCATTTGTGGCATTCGCTTTTGTGGTTCGCGATGGCAATCAAGACAAGAGCCCATCGTGAAGGAATGAACTTGGCTTATTACATCCATTTCGCGAACATCGCCGTGGCAATTAGCGCAATCAATTCCATTGACAACATGCGAGGCATGGTTGAAATAGGCATATTCCGGCACTCTATGGATTCTTTTCCATGGAATGGGTTTACCCTCTTTATAATATTGGGTTAACTTCACAATTTCCGGTTTATCAGTTCTGGCTACTGCATGGCAATTCATACAAACATCAGCCGATGGTATTGTAGCATGGCGAGATTTCTCGACACTTGTGTGGCAATATTGGCAATCAATTGCCATATCGCCGGCATGAAGTCTGTGCGAGAATTTTATGGGTTGTTCCGGAGCATAACCGACGCCGTCTCTTTCGGGCTTTGCCACAAAATACGTAACGGCAAATGATGTAAGTATAATGAATACCGTGAACGGTAATTTAACTTTCAGTGCATAATCAAGTACAGTCTTTTTCACTACTCGCCTGCTATTATTAGTGATGAATAATTAGGTTTGGAATCGGTTTCGACATGTCCGATATAGAACATTTTAGTGACAACTTCTTTCATTTTCGTAACAAATTCCAAAACTTTTTCCTTTTTTAACAAACTTCGACATGCAAAATAAGACACAAAATTATTTTAAACAAGACTAATTTTAAATTTATTTTTCATATCAATATGTTCTTAGTCATAAATAACACTGTAACACAGTATAAAATAAAGATTTTGTGAATAGAACAAAAACCAATTTCAAACATAAAAAACTTTTCCACAATAATCAAATTTAATGACAACAAGATGCTTCGCCCGATAAAACTGTTTCCGGAAGTACCGGACTGATATAAGGAATATCGAGAGCCAAGCCGCGAAGAATCATTAGAATTGCCACTAAAGCGACTCCATATGGAATCAATTTATTTATTTTTTGTCTGATATTGATCGTGATGAGGTTTTTTGAAATGAAGATTGCAGCCATTACGGGAAGTGTACCGAAGCCAAAAGCAGCCATATAAAACGTAGATGTGACGACATCGCCTGCTGCAAATGAGCCAGCCAATGCTATATAAACCAAGCCGCACGGCAAGAGCCCATTTAGGATTCCGATAAAGAGCAAAGATATGAGGCTTTTAGATTTCAATAGCTTCTGGAATTTTTGTTTAATAGTTGAAACAAAATAACTAATTTTTTTAGTGTCGTTCAATCTTGAATAATATTTTCTTGGAATTATTACTCCAAGCAAAATTAAAGTTCCAACTACCAATGAAAGCTGTTCTTGGAAGCCTCCAAGTTTGAATGAAGCCCCCGCTAAACCAAGTATTAGTCCCATGATTGAATAGGTTATCACTCTCCCGAAATTATAAATAAATCCTTCGGAAAAAATTGAAAATTTTGTTGTACCTTTATGCGGAATAGCCAAAGCAATTGGTCCGCACATACCAATACAGTGCATACTACCGAGTGCACCGAGCATGAATCCTGCGCCAATTAGAGTCCAATCCATAGTCTATCAATTAAAAATGATAATTTGTTCGTTGTAATAGTTCGTGTCGTTCATAGTCCAATCAACTTTTACTTTCCAAAGTCCTTTGTTGAATGAGTCGGTATTTATGATTTGCATCATTTCATTATTTGGTTGAATCGGGATTTTCACATCTAGCTTAGAATTATCGGGTCGAAACATCAAAATCGAGCCTGAAATAGGATATTCCAATGAATCGGGATATTTCAGGACTACTTTATTTTCGATACTCGATATAGTGATTTGCTCCTTGAGTGCTTTAGTTCGCATAACTTTGTCAATTTGTTGCTGGAAAACAAGGTCATGGTCATAATAATTTTCGACAACCAAATCAACTTTATCTTGAGAAACATAAACCACTAAAGACACGAGTAACACCACAAAAGTGATGTAAAAAGCCGTAATTGCGAAAGCCCAATTTCCATATATTTTCATATTTCATTATTCCTTATTTCATGCCGGGCGCCGGTCCCGTAAAGCCTGTATTTACAGTTTGGATTAGTTTGTCGCCGGAGTAAACTCCGATTTGTATGTTATTACGAGTTCCGGTCACATATTTTCGGGGTAATTCCAAAATAAAAGTAGCATCGGTCAGCCCTTCAGCCGGGACGTGAAGATGATCTTTCCCAATAATTTGAATCGTGCCGGGTATATCCATCAATTTCAAGGAAAAATCCATTGGTACGAAAGTCTTGTTGATAATTGTCGCAGTGTAAACGTTGGCAACTCCTGTTTCAGTATTTTGGTACATCGTACCTTTGACTTTCAAAATTGTGGCTTCGATATCGCTTCTGTTGAGCATCAAATATGCGACTAATCCTGACAAGAGCAGCAGCACAACACTATAAGCCATAATTCTTGGAGTAAATTTAAACTTTGTACCTTCGGTAATTTGCAATTCCGAAGCATATCGAATCAGCTCCTTTGGCTTATTGACCTTCAACATCACTTCATCACAAGCATCAATACATGCAGTGCAATTGATACATTCAAGCTGAGTGCCGTTTCGGATGTCAATACCCGTTGGGCAAACGCGGACACAAGCACCGCAATCTACGCAATCACCGGCATCTTCAGGCATATTCTTCTTGAATTTCATACGAGGCTCGCCACGTTTGAAATCATAAGCAACTACGATTGAATTTTTGTCTAAAAGTACAGTTTGGAGTCTTCCGTATGGACAAATAAAAGTACAGGCTTGTTCGCGAAACCACGAAAAAATAAAATAGAAAGTACCAGCGAAAAATATTACGAATACAAAAGAAGCCATATGATCCGCCGGACCTTCAGTCATGTACTTTTGTAACTCATCAATACCAATTATGTATGCTAAAAACAAATTACTGATGATGAAGGAAAGCAAAATGAAGATAGTTTTCTTCAAACCCCTTTTGAAAATTTTGTTTGCATTCCATTCCGAGCGCGAAAGAGCCATTTGTTGCTTGTAATCGCCTTCTATCCAATATTCAATCTTGCGGAAAACCATTTCCAAGAAGATGGTCTGAGGGCAAGCCCAACCGCACCATATTCGCCCGTAAACAGCGGTAAAGAGGACAACAAACACAATGAAAGCTAGGAATGCAAGTGCGAAAATATAAAAATCTTGGGGCCAGAAAACAATACCAAAAATGATAAATTTGCGTTGAAAAATATCAAGAAGTACGAAAGGTCTGCCCCCCACTTTTATAAATGGCAGAACAAACATGAAAATCAATAAAACGACAGCTACGATCGAGCGCCATTTAGTGAAATCGCCTTTCGGCTTTTTGGGATAAATCCAAATTCGGTTTCCTTTTTTATCAATATTTGATACTCTATCCCGAAAGGAAACGCCTGTTTCAGTTATGAGTTTATCCGAATCTTGGGGATTAATCGCTTTCTCCCCGACTTGTTTCAACTCTTTAAAATCACTCATTTTTTTGCTTCTTTATAAATAGCGACTATTGCTCCCAAAGTTCGCCTTGTGGAGCTTTAGCATTTGCCGGTTGTGTACCTTTCAATGTTAGAATGTAACTTGCTACCAATTGCACTTCTTCAGGAGTTAGCAATGGTTTCCAAGAAATCATCCCTTTTTCGGGGACACCGTTAATAATGACGTTCATCGTATTTTCGATTCCACCGCCATGAATATAATGATTGTCTGTCAAATTAGGACCGATGCCGCCTTCGCCATTTGCACCATGGCATGATACGCAATTTACCGCATAAATGGCTTTACCTTGTTCTAAAGCATCATTATCGGTAATAGGAACGTATGCAATAGCAGCCCATTTTTCGTTCATTTGTTGGATTAGACGCATAGCATCATCAGAACCGGTGTTGAATTCGGCAATATACTCTTCATGTTGGCTTGGTCCAATTTCGGTTATATTATAGTAGAAAAAATAGCCTATTCCCCAAATTATTGTTAGGATAAAGAGCCAAACCCACCATTTCGGCAATGGGTTATCGTATTCGAGAATACCGTCATAATTATGTTCTAATAGTTTATCTTCAGTTTGTGACATTTTCATCTCCTGATTTATTTTCATTTAAAGTATCATCAGAATCAAGGGGTAATAAGCCCATGTAGTTTATGAATTTCTTGTCTAATTTGTAAGCCATTATAAAAACAACTATAAAAAAAGTAAAAAAGAACAATAAAGTAAATGTAGGCAGAAGTTCTATTCCTTGAATATTTTGAAATATTTGTCTAAACATCACGCCCTCCTTATGGTTTGTTGAAAATTGGTTTACTTTCGCCCTTTATATCAGTGCCCAATCTTTGCAAATATGCAATCAGAGCGATGATTTCCTTATCGTGCGTAGTTTCGATTCCCGTAACTTTCAGTTCCTCGACAATTTCGAGAGCTTGAGTACGGACATCAATATGTGCAACATTATCATATCCGGTAGGATATGGGAAGTTGAGAGTCATAAGAGCTCTGATCTTATTTGATGTAAGAGACGTATCTAAACTATTTTCGAGTAACCACGGATAGCGCGGCATAATCGAACCCGGAGAAATTGATTGTGGGTCGTACATATGTTGGTAGTGCCAAGCATGAGGGTATTTGCCACCAATTCTGTGCAAATCCGGTCCTGTTCGTTTAGAACCCCATTGGAATGGCGTATCGTAAACAAATTCACCGGCTTTGGAATATTCTCCGTAACGTTCAGTCTCGTTTCTGAATGGACGAACCATTTGCGAGTGGCACAAATAGCAACCTTCTCGGATGTAAATATCCCGACCGTGCAATTCGAGTGGTGTATATGGCTTAACACTTGTAATTGTCGGAACGTTTGATTTGATTACCTGCATCGGTACAATTTCAAAAATACCTCCAACCAAAACTACAACAAGTGATGCAATCAAAAATGGCATCGGCTTACCTTCCAACCATCTATGGTTTACCTTTTCGTTATGTATAGATGCCATAGCTGGCGCCTTGAAGGTTTCCTCAGCCATGAATGAACCGCGTTTCATTGTCATGATTAGATTATACAACATGATAATTGCGCCTGTCAAGAAGAATGTGCCGCCTAAAGCTCTGATAGCATACATCGGAACTAAATGCGTTACTGTTTCGAGAAAGTTGCGATACATCAAAAATCCATCAGGCGAGAATTGTTTCCACATCAAGCCTTGTGTGATTCCTGCCCAATAAAGTGGTGCAGCATATATCAAAATGCCCAGAAATGCAATCCAAAAGTGCAAACTTGCAAGTTTTTTAGAATGCAGTTCGGTTTTCCACATTTTCGGTATTATCCAATATAAAATTCCGAATGTCAGCATACCGTTCCACCCTAATGCTCCAACATGAACGTGTGCAATAGTCCAATCGGTAAAGTGCGAAAGTGCATTGAAGCTTTTAATCGAAAGCATTGGACCTTCGAATACAGCCATACCATACGCTGTAATAGCAACTACCATGAATTTCAGGACAGGGTCTTCGCGAACTTTGTCCCAAGCTCCTCGGAGTGTGAGCAAACCATTAATCATACCGCCCCATGACGGTGCGATAAGCATTATCGAAAACACCGTACCGAGTGATTGAACCCAATCAGGCGTTGATGAATAAAGCAAATGGTGAGGACCTGCCCAAATATATAAGAAAATCAATGACCAGAAATGTATAATGGAAAGTCTATATGAATAAACAGGACGATTGGCGGCTTTAGGGAGAAAATAATACATAAGCCCCAAATATGGAGTTGTCAAGAAAAATGCAACAGCATTATGACCATACCACCACTGAACCAATGCATCTTGAACTCCGGTATAAATTGGATAGCTCTCGAGTATTGAATAAGGAATAACTAATGAATTGACTATATGCAAAACTGCAACGGTTACCCACGATGCAATATAAAACCAAATGGCAACATACATGTGGCGCTCGCGCCTTTTGACTAAAGTCATCAACATATTGATACCAAAAATCACCCAAACAACTGCAACAGCCACATCTATGGGCCATATTAATTCAGCATATTCTTTGCCTTGCGTTAATCCCAAAGGGAATGTAATTGCGGCAGATAAAATAATCAATTGCCAGCCCCAGAAATGCAATTTACTGAGTAAGATGCTCCACATAGGAGCTTTGGCAAGTCGAGGTAGCGAATAATAAACACCCATGAAAATTGCGTTACCAACAAATGCAAAAATTACCGCATTTGTATGCAATGGGCGAAGTCTGCCAAAGGAAATATAGGAAATTCCCAAATCTAAAAATGGGAAATATGCCGGAACAAACATTTGAATTGCTATTATCAAGCCAACAAGGAAACCGACTATGCCCCAGATAATCGTTGCCCAAGCAAAATTTCGGACAATCACATTATCATAGCTGAAGGTTTCGAGGTCTTTGGGGTTAACTGAACCGGAAGAATCAATACTCATTCATCTACTCCATCTTTTAATTTTACATTATTTTTGTTGTCATCATTTAAAATGCGTAAAGCAGGAGTGAAAGTGTCATCAAATTGTTCATTTTTGACTGCCCATAGAAATGAAATCAAAAAAATTATGGCAACAAATAAAGAGGCGCTCATCAAAATTATTACAACTGACATTACAAACCTGTATAATTTGAACATTCAAAAATCATAATGCAAATACAATAAAGCACAATGCAAATTTACAATTTTTAAATGTATCATTTTCAAATGAACTGTGCAATTTTGTTTTAATAATTTGTAACCAAAATGTAAAAATATTTTAGAAATGACTAAATCTTGCGAGATAATCTAAAATCTTTTAAATATGCTGAGCCAACAGTTAATGCTATAACACTAATTGAGCTGATAGGCATCAAAATCGCCGCTATCAACGGCGACAGAAGCCCTTGAACCGCAAAAAAGAAGCCGATGCTATGATAAACAAAGGACAAAAAATAGCTCAACTTCACAGTGGTGACACCATTTTTGGCGAGGGTTAATAATTTTGTGAGTTTGGGGAACTCATCAGCTATCAAAATGGCGTCCGAGCCCGGTGTAAAGTTAGAATGTTGCTCGGCTATTGCAATCCCGACATCACTTTGGTTCAAAGCTCCGGCATCGTTCAACCCATCGCCTATCATAATCACCTTTTTGCCGGATTGCTGCAGCTTTGAGATATATTCCAATTTATCAGCCGGAAGCATATTAAATTGCATTTTAGCTTTGTCGGAAGTGAGGGTTTGCAGATGATTTCGTTCAGAATCATTATCACCTGATAAAATGTAAATTTCGTGCTTTTTCAGAAGTTCGTCAAAAAGCGATTTCAAGCCATGCCTATAAGATGAATTAATGGCAAAAAACCCGGAGTAAATACCATTAAAGGCTACGTAAACACGCGATTCGGCATTGAACTCACCAGAAATATCGCCTGATTCAGCATCAATTTTTATATTATTTTCCAAGAGCCAAGATTTACTGCCGAGCAGAATCGAATTAGTTCCTACAAATGCCATCAGCCCTTTGCCCGACACTTCATCATAATCATCAACGATGACAGTTTCACAATTTAGATGATTGTAAATCATGTTGCTCAAAGGGTGAGTCGAGTTTTTGACTATAGATTTAATTGCAATCTGCTTGTCATTATCGAGCGGAGAGCCGTTGAAAGTGATTTCAGACTTGTTTAGTTCGGTCAGAGTTCCCGTTTTATCAAAAACGATTACATCGGCGGAAGTCATATATTCGACAATTTTATCTGTTTTTAAGAACATTTTCCTTTTTCCGAGTAATCGCATTGTAGTGCCGTAGGAAAATGGAATCGAAAGTGCGATAGCGCACGGGCAGGCAATGATTAACACTGCAGTAATCGCATTCATGGCGATAGTCATATCCTTGGGAATCCAATAAATAGCGGTTGCAATAGCAATCACAAGCACAATTGCAGTAAAGTATTTCGCAGCTGTATTTGACAAATTTGAAATTGTTGATTCTTTCTGCTTTTCAAATAGCTTGGAATTCCAAAGCTCCGTTAAATAGCTACTTGAAAATTTCTTCATCACTCGAATTTTGATTACGCTCCCCTTGTGTTTGCCACCGGCGTAAATCTTGTCATTTTTCATGGCGGTAATCGGTGATGATTCTCCGGTTACGAAACTATAGTCAATCAATGCAGATTCGCTTTCCAAAATTGAATCCGCCGGAATGAGTTCATCATGACGAATCGAAAGCAAATCACCCGGAACGATTTGATTGACGGGTATAGGCTTGTCATTTCCGTTATCGGATTTGATTACCGAAAGCGGAAAATAGGATTTGAAATCGCGATTGAATGATAAATTATGATAAGTTTTTTGTTGGAATAATTTTCCCAATAAGAGGAAAAAGACCAAACCTGTGAGCGAATCAATGAAACCCGAATCGGCTGTGAACAAAATATCGTAAACGCTACGTAGAAATAGCACCAAAATCCCCAAGCTCAAGGGTACATCAATATTCACAGTTTTCATTTTTAAGCCGTGCCACGCGCCCTTGAAATAATCGCTTGCGGCATACATAACGGGAATACTCAGCAAAATCGAGATATAGCCCATGTAAGTGCGGATATCGCTTTGGATATTGCCACCGGATAAATATTCAGGAATTGCCATCAACATGATATTACCAAAAGCAAATCCCGCAATTCCCAATTTGATATATAATGCCCTGTTGTGAGCAATCTTTCGGGGTTGTTCGATATCCGATAGATTCAAAGTTGGGCGATAACCTAACAATGTGAGCAGTTCAACGATTTTGCGAAGCGAAGTTTTATGGTTATCAAATGTGATGCTGACTTCTTTGCGCAAGAAATTCACCTTAGATTCGAGCACACCGCTTTCCAAAAGGTGAATATTTTCGATTAGGTACAAACAAGCACTGCAATAGATTTGAGGCAAATAGAAAATCACTTTTGAGCGATTTTCGATATTATATTTTAATAGTTTTTCGACAATTGAATTGTCATCAAGGAAGGAAAATTCATCTTTGTCAAATTTAGATTTTGAATCAGAACCAATTCGAGCTTCCTCGTAAATCTTAGTCAAATCATTGTCTGACAGCAGAATGTGAACAGTTTTGCAACCGTTGCAACAAAATAATTTATTGTCGATTTTAATAGTGTCGTCAGGACAAATGTCCCCACAATGATAGCAAATCAAATTATCAGGTTTCATTCAGTTTCCGCAATGATGCTTTTGATTATGTTAATCGTTTCATCAATATTTGAATCATTCAACTTTTCGTAAATAAGCCGGATGATAGGCTCTGTGTTTGACTTGCGGATATGAATCCAAAAGCCGTCCGAATCAATTCTCAGTCCATCTTCCAAATTGACATTTTCAGAAGAAATTTCTTGAATTATTCGAGATTTCAAATTTACAAAATTACCTGTGAAATCAAATTTAAGCTTTTTCATTTCATAAGCTGGGAAGTCGTTTGACAATTCGGATAAGGAGCGATTTGATTGAGCCATTAAGCCCAAAATCAAGCAAATCCCAACAAGGGAATCACGTCCGTAATGGCAATTGGGTAATATCACACCACCGCTACCTTCCCCACCGATGATTGCACCGATTTCTTTCATTTTGCTAACGACGTTGATTTCACCAACGGGACAACGGGCAACGCTGCCACCGAATTGCCGAGCAGCCCATTCGGAATATGATGAAGTAGAAAGATTGACAACTGCAATTTTCGTAGCTTCGGCAATCGAGCTACTCATGACAGATTGAATCGCCAAGGCTATTGTCTTTTCCTCGCTTACGCAAGAACCGCTTTCGTCCACAAGGACTAATCTATCGGCATCGGGGTCCACAGCAAAGCCTACATCAGCACCGACTTCTGCGACTTTAGCAGATAATTCGGTCAAATATTGTGGGAGCGGTTCGGGAACGTGAGGAAATTCTCCGTTACCTTCGCAATTGATAGTGATTACTTCGCAACCAAGAGATTCGAGCAGTTTCGGGATGATAACACTTCCAGAAGCGTTTACGGCATCAACGACCACTTTGAATTTGCGAGATTTGATTATTTCCAATCGTTCAGCGATGAAATCGCTATTTGTGACTGATTTGATATGAAAATCTATTGGCTCAACTTCGGAGAATTTTATTTCAGCATGATTTTCAGAATCACTTTCAATAGCCCCTGAATCAACTATATCCCATACTTTTTGATTTTCAGCTTCATTCAAAAACACACCGCTTGAATTCAGAAATTTCAACCCGTTCCATTGTTCCGGATTGTGCGAAGCTGTGATAACGATTCCGGCGTCATAATCGAATTTCTCGACCATTAATTGGACTGTCGGAGTTGGGACAATGCCCAGAATATCACATTCTACACCGCATTTAGAGAGTGTCCAAGAAACGATTTTTTCTATCCAATCGCCTGAAGGTCTGCCGTCTCTGCCGACTGCGATTTTTTTTGATTTTGTAGCTTTGGCGAATGCCGCAACATATTTGGCGACCATCTCGGGAGTCATATCATCTCCCAAAGTTGCCCTGATTCCTGAAATTGACCTTACAAAAGACATTTTATACTTTTATGAATTTTCAAATTTTTATTGTCACAAATATATTGATTTTGAGCGTGACAATGAAAAAGGTAAAATAATGAGTTGTTTTAGTAGTTAATAATAATTATTAAAATCAACGACTCAAATTAGATGAAAAAGATACTCGAATCAGGAATACCGACTACAATTGCAAGAATTATCGTGGGCTACATTTTTTTAACATACGGAATAGGTAAAATTGCCAATCCTACACTTTTTGTCTCCGAAATTGCGAATTATGACATGGTTCCGAACTTTTCGCTGAACATGATTGCTATGATATTGCCTTGGGTCGAAACCATTTGCGGAGTACTGCTTATAACTGGTGTAAAAGTTAGAGCAAATTCGGTAATCACAGCGTCAATGATGTTTGTATTTGTAATTGCCGTAATTTCGGCTATGGCACGCGGGCTTGACATCAATTGCGGATGCTCGAGCACTAATCCACAGAAAGTTGGATTTCCAAAGTTGATTGAAAATTTGGTATTATTCGCGATTTCAATTTTCAATATCTATTTTCCAAAAAGCAGATTCTCATTAGACAAGTTTGAATAAAATAAGAGTGGTAATTGGTAAATACTACGTTTATAAGGGCAATCCGAGACAATCTCTTTGATTTTGTCGCTCCAGAGCATTGTGCCATTTGTAATAAACACATCAAGCCAAATTCTGCTCAATTCAAAATGCTTTGCTACGCTTGCCTCAACTCTATTCCTTATGCTCCACCACCCAATATTATTCGTAATCGTTTTTTTGAGCATTTCAGCGAAGACAAAGTAGCGATTGATGGCGCAACTGCTCTTATTTCTCTGAAGGAGAATGCTCAGTATCTGGAAGCAATTCACAAATTCAAATATGCAGGATTGTCGCAATTAGCGTATGAATACGGAAAGCTCTTGGGAAGGAGAATGCAAATTGACGGCATGACTGAGTACAACTATATCATTCCCGTGCCAATTCACAAAGTAAAATATCGCGAACGCGGCTATAACCAATCATATCACATTTCTTTAGGTTTGATTGAATTTGTTGCGGGCGAAATGTCTGATGAATTCGTCAAAAGGAACCAATACACCATAACTCAGACTGCACTCAGTAAAGAGCAACGCAAGCGCAATGTTGGGAATATATTTGAACTAAACAAAAAATTCGACCCCAATGGGAGCCGAATTCTTTTAGTGGACGATGTTCTGACAACGGGCTCGACAATTAACTCACTTGCAAAAAGTCTCAAATCGGCAGGTGCCGAGCGATGCGATTGTGCAACTGTTGCAATTGCCTAATAATCACTGACTATTTCCCAATGCATATCTTTACGTAGATTTTTGAGAAATTCAGAATATAATTTTCGCTTTTTAGTTTCAATCGCATATTGCTCGATTTCGTTAAAATCATCTGTCAAATTTGCTTTGTGTACAGGATGAAATTTCTTTTTGTAAATTATATGATAGGACTCTTTAGAAGGGTCGGATACATATAGCATAGGTTCGCTCAAGCCACCGTCAGGGAGTTCTGTTACAATCGGACGTAGCTTTTCGGGCAAATCTTCATAAGGCAATTTACCGAGGAATCCACCAAAACCGCGACTGTCCTTGTCATCTGAATGTAATTTGGCTAACTCTTCGAAATCGGAACCGTCTTCGATTTTTTTCTTCAAATCGTTTAAAAAGTCAATAGCTCTTTGCTTGTCTTCGGTTGATTGTGCAAATTTAAGCAAAATATGACGAGTTTTTACAGCATCGGCTCGCTTATCGAGCGTTTGGATAATATGGAAACCAAATGGAGTCTCGATTGGCAGTGAAATCTCATTGACAGCTAATTTGAAAGCCGCTTGTTCAAATTCGGGAAATAACTTCCCACGTTCGAACCAACCGAGCTCGCCACCTTCTTGGGCAGTACCCGGGTCGCCGCTGTAACGGTTTGCAAAGTCTGCGAAATCTGCACCATTTAGAAGCGAATCACGCAATTTGACAGCAAATTCAAATGAAGTTTTCTTAGTGTCATCGTCCGATTTGACATTCTTGACTATATGATATAACTCATAAGCTGCTGGCATTTCGGGGATTGAATCACTATTTTTGGCATAAAATTCTTGGACTTCTTTTTGAGAAACTTTTACGTCGCTAAACTTTACGGACAATAGATTTTGAACTAATAAGCTCTGGCGAATTTTCTCTTTTATTTCATTTTTGATTCTGGGTATAGACATACCGTAAACTTGCTCCACACGCTGCTCAGAGCCAAATCTTCTGACTTCTGTCTGGAGGTGCATTTCCATTCTTTGCGTCACTTCCTCGTCGGAAACTACGATTGAATCTTGCTTGGCTTTGTAAACCATTAGGAATTGGTCAATCAGCCCATCAAGAATTTGCTTTCTGAGAGCTTTATCATTGACGTCAAGATTCTTGTCATACTGCAAAAGAGCGCCAATCTGACCGTCAATATCGGATTTCATAACAACATCATCACCAACTATAGCGACAATACGGTCAAGGCTTTCGCCTGCTTTGGGTTGGGCGTTAGCGACATTCATCATCAACGTCAGAAAAACAATGTTAAGGACAATTAATCTCATTTTCCGCTTTTGTATTGGTTTATTACTTCTTCAATTACTTTTTCGTGTATTTTTACGTTGAATTTTTTGCTTAGCTTTGCTAACCATTGTGAGTTCAGATTTTTTTGACGTATCTCTTGAATTCTTGGTGCGAATCTACTTTTGGCTTCTTCAAATGTCATTTGACGAGGTGTAAACACTTCATTTATTTTCACTACTGAATAGCCGCGTTCATGCTGGAATGGTGGAATTATATCACCTGATTGGACATTCAATTCATTTGCTTTTTTGGCAAATGGATTGTTAGCGATTGTCACTACTCCCCAATTTCCATTCTTTTCTCTATACCCTGCTCTTTGAGTTTCCTCACTTGCAATTTGTGCAAAATCTTCGCCGCTTTTAGCCCTTTCGTAAATTGCATTAGCGTCATCCTCTTTCATCACATAAATTTCAGATATGTCGTAGGAAAGGTCTGTAAAATATTTGGTTTTAGTGGAATCATAGTAAGCACGAGCCAATGCCAAATCTTCGTTGTTTAATTTATCCCAAACTTCGATTGCTTCTACTTTGAATAGCATAATGCCATCACGAAATTCTTTCATTAGAGCAGAAAATTCGGGATAATCTTTCTCAAGATTCTTGGTCGCTTCATCGAATGCAGCATTGTCGGCTTTGTAGACAATTGCTTTCCGGATTCCGGCTTCATTCAGAGCAGCGCCGCGCATCGAACCGTCAGTATTCAATATATTGATAAAATCAGCAATCGTTGTCTTCTTTTTCAAAATCTCGTACAGAGTCTTATTGTGCAAATCCTTTGGAATATTCTTGTACCATTCACGCTCCATATTGGTCTTATTGGTATCAAGATAATTGAGCATTTCAAACAAAACATCATCGTTTATTTTATAACCATAGGCTTGTTTGAGCGAATCCATCAATTCATTTTTATCGGGAGTATAGTACAAAGTTTTGTATAATTTTTTCAAACCTTCAATTTCAGCTTCGAAAATAGGCTCAATGGCATCTTCAAGATAAATAATATGATAGCCGAAAGCTGTTTTGACAGGTTCGGAAATTTCGCCTTTTTTCATGTTGTAAACTGCATTTTCGAATTCGGCAACTAATGGCAATTCACTCTCTTGCAAACCTGTAGAACGTGAATAATATCCGCCCAAATCGCCACCTTTCTCAGCAGAAACGACATCATCTGAATTTTCTAAAACTAATTTTTTGAAATCGGCGCCTTTTTGAAGCAAATTATAAAGGCTGTCGGCTTTTTTGCGAGCATCTTCTTCGGTTCTATTTTCGTTGATTGTAATCAAAAGATGACGTGGCTTTGTGATGATTCTATCGGCGACATCGAAAACTTTGATAAAGAAATATCCGAAATCTGTTTCAATAGGTTCGGGATAAACCTGACCTTTGCCTGTACTGTAGATAGCATTTTCGATTGGGCGTTGCACCTTGCCCGAAGTTACATAATTTTGGATTAATCCGCCTAAACTGCCGGTTCTTTTATCATCAGAATAAGTTCTTGCTAATTCTTCAAAACCTTCTCCGGCTCTGAGTTTTTGGCTTATCAATTCAACTTTTTCCTTTGGAGTGATTGTTTCTGTATCATTTTCAGGAATGTGCCTGATAAGGATAATTCCCACCTGATATTCTTTTTTTCTCATTTCAAGAAATCGGTTGATGGCAGGATTGACGAGTACTTGGTCATAATAAAAAGATTCAGCTAAAATTTTGCGATTTTGGTTGATGTCTGCTACGACTGAGGAATCTTTGTCGAAGCCACGACTATATGCATCGTTTACTTTGAGTCTGAAACCGGTGTATAAATTCAGGAAATCCATTACACTATCGCGACCTGCTTCGAAAATCGGTTTATCGCTTCGGTTAATACTTTTGCGATAGGCTTTGTCCAAATCGAAAGCACTAAGCTTTTCTTTACCGACTTCGGCAACAATTTGACTTTTTAAATATGCTTCACTCGGGGATGATAGAATGGCTTGAAAAGTAATAATAAACACAGTTGACAGCAAAAAAATAAATTTCATGATATAATTTATGTTAAGTTGAACATACATATTGACAATAAGACAAAAAAAACAAATTGTTATTTCACATAAGACGAATAAAATTGTAAGACGTTAAGCCTCGAAACAATCTATCAAATCACAAACATTACCTGCGCCAATAGTCAGAAAAACGTCACCGGGCTGAAGAATATCGAAAATCCGGGCTCTTACTTCGTCCAAAGTCTGAATAAAATGGACATTTCCCTTACCGCTTTCAATCAATCTATCGGCAATCAATTGACCGGTAACACCTTCTATGGGCCGTTCGCGAGCAGGATAAATTTCAGTTATAATCACTACATCGGCATCATCAAAAGATTCGGCAAATTCGCGATACATTGCTTGAGTTCTGGTGAAAGTGTGTGGTTGGAAAGCCGCTACCACACGTCTTCCATACGATTTAGCAGCATTCAGAGTTGCTCTCACTTCCGTTGGGTGATGAGCATAATCATCAATTACAAGTACGCCGCCAAATTCGCCACGAATATCAAATCTACGATAAACTCCATTGAAGGCTTCGAGTGATTGCTTAATTACATCGAAATCAATTCCCATTTTATGTGCAACTGTAATTGCCGCAAGAGCGTTTTTTATATTGTGAATTCCGGGAACTTTGAGATGAATATTGCAAATTTCTTTTTCATTGCAGATAAGGTCGAACCTTGCACCACTCGGGCTTTCGATTATATTTGAAGCACGATAGTAGGAGTCCTCGCCAATTCCAAATGTAACGGATTTGCGTTTCAAATCATCAGAAATTTTTTGCACTCCAATATCATCGCTGCCAAGCACCACAAGACCATAAAATGGAACTTTGTTGGCGAATTCTGTAAAAGTTTTCCGAATGTCTTCAATATCTGCGTAGATATCAAGGTGTTCCGCCTCGATGTTGTTGATAATAGCAATTGTCGGTTGTAATTGCAAAAAAGACCTGTCATATTCATCGGCTTCGACAATTGTCCATTCCCCT
Organism: Ignavibacteriae bacterium HGW-Ignavibacteriae-1; assembly: GCA_002839825.1. Lineage (GTDB taxonomy): Bacteria > Bacteroidota > Ignavibacteria > Kapaibacteriales > UBA2268 > PGYU01. The sequence goes on along the minus strand of PGYU01000001.1, from coordinate 137,863 downwards.
TTTCCGAGTCGCGCATTTGTACCGCCAAAGTCTCGCAATCTGCCGCCCACAATTACAGTCGGGTCAATGCCCGCATTGATAGCAATTAGTGCAATCATTGATGTAGTCGTAGTTTTGCCGTGAGTTCCGGCGACAGCTACACAGTAATTCAATCTGGAAACTTCAGCAAGCATTTCGGCACGTCTGATAATTGGTATGCCCAAATCGGAAGCATGAACAGTTTCGGGATTTGTAAATGGATTGACAGCACTCGAATATACCACCACTTCAGCATTTTGAATATTCTCCGCCTTATGCCCGATATATATTTCTGCACCTTTGGAGCGGAGTTCCCGAACATTATCGGATTCGTTCATATCGGATCCGCTAATTTTAAAGCCTTGTTGCAATAATATTTCTGCGATACCGCTCATGCCAATACCGCCAATGCCTACAAAATGAATACGATTTACGCTTTTAAACATGATTTCTAATTTGATTTCTTTGTGATTTGTTCTACTTTTTCAATGAAAATATTCGGCTTCAATAAGTCATATTCCATGACAAATTTACCGAAAAGTTGCCCCTCGGGATTGAGAATGTATAATATCGGTCGTGTAGAAAATGTTCGTTTATCGGAAAACATATTGTCTGAAAGTGGTTGATATTCTTTCAAAGGGTCATTTTCATTAGTTGCATCGGCTAAAAATTTGATTTTCTCAAAATCACTTTTGTCGTAGGACATTGCGACTGCTACTTCGTGATTATTTATCGCAAAATTGAAATTCGTGTCATTGTCCATCAATTCGTGAATAAAGAAATTGTCATTCAGATAATTACTGACAAACAGCATCACATATTTGCCGCTTTGTTTGGAAGCCGATAAGGCATTTTCTAAACTTTGAAGTTCGTTTATTTTCAATTTCTCCAAATTTTCGAGCATTGAAATGAAATTCTCATACGAGGTGCTTGTGGACATGAAAGACAATATTCTGCCCTGATTATCCGCCACAAAATCGAATCTCGATGTGCTGATGCCGAAATCTTTCGATAAGGCTGCTTTCTCGTTTTTATCGTCCAGATTGAATCTGACCGGAATAAAATCTTTTTGAAAATATTCAGTTACATTTTCATTGCTAAACAAAGTATTATATCTCAGTCTCGAATTTGCGTCCCATCTCGAGTAAACGTTGACATAAATAAATTTTCCAGTTGTGGCAGCTTCTACCTTTGCTTTCTCAAAAGTCAACCACTCAATATCGCTTTTCATTTCGCGTACATAAAAAAACATTGCTATCAAGAACGATATAAGTGATATTGATAATATAATAAGAAAGTTTTTATCTTTAAGTTGATTAATCATTGCCGGGCCTGTCAATATTTATTAGACTGAAATGCAAATAGGATAAAGCACCAAAGAATGTCAACGCTGCCATGCCCCAGAAAAAATGTTCGACGGGGAATGAATCTTTCAAACTATAAAAACTTGCTGCGTTGGCAAATCCATTTGGAAAGAAAAATTCAGTAAATACGCCCATAATCGGCGAATCCCAAAAGAAATTTGCAAGCACACCATTGATGACGATATTATCTGCAAACATCCAAATTGCGAGCAATAACACATTGAAAAATTTGCTCAAGAAGCATGAAAACCAAATCGCTATGCTAATGAATAGTAAGCCTTCCATATATGCAAAGAACCAAATTGACAAGACTGAAAATACGTTAAACTCAATTCCCGGAGCAGTAAACGAGAACACTATCAGTGGAATCAAGCAAAACGCAATAGTGAACAGCAATAGTAATAGTGATGCGTAGATATATTTTGATGCGAGAACAGTTTGACGTTGAACGGGTCTTGAAAAAACAGTTCTGAACCAAAAGTTGTTGACATCATTTGCTATGATTCCGGGTGTAATGAAGAAAATCGAAAACGGTATGATAATTTTCAAAGCATAAGTGAAAATATCTTTAATCGCAAAAAATCCGGCTGCTTCGCTATCAAAAAAGCCAAGCCATGAGGGCAACATTGCAATCACAACTCCAAGTATGGTAACAAGCGAAAGAATTATGATTTTGGATAATGTAAAATATCTTGTAAATTCAGCTTTGAGAATTGCTTGTAGTTGAGTTTTCATAAAAAACTCCTTTCGGATTCGTATCTACGGAATGCTTCTTCGATAAATCCCGGACCAGCCTCAGATGTCAGCACGTTGCCTTTCAGTTCGCCGGAATCAATGAAGAGAATTCGGTCAGAGACTTTCTCTACTTCGGTCAGATGGTGAGAACTGAATAATATCGTCATGCCTGATTTTTTTTGTTCGGATATAAAATCCCGCAATTCAAAAACAGATGGCGGGTCAAGTGCTGCAGTTGGTTCATCGAGAACAACTAATTTGGGTTTGCCGATGAACGAGGAAATCAATTCAACTTTTTGTCTCATGCCCTTTGATAAACTAACGAGAGATTTATCTGCGGCTTGAGACAGTTTGAAATATTCCAACAAAGTGTGGATTTGCTCATCGTTATTTGGAAATCCTGCTAAAATCGAATTCAAAACCAAAAAATCGTATGTTTTCATTGTTTTTGAGCGATATTGATTATCGGATTGGAACCCTACAAGCTGTTTGAATCTATAATCTTGGTTATCAATGCCGAAAACTGATACCGAACCGCTATCAGCATTATCAAATCCCATAAGGATTCTGATTAGCGTTGTTTTGCCTGCACCGTTGGGTCCAATCAGTCCAACAACTTCGCCGGGAATAATTTCTACGTCAAAATCTATCAAAGCACGGGTCGGCATTTTCGACTTTTTATTGAATGTCTTGTTTAATTTACTTATTTCAATTGCTTTCATTTTCAAAATTTGTGTTTATAAATAATATTGAGAACGTCGGTCTGCAAAAATATCATTAAATTCGTTAAAAGATTTGTTTCTTGTCATGATTGGCTCAATTTCGGCTGAAATAATCTCTTCGGTATCGGGATGAGCTTTGCTTAAAACGCTTCCATTATATGAGTAAATTTGGCTGCTACCGTTGAATAAAAGTTCCTGTCCGTTCCTGTTTTCAATACCAATCCGATTTGCAACCGCTAAATAAACTTTGTTCTCTAAGGCTCTGGCAGGAGTTGCGATATGCCAAACATTGGTTACCAAATTTGAGGGGCAAACGATGAGGTCTGCACCATTCAAAGCTAAAGTTCGAGAGGCTTCGGGGAATCGCCAATCATAGCAAATCATAGTGCCAATCTTGATTTCCGGCTCAATGCTTTCAATCACAAAAAAGCCCATGTCTCCTTCGTCGAATATGAATCTTTCTCGGAAAAATAAGTGCGTTTTACGATAGACATTGTTCAATTGCGGATTTGGGAGCAGTATTGCGGCGGAATTATACAATTTATCACCGCTGATTTCCGGAAAACCGATAACGATTATCTTCTTTTCCTTGATGGCAAGATTTTTCAATTCGGTGAAAACTAAATCTTGGACTTCTAAGGCTAATTTCATTGCCTCTTCTCTCGAAACGAAGTCATAACCTGTCAGACAAAGCTCCGGGAACACGATTAAATCAGATTTGACTGACTTTACGGCATCCAAAACTCTAGAAAAATTTGTTTCGATTTCGCCAAACTTTGGCTCGAATTGTACTACTGAAATAAACATTTTTGTACTTGTTTGATTAATCAAGAAACAAAAATGACAAAAAATATTGAAAGAGCAAAAACGTTATACAAAAATGCAGAAACTTTATATAATTTTGTGTAATTGAAAAAAAAGTGTTAAATTGTAGTTGTTAAAAGTGTAAAATTTTTTACACACTTTTGAAAACTGGTAAATTTTAGCTTTATATTTGTAAAGATATATAAAACACACTAAGACTTAAAAAGTTTCAAATGAGAAATAATAGGTGAAATATGAGATTGAAAACACTGATTACTAAATCAATTGTTCTTACAATAATAGCTTTATTAACATTCATAAGCCTCACAGATGAAGCTTCCGCCCGCAAAAGGCGAAAGTACAACCCCAAGCAAACGCGCGAACAAGCGATTCAAATAATCAGGTCAAGCTCAGAACATCTCTGCGAAATCGCAGGACTCGACCCGATTGTCGAAGAAACCAACGAAGAACTCCAAAACGAACTACTGGAACATGCCGAAGACCTTGATTCGGGTGAAGAAATTGGTGATTTTGGCGAAGACATTGATGAATTGCAAAATGAAGATGATGTAATCGTTGATATAGATTCTTTCAAAATGCTTTGGCTCTCCTACATTGACGACCATATCCAATCGCCATACATCGAATCGGGCATCAGAAAAGATGAATTGATGGACGAAATCATGGAATGGCTTGGTACTCCCTACAGATTTGGGGGCACAACTACTCGAGCAATTGATTGCTCGGCATTCACCCAAAAAATATTCCTTTCTTCAGCAAGCATTTTGATACCAAGAGTTGCCCGCGAACAAGTCAACATTGGCAGAAAAATCCCCAGAAATCAACTTGAATTTGGCGACATGGTGTTTTTCCATACTTACTCACGCAAATTTGCTTCACACGTTGGCATTTACTTAGGCGATAATCTTTTCGCTCATGCAAGTTCAAGATTTGGAGTGACAGTATCGTCTTTAGAATCTTCTTACTACAAGAAGAATTTCATCGGCGGCAGAAGAATTACAGCCAAAGACGTTGCCAATTTGAGCATTAACAAACCCGATGTGCTGAACGCAGAAGTTAATCCTTAAAGATTCAGAATCATCTTATTATCTCACTTTGAATGTTGTAAGAGTTATAATTGCGAGCATTACCGCAATTATGTAGAATCTAGTTACAATCTTTGATTCGTGCCATCCACTCTTTTCAAAATGATGATGGATCGGTGCCATCTTAAATAATCGCTTCCCTTCACCATATTTCTTCTTAGTATATTTGAAATAACTAACTTGGATTATTACCGACAAAGCTTCAGCAAAGAAAATTCCACCAATAATCGGTAGTAAGAATTCTTTCTTAATCAATATCGCAAGACCACCAATTGCTCCACCAAGAGCTAAAGAACCCGTATCGCCCATAAAAACTTGCGCCGGATAGGAATTATACCATAGAAATCCGAGTGCTGCACCAACCAATGCAAATGCAAAAATTGTCAATTCCCCTGTTTCTCGCAAATATACAACATTCAAATATTCAGAAAAACGCACATTGCCCGTTACGTAAGCTATCAAAGCTAACACTAATGCTGCTATTCCCACAGTACCGATAGAAAGCCCATCCAAGCCATCAGTCAAATTGACGGCGTTAGATGTTGCGGTAAGAATGAAAATTACCATCGGGATATACATGAATTGGAAATTGAAATTGAGATTCTTTTCAAATGGAACCGTAGTCAGCGTGTTATATTTGTGAAAATCTTGTGAGAACCAATCCGGGCAAAAGTATATTACCGAGCCGAGAATGATGCCTATTGATACCTGCCCTATGATTTTATATCTGCCGATCAAGCCTTGGGGATATTTTTTTATCACCTTCAAGTAATCATCAATGAAACCGACTATACCGAGCCAAATTGTAGTCAGCAATATCATTATTACGAACATATTTGACAAATCCGCCCAAAGCAAAGTAGGAACGAGAAGTGCCGAAAGGACTATCAATCCACCCATTGTTGGTGTACCGGCTTTGGAGGAGTGATTTCCGACGTTCTGAAGTTCGTTTTTGGATTGCTCCCCTATCTGGTGTTTAGTCAATTTTCGGAGGATTATCGGTCCAACGATGAAGCTGATTAATAGAGCTGTGATGGCTGCCAATGCAGAACGAAATGTAATATACTGGAATAGACCGAATCCGGGCGGGTCAAAAGTCTTCCAAATCCAATCAAACAAATAATAGAGCATTAATTAGGTTTTTAGATTTTGAATAAACACTAATTTAAAAATAAATTATCACTTATTGATGCGAAAATCAAATTATATTTTTCAAATCTGTGATTACAGTTTCGAGTGTGACACCTCGAGATGCTTTGACAAGCACAATATCACCCGATTTCAAAGTATTTTTGAGTTTTTGGGCGATTTCACTTTTACTTGAATGTTGAACATTGGGATACATTTGCGAATGCTCTGAGTAGGCTTTGGCAAATTCGTCGCCTGTGAGATAGACCAAATCGGCAGATTCGGATGCAAGTTTGAGTATATCCTTATGCTCTTGGTCAGCCCATTCGCCGAGTTCGCGCATATCACCAAGTACGGCTACTTTCTTTCCGTCACCTGAAAATTTGGATAGAGTTGACAAAGCAATAATCATAGAATCGGGGTTTGCGTTGTAGCAATCGTTTATAATTTTAATATCGGAATGTGTTTCGATAGCCATTCTGCCATAACCATGATAAAGTGGAGACGCAAAATTTTCCAATGCTTTTTTAATCAACTCGAATTCAACTCCGAAATGAATTCCCACTGCTGTTGCTCCAATTGCGTTATAGGCAGAGCCAAGCCCGATAGTTTGCATATTGACACTGAATTTTTTGTCGTCATAGTCGAAATCAAGAATTGGTTTCATATCATTATCGAGTATGATTGATGCTCTAAGTTCGGCATTTTCGTGAGTGCCGAATGTCATAAATTTTTGCAAAACATGCCCGTAAAGTTTCAAACGCGCATCATCATAATTCACAAAGGCAAATCCTTCCGAGCGAATGTGTGCGAAAATATAGGTTTCTTCAAGCTCGACACCATCTAAATCTAAGAGGAATTCAAGATGTTCGCGCCCGATATTGGTGATTAATGCGTGTGTCGGGCTTACAATTTCGCCAAGACGATAAATTTCGCCCGATTGATTGGTTCCAAGTTCGAGCACGGCAAGGTCATATGAATTGTTCAAACTCAATAACATAAGCGGAACGCCAAGCAGGTTGTTGTAATTTTCATAAGTGCGGAGAACATTATATTTAGTTGCTAACACGTCGGCAATCATCTCCTTTGTAGTTGTTTTGCCGTTTGAGCCGGTAATAGCGACAATCGGAATGTTGAATTTCATCCTATGAAATGAAGCTAATTCTCCCAAAACTTCAATATTATCGTCTGAAACAATGATTGGTCTGTCGCCAATTTCGATATTAAGCTCCGACATAGATTTTTTTTCTACAAAACATACTTCAGCACCGGCTTCAAAAGCTTTGTCAATCAGGGTATGACTATCAATATTTTCGCCCTTTAAGGCTACAAAAATATTCCCTTGCTTGACTGAACGTGTATCTATAGATACGCCTGTAAACAGTTTGGACTCATTCAAATTATGAAATTCAGATTTGTCAAGAATAGCTCTTAGCTCTGTTGTTGTGAAAGATGCAGTATTTTCTATCATAATATCTCCATAAATTTTTGGAGAATGACGATTGATAGAGTCATTAATTTGTGATTTCTTTGTATTTTTGGATATGATAAAATATACTGAAATTAGCAATCTCGAACGATTTTTCGTTGCCTTATTAGTTACAGGTTTTATGATTTGGTTCGGAGGCACAATTATCCGAACAGCATTATCCTACGATTTATTCGATACGGGTACCATCAGTATCCGCCAAGACCTTAGGCAAGATCAAGGAACTGTGGGATACAACATATATTTGTTTGCTCAAGCATCGCTATATACCAATATTGCATATGCTATCAGTTTTATTTCCCTTATTTTCCTTACAATTCGATTTCGCAAAGTACTCAAGTATCAAGGCTGGCTCTTCATGTCCATTGTATTGTTCTTTCTGAATTTACCCATCGAGATATACTATATATACTTAGATTATGCCCTTAGTGTGGAGATATTTTTTAATAATGAATTTGTTTACTATACCTCTCCAATATTCAGAAAGCTGTTCTTAGTCAGGTTCGAGAATATAGTACTTTCAATTTTGAAGGGAATATCATTTATGTCGGCAATCACGATTATCATATTATGTGTATGGCAACCATTGCGTAAGGAATATCGTGAAGAACTTGGAAGCTGACGGAAAGTTGGATATGCTTATTGAGCAAGCTAAGAAATTGGGATTTGCCGTAAGAAAAGAAAGTGGAACTTTTGAAAGCAGCTTTTGCAATTTGAACAATCAAAAAATCATTCTTTTAAATAAGGATGATGATGAGGAAAGCATAATCAAATTATTTGTCGAAAATTTCTTAGAACTTGATTTGAATGATGTATATTTAATGCCGGCTGTGAGAGATTATATTGAAAATTACAAGATTAAAGATTAATATTGCCGATTGAGATAGACCTAATCCAAACTTTACTGCTTTTAATAGCAGGATTTGCTTCCGGTTTCTTGAATGTAACAGCCGGTGGCGGCTCGGCATTGACATTGCCTTTGTTGATTTTTCTTGGTCTTGATTCAGCTACTGCAAATGGCACAAATCGAGTAGCTATCGTCGTCCAGAGTTTGTCTGCAATTGCATCTTTCAAATCCGACAAATATTCGGAATTTGGCAAGAGCATGAAATTGGCTGCCATTACATTGCCGGGAGGCATTTTGGGTGCGGTGACGGCATTGCAAATGAACGACGAAGTGTTCAACAAAGTTCTTGGCGTGATAATGATAGTAATCATCGTTTCGATGATTATCCCAACACCTAAGAAAGGCAAGGGACAAGAAGTTCCGCCGAATTTTTGGACGTTTTTGGCTATGTTCGGCGTTGGGCTTTACGGCGGATTCATCCAAGTCGGCGTAGGATTTATGATGATGGCAATCATGCAGAAAATGTTGAAGATGGAGCTTACTCGTGTTAATATGCACAAAGTTTTTATAGCATTCGTATTCACTACTCCGGCAATGATAGTTTTTATGATTAGCGGACACGTTAATTATCTTCTTGGAATCGTCTTAGCAATAGGAAATGCAATTGGTGCATTAGTTGCTGCCAAAATTTCTGTAAGAAAAGGTGAGAAATTTATCAAAATTTTCCTTATATTATCAATGATAATTATGGCAATTAAACTTTTTGATTTTATTTAATGAAATTCATACTCAGCATATTGCGGATTTTTACGAAAAGGGCATTCATTGGTGCTTTGTTATTTGCTATTGCATTATGGAGCTATACCAGTCTGAATACATATTATACGACTTATGTAGATATACCTTTGTCGGTAAAATTGCCTCCTACTCGCGCGATTGAAAAAGAACTTCCCACTACAATATCGGTTGAAAGTCGTGGCACAGGTTGGAATTTATTCAACTTATTATACCTCAACAACAGCAAAAGAGCAAACGTAGATTTGAGCGAAACAAATATTAAAGATAGTCTTTTTACAATTGGAAGGTCTGATTTTTTGAAAGGAATTGAGTCTTTTGAGACTGTAGAACTTGCCGATGTTATTCCGAGTTCATTAACTTTGCGTACAGGTAGAATCGGCGAATATTACGTGCCCCTTAATTCCTTGGTTGAAATAACTCCTAAAGAAGGATTTTCTATAGTAGGCGATATCAAACTCAAGCCGGATAGCATTATGATTATTGGCAATGATAAAATCACATCGCAAATAAAATCTTGGAGCACAAAAGTTCTGAAAATTGAAGAAGCAAACAAACCTATAAGAGGAATAGTGGAACTATCTGACTCATTAGGCGAAATTATTAACTTCAATACTCGCGAAATCCAATTTTATGCTGACGTTCAATTAACTTTGGAAAGAACATTTTATGATATACCAATCGTTGTCCGAGGCGGTACAATGCCGAAAAACAGTGTGATTAATCCTGATAAAATTGATATTACAGTCAGAGGCGGTTTAGAGCAAATCAAAAATCTTGATGCTGAGAACTTGTCTGTTTATTTAGAATTCACGACAATAGCCAAAGATAAATCCGGAATTTTGATTCCGAATATTGAATTCCCAACTGATGTCGAAGTAATTCAAGTCAATCCGCCATATGTCTATCACATAATCTTACTAAGACAATCCAAACTAAGCGGTATTAATTAAGATTTTTGACAAAATCAACATAAAATTGTCTCGTGAGCCCATTTTGGTGTTTCACACTATTTGTCAAATCGCGAATTTTCATTCCCAATGTTACTCCATCAACAACTGAAAATCGAAGAGCTGCATTGGCTCTGCCACGATGATTGAGTAATTTTGCATCTTCGTCGAGAGTTAAATCAAATTCCAAATTCAAAGCAATAAATTTGCCGATAGATTGTTCAAAACCAAAGAAAGCATCAGGTGAACGCAGTGACTCATCCGGGTCGAACGAATAATTCACTCCCGAATGAAAAGATAACTCACCCATTTGCCATATAAAACTTTTACTAATTGCGAGAAAAAATCCCGGAGAATGGTCAACAAATCTATCTTGTGAATTAAGGAAATTTCCACCACCTTGAGAACGAAAACCGATTGCGATTGCAGGAAGATTTATTCGTTCGTCGAGAAAACGATATTTGGCAGTAATGCCCGGCAAATTTTGCATTTCAGGTGTCGAATTGCCAATTATTCCGTTTCCACCGTAGGCGACAGCTACAAGGAAGGATTGAAATGGTGCGTAAGAAGCTTCGAAATATAAACCACCTGAGGGCAAGAAATTAATTACTCCGGCTCCGTGCCGGACAGGCAACATTCCGACGGTAGGCAAGTCAACAATCAAATCAGTCTCGTATTTGGCACTTGTACCGGCTTTACCCGGAGATGACGCTGAAAGGGTATAAATCAAAGCTAAAAACATAAAAATAGTTAGAATAAATTTTATCATTTAAGAATCGTCTTATCTTTTTGTAACATTCAATTATTATGGAGCGACGCAACCATGAAAAGTATAGTCTATCTAACAATCGTATTAGCATTTTCATTAGCAATGATGAATTGTTCAAGTTCTAAAAACGCCGGCAACAGTTCTGCTGAACCACTCACTTTATTACCCTCAATAAGTGAACAAAATTCCAATTTTATCACTTTTTCTGTGAAAGCTGTGCGAAATAGAACTGTAGAGGGAGAATATCTACCAAGTTCGGAGGATATAAGAATCTATGTCAGCGATTCAAATGGCAAACAAGTTTGGAATTCAGATCATAATATGAGTTTCACTATGGCTATTGGCGATGTAAGGCCCAAATCAGTCGGTGACACGCACGAATATACCGCGATCTGGAACAAAAAAGACAACGACGGGAAACGCATTTCACCGGGTGTTTATAATGCGAGAATTGTAATTCCTGCGCAACCAAACAACTATTCGACCAATTTAGCCTTCAACGTGGAGTAGTATTGGCTACTCATGATTTTTTTATGCGCCGTGCTTTGGAATTAGCCATGAACGGTACGGGATTGGTGAGTCCAAATCCATTGGTCGGTGCACTTATCGTCAAAAACGATGAAATTATTGCCGAAGGGTGGCATCACGCATATGGTATGCCTCATGCAGAGCGTGATGCAATAAGCAAATGCGAGGGCGTTGATTTGACCGATGCAATATTGTACGTCAATTTAGAGCCTTGTTCGCATCATGGCAAACAGCCTCCTTGCACAGATGCCATTATTGAAAACAAATTCAAAACTGTCGTTATTGCATCGAATGACCCAAATCCTAATGTGTCAGGCGGTGGCATTAGCATTTTGCGTGAAGCCGGAATCGAAGTAATCAAAGGAGTCATGAAGAGTGAATCTGATTGGCTGAACCGTTTTTTTTTCAAACATATTACAAGTGGCTCGCCATACGTAATTCTTAAAGCAGGGCAAACTGCGGACGGTTTCACAGCACTCGAAAACGGCGAATCAAAGTGGATTACAAGCCTTGGAAGCAGAACCGCAGCTCACAAATTGAGAGCTCAGGTTGATGCTGTAATGGTCGGTACCAATACAGTCGAGAAAGATAATCCCGAGCTCACTGTTCGCCACGTGGAAGGCAGAAATCCTTGGCGAATTGTACTCGACAAAAATTTGAAACTCGAAAAAGCTTTAAAAATATTCCAAACTGATGACGCGTTTCGTACTATAATTTGTTGTTCTATGGAAATGTCAGTAACTGACAAAGCCGCCGAACTTCGAGATATGGGAAATGAAATATTAGTTTCTAATATTGATGAATCCGACAAATTGGATATTAAGAATGTTTTTGAGCAATTGGAACGGCAGTACAAAATCGCATCCGTTCTGGTGGAAGGCGGTGCGACACTGCATTCAACGATTCTCGAAAAGGGACTAGCCGATGAGCTGCAACTTTTTATAGCACCAAAATTTTTCGGACGCGGCATTAGCACCTTCGGTCAAGTCAAAGTTCAAAGTGTTGAAGAAGCTCCTACTTTCAAGCTAAAGCAGCTTAAACAAATTGAAGATGACATACATGCAATTTACGTCAAATAGTCTATTCGGACTGAATTAACTCTATTACAAATCCCGGATAATCTTCAATTCGGATATTACTACGTCTAATAAACGAATCTTGCTTATTTCGCGCTTCTTCCGGCGAGAAACTGCTTTCAGTCCTGACTATAAACTTTTGCTCCCCTTCGGATTCGGATTGCTCAATCATCAATTTTGTATCAGTGACTTCATTCAGCATTACCATAATTAATTGGGCAGCGTCAAAATCATTGTAGGAACCAAAATAAAGAATAAAATGGTCATTTTGTTTTGGAATTATTTTGGTAGGCGAAGTAGCTGTTATCTCGGGTTGTATATTTGATGCACTTAATTTCATTTCATAATCCAAACAAGGCAGCGATTTGTTGCAACAAGGAGATTCGACCAATTTTCCGGCTTGATAATATAAATTATTTATACGCAAATCAATGCGGCGAATAGTATCGAGCATGTAAAGCGATGAGTCCACATTTCTTATATATTTTGGGATTTTGAATTCAGTCGGGTCGAAATAATTCCCTTTGATTAAAAGAATTATCTTAGCATTTTCGATACTCGCTTGTGGGTCAAAAGCTCCAACATTAGCTTGGCTCGAGCCCAAAGTGCGATTGTCGGGCAATAGGACTTTGCCTTGTGCAAAATAATCGTAAAATGCAGAGCCGAATTTTTTGGTGTCAAGCAAACGTGTGATTAATTCATGATAACCATAATATGCTCTGAGTTTTGACAGCGTGTCATTATTCATATTCAGCAAATCGCCGGATTGGATGCTTACTTTTTTGAAACTAACATCATAATGAGAAGCCGATTCGTGCAACACACCTTCGTAATAATCAACATCTTCACCAATGTACCAACCTCTTCTGACTGGGCGTTTGTCGCTCCATGCATCGAGCGAAATAATCAATTTTTCGTTACCGGATAGACTGTCTGTTATATTGAAAGCCGGAATGATTCTGCGATTGATAATATCTGCCATCATATCCAAATTTTTGTCAACGATTTTGGCAAATTTTTCATATTCGTAAATTCTACTTTGGCGACGTTCGGGAGAATTGGTGAAATATTGATTATTCCTATGCAATTCGACCCATTTAGCTTCGGAAAATTCACGTCTCCCCAATTTATTCATGTCGCGTCTGAAATTGCTCAAAGTATTTACTTCCCAAAAGCCGGTTTGATAGTAAGGTACATTTTGTTCATATCCGGTCATGAATTCGGTGAATTCGCAATAACAAGGTGGTTTGACAAAATATTCGGGCAAAACATAAACTGTATCGTAAAATACCAGATTATCACCACTTCCGGGTGAAATAGTCCATCCCCCATTTTTAGAAACTTCAGAATTTGCTCCTGCACCGGACAATCGAACATTTGAAGATTTAGAAGCAGTTTTTGGAGTTTGTCGCCGTAGCTTGTCAAAGCTTGAAACGATAGTGATTTCTTGGTCATATTCCATCATCTCATCAACTAATCTCGGATTAGTGATAGCCATTGCTCTGGCATGTTGAACGTTCAATTTTCTGTCAAAAACGAATATTTCACTGTAGCTTGTGTCATACTGAAGCTTTTGCAATTTTTCAAAATCTGCTAAACCCGATTTCAAATTACTAACAACTCGTTTCTCTTTAGAAATTTCTCGTCCGATTACAACAATTGTATCATTTGGGATAAGATAGCCAGAAAGCACTTTTACAGGTTCGGATTCGCAATCAAGCATGTTAAAATGCGAACCACCTTTGATGAAATATTGCTTTCCGCTTTTAATTTCAAATTCGCTTTGACTCAAATCGCGTGACTCGATTTCATTTCCATTATTATCATATAGGCTGATAACAGGCATTCTTACAGGTTCGTCCGGAATGGCAAGATTGATTAGAGCCACATTCATTTTGACTGTTGGTGGTTCGGGTGTAGGACAGTTCATGAATTCGGGCAATGGCAATCTATAAATGTCATAGGAGCCTGCATTTGTGATAATAGTACCGCCAACTTTCATCTGTTTGTCCGACTTCGAATCATAACGATTTGAACTAAAGTAAATCAAATTTGGAGAGGACAAACCGTGTGGCAACGGAACTAAAGGAAATCTGTCATCTGAAAAAGAGTTGATTGAATTGATGTCAGAGCTCCTTTCATTCGCTTTTTTCTCTAATAGTTGGGCATCATCAAAAACATTAATTTCAAAATTGTGATAATCAATCGCTAATTTGGTGTAAAAAATATCAAAATCACCCGCTTTTGATTTCAATCTGTCGGATGAAAAGAGTAGATATGGATTGCAACACGAGCAATAAATAAAAGGTGTACCTTCGTGTGATTCAGTATTAATGTTTTGTGCCAAAGTTTTGACTTCAGACCAGGTTCCATCGGCAAATCTAAAAGCGTAGAACAAATCGGTATTTCCGCCGGGAAGATTTTTGCCGCTCAAACTGATTCGCTCGGCAAAAGGTGCATTTCTATCGGACGACCAAATGAGCAATGTAACGCAGGAACCATCGGATAAAGTGTCCGTGATTGCAGTCGGGTGAGAATCCCAAAACATTGAATTTATGGGCGAATCTAAAATTTTAAATTCAAACTTACCTTCGCGATTTTTGTAAAATTCAAACAAATCTGCTCCACCAACATTTTTAGATTCGGGTGAAAATGGCAAATTCAAATTTTTAGCCAAATCGAATGAAATTGGATGAGCAAATGCGGCAAATCCTTTGTCAACACCTGTAAATACAATAGATTCGATATTTTGGGTCAAAAAATCAACAATTTCTTTGTTAAAATTTGAAACAGGAAACATTTGATTGATATAAGCAGACGATGGAGATACAGATTGCTCAGAAAAATCGTTGTTTGAATGCTCGCGGTCGAAAGCCCCGCATATATCGTATTCTTGGGAATTCTGTACAGGAGCCACTTCACTAAATTCTTTATTTGCATCGGGTCTGCTGTTGTTTAAATTGCCATCAGGGTATTTGTAGATTTTGTTCGAGCAAGATGCTAACAAAATAGTAAGGAAAATAGCGAGTGAAATACTTGTAAATCTTACATTACGCATATGAATTATCCGATTCGGTTAAACATGATGGTGACTCGCCTCTTGCGTGGCTCAAAAGTTCCTTGAGAGACATCTGCAATTACAAACACAAAAAATTTCCCGTCAATTGCCTTATAAACAAAAACATCACCAATTTCGACAAGCATGTTCACCGCTTGTTCGCTGATGCTATTAAGTAGTTTGTCAATCATATTTTGCGATGGAAAAGGTACACCGTCTTGGTTAGTAACAATTCGCCCGTTTGCGTCAATCACGTCTATATTTGTAGAATTATACGAAATGAATTGTGAGCCGGTCAAGCCCTTGCCATATTCCTTCAAATCAGTCAATGCGGTATTTATTTGAGTTTCATTATTATCAATAAAGTCGCAAAACTCATCAGCATTTTCTGATAAAAATTGTGGATTGATGCGTTGCAAACTGCCCTTAAATCTTATCAGTGCGCGTAAATTTACCGGGTCGGCTGAAACGACCATCATATCCCCTTTCAAGTCCTTATTAATTGGATATGAATCTAGAATTACGGCGGAATACTGCGTGTCTTCGATAGGTTCGCTTGCTAAAGCAATAACATCGCTATCAGCAAAACGTTCATCATTTGGCAATATTCCGGAATTCAAATCCGAATTTGGGAACTGATAAGTGTGTATAGAATACTCGGGAACCGGAACGAAAGTGGAATCATCAATTTGATTAATTCCGGGATTGAATTCGGTAATCGTTACTTCACGCACCTTGCAAATAATCGGAGCATCATAAGGCTCGAGCGGACAATCGCAACAGGAATTTGCCATAAAAATTAGCAAAATTCCTATCGAAGCTGATATAAAGCATTTTTTAATATTTATCATTATTATTTTCATCCTTCATTAATACCCGAGAGTTATACCTAATCTGAAAAAGAACATGTTCACTCTTCTTTTGGACGGAACATTTGAAAATCCTGAAGCTTCGACGTATTCGCCTATTGCCAAAGATCTGTAACCAATATCGAAAGATAAGTCAAACCAACAATACGGCAACGGAATATCAAGCCCTGCACCCAAACCCCAAGAGACCGGAAGCGAAATATCAAATTTGCTTTTATCTTCGATTCGGATTTGTTCGTTGCATTCTTCGCAAATCGCAACTCTGAACAAATCGAGTGTTATATCATCAACTGCAAGCCCAAATTCACCGAATAAAAAAGGTCTCATACAGAAAAAATCGTCGAAATGCCATCTGCCATGCAATAATCCAAAGGGGCGATAAAAATCATCGCCGACAAATGAATTATAAATCGGTACACCACTGCTGAATACTACTCCAAGACCCCAATTTTCTGCACGGTAACCGGCGGCAATATCGCCAAAATATGCAGACCGCCCTTCATAAACTTGCTGAATCATATCAATATCAGTCAATTTTCGGTCGCGATAAGCTGCAATACCACCGCGTAGTTCGACAAAATATGATTTGTAATCGCAATCGGGACAGTTTAATGTTGGCAATACCAAAGGGCTGCAATCGCAAAATTTTGTACTTGAATCTTTGCAGGGAATTTTGATTTTTTCGACCGGAACTTCGCGTATCGTCGTTGGGTCAAGCGGATTATTGAAGCTTTCGAACCAATTGATATTTCCGTGCTCATTTGGTGGCAAATCGCTCAATTTGGGTCCAATTAATTCAATGTCTTCTATTGGAATCATCTCTAATGATTTTATATCGGGTTGGAGGGAATCCAGAAATACAACATATTTTTGGGTTTCAAAAAGTTCATTTTCGGCGGTGCAATCCACAGGTTTGGTAACTTCGACTATTTTCAGGACTGTTCCTCGTAATGTATTGCTGTTTCGGATAGCGACGAAATTACTATCGCGGTTGAAGATTTCATTGTATTTGTGAGTCGCTTCGGGTTTGATTCTTATTGCTTCGTCTGTACGTTCAAAACTGCTACACGAAACAATCAAAGTAAGAATTATAAATGTAAATATTTTCACTAATTGTTTTTTCATAATCTTACGCTCAGATTTAGTCCCACAATCAGCGCATTAATTGTACTCCGAGCATCATCCTTGTATAGAAAATTCGCCGAATTATATGTTGCATTCAGGTCAACCATCATACAAGCATTTAAAAAAGTGAACCCGTACGCCAAGCCTACACCTGCATTTCCGCCAACACCAAATTTATCCGTTTCGGGTTGGAAAGTATCGGAAATACTCATAATCACACCCAAATTAATATATGGAATGAATTTCCGGTTGCAATTATTATCGCCATAAATTGAAACATCTGTCAAATTAAATTTGACATTTGGGGTAATCGCAAAATAATCTACGAGCGAGGGCGATTCGGCAGGCAACGACTCGATTCTGTCGAATTCGAAATATTCAATCTTAGCGCCCCACCAAAGATTGCAAAAATAGTGGTTCTCAATTTGGAGATTGAATCCTATACTTTCGTTGTTTAAATCGGCGAAATCTTGGGTTGGAACGTACATTGAAGGACCCGCACCCAAATACAATTGGGCTTGGACACTTGAGCAAATCAACACCAAAAAACAAGGAATAATAATATATCTCATCATATAGTGTGAAATTGAGTGATAGAATATTTTAAAAATAAATAAAAAAATTAGAATGCACAATTAATCATTAATAATTAATTGAATTTTCAATAGAAACAAAATCTTGAGCTTTGAAATATCCTCTACGACTAAGGACTAATTCAATCTTAGAAAAATCGGAAAGCACGGTTGGTTTTCCATTTCTGATTGCAACATTATGTTCAAAATGAGCAGCAGGCGATCCGTCACGAGTTACAATTGTCCAGCCGTCATCGAGTTTGAGAATTTTCGACGAACCGTGCGTCAGCATTGGTTCTATTGCCAATACAAAACCGGTGACAAGAATTGTACCCGAGCCTTTTTGTCCATAATTCGGAATTTGCGGGAATTCGTGAATTTTACGCCCTATTCCGTGTCCGACTAATTCTTCAACAATTTGATAGCCGTTGCGTAGTGCGTGCTGCTCGATAGCAAAACTAATATCGCCAACTTTATAATATGATTTCATTTGTTCGATTCCCAAAATCAAACATTCATAAGTTACGGTAATGAGTCTTTTTTTATCTTCGGAAATTTCGCCAATTCCGAAAGTGTAGGCTTGGTCTGAATAGAATTGGTGCATAATTGCACCACAATCAATCGAAATAATGTCTCCATCGCGAAGTTCTCTATTTCCGGGGATTCCATGAACAATTTCATCATTAACCGAAGTACAAAGAGTGTTCGGATAGCCGTACAATCCTATAAATGCGGGAGTAGCTTTGTGGTCTCTAATGAATGATTCAGCCAAACGGTCAAGTGTGATAGTCTTAATTCCGGGCTTGATTTCATCGGCGAGCATCGCAAGAGTATCTGAAACAATGCGAGCCGAATCTTGCATCAAATCAATTTCTGCATCGCTTTTGAAACTCACATTACCGAAAAATTTCTCGAGAATATTCATTCATTATTTTCAAATTGTGATAATTATTTATCCCAAATTGGAATAAATCCCATTTCCTTAATCAAATCTTGAGCTTGTTTGCTCAAACACCAATCCAAAAAATCTTTGACAGCACCTTTGGGAGTGTTTATCGTATAAAATTGTAAATATCTTACTATTGGATATAAATCATTCAGTACATTTTCTGTTGTCGGTTCGATACCATTAATGTTCAGATGTTTGACCCCTTCTACATAAGTTATCCCGCCATAACCGATTGCCGCTGAATCTTGACTGATAGTTTCAATCATATTGCTGAGTGAAAGTGCCGAAGGAATATTCTCGCAATATTGATGTCCGTCAAGAACATGCGTCAGGAAATATTCACGAGTGCCGGAATTTTCCTGCCTATTGATAGGACTGATTTTCAAGTCTGCCCATCCCAGCGATTTCCAATTAGTAATTTCGCACTTGAAAATATTTTGCAATTGTTGCATTGAAAGCGATTGCACAGGGTTTTTGTTGTTCACATAAATACTTAAGGCATCTTTGGCGATTAAGTGCGAAACGCCAACAGCACTATATTCATCAACGAGCCGCTGAACCTCTTCGGGTTCGACATTACGTGATGCCATGCAAATATCGGCAGATTTATCTTGAATTGCTTGAAATCCTGAGGCTGTGCCGCCGCTATAAACATAAATTGAAACATTGCGATTGTTCTTCATGTATTCTGCGGCTAATCTAATCGAAAGCATATACATTGTATCAGAGCCTTTGATAATGATTCGAGTAGGCTCATTTGTTGTAGAGCTACACCCAATAATTATCAAAATACAAACCAACAATGTTACAATTTTCAAAATCATCTCCTTTCCGCTCTTGTTCTCAGTCTTTCAATTTCGAATGTTGTTCCTGCGTTCCATTCAGGAATTTTTTCAGAATTGATTAATTCAATTGACAAACTTAACAAAAAATCCACATGTTGCATAGCCGCATCGTAATTTATCATATAATTTAAATCATCAAAAGGCGAATGATAATAGTTCACCATGTAGTCGTACAAACGATAGTAGCCGAATTCATGGCTAATATTTAAATAATCGGTTCCCTCCATCACAAGCATCGAGGGAATTCCAGCTTGAGCAAAAATAGTTTGGTCGGAGCGATTAAATGCGCCGACTTTGCTTAATTCATAAGGAAGCACCTCTACATACAAATTATTTTTCTCGGCTACTTTATTTAATATTTCATTCAATTCCGAAAAACCCGCCCCCACTCCAATAACAGAATTAAAATTATCAATGAATGCAATGCCGTCAATATTAAGATTCGCGATAGTTTTGTATAATGGTACGATCGGATTTTTGGCATAATAAATACTCCCGAGTAGACCTCTTTCCTCAGCAGTGGTAAAAACGATTATAATATTTCGGTTCAAATTATCGGCAAATAGATTTAATAATCTTGACAATTCCAACAAAGCTGATACACCCATTGCATTATCCAATACACCATTATAAATCGAATCGCCATCAACCGGAACACCAATCCCAAGGTGGTCGTAATGAGCAGAAAGAAGCAAATATTCATCTTTCACATTTTCTCCACGCCCTTGGATAATTCCGACTACATTAGGCGCCAAAAAAGTCTTATCCGTATATTTCCCCTTGAAGGAAAAAGTAGCTTTGGACAAACTTGAATTGCTGAAATTTGAAAAGCCGAATTCATCTTGTTCAATGACAGCTCCCACACAATCGAGAATTTTATCTGCCTTTGTATAAGGCATAATTATTGTTAAGATTTCCGAAGCGGTTTGAGCCAATGTCATCTCGGGCAAATTATAATCGACCAACAAGTCCGCCCAGGGTTTGAATCGCAAATCCTTCTCGGAGAGCAGAATTATACATGCTTTTGCACCTCGAGCTAAGGCATATTTAGCTTTGGTTTGGAAATTTGAATAAATAGTCGGATAAATGCCATTGAAATATTCGAGGTCTTCGGAATAGGGCTCTCCATTGAGCAATACAACCACTTTGCCGCTTACATCAATATTTTGGTAATCATTATAATCAAATTCGGGTGCGAAAATCCCAAAACCTGCAAAAACAATATCCAAAGGTCGTGGCAAATATGACATCATTCCCGTAGAATTGACAATATAATCTTCATAAAGAGCGAACTGCAAAGTTTCGTCACAAACAATTTTCAATTCGCTTTCCGGTAGAACTGAAATTTCATGCAATGGAATATTTTGGTAATAGGAACCGTTTAAACCCGGCAAAATGCCGTAATCAGCTAATTTGTTTGCTATCACTTGTGCGGCTTTATTCCCGATTCGTCCGTCGGTCGGTCTGCCCATCATCGAATCGTGGGCTAGAATATGAATGATCTCTCTAAAATTCATTGGATTCAGCGACAGAACACTCTGATTTAGCGGGTCACTTGCGGAATCCTTGCTACTAACAGGTAGATGAAAAATCATCAAAATTATCAGAATCTTTAATAAGTTTTTTTCGTATTTATATAAAGTTGTCATCAGCATGATGTAACATAATAAAAATATTGATAATTTTGAAAATAAAAATGAATAAACTGAAAATGATTTTTTGTAAATATACTCTTTACGTACTTAAAGGAAAAACTTTATGAATAAGTTTAATATGATTTTGATTGTAATTTTTTGTATAATTGGAGCTTCCATGAAATCTTATACGCAAACTAAACTACCTACGAGGGCTGAGATTGACGACAAATACAAGTGGAATACTGCTGATATTTTTACTTCGGATGAAGCATGGGAAAAGGAATTCGCACGTATAAAAAGTGAAATTCCCAAGATTCAACAATACAAAGGTAAATTTGGAGAATCGGCAAAATCCGTTTATGAAAGCTTCGCTCTGACTGATAAAGTCTCGGCAGCATTTTCGAAATTATATTTGTACGTAGCTTTGTCGAGAGATACAGATTTGAATGAAGGCAAATTCCAAATGATGTATGACCGAATCCAAAAGCTCGGTTCGGAATTTTCCGCAGCAGCATCATTCATGACGCCTGAATTGATTGCCCTTCCAAAGGAGAAATTCAATTCATATTTGAATGATAAAGTTTTGGTAGATTACAGGCACCAATTGGAATCAACTTACAAAATGCGCGACCATACTCTACCTGCAGACCAAGAACAACTTCTCGCAAAGCTTAGTCCTGTGTTCCAAACTGCAAGCAATACTTATTCAATTCTGAACGATGCAGAATTGCCTTTCCCAAATATCAAAATGAATGACGGAACGGAAATGCAAGTGTCACACGGTCGTTACAGAGCCGCCCTATTTGCATTGGACAGAGATTACCGTCGCGATGTTTACAAAGCCACTTATGAACCATACAGAGCATTAAAAGGAACAATGGCGTCTTTGTATAATTCCAGAGTAAAGCAAAGACTTGTAAATTCGGAGATTCGTAAATACTCCTCCCCGATTGAAGCAGCTTTGAAAGGCAACGATATACCGGTAGATGTTTACAAAAATTTAGTCAAATCTGTAAATAACAATCTTGATGCATTGCACAAATGGGCAAAAATCAAAAAGACAGCTTTGAAATTAGACGAATTGCACCCATATGATACATACGTGACGCTCTTCCCTGCTACTCAACGGGAATATGATTATGAAACAGCGACAGACATCGTTTTGAAATCCCTCAAACCATTAGGCGACGAATACGTCAAACAAGTCAAATTTGGATTTGAAAACAGATGGATTGACGTTTACGAAACTCAAGGCAAACGCAGCGGAGCTTATTCCAATAGTACAGGTGCAGGTCCTCACCCATTCATCTTGATGAATTGGAACAACACAATGGACGATATGTTTACATTGACTCATGAAATCGGGCATAATATGCACTCATTTTTCAGCGAGAAAAACCAACCATATCATTATACCGGATATTCGATTTTCGTCGCAGAAGTGGCATCAATTACAAATGAAGCGTTATTACTCGATTACTTGCTCGAAAATGCTAAAACAAAGGAAGAAAAAGCCGAACTACTCGAAAAATTCTTAATCTCTGCACAAATGACATTTTTCCGTCAAACACGATTCGCCGAATTTGAAATGTTGACACACGAAAAGGCTCAAAAAGGTGAGATATTGACAGCAGACCAACTGACTGAATTATTTGCCGAACTTTACCAAAAATATTGGGGACCCGAAATGGTTACCGATGCAGAAGAGGGATTATCATGGTCGCGCGTACATCATTTAGTTAAATATGATTTCTATGTTTACCAATACGCAACGGGATTTGTGGCAGCCCACGCATTAGCCGAGCAAATCAAAAACGAAGGCGCCCCTGCAATTAAGCGCTATTTGGATTTCCTTTCATCGGGAAGTTCGGATTACCCAATCAACGTTTTGCAAAAAGCCGGAGTTGACATGAGCAGCCCCAAACCCATAGAACTCACGATACAAAAAATCAAACGCTACACAGAAGAATTAGAAAAGCTGATGAAATCGTAAATATTGATATTTTCAACCTTCCGAAGGTTCGAAACCTTCGGAAGGTTTCGTCTGGGCTTTGTCAGAACTGATGGGACATGTTGACTCCGAAGGAGTCACATGTTTATAGCAAAATTGTTAATAATATACATTCGACCTCTTCGAGGTCGCATCGCAACGGGTATCAATTTATTTCTATAAACATGTAATCCCTTTGGGATTAATTCATAAAGAAATCTTGATTCTTCATTTCGTTCAGAATGACAAAATGTATAAGTTAGGTGTAACACCTGACGGAACAAGGAAAATATTAAGATTTACATTTCGTCGATTTTTATGATATATTATTTTTAGGTTTTGATATGACATATAATAATTACAAGGTATTATTAAGACCAGAGCCGGAAGGTGGTTTTACAGTTTTAGTGCCCTCATTGCCCGGATGTATCTCGTATGGTTCAACGCTCTCGGAGGCAAAAGTTATGGCTAAGGAAGCAATCGAGCTATATTTAGAAAGCCTTTCAGAGCATAATGAATCTATTCCGAATGATAATGAAACCTTGGAGTATAGTGTTATGGTAGAATCTTATGCCTAAACTGCCATCATTGACGCCAACGGAAATTATGAAAATACTTCTTAAAAATGGCTTTTTGATTGACAGAATAAAAGGTAGTCACCACATTCTAATTAACCATGATACTAAAACAAGAGTCGTGATACCAATGCACAAAAAGGATTTGCCGAAAGGTACATTATATGAAATTATTAAGCAATCCGGTGTTAAAATCGAAGAGTTTTTGTAATTTTTCCGTTTCGTCAGGTGTTGCACCTGACGGGAGGGGAATGTCTGAACTATGATTTATATGATTTGTGTGATTAGTATGATAAAACTGAATACATAATCACATTATGAAATCATAAAAATCATTTTAATCATATAAATCATAGTTCAGACATATGAATCATAGTTCAGACATTCAAATCATAGTTCAGACAAATCCGAAGGCACACTACAATAAATTATTTTTACGAAGTAAATCTTTGGTTCTGTTTAGTTCAGCTTCCAAATGTTTAGCAAATGTTATGTCAATAAAGGTTATTACCAAACCATCAATTCTGTCTTCGAAATTTCGGTAAGGCATAATTCTTACAGTGTACCATTTATTATCGTTGGTTGCGATGTCCATTTCTTTGAATATCAGTGTTCGGAGAACTTCTTTTGAATGTTCTGCAATTTCGGGATACTGTAACTCTGAAACCATATCAGTAAAAGGTCGTCCAATATCAGTTGGTCTTAGTTTTATTAATTTAGTTAATTGGTCTGTGAAACGACGGATATTCAATTCTTTATCGAGAAATAATGTAGCAATATCAGTACTGTTGAGAAGATTTTTCATGTCATTATCTGCTTCGAGATAATCTGCTACACGTATTTGTAATTCGGCATTAACAGTTTGAAGCTCTTCGTTCAGACTTTGCATTTCCTCTTTTGATGAAGTTAATTCTTCGTTTGAGGATTGTAATTCTTCGTTTGAGGATTGAAGTTCCTCGTTCAAGGAGCTTAGTTCCTCGTTCGAGGTTTCCATTTCCTCTCTCAAGGTGTGCAAATCTTCATAAGCGCGGGCAAGTGCAATTTCTAACTCATTCAATGGCAGCATAGCGCCTGTTTGTCCGGGCTTTACTTTAGAATAAAGCGGTACTCTATATGCAGGAACATCTGAAAAAACCACAATAATATTATTTTTCAATAAATCAGGTTTTTCAATTTGTTGAACAACAACATCAACCATGTGATAATCTTTTTCGGTACCAACTTTTAAATCATAAATTAAAACAGGCTCATAATTTTGTTTCGCTTTTCGGATAGCTTCAGGTAGCTTGTGGCTTAAACCTTCCCGAGCCATTATGTAGATATTCATATTAGCTTTTCCGGCAGCAGGCTCTAAATACTTGCCCGTGCGACCTGTAATATAAATTATATCACCTGAATCACTAATTAGAACGCTTGCCGGTGCATATCTTTGCAGCAATAATTGATCTGCAACTGACTGGATACTTTCCGGCATTATGTTTGTCTTTTTTTCATTCATCGGACTTCTCGATTTAGTTAAATATGAACTTGGAAAATCTATAAAAATTGATTCTATTTCATTATTAGAGCGTTTCAGTAATTTCAATTTTGAATCTATTGAGTCAAACATTCCTTTTTTGGAACTATTACTTTCAGCAGTGCCGAGAATCATTAATCCACCGACATTTATACTATAGTAAAATAATGACATAAGTTGTTTCTGTAAAACAGGCTCTATATATATAAACAAATTTCTGCATGATAGAATATCTAATTTTGTAAATGGAGGGTCATTGATTATATTATGTGTTGCAAAAACAACCATTTCCCGAATATACGAGTTTATTCTATAGCCGTACTCATTACTTTTAAAATATTTGTCAATTCTATCTAATGAAACATTTGCAGCTAAGTTCGAAGAATAATTTCCTTTTCTAGCGATATTAATTGCATCTTTATCAATATCTGTAGCGAATATTTGCAAATAAAGTTTCTTTTTATGTTTGATTTCTTGATATACTTCATCAAAAATAATAGCCAGAGAATATGCTTCTTCACCGGTAGAGCAAGCCGGAACCCACGCTCTGAGAATATAACCATCAGGCAACTCATTCATCATTTCAGGTAGAACGCTTTTTTTGAGCTTATTCCATACTTCAGAATCTCTGAAAAAACTAGTAACTCCTATCAATAATTCTTTGAAAAGAATATTAATTTCACTCGGATTTTCTTGTAAAAACCTTACGTAATTGGTAATCTTATCAATCTTATGAACACCCATTCGCCGTTCAACTCTACGGTACAGGGTATTCTTTTTATATTGGGAAAAATCATGACCTGTAGATGTGCGAAGCAAATGAACTATTTTCTCGATATTACTTTTATTGGCACCATCAAAGTCATTTTTGATAGCATTATTGGTATTAAAATTAATAAAATCTATCAGTTTGCCGGGTAATTCATTAGCCGAGCCTTGAATATCCACAACTACAGAATCAATTGCACTTCTGGGCATTGCATCAAAAACTGAAGTTGCAGGGTCTTGAACCAAAACAATACCATGATTTTCCTTGATTGATTTTATACCCAGACTACCATCACTACCCATTCCGGAAAGAATAACACCGACAGCGTTATTGAGTTGGTCTTCTGCAAGCGAGTTGAAAAAGAAGTCAATCGGCAATCTCAGCCCGCGTATTTCAATTGGCTCTAATAAACGCAAAGAACCTCTTACGATTGACATGCTTTTATTGGGTGGAATTACATAGACATGATTGGATAATACTTTCATTAGGTCTTCAGCCTGAGTTACTTTCATATCAGTTGTGCGTTGAAGAATTTCAGGCAACATTCCGACATGATTAGGGTCGAGGTGCTGGATGACAATAAATGCCATACCTATGTCGGGAGGAACATTAGAAAAAAACTGCTCAAGTGCTTCTAAGCCACCGGCGGAAGCACCAATACCTACAACAGGAAAATTATTGAAAGCCTCTTTTTGGGGTCTAGGTTGTTCAATAACAGCAACTTTACTATCTGATTTTTTGAAGCCCGACTTTTTCATAATTATTCTGCTTTAAATATTCTAATGTCTCAAAAACCCGATAATTTATAAGTTATGATGTTGAAATCTGTTCAATTTGAATTACAAATAGCTCAAACTTAACTATATCAAATAAATTACTTTTTGATAGACAAATCAACAATAGATTTATTTCAAAGCCCGAAGGGCTTAAATGTGAATAACCGTATGTGAAACATACGGGCAGTGTAATTAACTTTTGCACAAGGTCAAAGCCCGAAGGGCTTAAATGTTAATAACCGTAGGTGAAACCTACGGGCAGTGTGGGCTATGTTTTGGACAGAACGCTGTCTGTCCCTACAATTCTTCATTCCCCTCTTGAGGGGTGTCTGCGAAGCAGACGGGGTGGTTGGTTTTGGGTTTAGTCCTAAAATAAGTTTACGTAACACCCCCTAACCCCCTCTTGAGAAGAGGGGGAACAAGACAACGCAGCAAAAAAAAAGTGGCTGCCTTTTGGAAGACAGCCACTTGAAAATATTCTAAAGTAAAAATCAGTTGATAATTATTTCAGTACTTTGCTGATTGATTTCATAAATTGTGATTTTGCACGCATACCTACGATTTCTTCTGCGATTTTGCCATCAGCACCAATGATGTAAGTAGTTGGTACGGCACTTATGCCGCCATATGCTTTGAAGAGTTCATTGACTCCAATGAAATTAATGTAATTAACTCCTTGAGCTTTCGAGAAATTAGTTACTTTTGCAATCGGGTCACGGTCTTTTTCCCTTGCTATGCCGATTACAATAAAATCTTTAGTTCCCAATTCCTTTTGTATTTCAATTATATCAGGAATCTCTTTGCGGCAAGGTGGACACCAAGTACCCCAGAAATTCAAAAATACAACTTTTCCTTTAGTAAACTCTGCAAAAGTGGTCTCTTTTCCATTATGAGTAAACTTGAAGTCAACCGCAGTACCGACAGCAGTGTTAGGAATCACAGAATTGATTGTCAAAACAATCGGGTCGCCTGCTTTGCTCGTAGATTCGGCTTTACTTGTGTTTGTATATGAAAACACTAATATAGCCGCCACCGCCATTAGGGCAAAGGGCAAGGCAAAAGTCTTTTTGAACTTAGTAACAGACATTAAATACTCCTTAAATGATTACAATTGTACTTTTAAGACGATTACAAATGAAAATAATTACATATTACTCTTGAGCAATATTGTTTTTCCTTCCATTTGCTGTGTACTTAGATATCGGAAGCAAAAATCCCACTACGATTAGTATAGTTCCGAGCCAAACAAGGTTTATGAAAGGCTTGATTGTAACATCGAATGTGAAAATTTCCATCGGTTCGGGCTCAGGCATTCCTGCTTTTTTGAATACTAAGTGTGCCTTTGTATTTTGGACATCATTCATATCGCGAACGAGTCTAATCATGCTGATTTCGACCTCTGTATCGGGGATTTTATACCAATTAGGTTGCGATTCCCACGTAGTTACGTCCAACATCGAATAAAGTGTGTCCGCTCTGGAACTTTCATCTGCAAATTGAGTCTTCAAAATCGTTCCAATTACGGCAGTATTTCCACTGACTCCTGTAACTTGGTCAAAATCAAATCCTGTAATGGAAATTCTGAGACTCGAATCAATCGGCACTAATGTTGACTCAGCTTTGCGGAGATATGCTTCGGGTGCAGTACTTGCAGCTTCGACAGCTTTTGGAGCCAGATAAATATCTTTTTCGACTTTAACGAAAACGCCGGGTTCTAAGAATGGTGATTGCCATTCATTAAAATCGCTCCAATAAATAATTGGTCCGACGACTTTCTCTTCATTACCTTTTTTAATAGATACATTGTAGCGGTATTTCTCTCTGTCTTTGAATTCTTGTTCGATACGTTTTTTTCCGATATAAGTAAAGTCATATCCGAAAGCTGATTTTGTCTGATTTTCAGTCAACCTAATTTGTTGAGTTGCTTCGTATCCACCACTCGCGACAACACCCAAAATCAAGAATGCAACACCAAAGTGAGACAAATATGGACCAAGTTTTTTGGGGTTTTTGATAAGGTTTCTAATCAAAAATTCGAGATTTGTGAGTAGTGAGAAAACTGCAGCAAATGTGAGCAAAATGAAATTAAAACCGTCTAATCCCATGAATGCAAGCAATACTACGAGTAAGGCAGATGCGATAAAAGGAAGTATGATTTTGCCGAAAACATCTTTCAGATTGCCGATTTTCCATTTTTGGTATAAGGATAATCCGTTAAGGATTAGGAAAACTATAGCAAAGACGGTCCCGAACTTGTCATAGACCGAAATTTCAATTGCAACTTTTTGTTGTCCGAATAATTCTGCAACTGCGGGCCAACTTGTTCCCATAATTACAATGGCAGCCATAGCTAAAATTAGTATTGAACCTAATGTCAGCGAATATTCTTTAGAGAAGTCTTTGATGGTGGTCCTGCTCAAATACTTGTTAATATCTTTGTATCTATATGCAATATAGAAAATTCCAAGTGCTAAATAAGTAATTTGGAAGAATACCAACATCGTATAAACGATAGCTCCCGGAGCAACGAATGAGTGAACAGAAGTATCACCTAAGATACCGCTTCGGGTCAGAAACGTTGCATAGACCACGAAAATGAACGATAGCATTCCAAGTATAAGATTCGTTTTGATTAATCCGCCTGTGCGACGCTGTACCATCAAGGTATGTATCAGAGCAACGGCTATCATCCATGGAATAAGTGAAGAATTTTCAACCGGGTCCCATGCCCAAAAACCACCCCAACCTAAGGTTTCGTATGCCCAAAATCCACCGAGCATGATTCCCAAGCCTAAGATTGCAGTTCCTACCAATGCCCAAGGCATTAAGATGTCAATCCAAGTTTTGTATTCTTTTTTGATAAGCGCGGCTAATGCCAAAACAAAAGGTACAGCCATCAACGAATAGCCTATAAATAGAATCGGTGGGTGAATCGTAATCCAATAATTTTGCAAAATCGGATTGAGCCCTCGCCCATTTGCCGGCATAAATCCGGTTTCGAGTCCCTCGCCTGCAAAAGTTTCCCAAACATAATCGAATGGGCTTTTGAATACTAAAATCAAAGCTACATAGAAAATTATGGAAGCAAAAAATCCCATAGCTAATGATTCATAACCATTATTTTTAGTGCTTTGTATCAAAAATAATCCGATAATTGCAAGTATAATCATCCAAAGCATGAATGAACCTTGTTGCCCCGAATAGAAAGAGGCAACTAAGAAATAATTATGCAATTCGGTGGATGAATACTCCCAAATATAGGTAAATTGGAAGTTGTGCCCCAAGATGTTGGCAAGCAGATAAATACTTGCTCCCACGATTCCTGCAGTCATCAAATAGTAAAAGAGCCTACCTAATTTGCGTAGGTGGTCTTTCTTGTAGGAAACTAAATAGAGAATAGTTGACAGTAAGCCGAAAAGCACTGTCAAAATGATTAAAATTTTACCAAACATATATTTTATCTCAGGAAATTTCTTAAAAATTAATTTTTATAAAGTTGTTTGCCTTCCAATTCTTCAAACTCGCCTTCGTATTTTGAAGGGCATTTTGTAAGAATGTTGGATGCGTGAAAATCGTTACCTTCGAACTTACCTTTGATTACAACCATAGGAGCAACGTCGAAGTTATTTGGCTTTGAGCCTGTGCTTACCACTCGAGCTTTGTTGCCGAGTTCATCAACCATTGAGAAAGAAAAAGTATTAGATTCAGAGTTGTACTCTTGACCTTCGGTTTGGTCCCATGAACCAATAACTTGGACAACTTTTGCTTTGTCTTTAGCTTCGGGGAAACTTGCATATTCGATTTTTGAAGAATCGAAAGAGAAAATAGCGAGTGCGGCAAATATTGCTACCGCAACGATTCCGATTATATATTTTGTTTTCATAATTTACCTTAATTTACAATATTACTACAATGTAATATAACACATTTTTTTCAATTAAACCCAGAAAATCGTACTGACAACGCAACTATTCTTTGTTTGTTGCGATTTGTTTTTCCAACTTGCTGACTTTTTTATCTAAAGAGAACATGTAAAATCCTAAACCGAACCATAGAATCAAAGCGATTCCAAGCACCACAAAGAGCGAATTATCATGCAGAAATTGTTCCATTTCAAAATCCTTAACTTAATTTGTTCTTAATAATGTTCAATCTGACTAAAATATTGAACAGCCAGAAATAAATGACCGAAAATGCAAACAAAGACAAACCAAAACCCCAGACCAAATTAGTATCCAATGCACTTGGCTGTGCTGAAACAAGTGGTCCTGCGTTAACATCATCGGCAGAGCCGGGATGCAAGCCGCTTGCCATTCTCGGCAATACGAAGACCAAAAAAGGCACCGTTACAAACGAGATGATTGAATAAACCGAGCTGAGTTTTGCTCTACGTTCCGGATTATCAATCGCAGATCTGAGTGCAAAAAATGCTGCATAAATTAGTATCAATACAAATATAGACGTTTGACGAGGGTCCCAGTTCCAATATGTACCCCAATTATATTTTGCCCACAACATACCCGTTACAGTAGCCAATATTGCAAAAAGGTTGCCTAATGCAGCCGCAGATGCAGTGTTGATGTCCCATTTCAAATCGCCTGATTTCAAATATCGAATGGCATAAATCATGGACATCAAATAGGCAATTACAGCTATCCAAGCCATTGGAACATGCAAATTCAATATTTTGATTCGCTCGTCCAAATTGGGAACGAAAGGATAATCGAAAAGAGGGTTGACATATTTAGTTTCGATAAATTCTATGGCATCGTTTTCCTTATCATATCCGGCTTTGATTACCAATTCTGAATCTTCGGAAAATCCATGCGGAAGTTCTTTGGAATTGATGATCAATTTACGATTAAAATCTACAGTTGAAGGGTCAGAAAGGTCAGCGGGCTTATCACCAAAATAGACAAACCATTTGCCTGATTGCTCGTCGAAGTAATGGTTCTCAGTTTTATTATTGATATGAAGGTTGAGGCTTTCGTAGAAACCCTCTTTAATATATCGTGCAGTAGTAAGATTGCCTGATACAGGCGGAAGAATAGTCAGAATCAGCGCGAATGCAACCATCAGAATTGCTATGACTTTCCACCATAAAGCCTTGGGTTTAGTGTAACCACCAATTGCGGCGAATAGTGCCGCCAAAATTATTGCCCCAAACATTATAACAAATTTCATAAAACCTTTGTAAAATTTTACAAATACATCACATACAAAATTACGAATATTTAATGATATTATTTAGTTTAAATGCTTCTTTAGGATTAAAGTATTGACAGGATTCTGTTCAGTAGAAGGATAATAGTGGATTTCGTCCATGACCATAAGCATGATTTTAATGCCAAGCCCTCCCCTTTTGAGCTTTTTGAAATACTCTTCCATATCAGGTTGCAGTACATTCAATGGGTCAAAAGGGCTTGCATTGTCCAAAATTTTGATGATGAAGTCTTTGTCTAATGAATCAATTTCAACGCATAGAAGTTTTGAGGCATCTTTTCGGTAAGCATGTTCAATCAAATTTGAGCAGGCTTCGTCCACCGCAAGCACAATTTTATTGCAATCGCCATCGCCAAATCCGAAAACTTCAGCTTTCGATTTGACAAAGTCACGAATCCGTGAAAGCTCGACAACGTCACCAGCCGTACAAATAGTGTTATGTGAATTTTCAGCTTTCATCTAAACTGATTATTCGCTAATTTCGAGATACCATCTTGCTCGTCAGCATCAATATCAAAAAGCATCGGGAAACCGAGCAAATCAAAAACCGAGAAGACTTTGTCCTTCATCGATGTTAGTTTGATGTCACCACCATTATTGCGAACATCTTCGATATATGCCATGAATACACCCAAACCGGCACTACTGATATAGTCCAACTCGCTAAAGTTGACCAAAATCTTATAGCCTCCCTCGTTAATTATTCGTTGGAAGGTCTCTTCGAGTTTTGGTGCTGTATGAGCATCAAGATAGCCATTCAGATACACACAATGTATATCATCATTTTTTTTGGTCTGTATCTTCAATTTTTCAT
Source organism: Ignavibacteriae bacterium HGW-Ignavibacteriae-1 (assembly GCA_002839825.1). Lineage (GTDB taxonomy): Bacteria > Bacteroidota > Ignavibacteria > Kapaibacteriales > UBA2268 > PGYU01. The sequence goes on along the minus strand of PGYU01000001.1, from coordinate 104,814 downwards.
CAATCATCGGTTTCTCCTTTGAACATTATATTAAGCTTTAGACTCGCAAATCCAACAAATGTTATTATCGAAATACAAAAATTATACCGACATTTGGTTTAGTCTTTTAAAAAACTTCATCAATATTCAAAAACAAACGATTTCCCCTCTTTATATCGTCATATCCATACAATATATACGAATTTTTAAAAAGAAAGTTCCAAAATTTATAAGTCATTAAACGTCAAATAGGCATGGAAAAAATTTTAACAATAGAGCAAACTCGCAAAGCGGATGCTTACGCAATCGAAAGTTTGGGAATTAGTTCTCAGATTTTGATGGAAAATGCGGCACGCGCTTCATTCGAAGTGATTAGAGAAAGAGTTTTACAACAGGAAAGTATCGCGATTTTTTGCGGCACAGGTAATAACGGTGGAGATGGTTTCGCTCTGGCGAGACATTTGCACGTGAATGGATTCAGTTCTATCAAGATTTTCCTCTTTGGCTCACCGGACAAGATGAGTCCCGAAACAAGAGCCAATTATGAAATTGTCCGCAAAATGCAGATTCCGATGTATGAAAACCTTGAGCATAGTTTCATATTTGATATGCTGAAAGAATCAGACGTCTTGATTGAATCTTTGATAGGCGTTGGTGCCGATGAAAATCTTCGGGGGAATACTCCGGATTTGCTCAAATTGTTGAATTATGCTGATGCCATGAAAATCGCAATTGATGTTCCCGCGGGATTGAATGCCGATACCGGACGAGCACATATTGATGCTTTCAGTGCCGACATTACTTTGACAATGTTTGCCTCAAAATTGGGGATGTATTTGCAATATGGTCCTAACCATTGTGGCGAAATCATAGTTTGCAATCTTGGGGCACCACTGAATTTACCTCAAGCAAATTCATATATGTGTCTGGATGATGAATCAGCAGCAGAGATTCTTAGCGTTCGCAATCAAAATAGCGACAAATTTGATTTTGGAAGAGTTGTTGTCATTGCAGGTTCGGATTCGATGCCCGGAGCAGCAGCACTTACAGCAAATTCCGCGATTAAATCAGGAGCCGGTCTCGTCGAATTACTCACGCCAAACATACATCCGGCACTTTTGCCCGAAGTCATTGCATATAAATTGAAAGCAAATTCAGATGGTACGATTTCATCCGAAAATAAGGATTTACTCCTCAGTCGTTGCAAAAAGGCAAGTTCAATTGTTATTGGTCCCGGAATCGGAACGAATGAATCAACTTTGAAAATGTTGAATGAAATTATCGCTGAATTTCCGGAAATACCCATTGTGATTGATGCAGATGGTTTGCGAATCATTAGCAATGATACTAAGCTGAATAAAAATCTCATACTCACGCCACACATATATGAATTTTCAAAATTGGCTAATCTGCCCGTTGAGGAGATTCAACAAAATATAATTGAAATTGCTAAGAAATTTTCCCTCGAACATAATTGCACGCTTCTTTTAAAGTCGCACCCCACAATTATTACAAATGGTGACAGCACGATTTTGAATCTGGGCGGGAATTCGGGTATGGCAACAGCCGGTAGTGGTGACGTGTTGAGCGGGATAATCGGCACTTTTGCGGCTCAATCTGATGATTTGCTGAATTCGACTGCCTTAGCGGCATATTTACATTCACGAGCCGGAGACTTGTACTCGGCTGAAAATGATGAATACACCCTTACAGCATCATCGATTATTGAATATTTGCCGAACTCTTTCAAATCTATCATTAGCACAGAAATAGAATAATGATAAACAAAAAACTGATTTTTACATTGCCGGTCGTGATGATGGCAATTTCGATTTTTGTAATGTCTTCGATACACCAAGTTCCCTTTGTTTCAGATGCAATCATGGGTCAAGACAAACTTTTGCACATGACAGCATATTTTATATTCGGAATATTGATGCAATTTGCGGTTGTGGCTCAAAAACCAAATTTGACACTTAAAAAAACTTACTTCGCAGTAGCAATAATTGCCATTTTATATGCCTTGGGTGACGAACTTCACCAACACTTTGTACCGGGCAGAATGTGCGATTTTTGGGATTTTGCTGCCGATTCTATAGGAATATTACTGAGCCTGCTGTTACTGCCCAAAATCAAAAATTTCGTCATGAGTAAATTGTCATCATGACAAAATATTACTTTTGAACTTCAATTTCCTTAGCTGTGAGTGTTATCTTTAACTCCCCATTTCTATCAGCGATAAAAGAATGCCGTCCTATTAAGTATTTCTTAGTGTTATCATTCTCGGAGACAAATTTTCTACCAATGATTTCACCACTATCACCATACATAAATTTCCCAAGTACTGAACCATCTGCAGCTACTCGAGGATATTCAGCAAGTTCGGGTATCCATTTCCAATCAATCTCAAATTTGCCATTTTTATCAGTTTTAACAATCTGTAGAGGAATTTCGCAATTTGATTCTTTAAACCAGAAATCGAGAACCAAATTGGTTGACATAGTAGTATCTTGAGTCGTTAGATTTGCAATATAAATACCCGGACGAAGATGAGTTGAATCATTATTAGCAGGGTCAAGAAGAGCCAACCACCGATACATATGGGATCCGCTCGATGCGTGGATATTCAAATCAACATATTTGATTCCTGTATTTTTCTCGACAATATTGAAATTAATGTCACTTGATTTTGGTAACGAATAGTAAAAAGCTGTTACTATAGTAAAGGGATTAGGGGAATTTGCTCTCAGTTGAGTAATAATTTTTAAATATTTAAATTTAACCACATCAGTTTCTACTGAACTTCCATCCTTGTCAATAATTTTTAACTTATAATAATAGGTATTGATAGCTTCGAGATTTTCGTCAGTAAAAGAATAAGTGGTAGTAGTCGCACTTATTCCTTTAGCTTGAACTGTAGCAATTTTCGTATAAGTACCGGGCTTATTATCTTGCATTACGGCACGCATAAGTTCAAAACGGTCGCAATTTTGTTCACTTGAAGTAGCCCACTGCAATTCTACATTCTCATCTATCCGACTTGCTGTAAAATACTCGAGTTCGACAACTTGAAGCATCGGTGGTTTTGGAGCATCCATAATTGCAGCCTTGCCAATCATGTATTTCGTGGCTATATGCGGAATTAAACAAATCTCAGCGTCAGCAATCGGATTACCGTCAGCATCTACGAAAGTACCATAAATCATAGGTTTTGCAGAAGGCTCTGTTGTAGAATCACATGAAATAGCAAATAATACATAAATTACAATCAAGGATAAAATTATTTTCATTGTTAGAGCTCCGATATTATAAATAGACTTAATTCGTACCACATTCCATTACTTTTGAACTTCAACTTCCTTAGCAATGAGTGTTATCTTTAACTCCCCATTCCTATCGGCGACAAAAGAGTGACGTCCAATTAAGTATTTCTTAGTGTTATCATTCTCGGAGACAAATTTTCTACCAATGATTTCACCACTATCGCCATACAAAAATTTCCCAAGTACAGAACCATTATCAGCTATTCGTTTATATTCAGCAAGTTCCGGTACCCATTTCCAATCAATCTCAAATTTACCATCTTTATCAGTTTTAATAATGTGGAGAGGAATTTCGCAATTAGATTCCATAAATATAAAATCGAGAACCATATCAACTGAAATAGTAGTATCCTTAGTCTTTAGATTTGCTGTGTAAACACCCGGACGAAGTAGAGTATAATCATTCTTTGGAGGGTCAAGGTAGGGGAACCATTCCATACGGTAGTCTCCACTCTCTGCATACATTTTTACATCAAGATAAGCGTGTCCAGAACTTTTCTCAATAATTTTAAATTGAATATCACTCGATTTTGGTAAAATGAAGTCAATAAACGTAGTGGTGTAAAATGGATTAGGAAAATTCGCTTTCATTTCAGTAAGTACTTGATTTATGTCAATAAAAATTTCATTAGTTTCAACTGAGCTTCCATCCTTATCAATAATCTTTAACTTATAAAAGTAAGCATAATTTGAGGCGATTTTTTCATCAATAAAAGAATAAGAAGAAGGTGTCGCACTTGTCCCTTTTGCTTTAACAGTTGCAATTATCGTATAAACATCGGGTTTGTTATCTTTCCTTTCAGCACGCATAATTTCAAAACGGTCGCAATTCTGTTCACTTGAAGTAGCCCATTCCAATTCAACATGTCCATACCTCCGAATTGCAGTGAAATAATCAAGTTCGACAACTTGAAGCATAGGCGGCTTTGGAGCATCCATAATTGCACTCTTGCCAATTATTGCTTTTGTGACTCTATCAGGAATCAAACAAATCTCAGCGTCAGCAATCGGATTGCCGGTGGCATCTACGAAAGTACCATAAATCATAGCTTTAGTGGTAGGCTCTGTAGTAGAATCACAAGAAAACACAAACAAAACACAAATTACTACCAAGGATAAAAACATTTTCATTGTTAGAGCTCCAATATTTCAATAAAATCAATTTAGTTCAATTCAAAACTAAATATAAAAATCATAAAAATCAAATTAATCATAAAAATCATAATTCAGTCAATCATAGTCCAGACATTTGCAACTAAATTATACACCATCCGTAATATGAATTATTTAGAAATGAAAGCGAGAATAGAATGAAAATTGTAACTTTGATCATTGCTACCATTTTGTTGACTGTTTCGACTGTTTACTCTGCCGATATTTTTGTAATAGAAGGAAATGTAATTGATGCCACGAACGGCAAGGCTATTCCCGGGGCGAGCATCAGAATTGGAGGAACAAACCGCGGGACTTACTCATCATCTAAAGGTTTTTTCCGAATAAGTGTCAATAAAGGCGAAACACTGCTTGTGCGCTCCTTGGGCTATAGTTCAGATTCGTTGATAGTTAAAGTTAAACCGGAGAAATTAGAATTCAAACTCAAGCCTATTCCCGTAGTTACCGGAAATGTGAATGTTACGGCTGCTATCACGCCTGAACAAATAATTGAAAGGGCAGTGAAAAAACGCGATGAAAATAAGCAAAAGCTGCGCACCTTTTCGGGCGAGCTCTATTCAAAATTAGTCATGGAACTTGATGGTTCCTTAATTTCATTTAGTACAAGTGAAGATGGAAAAGTGTCGATGGGTGCATCAGTTGGTATAGGTGGAAGTGAAGAGCCATCGGACAGTAAAAAATATATAATTATGGAAACATATTCGACAGTTCAAAAGGATTATGAGAAAAATATTAGCAAAGCGACAATAAACAAACGTCGCCAGACTGCAAATATCCCATCTGAACAGAACATTATGGCAATCACTCAGTTTATTAGTTTTTACGATGATGATATTACTTTTCTGAAAACGACAATGCCTTCACCGATAGGTACTTCTGCCCTATCTGATTATAATTATACATTAAAAGATAGAATTAACCAAAATGGTAGATATATTTATGTATTAAATGTTGAGCCGAAGTCAGATATTTATCCTCGTTTTGAAGGTGAAATTCGAATAATTGAGGATACTTATAATATCGTAGAACTTGAGCTGAGCCCAAGTTCAACTACTGCTATTCCATTTTTTGAAGACCTTGTAATAAAACAAAAGTACAGCGAATCTGAAGAAAAAGTCTGGTATCCGGCATTCCTTGAGGTAAGTGCTAAAGCTAAAGTTGATGTAGTCAAGGGAATATTAGGCTTCACGACGGATGTGAAAGCAACGAGTATTTTTAGCGATGCAAATATTAATGTGATTCTACCCGATTCGATTTATACGGAAAATGTTCGAAAAATCACAGTTTCAGAACTTGCTGATACACGAGATTCATTATTCTGGGAACAAAATTCGATGCGAGAATTGTCCGATAGGGAAATTGAGATTTATGCAAAAGTTGATAGTGCAGTTGCACTTGATTCAGTGCAAATTGCCCAAACCCCAAGCAATGTCAATTTTAGCTGGAAGATTCCATATATTGATTTTAATAGGGTTAGCTCAGTTTCTTTGGGATTGAGACCTAAATTAGAGGCGTATGGATTTAATCTAAATACTGTGGGCTATTTTAGTTTTGGATTGCAGGATGTTTTTGGGAGCGTTCAGTTGGAATTGCCACCTTTAAAAATGGCAGGTGCGGATTTCATATTTAGTGGTAAAGTTTTTTCAGTTCAGGACGAGTTCGGGCATTCCATAGGTCAGTATCCCCGACTTTTCAATACTGCAGCGGCTGCATTCGTTCATGAGGATTATAACGACTATTATCAAAACGATGGATTTGGATTAGGGTTGGATATAAGTTCCAAAAATCTTAAATTCGCTTTAAGTGCGGAATTTTCAAGAAATTTTTCACTTGATAAAACTACAAATGCATCGCTTTTTGAGGATTATGAATGGCGAAATCATCCAAAAGCAATTAATGGTGATTATCGAATCTTGCGCTCAATCATTGCTTATGGTAAAATTATTCCAATTATGCTTCCTGAAACGATTGATGCCGAAATCAATATTGATGCTTTCGGAGGTCAGGAAACGAAAACTGAAACAGATTTTGGTGGTATTAGTGGCAGATTCATTGTTTCAATTCCGACATTTAAAACCGGTTATGGAGCGATGAAACTCATGTTGTCACTTTCCGGTGGCATTGCAACAGATGAAACTCCGGTTCAATACCAACATCGAATGGCTACGAGGCTATTTATTTTGAACAATGTGGGTAATTTCTATACAGCACCACTTGGGTTTTATGGCGGAAATAAATATTATTCGGTTCAAGCACTTTATAATTTATCTGATATTTGGTGGCGATGGATGAGACTTCCAACCTATGAAGGCAGAGGTCCGGAGCTAACAATCGGTGGCACTTACGGAGAATATTATAATAATTCGAATTCTTTTTACAGGGAAACAGGCTCAGCCGGTTATTCTGAAGCAGGTTTTGGATTATCTCGCATACCAACATTTTTTAGCAATGTACTTTATTGGTCATTTGATGTTAGGTTTGGCATCGGTCCAAACGCCAAAGGTAGAACCGGCGGTGCATTATCGGTAACTGCACCGTTTTAATACTATTTTCTCAAATTTCTCTACACTATCACCTATTTTGATGAAGCCAGTGGGTAAATGCTTTGTATTCATCCGATGACCGGGAGTCATCGGATGAATTGATTATTAAATTGCTACTCTATACAAGTACCTTCGATTAATATATTATAAAAGCACTTATTTTGGTCCGAATATATTATCATAACTGTGGTGGAAAATTCACCTAATTTGTCGGGAGTGACTTTTATTTCAATTGATTGTGTTTGTCCGGGTTTGAGCGATGCATTTAGCCATTCATGCATCGAAGGTTTAAACTTTCCAAAGCTGATTATTTCGGTTGCCGGAATAATTGCAATCCCTTTTAATTTGAAGCTATTATTTGTTGTGTTTATGATTTCTTTTGAAATTGTTACAAGGCTATCTTTACGAATTTCACCTAAGTTGATATACTCATCAAATACACAGGATTTTTCCTCTTTTTCTTCATTTATAAATTGAACTAATTCGTAATTTTCGCCAATCATTTTGGAATATGGCTTGATGTATGATGCAACTAATCCGAAATCCGGAACGTAATGCTCATCACCAAGATGAAGTTGTGTTATCATTTTTTCTTTATTTATTGCGAAAACATCGTATTTAATTGTTTCATAATCTTGACCATTTGACAATTTAATAGAAGCTGATTGGGCAGTTTTCCCTATACTACCAAAATCTTCAGCAAGTGTATCGCCGTTTGAATCAGATATTACAAAGTGTTTTTCCATTACATAAAATAATTTATTTTGGTAGGGATATTCAGCCCAAAGAAATGATTTATCTTCGCATTGTTCGCACCGTACCCACAGCCCTTTTTCGGTATTTGTCATCAAAACATTTTCTTTTTTGGAAATTAACGGGAAATATACTTCGAACCATATGCCGTCGTCTAAAGTAAGTTCGCTTATCACTACAATTGAGTCTGCCCTTTTTCTCATCACGACGTCGTTATCATTAAGTTCATCAACTGTGTAGAGCCATTTATTCCCTACTTTCAATGGCAAAATCACTCCTGTTTCTTGATTTTCAAGCACTTTGGCATAGGTAACAGCTGTTTTCTTGATATTTTCATCCGAATCAACAATATCTCCGCAGGAAACAGCAAGCAACAAAGTTAAAAAAGCAAGTAAATTAATAGACTTTTTCATAATTCTCTCCAAATTAAGATTTATAATTAATTATTAATAAAATACAAATTCACAATAACTTAAACACCGAACATAAAATCAAAACCAATTGTAATCGTAGTCAATTTCCATCCTGTATCATTCATAAGATTAGTTGAGTAAAAATTATATAAGACAATGGGACATATTTCCAAACTCTTTAACTTAATTTTGTACTGTAAGCCAATTGTGGCTCCTATATTAAAACTTGAAATTTCCTCGACATTATCATTTTGATAAATAAGTATGGACCTATCATTATTAAAATAAACTTTTCCAACTTCTCTTTTAAACTGAGCGGCTAGTGGTCTAAGTAAATTCTGTGTAGCTTCAATTTCCTTATTTATAAAATAGTTCAATTTTGTACCTAAAACTATTGATAAATCATCAATTATATTATACTTATATAATAAGTCAGCTGAAATACTGTTAATAGTAAATTCATTTCTATGTATAAAAGTTTGATTTGTATCATCCATAGGAGTTTTAGAATCACCCACAATTATTACATCACCCAAACTTACATCATTACGTTCATTATTCAATTCAAAATATTCACTTTGAAAACTGTATGTATTGTATGAAAAACGGAATTGGAAAGCATCGTTAGCAGTTTCGGATGGCTGGAACTCCGCAACAAAACCAAATGCAATAGACTTGCCTTTATCGCTTAATTTGTCGGTTGCAATCATATTTCCTTCAGTCCATGAGAAATTTGCGTTGTCTGAATTATGCATAAAATGATTTATTCCAACCGTTAAACCTAAACTAACATCTTGAGAAAAAGAAGCCTGTACTTGTAATATGGAAAATGCAATAAAAACAATAGTGGTAGCATATTTTTTCATAATTCATACCCTCATTTTATACATTTATAATTTAAAATTAATTCCATAAGAAATGCCAACTTTTTCTGATGTATTCGTTCTCGTCTGATGCTTGTAGTATAATCCGGCAAAGTCCACAGCACATAAAATTGAGAGTTCAGGAATAATGTAATATTCAACACCTAATGAACCCCGAAATACTAAGCCATAATAATTAGCTGAAAAATTATTTTGCGCAAACATTTTTAATGATTCAGTATTATAAAATGAGTATCTTATTAGTGCACCATAACTCGTCAGATTCGGCTGCTGCTCAAATATGAAATCCTGCCGGAGAGCGTCCGTGCTTAAATATTTCACATAAAAAGTTTCATGTCGGACTTCGCCGCCAATTTTCCAATTTTCAGATAAATCATATAATAATGATACCGACATATTATGAAATTTCGATATTTCGCTGGGATAGATAGACTCTTTCGGGAGATTCCAGTAGGATGCGTTTTTCACTTCGACTGACAAGCCCAAATCACTAAAATCAAACATGGAAATTGGAATAATTTCTGAATTATTTTCATTAATATATTCAAATTCAATTAGTTTTTTCAATTCGAGATTATCTTGATTTTGAACATATTGAGATTTATTTATTTCCGGTACGATTTTCAATGTAGCTACAGGGGCATCATTCTCAATGAAAGTCATATCATTTTGCGAGTCTTCAGGATTGATGATTGATTTCGGTATAATCTTTTTTACTTTTGGCACCTCACTAACTTCACTAAATGAACTCATTTCGGGATACGTTTTGTCGGATTTAGTAAATTGAATTTGCCTATTATTTATGGTATATTGATTTTTATTATGTTCGTCAGTTCTCTTGCTATCACTCAGCAAATACATAATTGCAGCACCCAAAACAAGCCCCAAAACTGTGAACCCGATGCTACTAAGCGTTGATTTCATAAACTTACTCAATACAGCACCTGTTGCAACTTTAGCGGCAGTCGTGGTAGCCATAGGGACATAAGTCAATCCTGCTTGAGTGAACAGTTTTGAAGTTAAGCCGATTGGTACTGCCGAATCAGTGACGTATGCTTCAGAAGCACGATTCAATTTAAGTGCAGCTTGAAATTCATTTTGCAATTCGATATTATCATTGAGTGCGGCAAAAAGGGTCGAGCTCTCGATTTCGTTCGCCTCCCCGTCAATCACAAGATAAATCAAATCATTATATTTTATATTCTCATTCATCATTATTCTCCTATTTTCCTTCTTCAAGCATTGGCGACAAAATTTCTCTCAGTTTCGATTTCGCTCTAACAACTCGATTTCTGACAGTTGTGAGCGGAACCTCTGTTAGTGCAGCTATTTCGCTATATGTTAGTCCTTGGTAAGCCTGCAAAATGAATGCCTCCTTATGTTCTTCGGGAAGCAAATCGAGCGCTGCATCAATCATCTGAGTCAACTCTTTCACTTCGAAATTCCGTTCTGTGAAATAAGCATGGTAATCGTCAAATTCGACAAGTAATTTATTGTTGTTTCTCTTGAAATTTAGCGATAGATTTCGTGCGGTTCGGAGCAGATAACCTTGCACATTGCCGATGACAATTTTGCTTTCGATACTTCGGATAAGTTGCATGAATGTGTCTTGGAAAATGTCCTCGGCATAAGTGCCATCGCCAAAAATCTTCCGGCAATACAAGTACAGTTTGTTGCTATGTCGGTTGTACAGTTCCGAGAATGCACCCGACTTCTCAGGCTCAGGCTCGGTAGCCGTGATACTTATCAATTCTTCGTCGCTATATCTTTTGTAATTTTTCATCATCGTTCTCAATTGCAAAGACACATTTTTTTTGTGTTTGTTTCAGTATGATAAAAATAAAGAAAAATGGGGATATGGAGGAATAAGTTGTCAATTTATTCATCCGATGACTGGGTGTCATCGGATGAATTAGTCAACACTGAATTTCATATTATTATTGTCTGAACTATGATTTTCGTGATTTACATGATTAATATGATTCAAATAATTCAAACATTAAATTATCAAATCATAAAAATCAAAATAATCATACAAATCATAGTTCTGACGAACAAATCATAGTTCAGACAAATAACTCATCGCACCACCATAAACTTTTGTGTATAATTGCCAATTTTTAGGATATAGACACCAATGGGAAGGGTTGACACATCAATTTTTTGTAGAGACACGGCATGCCGTGTCTCTACCGTCAAAACTTCAACTCCCAACACATCATAAATCTGAATTTTGGAACCTTCCGAAGGTTCCAAACCTTCGGAAGGTTTAGCTTGGATTGTTAAGAAGTCATCTGCCGGATTTGGAGTAATACTGAATGAAGGCGTTTGCATAGATTCTACGCCTGTGCCATCGGTTCCTGAGCCCGTCAAATTATATACTAAGCTTGACTTGAATTGGTCATTTGTCGAAATACGCATTTGACCGGACTTGGGACCAACTGATTGCGGTGTGAATTTAATTTTGATAATTAGCGAATCGCCTAATTTTAAATTATATGGGAAAGCAGCACCGTTGCCGATTATCTCGCTTATTTCGAATTTTTTGGTGTCCGCAAAAAATAAGGTTAAATCGTTTATAATTACACCTGCATTATTTTCGGGCTTTAATATTAAATCAATAATTTTGCTTTCGCCGACGCCAACTGATGCAAATTCAATGGCATCGCCAATTATTGAAGAAATAACTGTCGGCTTATTTGCAACTGTGAATTCGTGAATTATAAAATCTCCGAAATCAGCAGCAAATGAACGAATTGTGGCACCATCACGCGAAAATTTCAAAGCTCCGTTATTCAAACCTAATTGGCTGTTATAAAACCAGAATCCGAGCCCGTAGCCGGCAGGATTGCGGATAATAAATCTATAATTGCCTTCGGGTAAATTGACTGTATCAAGGTATCGTGTGCTGTTTTGCGTTGTTGCTCTTTCGCTCACAATGTTGAAATTTGCATCATAAATTGCCCAATTATATGGTGAGCTAATTCCCAAAACTTCAGAATTATTCGTAGTTAAATCAACAACGAATTTGCCCGGATAAATATTTGTATTTTTCGTGAAAAATGCTTTACCGATATTGTTCGATGCGTAGTCATCAGCGCTACCGTTGACTTCAGTAATTTCGGCAAAAAATAAATTAGGTGAACCATCATGCAGCCAGTTATTATAAGGCAAATATAGTGTGGCTACTTCGCCGAAATTTAATAGCTCCGATGCTACAAATTCATGAGTGTATTCAGCTAAATTAGCAGGGTTGTTGCCATATTTGATTTTAATTGTCGAAATTGGGTTTTTACCTGTATTTTTAATTTGAATTATGGGATTTGTTGTAATCGGGTTTTGACGCAAGTGCATTTGTTCGTTTGTTGGGGCAATAATACCCTCCAATCTGGCGTCAGTTTCAAAATTGTAGTCATCGTAAGTCACAAGGTATGATGATAAAACCCAAACAGGTGCTTGGTTACTGCCGGGATTCCAAGGAGTATTATAGAATTCCATATCATAATCAATTGAAGCTGTGCTGCCCGACGTTATGTAAGGAGTGATATCGTATTCGTGAGGCACAACTTCTGCTCCCGGACACCAATTCGTGCGGTCAATAATCCAAGTGCCACCTTGTGGGAATACCGGAATTATGCCACAATCACGCCAAATCCATTGCGAATGAGTCTGAGCATTGTTCACTTTGACGAAAGCCTCTTTGCGGCAAAATTCCGCACAGTTATCACTATTTCCACCGAATCCGTGTCCGGTTTGGATTACGATTAACTTTGCTCCCTTCTCCTCGCCGGAAAATGTATAGTCAAAAGCCGGAACTTTCGATTCAAAATTTCCGTCATAAACTGCACTTAAATAATTTAAATATGTATGCCTGTTGATTATATTTCTCGGAGGAGTGCCCTCGATGAAGCTGAAAGTAAGTTGCAAATCCTCTTGGTCATTTTGGTCATAAGGGTCTCCCCAACCACCATTCGGCGAAGACAGGTGCACTTTGCCGGCAATCATATCTTTCAAATCGCTAACGTCTAAAGTCCAAGTGAAACCGGCACCCAAGTTTAAGCCATTGCCGTATGGTGTGATAAATCTCATCAATTCAAAACGCTCTCTAATTGTGACATTGTCATTGAAATAAACACGTTTCTTAGCCAATGTAACTACGGAATCAGGCTCAACAAGAGTCGAATCAGTTGCTTTGCCGCTTGCATCCCATTCATAATTATCATAATACAAATTCCAAACAATCATCGAATCTACTGCCTTAGTCGGTGTTTCGGAATCAATATCGTAAAAATACAGCACTGTTGAATTTTTGGCAGTTTTTTTGGTTTCCCATACGCCACCAACCTGAATTCTCTCATAGCTCCAAGCCGTATCTTTCACGAATGAGTATGTAGCAGGTGAGCCGCCGTTGACTCGGAATGAAGGAGCAAAATAATGACTAACGAAAACATTCGAAATGTAGTCCCACTCGCCACATGGCTTACCGGGCGGGCATCTTAGAGTAAAATGGAGCAAAATTCTCTGGAATTCCTCATCAATCGAAGGGAACTCGTACCATCCCTCTCTGCGGTCCTGAAATTCGATTGTGCGGACTTTGACTGTGTCGCCATCAGCGGAAAATGCTGCCATACTGCCAAACAACAAGTATGCAACTACAAAAGCTACTAAAATGTTTATAATTTTCATGTTTTTCTCAATTATGTCAATTTTAAAAATCTAATTTAATGATAATACACTAAAATACAAAGAGTCGCAAAAATTTTTAAATGAATATCACAAGATATACGTTAAAAAGTGAGTTTATGTTATTTAAAACAAATTTGAGTTATACATGTTGAAAGTAGAAAACACAATACTCTTTAGCGGTGGTGCCAATGGTGCTGAAGAAGAGTTTGGCAGAATAGCCGAAAAATATGGAATCGAAGAAGTGAATTTTTCGTTCGAAGGTCACGAAATAGCCCGTACTCGCGGAATCAGAATTTTGAATCATGAAGAATTGAAGCAAGGCGATATCAGCATGACATATGCTTCGCGCTTGATGAACCGCAAATACCCCGAAACTCAGCTTTTCCGTAAGATTTTGCAAACGATTTGGTATCAAATCAACAAAGGGCAGGAAGTTTTCGTAATCGGGAAAATCCAAAATGACAAGACTGTAAAAGGTGGCACCGGATGGGGCGCTGAATTTGCCAAAATTTGCAACAAGCCTCTTTACGTATTTGACCAAGAACAAAATCGTTGGTTCAAATGGAATCGTGAAAATTGGATAAATGTCAACGATCCGGTCATCACTAATGAGCATTTTACCGGAACAGGTACCAGACTACTTAAAGACAATGGCAAGAAAGCTATTGAAGAATTATTTGCAAGATCATTTGCATAATTGCCCAAAATTCCGTATATTGAAGTAATCTATATGTAATATTGTAGATTACTTTTTTTTATTTATGTTGATTTTCATTTTTATATGGGATGGTTTTTAAGTGTACAAGAAAATTTTGCAAAAGAAAGCTTACAAAAAAATTACAGCTGACGATTTGAAATTCGTTATGGAAAATGACGAACCGCCTTTGTTAGTTGATGTTTGCGAAGAATGGGAATTCCATCGCAATCATATTGAAGGAGCTGTAAATATACCGTTATCCATAATTGATACCTTTGTTCATGAAATTACAACAAAGTATCCTGAATACAATGAAATAGTCGTGTATTGCACTTTCGGAGTTCGCAGCAAAACCGCTGCTACTATACTGAACAAGCATGGCTTCAAAAACGTCTATTCGCTAATTGGGGGAAGTACGTCTTATTTTCGTTCGCAGCAATGACGAAAACTAAGTGGCTTATCGTTGGTTTAGGCAATCCCGGTTCAAAGTACCAATTAACTCGACACAATATCGGAATGCGAGTTGTAGAATCCTTTACATCAAAATGCAAGTCCGAATTCAAATTCGGACCCGATTGCGAATTTGCAGAATTCAAATATGCAGGTCAGGAAGTATATACTTGCTTACCAACGACTTATATGAACAATTCGGGAACCGCAGTCAAGAAAATGCTGAATAAATACTGCATTTCACCCGAAAACATTGTGATTTGCGTAGATGAATACAATTTTCAAGTTGGTAGAATTCACCTCAAAGCTGCGGGTAGCGATGGTGGTCATAATGGAATCGCATCGGTCATCGAGCATATAAACGCAAGCAATTTTATCCGACTAAGGCTCGGAATCGGCAAAGACTTTGGTCCCGGCGGAATGTCGGATTACGTACTATCACATTTTTATCCAAATGAAGATGAGACTGTCAATGATATGATTAATGACGGTGTCAAAGCATTGGAAATGGTCTTGAAGATCGGATTCGCGCGTGCAATGTCCGATGTGAATGCTCACCAATCCAAGAAATTTGATTCAAAAACGAAAAAGCAAAGCTCTGCAAAAAGCGATAAATCAAATAATAAATCATTCCCTCTTGCTAATAAAGTATCGCACATAAGCACGGTTCACGGGATTGAAATCACTGATGATTACTTCTGGATGAGACGCAAAAACGACCCTGAAGTCATAAAATATCTCAAAGCCGAGAATAAATACGCCGAACAAAAGATGAAAGACACGAGCGAACTTCAAGCGAAAATTTACAATGAAATCTTATCCAGAATTCAAGAGACTGATTTGTCCGTTCCGGTTAAGAGGGATGATTATTACTATTATTCTAGGACTGTCCAGGGCATGCAATACCCTATTTATTGCCGTCGCAAAGGCTCAATGGACGCCCCCGAGCAAGTCATACTTGACCATAATCAATTAGCCGAAGGCAAACAATATTTGCAAATTGGTTCGATTGCAGTTAGTCCGAATCATGAAATCGCAGCATTTTCAATAGATTCAGAGGGTTACGAAACTTATTCAATTAATTTTAAAGTAATTGATACGGATGAAATTTTGCCTGATAAAATTGAAAATACCTCCGAAAATATTGAGTGGGCTAATGATAACAAAACTTTATTTTATTCGACTTTAAATGATATTCAACAAGCCGACAAAGTGTGGAAGCATGTTTTGGGCGAATCAATAAATACGGATAAATTAATTTATCATGAATTAGACAATGCTTATTTTTTGAGTATTGATAAAACTAAGGATAAATCAACAATATTGATAACATTGATGAGCAAGGACGAATCTGAAGTTTGGGTGATTCCTGCAAATGAAGCAGACACGATGCCGCAATTAATTCGTGCTCGCGAACCGAATATGCAATATTATTTAGAATCATATTTGGATGATTATCTCATCGTTACAAATGATGCGGCTCTCAATTTCAAAATTGTTAAAACTCCTAAAAGCCAGCCTCATAAAGAGAATTGGGTTGATTTCATGCCATATGATGAAAATATCCGAATCACCAATATAGAGCCATACAAAGATTATTTAGTGATAAATGAGCGGTCAGCGGGTTTGAGCAAAATCCGAATATATAATATGTTGAGTTTGGAGCAACATTATATTCAATTTCCGGATGAGACTTATTCATGCGACTCGAACGATTTACCGGATTTCAATTCCGATATAATGCGATTCACATATAGCTCATTTATTACTCCAAAAACTGTTTTTGATTATGATATGAGTTCGCGTCAACTCACTTTGCTAAAAGAAACTACCGTTCTGGGCAATTACGATAAAAATGATTATCTAACGAAAAGATTATTCGCAAAGGCACAAGACGGCGCGATGATTCCAATTTCAATTGTTCATCGGAGTAATCTTGAATTATCCGGCAATAATCCCACATTGCTTGTCGGATACGGCTCATACGGAATTACTAACGACCCAAGCTTTGCCCATACTTATTTATCCTTGCTCGAACGAGGCTTTGTGATAGCTATTGCTCATATTCGCGGTGGTGGCGAAAACGGCGAACAGTGGTATTTGGATGGGAAAATGATGAAAAAATTAAATACATTTACGGATTTCATTTCTTGCTCCGAATATTTAATTAATGAAAAATATACAAGTCCTGATAAATTAGTAATCAAGGGTGGAAGTGCAGGTGGTTTGTTAATTGGTGCGGTTCTGAATTTACGTCCGGAATTATTCAAAAGTGCTCTGGCAATAGTGCCTTTTGTAGATGTGCTGAATACAATGCTTGATGCCACAATACCATTGACAGTGGCGGAATATAGCGAATGGGGCAATCCTGAGCAAAAAGATTATTTTGATTATATTTCATCATATTCGCCATATGATAATGTCAAGAAAATGGATTATCCGAATATATTAATTAGAGCAGGATTGAATGACCCGCGTGTACATTATTGGGAACCTGCAAAATGGAATGCGAAATTAAAAGAATTCAAAACTGATAATAATTTATTATTATTGGTTACTGAAATGGATTCGGGGCATGGTGGCTCTTCGGGACGTTATTCCAAATTTAAAGAAATAGCTTTTGATTATGCTTTTATATTGAAAACACTTGGGATTTCTGAATAACAATTTGATAATTAAATTATTATTATTATTAATTAGGGATTATATGTATAAATTAAATAGACTTGTTTTATTGCTCGCCATTTCAGTATTTATTTTTCAATCTTGTGTAGTTTATGATGCAGAGAAGGAAGCCGTTTTGCCGGATTTGCCTCCTCCGGCTGATTACAAACCAATATTTATTCAAGATATAAAAAATATAAATCAATCGAATTTGGACAATCCAAGCCTGATGATTTCTCGAGTTGATGTTCATGACCCTGATAAAATCAAATTATATACACATTTTATAGATAACGGAAATACCTTTCTCAGCGGTGCGGCAACCGGAGAATGGCTCAAACGCTGGTGCGAACTGACGATTATTACCGACGGAACGAGCAGAAAAATAGATAAATTCACCGTTCGTGAAAGTACTGCACAAGACCGATTACCACTATCTATAGCATTGGTGCTTGACCATAGCGGTTCGATGGGTGTCGAACGAGCGATTGCTTGCCAGGAAGCAGTTGAAGAATTTGTGAGGAGTAAAAAATCCGATGACGCTGTTTCGATAATTAAATATGACAGTAAAGTGATTGTCGAATCACCTCTGACATCCTCGCAGTCGGTTTCTTTATCGAATTTCCAGAAATCCGGATTGCAAGGTTTTGGTGGGATGACTGCGGTTTCAGATGCTATCATGCAGGGCATTGATGAGGTATCTCGCTCCGACAATAGCAAGCAAAGAGTGGTTATCGTGTTTACAGATGGGTTTGATAATTCGTCCAAAATCGCTTATGATTCGGTCGTCGCCAAGGCTATGGCGACCAATACAATTATCTGTGCAATTGATTTCGGATATGGAATTAATGAAGGATTCATGAAAAAATATTCCGATGCAACAAATGGAATTTATCATCATGTTTATAAAAAGGAAGAATTCCAATTAGTTTTCGAAGACATTTACAAAAGATTCGAATATTTTTATGTCATCGAATTTGAGCAACCTGATTTTGGCGAACATAAATTAAATCTCAAATTATGCTCTCCAAAAGGAGATATCGATAATAATATATTAATCAATAATTTACCCGATGTCGGTTTTATCAATTTATTAAATATTTATTTCGATATTGATAAATCAACAATTAAAAAAGAATCTGACAAAGCCATCAAAAGAGTAGCAGCCATGATGAATGTATATCCGGGTATGGTAATCGAAGTTCGCGGACATACTGATTCTACAAATAAAACGAGCGACCCCGATTATAATATCAAACTTTCGCAATCGCGTGCCGATGCTGTCAAACAGACTTTGGCAAAAACCGGAATATCGGAGCGCCGGATTTTAACTCGCGGATTTGGAGAGCACATGCCTGTCGCGGAAAATCTATCTCCCGAAGGAAGAGCAAAAAATCGGCGAACTGAATTTGTAATTATCCAAAAATAAAAGAGTTAACACAAAATGCAGCTTTGTATTTTATAAATGTACGTTTACAAAAAAACATCAAAATAAATGCAATTCTTAACACCCCCTAACCCCCTCTTACAAGAGGGGGAACGGCTTTTGGGTGTCTCTTCCTAAAAAAAAAAAAGAGTCTGCTCTTTTGAGACAGACTCTTTTAAATATATTAACCAGTCTAAATTTAAAATCTATAAGCCATTCCAAACATTATATTTAAGGGGCTTTTAGTCAGTACGTACCGTGCATATTGTTGCATTTCGTGTGGTGAAGCATAAGTAGTACGCATCTCTGAATAATCAACCCAACGCATTACGCCATCAATTCTAATATTTTTGCCAACAAACACACTACCGCCGATTGCAAAATTTTCGACTCCGGCATTTGGAATATCTTGTTGATATGGCGAAGTAGTCTTAGCATAACTTGCACGAACCATACCCGGGAAAATAGGTATCTGATACTCAGCACCAAGTCCCCAAGTGGTTTGACCAACTAAATCAAGTATAATATTATTATTCAAAGCCATAACATTTGGCAAAGCGTCGCTAAATTCCATTTGAGTGACGTCGGTATATTCGACACCTGCTGAGAATGTCAAGCCAAGAGTATTGACCGATAGTCCCGCCGCATAAATAAATGGAGTACGAAGATTGTATGAACTTTCGCCGTCATATTCGTAAAAACGGGATTGTTGATCGTTGCTATAGTTTGCGGTATATTTCGCTGTAAATTGTTCCTCGAATTGATACCAAGTCGGGAATTTAATCGTAGCACCAAATCTCAAAAATTCTTCGAGACGAGCCATGATATTAACAGAACCTGTAATTCCGGAAACTTTCTGGTCGAGAGTTTCAAATGTTTGCAAATTATCAAATACATAGCCGCCAACATTTGTATTGGCATATTTGCCGGTAGCGTCTCGTTCGTTGAATTCACGTATATATCCATAATTGCCCCATTTTCCGGCAATGCTGAACGCTAAAGCCACGAATTCGTTGACATCATAAGCGAAAGCTGCAGTTACATTATGCAAGCCACCCTTTTCGGTAACCATAGCTGATTGCGAAAGACTATCTTTGTAAGGTGTTGAAAAAGTAGTTTGATTACCATTTTGCATTTCATCAGCCAAATAAAGTTGGTATGCCCAGTTATCATCTGCACTTCCGGGACCATAATCCACTTCGGATGCAATCATCGAGTAATGATTATTCACACCCGTGAATCTGAAAGTATTGGCAAAATCATCTTCCAAAAAGTATCCTATGCCGATTGCTCCATTCCGCTTTTCGGCACCGAATTGAAACGAAGAAACAAGCGCAGCATTTGTGATAGATTCTACATTTGTCTTCAGCATATTATTAAAATTCAAATAATCTGTTTCGCTGCTATTTCTGGTGAAACCCAGACCAACATTGAGTTCTGATTTGCCGATTAGCGTCAAACCTGCCGCATTGAAAAGCATAGCCGAAGCATCATCAGAGATACCATAGAATGCTACGTTCAATCCTGCCGCTCTTGGCGATACAATCGGATTGCTTTTTGCATATCTTAATGCGTCATCAATAAATTGAGCGTGAGCTACCACGTTTGCACAAATTATGCAAACCATTAATGTAATAATTTTTTTCATATTTTACCTCGTTCTTTTACCTGAACCACTTCCACTACTTGAACCTGACCTTGACGAGCCACTTGAACTACCTCTTGAACTTTCGCCCGAACTCGAGCCGCTACTCGAAGGAGTGCTTCTGACTGAACCGGGTGAGGATGTAGGAGCATTACTACCTGAACTGCTTGGCTGATCATTGCGATAGGTCGGAGCCGATTCAGAAGGTCTTGTAGAGCTTCTCGTTGGTGATGCTTGTGTCTCCCCTACATTGCGGATTACACCACTGCCACTTGTTCTTGATGGTTCGGACGCAGGACGTGATTCAGTATCTACCACTCTGAAAACATTCCCCGAGCTACCCGAACTACGTGTTTGAGTGCCGGACGGACGTACAGAATTTGAAGAGCCTGACGACCGAACCGAATTTGGAGAGTTGGAAGGAGATTCCGCTCTGTTATAATCGCTACTACTACTTGACCTTACCGGCGAACTTGTGCCACTGACTCTTTGAGCCGAACCCGTTGAAACCCTGTCAGATTGTCCCGATGAACGTGGAGCAGATTGACCCGTTACATTGCGGTCGTCATAAGTATAAGAACCCCTATTCGCACCAAAGGAACGATAAGTGTCGCGTTTGTTAGGTTTTGAGTTAGAATATGCATAAACCGGTTGTGAGTACCAACCTCTGCTATACCAAGGAGCCCAAGGGTCCCAGTATCTGCCGTGATAAGGATGATAATCGTACCAAGGACTATACCAGCCCATTCCCCAATATCCCGATGATAAATGATAATGGTGTCTGCTATAATGATGCGTAGAGACCCAACCATAGTGGTTAGACCACCAAGGCACAATCACAGGGACGTAAACAGTTTGGTTGTAATTATAATCATTGCGTCTCAAGTCCTCGGAACGCACTGCTACTTCCTGAACGGGAGCTCCTCCGCCTGCAGCCATAGGATTAGTCCATGCCTGAGCAGGAGCGACAGCCGTCTGTTGCGGAGCCGGAGCAGGTGCTTCTTCTACTTGCTTAGCTTTGTTCGTATAACCAAAATAGTTATCCGATGAGTTCGTAGTGGAACAACCCACTGCGATGAATGCCATTAAGGCGATTGACAATATTATATTATATGTTTTCATGATATACCTCCATAGGTATTAAACGCATCAAAACAAATTTAGTTTCAAAAAAAGGGTAAAAATCGCAAAAGAAAAATATCATTTTGCTATTCTAAAAATTCTCCTTATATTTGTATTCTTTTTCCGCTCGGATGGCGGAACCGGTAGACGCACAGGACTTAAAATCCTGTGGGCATTAGCCCGTGAGGGTTCAAGTCCCTCTCCGAGTACAGAGTTTGTCGCAAGGCAAACTCTTTTTTTTATTGGGGATTATTTCTTTACTTCCCATGGTTTTAATTCCTCCTTTCGCAGTACTCCTAACATAAATCCTATTCCAAGTCCATAGAAAACTCTATCTTTGTTTATTTGAATCATTCCGGTAATAGTCGGTCCAAAAGTTGTAAATGTAGGAAATTCAATTTTGGGGTTGATTATCAAGCTGACTGTGTTATACTCGTAATAATCACTTGTGTAATTTGAGCTGAACCAACCACTATATGCTCCTTGCCAATTTGTTGGTTCGGTAATTGTTGTATATCCAAGCCCAACTGAAATATTAGCCCTGATTGTTCCTTTATCATTAAACTTATATAATTTCCCAACCGTAATCTGGTAATTTGACAGATAGTCAAGTGGACCAAATGAAAGCAGGCCCGGATGATAATCGACTGGTCTATATTTAGGTGTTCTCACATTTCCGGAATATCCTATTTTAAGTGCATACAATTCTTGGTAAACGTAGTTTAGATTGAAATCTATTCCAACATAATTCCCAATGTTAAACTCACCTGTTAGATAGAATGCATGATTGTCCGAAAACCTTGCATTGGCAGTATTAATGCTGATAAAAACTATAAATAGCAAGATTGTTTGTTTCATAAACCATCCACAAAATTCGTGTTTTTTTCGCTATTCTATGAGTCAAATATACGAATTATTAATCAAAGAACAAAAATTATTTCCTTATATGCCATGGTTTCACTAGCTCCTTTCGCAATACTCCTAACATCAATCCTATTCCAAGTCCGTAGAAAACTCTGTCTTTGTTGATTTGAATCATTCCGGTAATAGTCGGTCCAAAAATTGTAGATGTAGCAAATTCAATTTTGGGGTTGATTATTAAACTGACTGTGTTGTATTTGTGATGTTCCCATCTATAATTTGAACCAATAATACCATCACCGGTTGCTTGATAGTTAGTAGGTTCGTTAATTGTTGTATAACCAAGTCCAACGGAAATATTTGCCCTAGTTGTTCCTTTAACATTTATTTTGAATATTTTTCCAACAGTAATTTGATAATTTGATAGATAGTCAAAAGGACCCCCTAATCCTAATATTAAAAAACCTATTAAGCCGGGACTGTAATCCTCCGGTGTAGATGAAGCAGGGCTCACATTACCGGAATATCCTATTTTAAGTGCATACAGTTCTTGGTAAACATAGTTTAGGTTGAAATCTACTCCAACATAATTCCCAAAGTTCAATTCACTTGATAGATATATCGCATGGTTGTCCGAGAACCGAGCATTGGCGGTATCAATGCTGATAAAAAATATTAATAGCAAGATTGCTCGTTTCATAAACCATCCACAAATCGTGTTTTATTCGGCAGACAACAGTCAAATATACGAATTATCTTTCAAATGATAACAAAGTAGGGATTTGGGATTTGGGATTTGGGGGATTACGTTGCGTGTTTTGCATTGCGTGTTTAACGTTACGGTTTACGCGTTTCGCATTTTGCGTTGCGGGATTTGTGTTACGGTTTTAGCGTAATGACAATAAGAATCATCATTCATATATAAGACTTGTAGGGATAGAACAGCGTTCTGTCCGAACAAAAACAAATAAGATCTTATACAAAAATGGACAGAACGATATTCTGTCCCTACAAAACCAATCACCTACCGAACAATATAGACAGAACGATGTTCTGTCCCTACAAAAACCAAACAAATCATAAACCAACCTATCAATTCAGAATGTCTTTCTTGAGGAAATATAGGTAGGAAAATAGTGTTAGAATTAGGATTGTGGCAACAAAAGTTCCTGTGTAGAGCATATTTAGTGTATAATCGGGGACTAAAATATCGTTGTCAACATAATGGAATGGGCTTATGAATCCGATATAGGCAGTTGATTCGGATACTTTGGAAATCAAATCCAAAAAGTAGGTTCCCATAACTATTGCTACCGACAAAGCAAATAATCCACGTCCGCGCTTGGCGACTGCGGAAATAACTAATCCGATTGAAGCAAAAGTAAGTGAAGTCAAAAATCCGTAAATTGAGTGAATAAAAAACGGAGCTTTTTCGTAATCTTCAGTTTTAAAGATTTCCAGACTTACAAATCCTGTCAAAACTGCCACAGAGTTTATTATAAATATAAGGGTCATGCAGGCAAGAACTTTCGCTCCGAAGATTTCGGTGCGCGTCATGGGACGCGTATATAGAAACTCTGCTGTTTTTTCAAATTCTTCATTCGCAAATAGGGAAACTGCCGTGAGTATGGAAAACATTCCGGTCAATAATAAAATCAGAGGAGTATTCCTAATGACATAGAATCCTAATATGTTTGAAAGCTTTTCAATTTCCATTCCGAATCCCTTCATCATAGGTGCTAAAAATGGTTGATTCAAAAGCGGTTCCAAATTTTTGAGCATTCCTTCTTTCAAAAAGATTTCGTAAAGCGCCATATCGAGAATTATTAATCCGCAAATAAGTATTAACCATATTAACATAGAGTTTTTGTAACGATATAATTCCATTTTAAATAGATTATAATTCATTGCCGGACTCCGCATTTTGGTAATAATGGAGAAATATTTCTTCTAAAGTGGGCTCTTCGATACTTATATTTTCAATTTTAAGATTGGCGAGATAGCTGATTAACTCGTTCATATCGCCGTTAAACAAGAAATTCATGTGATTATTAACTCTTTTAAAATCAACAATTGCGGGTAAATCCGGATTTATATCGCTTTGATTATCGGGCAAGGAAACCGATATTTTTTTGAGCATTTTTTTGCGTAATGCATCAATACTTTCCAACTTAATTATCGAACCTTTTTGGATAATTGCGACTCTCGAGCAAATTTTCTGTACATCATTCAAGACATGAGAAGAGAAAAATATGGTGCACCCGCGTTCATTTTCCTTTTTGAATATTTCAAAAACTTTTGATTGAATTAACGGGTCAAGTCCGCTTGTCGGTTCGTCTAAAATCAATAATTCCGGTTTATGGAGCAGTGATTGAATTAATGATACCTTTTTTTTGTTGCCTAATGATAAATCTCTGATTTTCAAATTTGTTTTTAGGTCCAAATCGTCAGCGAGTTCATTTAATCTTTTGCTATCATTAACTCCGTAGAATCTTTGGGAATACTCGAGGAGTTCTTTCACAGTCATTTTGTAGTAGTAATTCACTTCGGCGGGCAAATATCCCGTTTTGGATTTGATATCCTTCGACTGTTTGATAATATCATAACCGAGAACTTTACCGCTACCGGAATTTGGGAAAATGAGATTAAACAATAGCCTGATGGTTGTTGATTTGCCTGCACCATTTGGACCGATAAATCCGAAGATTTCGCCACGCTCGACTGTTAAATCTAAGTTTTTAATTCCGGTCGTTTTGCCGTAATTTTTACTCAGGCTGATTGTTTCAATTGCTTTCGATTTTTCCATTTTTAGAAGGATTATATTCTAACAATAATAATCAATTTACATATTTAAAACAAAGGAGCTGAATCATTATGAAACAGCCCCATTTTTTTTGTGTCTGAAAGAGTCTAATCTTCCATCAATTCTTTTTCTTTGACTTCAAGCAGTACATCAATACTTTTGACGTATTCGTCGGTGTGCTTTTGTATTTCCTCTTCACCGCGTTTGCGGTCGTCTTCGGTGACAATTTTGTCCTTTTCGGCTTTTTTGAGTGCATCAATACCGTCGCGACGAACGCTGCGGATTGCTACACGAGCTTCTTCTGCGTATTTTTTGCACATCTTGACGAAGTCTTTTCTGCGCTGTTCTGTCAGTGGCGGCACCGGAATACGAATGACTGTGCCGTCGTTTTGTGGGTTGAATCCGAGGTCAGCCGAGCGAATCGCTTTTTCAATATCTTGGATGATTGAGCGGTCGTATGGCTGAATGAGTATGGTTCGGGCATCGGGAGCCGATACGCCACCCACTTGTGACACAGGTGTTGGAGTGCCGTAATAATCAACGGTTACGCCATCAATCAATGATGATGATGCTCTACCTGTGCGGACTTTTGCCAATTGTTGTTTGAAAAAATCTACAGATTTAATCATATTGGCTTTAATTTCTTCTACTAATTCTTGGTTAAACATTTTTGACCTCTATTGTTTATCTCTGATTAATGTTCCAATGAATTCGCCCTGAATCAGCTTTTTCAAATTACCACGCTGGTTGATATTGATGACTGACATGGGCAGATGATTTTCGTGGCATAGTGTGATTGCTGTGTGGTCCATGACTCTAAGGTCTTTTTCGATAACTTCGCGGTATGTAATTTCGTCAAATTTTACAGCATCCGGGTTTTTCTCGGGGTCGCTGTCGTAAACACCGTCCACGCGAGTAGCTTTGATTATGACTTGTGCTTCGATTTCGATAGCACGTAATACTGCGGCAGTATCAGTTGTAAAGTAAGGATTGCCTGTACCGGCACCGAAAAGCACAACTCGATTTTTCTCGAGATGGCGAATGGCGCGACGTCTGATAAGCGGTTCGGCAATTTGTTCCATTTTGATTGCAGTCTGCAGACGAGTTTGGACGCCCAACTCTTCGAGTGCATTTTGGAACGCAATGGAATTAATGACAGTCGCCAGCATACCCATTTGGTCGCCGGAAACTTTATGTATGCCGTGAGCGGCGGCTTGAACACCTCTGAAGATGTTCCCGCCACCGATTACGATACCAATTTGAACTCCCAAATTATAGATTTCGGCAATTTCTGCGGCAAATACTTTTAGCACTGTCGGGTCAATTCCGAATTGGCGTTCGCCCATCAAGGCTTCGCCGCTCAATTTAAGAAGTATTCTACTGAAAGCTATCATTTGTATTGTTCTTTTTTTTATTGATTAGGATTCGCCAAGTGCGTATCTTGCAAAACGATTGATTTTAACTTCCGAGCCTGTAAGTTCAGAAATTTGTTTGATTACGTCGTTTACTGAAATGCTACCATCTTTGACGAATGCTTGTTCGATAAGACAATTTTCTGTGAAGAATTTATCGAGTTTGCCTTGTGCAATTTTTTCGGCGATATCAGGTTTTTTGCCTGAATCAATAGCTTGTTGCTTGTAGATTTCGACTTCTTTGTCTAAAGTAGTTTGATCAACTTGGCTTCTGTCAATGAACTGAGGATTCATCGCTGCAATTTGCATTGCAATGTCGCGAATTGAAGCAACAGCTTTATCATTAACATTTGTAATGGCAACGTCTAATAAGACTGCGAGCTTGTTTCCGGCATGAATATATGTAGAAATGAAGCCTTCTGAAGTCCAATGTTCAAATTTTCTGATTTCAATTTTTTCGCTGAATTTGGACAAAATACTATTGTAAAGACCTTCGACAGAATCGCCATCTACGCTAACTTTCATCAATTCATCAACATTTGTAATATTGTTGTTAAGCAAAGCATTTGCTACGATACTAACGAAATCGTCAAATTCTTGATTTCTGGCAACGAAGTCGGTTTCGCAATTTACTTCGACCATAACAGCATTTTTGTTGTCATTTTTGGAAACAGCAACGATCATACCTTCGTTAGCAATTTTGTCTGCACGTTTAGCAGCCGAAGCCGCTCCTCTTTTTCTAAGAACTTCGATAGCAATAGTGATATCGCCATCTGCTTCGACCAATGCTTTTTTGCAATCAGCCATACCTGCGCCTGTTTTATCGCGAAGGTCTTTAACCATAAGAGCTGAAATTTCTGCCATGATTTTAAATTATCTCAATTATTTAAACAAAATTTTAATTTTCAGTTGGTGCAGCGTCAGATTGGTTTGCGTTAGCAACCGGAACGTCTGAAGCTTGTTTTTGTGGAGCGTTAGCTACCGGTGCGTCTGAAGCCTGTTTTTGCGGAGCGTTATATCTTGAAGTAGCTTGTCCTGTAGTACGAGCCGGTGGTCTTCTTTCTCTTAATTTACGTCTTACTTTCGGATCGTCTTCGGTGTCGACTTCAGTTTCTTTGTCAATTCTTTCGCCATCAGCAGCAAGTTCTGCCATTTTAACTTTGGCAATGCGCGAGCCTTCGATGATTGCATCCGCTAAAATACCTGCGACGAGTTCTACAGTCTTGATTGAATCGTCATTTGCAGGGATTGGGTATTCTACTTCTTCGGGGTCAACGTTAGTGTCAACGATTCCGATTACGGGAATTCCCAAGATTTTTGCTTCTTTAATGGCCAAGTGTTCTTTCTTAGTATCAACTACGAACAATGCTCCGGGGAGTTTTGTCATAGTTTCGATACCTCCGAAGACTTTGCGAAGTCTGTCGCGTTCGCGACCGAGAAGTAATCTTTCTTTTTTGGTGATTTTTTCAAATGTGCCGTCAGTTTCCATTTTATCAATGGCATTCAGGCGTTTGATACTTTTTCTGATAGTGGTGAAGTTAGTCAACATACCGCCCAACCATCTTTCGGAAACGTAGTTGATTTCAGCTTTGTTAGCTGATTCTTCGATAGCAAGTTTGGCTTGTTGTTTAGTTCCGATGAAAAGCACAGAACGACCACGAGAAGTGATGTCGTAAATTGCTTGACGAGCCAAATCTAAAAGCACTTGAGTTTTACGCAAGTCAATGATGTGAATACCGTTGCGTTCGGTAAAAATGAATTGAGCCATCTTAGGGTTCCAACGACGGGTAAGATGACCAAAATGCGCTCCTGATTCGAGGAGTTGTTCGATTGATACTGAATGTTCCATTAATGAACTCCAAAATATATGAGTGTTGTACTTCTGTCGCTTTCATCCCTGTTATTCAGCATTTGCCACACCTAACAAGTCCAACGACATGATTAATTATATTCTATCTTAAAAATCTGATTAACAAAAACCCGCATAACAGCGGGAAATTGTTGAAATTGTCTTAACGTTTAGAGAATTGGAAGCGTTTACGAGCTTTTTTCTGTCCGTATTTTTTACGTTCAACCATTCTCGGGTCACGAGTCATAAGACCGGCTTGGCGGAGCGGTGAGCGCATTTCTTCGTCATATTCGACCAATGCTCTTGCTATACCGAGTTGGATAGCTCCTGTTTGCCCAGTGACACCACCACCGCGGACAGTGACGCTAACGTCAAATTTGCCTTCGGTGCCTGTTACCATGAACGGTTTAACGGCTTCGATTCTATTTAGGTCAACCGGGAAATAAGTGTCGAATTCGCGCTTATTCACAGAAACTTTTCCTGTTCCGGGAGTAACCATTCTAACCTGCGCTACGGATGTTTTTCTTCTTCCGGTTGCTGTGAGTGCTTTCATAAATTATTATCCCTATATTACTATTTATATTTCAATTCTAAATTTCTTGGCTTTTGAGCTTCATGCGGATGCTCATTACCGACATAGATTTTCAATTTTTTGATAATCTGTCTGCCAAGTCTATTTTTGGGCAACATACCTTTGATGGAATGTTCGAGAACTCTTTCAGGTTTTGTATTCATTACATCTTTGAAAGTATCCAATCTCACACCACCCGGATAGCCCGAATGCCTAAAGTAAGTTTTTTGCTCGGGGCGTTTACCCTGCAACATTATCTTCTCTGCATTTAAAATAACGACGAAATCACCATTATCCACATGAGGAGTGAATGTTGCCTTATGTTTGCCGCGCAATAAAATTGCAACTTGTGTAGATAACCTACCGACAGTTTGCTCGGATGCGTCAATTACCCACCAATCTCTTGTTACGTCTTCTTTACGTAACGACTTCGTCATTTTTGCTGAAGGTACCACTTAATTCTCCAAATAAATCACAATCAATACAGTTTACAAAAATAATAATATTAGTTGAACTGACAAAAATTATTTTTCAACAATGCTTGACTAATATATTTCAAAGAGCTTATGAAGTATATCTTCGCTTTTTATTATAATGCCAATTTTGAGACCGTCGGCGGTGAATAGCGGGTTTTCGCAATTCAACAAATCTGAAACCAATTGCGTTTGCTCTGATTCGCTAAGAATAGTATTATACGAAATTGCAGATTTTTTTGCAAATTTTATCAGGACTTGTTCGAATTGCTTATCGGTGCTGAGGTTTTTTTCTTCGCTAAGTTCGTGGATTAGCTCTTTAAAGATGATTGATTCTTTGCCTTGAGCTATGTATTGAGGTACAGAATTGATATTTAAAGTGTCGTCTTCTATTTCAAATTCAAATCCGATTGTTCTTAAATCCCTTCGGATTTTGTTTACAACGCCCATTTCTACAGGCGTGAGTGATACAACAAGCGGGAAAATCAATATTTGCACTGCACGTGAAGCGGAATTTGAAGCAGCTTTTCGGATTTTTTCAAAGATGACTTTCCGCGAGGCACGAGATTGGTCTATTATGAACAATCCGCCGTTGAAGTCAGTCAAGATGAATTTCCCGTCAATTTGCATGGTTTTACCGAATGATTTTTGTTCGGCATTCTCATTCAAATCTAATTGTAACGCACTATCTCCATTTTTTCGCTCGAAAATTTCATCATACGCAGAACGCCAATTTGAACCGGAAATTGAGCCGTGAGACGCAAAATCCCTTCTGGCAGGGAAATCATGATATTGCCGATTATTATTATCGATAATTTCTCCGGTGACTGTATTTACCAATATTTTAGCACCTTTTTCGGAGTCTGAGGTACTGATAAAAGGCGAATGGGAAGCCACAAGGTCGGGCACAAATACAGGCGCTAAATCATTTTCGGACAAAGTGTTTGCCACTGAATTCATCAATAGATTATATATGTATCGCTCATCTTCAAATTTTACTTCATGCTTCTGTGGGTGTACGTTTACGTCAACTCTCGAAAAATCAATCTTCATATTTATGATGAATAGCGGCTTCTGATTTTTTTCAAGCAGATGTTCATAGGCTGAAAATACAGCATGATTGAGCGATGGCGAGAAAATTGGTCGGCGATTTAGATATAGAAATTGCCCTGAGCGATTTTGCCGAGATAGTGAGGGCTTGCCGATATGCCCTTCAAAGCTAAGATATTCGTTTTTGAAATTGATAGGAATAACTTCGGCGGCATAGTGTTCGCCTAATATATGAGCAATTCGTTCGATATCGCCTTGCTTGGGAGAATCGAATATCAAATTATCATCGTCATAAAAAGTGAATCTAATTTCCGGGTAAGCTAAAGCGATTTTCGTAATCGTATCGGAAATGTGCCTGAATTCCGTGAGATTTGATTTCAAAAATTTGCGTCGAGCGGGAACATTGAAGAACAAATTTCGGACAATTATCTGAGTGCCCTTGTCGCAATTCACCGGCTCAATAACTATTTCTGAATTCGGTTCGGCAATAAGTTTATAGCCAAATTTGTCAATTTCACGCTTTGTTTTGATTTCAACATGCGATACCGAGCAAATAGAAGCGAGAGCCTCTCCCCTAAACCCGAATGTGCGTATTTCGTCCAAATCGCTGACAGACATAATCTTGCTTGTAGCATGGCGACGGACACTCAATGCGAGGTCTGTTTCGGACATTCCTCTGCCATTGTCAATTATATGGATGAGTGTTTTACCGGCATTTTTGACAAATATACCAATGCTATCAGCTCCGGCATCAATAGAATTCTCGACCAATTCCTTAACTACAGATTCGGGTCGTTGCACTACCTCGCCTGCAGCAATTTGGTTAGCAATGAAATCCGGTAATATTTTTATGTAATTTTCCAACCTTTAAAATTACCTAAAATTACAATATCGTTTTCCACAAATCTTCCACTTTTTGCAAATTTCAGGTTAATAACAAATTAAAACAATAGTTCCCAAAATCGTCATATTTTATTAAAAGAGAATAATATGAAAAGTATATATGATAAAACAGTTGATGTCTTAATGTTCAGAGAAGGTTCTGACGAAGACAGCAACTCAAGAGCACCGATAATAACCACAGGCTCTATAGTTTGGGGTGTGCTGCTACGTGCGACAATAGTATTGATT
This sequence comes from Ignavibacteriae bacterium HGW-Ignavibacteriae-1, assembly GCA_002839825.1. GTDB lineage: Bacteria > Bacteroidota > Ignavibacteria > Kapaibacteriales > UBA2268 > PGYU01. The sequence continues at coordinate 72,906 of PGYU01000001.1, read as the reverse complement.
GCTTTCTTCTTTTTGATGGACTCCATCAGAGGCAACGACTATTGGTGGGTTTCCCTGTTTTTCATTTGGGCATTTGTAGCCTTTCCGGCATACCGCCAATATGAGAAATATGCTAAAAGAATCGAAAGTTTCGCAGAAGAAACCTTATGTGGCTCGTGTAAACATTTCAACAAGGGTGGGCAAAGTTGCAATATTTATGATGAACACGTCAGCAAAGACTACATCCCTTGCGAAGGCGAAAGTTGGGAACCATATTAAAAATCAATCAACAATTTTCGTCAATTTGAAAATTCCTTTCGGTTGAGACTCGAAATAAAAGGTCTTATTCAAAGCTGTATATCGCCATACATCAAAGCTGTTGGCATTTATCAGTTCCTTTTTGATATTGTCCGGTGCACCAAATAATATGTAAATTTTGCCTTTATCGGTTTTGGAGCCGTCTCGTTGTGTTATCGTTTGGAAATTGAAAAATGCGTAATCAACTCTGCTAAAGTATTGCGTCAAAGCTTCATTGTAAGGAGTAAGAGGTGTCGGGTCTTTTGCTTTCCAGAATTCGAGGAATTTTTTCCGCTTCTCCTCTTTATTACCGGAATTCATTTTTTCAAAAGCTTCATCATTCAGCAAATAAAATGTTGAATTTATGGCAAAATCCATATCACGTAAAGCTAAAGGCATATCATGCCAAAGCACTTTGAATTCGATTTGCGAAGTATCACGAGAGCCATCCTTATAAACAGCTAAAGTATAATCGCCAGGCAACAATGACTGTTCGGGCAGTTCAAGTCGCAAGATCCCGTAATTCAAATCGAACATTTTTTCGGTAAATCCTGCTACTTTTATATAAAGTGGTTCTTCATTAATTACAATCCCGTCAGATTGAATCAATTCCATTCTGCCACTCAATTTGAAATCATCAACATTATAAAGCATTTCCGAATTAGCCTTACTTTGGAGAATAAAATTGAAGCTGTCGAATTCATTTGCGTAGGATAATGGTATCAAAATGGTAGAATTATCCGCAGAGAAGGCAACATTGCCACCCAAAATAAAGGGATAATAAATGTAATCACTAATTCCGGCATTTTTTGTCGCAAATACTGGTTTCGAAATCAAGGGTTTTTGTGAAAAGTTTTCGGCATTCAATTTTAAATCAACTGAATGAGTCTTTTTGTCATAGGCATCTAATAATGTAATCACAGTGTTGTAAATGCCGGGCATCATGTTGAACCGGACAAAGCCGACAGCAAACTTATCCTTCGATTCGGTATCATCATAACGATTCACATATACTGTGTCTTTCCATCGAATTCTATTTCTGATTATCCCGTCAGAATCCTTCATGATTATTTCAATGGAGGGAGTAGCGGAAAATTGATTTTCTCTATCGCTCTCATTAGCTTTGACAAAGCCAAGAGCATGATGAACGATTTTGAACATTAAGATGACTTCAATCGAATCACTGCCTGCGATAGGTTGATAGAATGATTCCGCATACATCTTCGTTCCGTAGGAATAGTATGAGCTCCTGTCGGAAAATCCTTGTGCATGGATTTGCAATTGAAATAGAAATATTATTGATATTATGCTTATTATTAATTTCATTATTATGCTCCGTATTCATCCAGAAAATCTCGTAAAATTAAAGCAGCAGCAATTTTATCTTTTTGTCCTTTCTCACTGCGAGTGCTTTTCTTTTTTCCGATTTCAATCATAGTTTCTGTAGCTCTTTGTGAAGTAAAAGATTCATCAATCGTAGAGACGTCAAAGTCAGGATTTTGTGACAATTTGTTTATGAAATTTGAGAGCTTTTTGCTGAATTTTTCATTTTGAGTATGCCAAACAGGAACGCCAACTACAATATGCTTAATCTTCAGTTTCGCAAGTTTTGCATTCAATTGCTCCCAGAATTGGGGCGAAGTATAATCAAAGGTATCAGAAGGAGTGATGCTGATATGGAGTTCGTCGCAATATGCAAGCCCGACTCGTTTCAAACCGAAATCTATCGCTGCAACTCTATGACCGATAATATTTGACTTATTCTGATCTATCATGGAATTTTATTGATGTTTTGGGAGGAATTATGGGGAAAATGAATTTGCATTCAGTCCCGACTCCAATTTCTGAATTAATTTCGAGTTTGCCACCATGCAATTCGACAACATGTTGCATAATCATAGTACCGATGCCACTGCCGCCTGTTTTTCGCCCTGTGGTAAAATATGGAATCATCATTTTTGCCAAAGTTTCGGGCGTCATTCCTTTGCCATTGTCTTTGATGCTGATTTCGATATTCGCATTATTGCGAATTGCATTGATTTGAATCAATCCATTTCGATTATCGGTAGCTTTGATAGAATTTTCGATTGCATTGCGAATTGCCCTGATGATTTTTGCTTTATCACAATAAAACATGATAGAAGCAGCATGGTTTTCGATTGTAACATTTGGAAACATCGTATCATCGAATTCGCTCAAAACTTCGTTGCATATTACATTTATGTCGTGTTTCGAATAATCAACTTTGTCGCTTCTGCCCACAGTGACTATATCGCGAACTCTGTGAATCAATAGTTTGACTTGGTGCAAAATTCGAGTCTTCTTTTTGACCATATCAGGGAAATCATCACATTCGATTTGTTCCGCATTTAATTTTATGGTTGAAAGATTCGTTTGCATATCGTGAGCAATTTGTGCCCAGTTCGAAATCCTCTTACGTTGGAGTTGCTCTGTGATGTCAACGCCGGTGAAAAATACTCCACGGAACCTTCCGGCTATATTGCGTAGAATAATCGTCTTGCACATCCATTCCCGAGAATCAGCACCAATTTCGATGTTAATGCGTTCCGTTAAGTTGCTTCGTGATTCGAAACTGCTATTCAGCAAGCTCGAAATCTCTTTATAGCTCTCATTTTTGAAATAGAATTCGAAATATTTTCTCTTAGGTATCGCTTTCGTAATGCCAAGAGCATCCCTTGCCAAAGCGTTGTATAATACCAATCTACCTTTGTTATCAATAAAAATCATAAACCCGATACCGGGCAAATCAATCATTTCGCGAAATAGTCGGCGCTGATGCCTGTATAATTGTACAAAAATTATCAAAGTGAATATGAACAAAAATGCGACAAGATATTCCTTCACACCTTCGACGACGCGATTGAACAGCCATAAGTTATTTTCTTTAATATTGAAAGCAACCGATAAGGAATTGGAGGAAATTATGAAATGATTTCCGTAATCATAAATTTGCAGTTCCTCATTTTCGGGGAATTTGATATTGAATGAAGCAACGGATATGATTTTTCCGAAAGAATCAATCATTACAATTCCATTTGCGAAAAGCACTACATATGAATCGAGGCTTTTCAATAAGGCTCTCGGGAACAGCATATAGCTTGGCAATTCAATACGCGAAACTTCCGTCAGATTGTTGTTGGCATTGATAGTTGAAATTACAAATTCATACTTGTCCGATTGGTTGGTAACGTAGGACATTTGAAGATTTTCATCATCAAAATCGAAATTTAGCAGCCGCATAGAAGTATTCACCCAGAAAGCAGATAGTGTCGCAAAGGATTCCAAAGCTATAGATTGGATGAAAGTTTGGTTGGAATTACGCTCGGAGCTGATAAAATATAGATGGTGCTTATTATTGAGGACTAAATTTTCGTCGAATGAGACAAACTTGTTTCGCGACTCAAGTAATTCAGTTCCGGTGATATATATTGCATCGGCGTTGTTTCGCTCTTTGACTACGCCTACAATTTCAATATTTTGTACATTCGGCGATAAGATAAAAGATTGAGTGAATTCACTTTCAGATTCGATTTTGCTTAATGAATTTAATCCTAAATTGAAGCGGTATAATTTGCCTGCAAACACGAATAACAAATCCTCATCAATTTTTCCAAGAATTTCCGCATTAAATTGAGACGGAATGCCCTCTCTCAAATCAAAAATAGGATAAATATTGAACTCCAAATTGCTGTTCATAATGACTAAAGAGAATTGGAAATCGGAGCTAGTCAGCATAAAAAGATGCCCGTCAATCAGCTTTTTGTTCAAAATTCTACGATTTTGGAGTGTTATGCTTTGCGATTCAGTTTTGACGCCACTTTTCATGACGGAAATCATTTCGTCAGCTTCAGCGAAATCGGACTTAATTTGAAAAGTCACCGAAGCAGAATCTCCATGAGCATTTGAAATCAGTTCGCTTGATTGGTAAAACTCACCTATTTCCAGCTTATACGGATAAATTCGGTCATTTGAATAGACTGAATTAGCTGCAAAAAGCAAAAATATGATTAAGTAATACATTTTCATTGTTTTTAGTTTTGTTCAGTTATCAAACAAACGCAATATACGGCAATTCCTTCATTTCGCCCAACGAAACCCATCTTTTCATTTGTTGTAGCTTTGATGTTTACATTCGTGGGCTCAATCTCGCAAACCTTCGCAATACTGTTTTTCATGGCTTCTTTATATGTGTATAGCTTTGGCTTTTCGAGATTGATAGTAGCGTCAATATTGCCGATTGCATAATTATTTTTGCGAATTAATTCTACACATTTTGCGAGTAATTCCATACTATTGCAATCCTTGTACTTCATATCGGTATCAGGGAAATGGTCGCCAATATCGCCGAGCCCCGCAGCACCAAGAATTGCATCAATGATTGCATGAGCAAGCACATCGCCGTCACTGTGGGCAACGGTGCCTATTTCGGACTCGATTTGGATTCCGCCCAGTATAAATGATTCGTTTGGTGCAAGTTTGTGAACATCGTAACCAAATCCAACTTTCATTATGAAAACTCCATCAAATAATAATAACAAAACTAATAAAAAAACTTAAATGCCTGACTTTGGCACATATAATAATGTATGAAATCGAATAAGTTTTATTGCGACAATTTAGTCACTACAAATATTAATTTTATGTAACAATAAACTACATATAATAGCCCATACTGTACGATTTTGCTTTTTTATATTACTTCATTTCACTATTTTTGCAGTAGGATATTTAGTTTTATGTGATTTTATTATCATTATACGTGAATTTATTAAAAATATATTAAGATTATGATTAGAGGATAACATGCCTGAAATTCTAAAAAAATATGGCAAAATCAAAGAGACACTCGACTATGCCTCTACAGATGTGAAATCTACCGGTATTACCGTCATTCAAGTTGGGTCTGCAACATGTGAAAATGCTGCGGGAGCAGAAGCAGTCAAATTTGAATTCCAAAAGCTCATTAATGCTTCCGGAAGAGATAATATCGTCATCAAACAAACAGGATGCACAGGTAGATGTTCGCAAGAGCCGATAGTGGGCGTGTTCGCACCTGATAATTTTCCGGTAAAGTACAAACAAGTAACAGTTGACAAAGTAGCAGAAATATTTCAGAGCCACGTATTAGGTGGTACTCCTGTTGTTTCGCTAATGTTAGACAAAAACACAAATATAATTTACGACCACATTATAACCTTTTGTGAAACGAATTACGAAAAAAGACCCGACCACTTAGATTTGAGTGAATTGTTTCAAGAAAGATTGGAACATCACAACATTAGCAATGAACGCGTCAGGGTTTTGAAAGGCGGCAATATTGGTTTATCTCGATTTGAAGATGATGACCAACATGCTATTATGATAGTTTTCCCTGAAAATGTGATTTACAGATATGAAACTATTGATGAAATGGATGAAATCATCAAAGACCATATAATTGACAAAAGCATCAGCCAGAAGCACTTGATTCATACTGAAAAATTGACCGAAGAATATATGAAATTCTATGGTGACGTTTCATTTTTTAACAAGCAATCACGCATTACACTTCGTAATTGCGGCATAATTGACCCTGAAAATATCACAGATTACATCCATGCACAAGGATATAAGGCACTTGCCCTAATACTCGAAAAGAATGACCCTGAATGGATTATAACCGAAATTTTGGAATCCGGGCTCCGTGGCAGAGGCGGCGGCGGATTTCCGGTCGGTGCAAAATGGCGCAATACGCGTACATTGAAGCAAGACCCGATTAAATATGTGATTTGCAATGCTGACGAAGGCGACCCGGGAGCATTCATGGATAGAAGTGCACTCGAAGGCGACCCATTCTCGATTATCGAAGGGATGACAATCGGTGCTTTTTCCATGGGAGCAAGTAAAGGTTACCTTTATATTAGAGCTGAGTATCCGCTTGCAATTGCTAGAATTGAAAATGCAATCAAAATCGCCAGAGAATATGGATTTTTGGGTAAAAACATCTTAGGTTCGGGATTTGATTTCGATTTGGAAATCAGACTTGGAGCCGGTGCATTTGTCTGTGGCGAGGAAACTGCATTGATTCACTCAATCGAAGGATTAAGAGGTCAACCGAGAATTCGCCCTCCATACCCGTCACTTTCGGGCTTATGGGGACACCCGACTTGTATCAACAATGTCGAAACTTGGGCAAATATCCCTCCTATTATTATATATGGTGCTGAATGGTTCAACAGAATCGGTACAGCCGGTAGCAAAGGAACAAAAGTTTTTGCTCTTGCGGGCAAAGTTAAGAATACGGGATTGATTGAAGTTCCAATGGGAACCACACTCAGAGAAGTAATTTTCGATATTGGCGGCGGCGTATTTGGCGATAACCAGTTCAAAGCCGTTCAAACCGGTGGTCCCTCGGGCGGTTGCATTCCCGAGCATCTTATTGATACCCCGATTGACTATGAATCTCTAAAAGAAGTCGGTTCGATGATGGGTTCAGGTGGGATGATTGTGTTAGACCATACTGACTGTATGGTGCAAACTGCAAGATTCTTCCTCGAGTTCACTCAAGATGAATCATGCGGAAAATGTCTCCCATGCCGCGAAGGTACGCTTAGAATGCTCGAAATTTTAGAACGCATTACCTCAGGACATGCCGTCATGGCAGATTTGGATAAATTGTATCGCCTCGGAAATATGATTAAGAAAACATCTCTTTGCGGGCTCGGGCAATCTGCTCCAAATCCTGTATTGAGCGCTATCGAAAATTTCCGTGAAGAATTTGAAATACATATTAAAGAACATAGATGCCCAACACAAAAATGCTCGAAACTTATCAGCTATCACGTTATCGCTGATAAATGTACAGGCTGTACTTTGTGTGCCAGACGTTGTCCGGTGCTTTGCATCACAGGTGGACGCAAGCAAGTGCACGAAATCATACAATCACAATGTATAAAATGCGGCGAATGCTTTAATGTATGCAAGTTTGATGCTATTCAAAAAATATAATTTTAAGAAGGAAAATTGAAATGAAATATATAAATGCAGTTATTGACGGATTATCGGTATCGGTTGAAGAAGGCAAAACCATAATGGAAGCAGCTGACAGTATTGGCTCTCACGTGCCGAGATTGTGCTTTCACCCTGTTCTCTCGACTGAAGGCGCTTGCAGAATTTGCGTTGTTGACGTAGAAGGATATAATAATCACTTGCCGGCTTGTGCTACTAAGTTGCAAGACGGTATGATTATCACAACAAACAGCCCAAGCCTAAGAGAAACTCGTAGAGATTTGGTCGAATTATTATTAGATAATCACCCAAAAAATTGTTTGACATGCGAACGTGATGGCAATTGCGAATTACAAAATTTGTCGTATAAATTAGGTGTAAGAGAACGCTTGTTTGAAGGTTGGAGAAAGGAATTCAAATTTGATGATTCAAACGTTTCGGTGCTTCGCGATGCCGAAAAATGTATCTTATGCAAAAGATGCGTTCGTGTTTGTTCGGAAATCCAAGGTGTTCATAATTTGAGCCAAATGTACAGAGGCGTGAAAACAGTTGTGTCTCCGGCTTTTATGGCACCAATGGACGAATCCGTTTGTATCAAATGCGGACAATGTATCAATGTTTGCCCAACGGCTGCATTCATCGAGCGCGATGAAACTGATAAAGTATGGAATGCTATCAATGACCCAAACAAATTCGTTGTGGTTCAGACTGCTCCGGCAATCAGGTCTGCTATCGGCGAAGGTTGGGACATGCCGTATTCTACAAGCTGGACGGGCAAAACTGTCGCAGCACTTCGCAGATTAGGATTTGATGCAGTATTCGATACAGATTTCACAGCGGATTTGACTATTATGGAAGAATCGCATGAACTCATGGAACGATTGAAAAGCGGCGAAAATTTGCCGATGATTACATCGTGCTCGCCGGGATGGATTAATTTTGTAGAACATTTTTACCCTGAACTACTTCCAAATGTATCAACTTGCAAATCTCCGATGCAAATGCTTTCGACATTGGCAAAAACATATTATGCCGAAAAGACTCATAGAGACCCGAAAGACATTTATGTAGTTGCAGTTATGCCGTGTGTAGCCAAAAAGTTTGAAGCTAAACGTCCCGAGCACTATTCGCCAAACGGCTATCCTTACACAGACGCTGTGATAACCACTCGTGAACTAATTTGGATGATTAAAGCATACGGAATTGATTTCGTTAAGTTGCATGAAGATGAATTCGATGTTCCATTGGGAACTTCATCCGGTGCGGGTGACATTTTCGGGGCTACAGGTGGCGTAATGGAAGCCGCTTTGCGTACAGCTTACGAAAAAATAACAGGCGAATCAATCGAAAACTTAACTTTTACAGAAGTCAGAGCAGTTGAAGGTTTGCGAGAAGCGACAATTGACATCAAAGGAACTTTGGTCAACGTTGCCGTGGCAAACGGATTGAATAACGCAAAAATAATCTTGGAAAAAGTCAAATCGGGCGAAAAGCAATTCCATTTGATTGAAATAATGGCTTGCCCGGGTGGATGCGTCAACGGTGGCGGGCAACCGATTCCACATGTTAACAAATTCATCTATCCATTGGATAAAGACCTTGTCAAAAAACGCCAACAAGCACTGTATTCGATTGATGAAGCCAAAACATTGCGCAAATCACACGAAAACCCTGCAATTCTTGAGCTATACAAGGAATTCTTAGAAGCGCCCGGTAGCCATATTGCACACGAACTTTTACATACAACTTATTCAGAAAAATCGCCGAAGGGGATAAAATAATGTGTACAAATAAAAAATATACGCTAAGTGATGAAATCGTTGACTATATCAACGAATGTTTGGTCAAAGAACATCCCGAATCATATTTGATTGCAATTTTGCACAAAGTCCAAGGGATTTACGGATTCTTGTCGGAAATACATTTGGACGAAGTGGCTCATCTTTTGCAAGTGCCAACAGCTAACGTTTACGGAGTTGCAACATTCTACCATTACTTCAGACTCAAACCGAGAGGACAATTTGCCATTTCCGTTTGCATGGGGACAGCTTGTTTCGTCAAAGGTGCAGATAGCGTCTTGACATCTTTCAAGAGCGAATTGGGTATTGATATGGGCGAAACCACCTCAGACGGGCTATTCTCGCTCGAAGGCACTCGTTGCATCGGCGTCTGTGCTTTGGCTCCGGTTGTTACAATCAACGACCGCGTTTACAGCAACGTCGTTTCGCAACAAGTATCACAGATATTGAACGAAATCAAAGCAGCTGAGAGAGTGTAAATTCGGATTTATATAAGTGAAAGTGGCTGTCCCAAAAGGGCAGCCGCTTTTTTTTTTGCATAAAAATTTGGTTGATTTGCAAATTTTTTCTAATTTTATAAAACAAGGGCTTTACACAAATAGAATAGTGTTTAGTTTATGAAAAGTGAGAAATTCCAGTTGTAATGTATGCCACATTTTTATAATTTTTTTTAAGAGTGTATTTATATGAAAAAAAGCATATCAATAATCAATATCATCTCTATGGTGTGTGTATTAGCTATATTTCCGACTAATCTCAAGTCCGAGAATCCTGAATGGATGTATTTTCCTGAGTTAGAGGACATACGTGGAATGGAGGCTATTGACCATTATATTTATCTCGGTTTAGCTTATCCAAAAACAGGTATCATTAGATTAAATCTTGAAAATCTAAAACTTGACACAATTGACCCAGCTATGGTTGCAGAATCATTCAAACAAGATTCTAAAGGAAATGTTTGGATAGGTACTCCCAGAGGTTTATGGGAAACAAGAGATAAATTTATTATTAATAAGTATGACCGTACAAACTCTAATTTAAAGCGCTATAGTGGTGGTGATTTAATTATCTACGAAATAGCTATTGATAAATATGATAATAAGTGGCTTGGAACAGATACCGGTTTAGTTAGTTTTGATGGAGTAGAAGTAGAATTTTTTCACCATCCAAACAAATTTATATCTAAAAGATTCACTCGTTTATTGTTAGATATTGACGGTGAAAGTATTTGGATTTGGAGAAATGAAAATTATGGAGGAATTATGAAATTTTTACAAGGAGAATTTATTAATTTCGATACATCAAATTCAAATATTGTAAATCCTCGTATTAGGGGTTTGGATATTGACGATGATAATAATCTATGGATGATAGGACAGTATATATTATCCTTACCATCAACAGGTAAGTTGATTAAGTATGATGGAGTCAATTGGGAGTATTATGACATGGATAACCCATCTTTAGCACAACTTGACACTGATTCCGAATTGAAAATTGATAAAGAAGGTACAAAATGGTTTGGAACAAGAAAAGGAGGACTTATCAAATATGACGGAAGTATATGGGCTCAGTACAATACTGAAAATTCCGGAATAAGTGGGAATCAAATTTCAAGAATCGTTATTGATAAATATGGGAATAAATGGATTGCAACAGGAAGTGGAATTAATGGTTTTCCTGCTCTCGAAGTCTTTCGCGAAGGAGGAGTTCTCTTACCTACAAACGTGCAAGATTACATACGAGAGCGAGGTAGTAAAGCCCCCGTTGTATATCCTAATCCTGCTCAAGATATAATCAGAGTTTCAGACGTTGTTATGAGTGAACGAAAATTTACGATTACAAATATTCTTGGTCAAGTTATGTTGGGTGGTGAATTTTATCAAGAGATTAACATTTCTAAGTTACCAAAGGGATATTATTTCTTGCATTTGGAACAATTTCATCTTAGCTTTTTTAAAATTTAAAGAATCGATCTAACTCTTGCTTGGAAAAACACGACGCCCAATTTCTTTGTAAAGCAATGAAATCGGGTCAAGATTTCTGGGTCTAAAGACTGTATATAAAATAAAGCCCAAAAATACACCTAATAAAAAGCCATGTGGAGCTATATTTGTTAACTTTAAAGCAAAATCTATTGCTATGATAAACAGTGATATGTAAAGGAAAAAGCCCCATACCTTTTCTTTTGGAATGCTTTCACTGTTTTTATCTGACTTGAGAATCCAAACATCAAAATCTGCAAGAGCCAAAGCTCCGAGAATTGTTCCAATTACCCAACCTAAATAATCTGGACTTGTTCCGAAATACCCAAAAAGTATAACACAAAAAGCTACGGCAAAAAGTGTTCGAAGATTATCTTTAATTTCTTTTCTCATATCAAACTTCCTTTTTTATAGAATATGGTTTTGGGGAAAAATTACAAAATGCAATTCTAAAATACAAATTTTTTTTCATTGAAATAGTAATATTGTCATTTGTATTATGTATAATTTTCCAATCCGAAACATTCTCCTCCTTAATCCGTTTATACATTTATCGGAAAATGTTTTTCGATTTGTAATGCTTTTAATATATTTGAATAATGTTCTTATTCAGGAATACAAATAAAACATGAAAATTCGTCAATATCTGCACATACCTCTTGCACTAATGATGGTGCTTTTAATCGCATCGTGCTCTAAGGTATCGAACTTTTCTGACTTCACCACCTACTACAACACCTTCTACAACATGGAACGGTTGATGTGGGAAGCTGAAGACGAATTTGATTTCCAAGAAGACAAAAAACGCATCGAACCCCGAATCTTCGTGCCACAGCCCGAATTCTACGTTCAAGAAGAATACACGATGGGACCACCGCCCTTTTTGACAGAATTCATAATCAACAAACAACAACGCCAACCGGTCAATATCAAACTTGATTCGATTATCATCAAAGGTTCTAAAATATTAGCTCATAAGCCTAACGGTAACTATATCGAAGGTTCATTGTGGCTAATGGCAAAGACTTTCTTTTATCAAGAGGATTGGTTGAATTCGCAGGTAAAATGCAGCGAATTGATTGACAAATTCCAAGATGGCGAGCTCTCCCCCGATGCACACTTGCTTTATTCCAAAAATTTGCTCATCCAACGACAATACGAAGCCGGAGCTATGATGCTTTCGCGAACTGTTGATATAGCATGGCAAAAGAAGCGATATGACATACTTTCAGAGGCATTCCGAATCGAAGCCGAATTAGCTTTGATGAACAATGACTTGGAGAAGGCTCTCAGACCGTATCGTCAAGCAATTGTCCAATCTGAAGAAGGCACTCTGAAAGCTCGCTGGCAATTAGATATGGCTGCTTTGCTCTACAGAAAAGCAGATTTTGTCCGTGCGGAAGAAGCATTCCGAAAAGTAGCCGACTATAGTCCGAATTATTTGCAAAGATTTGAAGCTCACCTCTACCGTGCCGGTTCATTGGCGCGACTTGGTAGATTGGAAGAAGCATTCGATTTGTTGGACAAATTGTATAGAGACGGAAAATACGAGGAATGGCAATCATACACAGCTGCACAGTTGGCTGTAGTGACTCATTTGCGTGATAATGATTCAACTTATGTAGCACCTCTTAAACCTTCTGATTTTGAAAGTATGACACTCGTTCAAGCCGAAAAATTAGCAGATTCACTACTTCAGGGTAATGGTTTGATGTTGGCTCACCACTTTGAAAAAGGGGTCTTGAATTACAACAATCAAAAATGGAAAGAAGCTCGCCAAGATTTTGCAAAAGCTAAGGTAAAACGAACTCCGATATTCAAAACCGCGGACAGAATGTTCGAACTGATGAATAATTGGGATTTGGCTCATACCAAAGTGAATAGATTGACGAAAGAAATTGATGCCGCTGAGACGGCTCCTGATTCTGTCAAAGCTCCAAAAGATTCGCTGGAAGTGGAATTATGTGATAATTATTTCCGGCTCGGCAGAGTTCACGAGGAATTGAACAATCCTGACTCAGTCATCACATATTATCAATATGCAGCTGAAAATGCACCATTGAGTTCGTCCAGGTCGGCAATGTATCTTTATGCATATGCAAGAGTAATCCGCGAGAGCGACCCATTCAGAGCGGATTCACTTTTAGATGTCATCGTTGAAACGCACCCTCTGACCGAATACGGCAAAGACGCACAATTGCAGTTAGGCTATACAAATAGCTTTGTGATAGACACAGTCGCAGATTTATACTCTTCGGGTGTCAATTTGATGCGTGTTCGCGATTTCAAATACGCAATCAACCAATTTACTAATGTTTTTGCTTTTTACCCAAGCTCTAAATATGCTCCAAAATCCTTATATTCCATTGGTTGGATATTCGAAAAGCACTTTGAAATGGCAGATTCGGCATTGTATTATTATAAATTATTGATAGACAACTATCCCTTATCCGAATATGCGGAAGACGTTAGGCTGGGTGTATCTTATAAAATGGTTCTGAGCAGCGGTGAAGAAATACCGGATTCGCTCAAAGAGCGGCAGGCTATAAACCCAATTCCTGTTCCTATGCCTGTAAAAGGAAAAGACCCGCAAAATCGTCCTACTCAAAAATTGGACATGCCCGAACGTAAAGGTTTAGACCCAATGCAAATAATGAGGGACCCGGGCAGCATTTTGAATAATGCCGAAGGGCTAATCCAAAATCCTTTAGAAGTAATCAAAAATTTTGAGCTGCCTACGTCTCCGATGGAATTGCTAAATCCAACTGAAGAAGGCGAAACCCCGACCGATACAACTAAAGTAATTAAATTTGAACCTCCCGAATGATGCTGAAATCATTTTAAAATCGAATATGGAAATCAATAAACTGAATAAATCCGAATTGTTGGAATTGTATCATCAAGTCGAAAAGCAACTTTCATGGTACAAAACCTTTTTCGATAACGCAACTGATGCTGTATTTGTTGTCCAACCCGAAACATGGTGCGTTTTAGATGCAAATGATTATGCAGTTCAGTTATTAGATTCGACCAAAGAAGATATTCTGGGAATCATTCTCCCACAGTTCAGACGCATTTTCAAATTGCTCAACAAATCATCGTCACCAATAGTGCTAAGCGAGATGTCGCTCGACGTTTCAGCCGAAAAATCAATAATGCTCGAAATAAGTGCACGATTTATGAATCACGAGAATCAAGAACTAATTTTGGCAATTGCTCGCGACGTTAGCGAACAACACGCATTGACTGACAAACTTGTCCAAGCCGACAAACTTGTCCTTCTCGGGCAACTTTCAGCCGGTGTGACTCACGAAATCAGAAATCCATTGGCAGCAATCAATCTAAATTTGCAATTACTAAAACGCAATACCCAAGCTGATACTCCCGAATACGAATATATAAACACCGCATTACAAGGCGTGGAACGAATTACGCGGATAGTAGAAGTTACTCTGAACTTTTCAAAACCGGCACTCCCCGATATTCAAGATTCAAATATCAATACTATCGTAGCATCTTCGATGGAACTTGTAGCTTCAGTATTGAAACGGAAGGAAATCAAGATTGAATTGAAATTGGCAGAAAAGATGCCCAAAATCCCGCTTGATGCCAAACAAATTCAACAAGTATTGATAAATCTAATCACGAATGCATCAGACGCAGTAAGCCAATACGGTTTGATACAGATTAGGACCTATATTGAACATGGCTCACGGAAGGGTGATGGTGAATATGCTGTTATTTCTGTAACTGATAATGGTGCAGGAATACCGCCGGAAGATTTGCCGAAAATTTTCAACCCATTTTTTACTCGCAAACCGGACGGAACGGGGCTCGGGTTGCCCATAACACAGCGGATAATGCACCAGCATTGCGGAGTTATTGATGTTGAAAGCACCTTGGGCAAAGGTTCAACTTTATATGTAAAACTGCCTATACCGCATGGAAAATAAAAATTTAAAAAAATAAAATTGTGAAATATCAAATTGTTTTTATATTTTAGAGTGATAAGTCGAAATGAAAACAAAGGAAACAATTGTCGAAACAAAATTACACAATCGTAGTTATAGAGGATGACCCCTTAGTCAATAAAACGATAAAAAGCATCCTATCGTCCAAATACTCTCGTGTAGAAACCTTTACCGACCCCGTTCGCGGATTAGATGAATTACATCTATTATCGCCGGATTTAGTCCTTTTAGATATATTTTTGGGTCACGCTAACGGGCTTGATATTTTGGAGCAACTCCGAAAGCAGGGCTATAATATGCCTGTAATTATGATGACGGCATTTTCGGACATTAAAATGGCAGTTCGTGCCATGAGGCTCGGTGCAGAAGATTTCATAGTCAAACCCTTAGATTTGGAGCAATTGGAAGTTACAATCGAACGTTCCTTGAAAAATTTCGATTTGCGTCGCCAAGTCAATTTGCTTTCCGAGCAATTGAAAAAGGAGCAACCAAGTGAAATCTTGGGCAATTCTCCCAAGATGAAAAAAGCTCTCGAATTGGCAAAAATTATTTCCGCTACCGACGACACAACTGTCTTGATTTTAGGTGAAACAGGTACAGGTAAGGAACTATTGGCGAGATATATTCACGAAAATTCCCCGCGCGCAAAAGGTCCATTTGTTACGATTAATTGTGGTGCTATTCCGAGAGAATTAGCCGAGAACGAGCTTTTTGGTTATGAAAGAGGCGCTTTTACAGGTGCAACAGAAAAAATCAAACCCGGCAAATTTGAACAAGCCCAACATGGTACAATCATGTTGGACGAAATTGCAGAGCTAAGTTTGGAACTTCAAGTAAAGTTGCTAAGAGTGCTTCAAGAAAGGCGATTCTACAGACTTGGCGGTGCTAAAGAAATTTCTGTGGATGTCAGGGTGATCGCATCTACAAATAAAGATTTGGAAACGCTTGTAGAAGAAGAAAAGTTTCGTGAAGATTTATTCTATAGGTTGAATGTTGCACGTTTGCACCTTCCTCCACTTCGTGACAGAGGTGATGACATAATGAGACTGTCAACTGCTTTTGTGACCGAATTCAACAAAAAATTCAACAAAAACATCAAAGGTTTCACTCCCGATGCTGTTAATTTGATTCGCACATATTATTGGAAAGGTAACGTCCGAGAGCTACGCAATGTAATCGAAAGAGTCGTATTGCTCGAGCAAAACGAAATTATCTCGCGGGAATCCTTAAGTTTCATCAAGATTAACCACACAGTTACAGTTTCGTCCAATCAAGCCGAAATATATCTTAATGATGGCGAGCATTTTCTGAAAATTGCCGAAACCGGTGTTACAATGGGTAATGTTTTGAAGGATTTGTTGATACAAACACTCAAACTTACCGGTGGTAATCAGATTAAAGCGGCTAAATTGCTAGGTATCTCAAGAGCGAAGCTTCGGTACAGAATCGAGCAACTTGGCATCAATATTTCGGGCAAGGAAATAAAATAGTGATTAAAAAATAGTCGCACCGCATTTATATCTGTCGCCCCGATGAAGGTTCCAAGCCTGAATATCAGAAAATTATTGGACGATACTGAGTAAAATTAATACTCAATTTGAGTATGCAAAGCAATCTCTTCAAGAATTGAACTTACTGAAAGACAATCAGACATTTGTCCTTCGAACACGCAAGCCTTCCCGGTATTGTGGACTTCGAGTGTAAGCAATTCGGCTTTGTCCCGAGTACACTTTACAGCTTTCAAAATCTGGTTGATAACTTCGTCAAATGTGTGCCACTCATCATTGAACAATATTACTTTTGCGGGTTGTTCAATATCCGTATTCACATCATCAACGACTTCCTCTACCTCCGCAGGCATATTAGAAGCCGAAATGAATCTATATGTTTTGTATTTAATTTCCATAGTTGATTACAAAAATAAGAAACATTTTAAAAAATTCACATTTTTCGTTGTTAAACACGTTAATCTTTCGTATTTTGGTAACATAATGTTATTCCTTCTTTGGAATATAATTTTGTAAAAGTGTCATGAAAGTAAACTTTTTGCCACTCTTTAAAAAAATAATGTTATTTTTGACGATTGAATTTTAAGAAATAATGAATATCATATAATGTCAGTAAGGTAGCTGGATTATGCAAGAATTGATAAAGTTTTTACCTCTGTTTCCACTAATAGGGTTCGTATTAATAGGCATTTTTGGTAAAAAAATCAAAAATGAGAAGTTAATAGGGGGATTTGCCTCTCTCATGGTTGGCATCCCGTTCATCCTATCAATAATGTTGTTCTATCATTTATTGAGCACCGGCAGCCAAACTCCCGAGATTGTTCATGTATTCACATGGATAGCTACGGGGTCTTTGGATATCAGCGTGTCATACCAATTAGACCAACTTTCCGTGACGTTTGCTTTAATCATCACCGGAATTGGCTTCTTGATTCATATTTATTCGATTGGATACATGCACGGAGACAGAAGTTTCTACAGATTTTTCTCTTATTTGAATTTGTTCATTTTCATGATGCTCAACCTAGTTTTGGCAAGCAATTATTTGCTTACATTCCTTGGTTGGGAAGGTGTCGGTTTGGCATCATACCTTTTAATCGGCTTTTGGTAC
The DNA here is from genome assembly GCA_002839825.1 of Ignavibacteriae bacterium HGW-Ignavibacteriae-1. GTDB lineage: Bacteria > Bacteroidota > Ignavibacteria > Kapaibacteriales > UBA2268 > PGYU01. Next base: position 55,248 of record PGYU01000001.1, on the reverse strand, counting down.
GACAAAAAGTTTGAAGGTGTCAGAATCACTTGGAATGGCGATGCCGGAATGAAGGCATTTGTTGTAAATAGAATTGGAGACTTTGGTTTCCTAATCGCAATGTTCTTGATTTTCGTTACATTCAACAGTTTGGATTATGTTTCAGTAAGCGAAACTGCTGCTGCAAATTACGATTTCTACATGAATTCGGCAATCGTAACGATTATCACACTGATGTTGTTTTTGGGTTGCACAGGTAAATCGGCACAATTGCCACTATCGGTTTGGCTTCCGGATGCGATGGCTGGTCCAACACCGGTTTCGGCACTTATCCATGCTGCAACGATGGTCACAGCAGGTATATTCTTAGTAGCGAGGAACTCGGTTCTCTTTTCGCTTTCCGAAAGTACAATGATGGTAGTTGCTGTAGTTGGTGCAATCACTGCATTGACAGCAGCTTCGATAGGTTTAGTCCAAAACGATATTAAGAAAGTTTTGGCATATTCCACCGTTTCTCAATTAGGATTTATGTTCGTGGCACTCGGTGTCGGAGCATTCTACATTGGGATTTTTCACGTTATGACTCATGCCTTTTTCAAAGGATTATTGTTCTTGGCGGCAGGCAGTGTAATTCACGGAATGCACCACGAACAAAACATCAAGGTAATGGGCGGATTGAAAAAATATATGCCAATTACAAGCAAAACATTTTTCATCGGTACATTGGCGATAGCAGGTATCCCATTCTTCAGCGGATTTATGTCCAAAGATGAGATTTTGTGGTACGCTTGGTCATCACATCTTGGTGGTTGGGGGCTTTGGGTTGTATTGGCAATTGCAGCTTTATTCACGGCATTCTACATGTTCAGATTGTATTATCTGACGTTCACCGGAAATGAAAGATTTGACCACAAACATGTTCATCCACACGAATCACCAAAGACAATGACTTTTGCATTGATAGTATTGGCGATACTTTCAGCATTCGGCGGATTTTTGAATTTACCTCCGGCATTAGTTCCTTGGTCACATGCAGACCCATTGCTCAAAAGCTGGTTGAAGCCAATCTTTGCGGATGCAAATATGATTATGGGGCATCAGGCACACGGTATCGAACCAATGATGTACGTACTGATGGTGATTGCCACTTCGATAGGACTTTTCATGTGGTATGTGGCTCGTAAATGGTATTCAGACCCGCAATGGAGTGCTCCGAGAAGTATTGCAGCAAGCATGAAAGGCTTGCACAAAGTACTTTTCGATAAATATAAATTAGATGAATTTTATTATGCTACTATAATTGACCCAATTTATTCGATGTCTAAAAGTTTCTTATGGAGATTTACCGATATTAAAATCATAGATGGTCTGATTAACGGTAGTGCTAAATTCGTAGAACAATTTGGCGAAAGAATAAGATTGGTGCAATCAGGCATTGCGCAAAATTACGCTATTTTAATGATGGTCGGGATTATCTCGATTATCTCGTGGCTCATGTTTAATTAATCAACGTTTTGTATTATAAGCAGATAATCAAGTATGGCAACACTATTATTGACACTTTTTATACCATTAGCAGGTTCCTTGCTTCTATTGTTCTTCAAAAAGGACAATATTCAAGCCATCAAATATACTGCGTTGGGAATTTCACTATTCACTTTCCTAATCTCACTATTTCTCTTCTTTTCATTCGATTCGGCAAATCCGGGATTTCAATTTGTAGTTGAAATGGTTTGGATACAAGCATTTGATGCCGGATTCAGAGTCGGTGTTGACGGAATGTCTATGCTTTTGGTAATGCTGACAACTTTCATCACACCAATAGCAATTCTCTCATCATTTGGCTCGATTGAAAAAAGACACAAAGAATATTATGTTATGATACTGTTATTGCAGTTCGCTATGACAGGTGTTTTCGTAGCACTCGACTTATTCTTGTTCTATATTTTCTGGGAAATCATACTGATACCGATGTATTTTATCATTGGTATTTGGGGTGGGAAAGATAAACTTTATGCAGCAATCAAATTCTTCTTGTTCACAGTTGTGGGTTCTTTATTCATGCTTGTGGCAGTAGTTTATTTGGGTTATTATGTTGGTTCGGAAATCTTGCAAATGCAAAGTGGTTTCACTAGCAATTTCCTGATTATCAAAGATTTGGGCAGTGCGATACCATATGATGTACAAAAATGGCTATTTTGGGGCTTTGCTTTATCATTTTTGATAAAAGTACCAATATTCCCATTGCATACTTGGCTTCCGGATGCTCATACAGAAGCACCGACACCGGGTTCAGTGATATTAGCCGGTGTGTTGCTGAAAATGGGTACTTACGGTTTGATTAGATTCAATCTTGAAATGTTCCCTCAAGCAGCCATGAATTATGCTTCAGTTATTTCGGTTTTGGCTGTCATAGGCATTATCTATGGCGCATTGGTAGCAATGGTCCAAACAGATGTCAAGCGACTTGTGGCATATTCATCAGTATCTCACTTGGGATTTGTCGTGCTTGGGATATTTTCGATGACAGTCGAAGGCATTCAAGGTGCAGTTATACAAATGGTAAATCACGGACTTTCGACAGGTATGTTATTCCTTTGCGTCGGCGTACTCTACGAGCGTCGTCACACAAGGGAAATATCCGAATATGGTGGAATAGCACGTGTAATGCCTAACTTTACTGTGTTTTTCGCAATTGCAATGTTAGCTTCTGTGGGATTGCCCGGCTTGAACGGGTTTGTGGGTGAATATCTGACTCTTATCGGTGCATTCAAATCGCCGATTCTAAATTCCTATTGGTACACAATCATAGGTACAACAGGGGTGATATTTGCAGCGGTTTATTTGTTGTGGATGTTCCAAAGAGTTATGTTTGGCACAAATGACAATCCAAAGAATTACAATTTGAAAGATATGAACAAACGCGAATGGGCGATGATGGTACCGATTGTAATATTCATCGTTTGGATTGGTGTTTATCCTTCAACTTTTCTGAAAATTTCGGAAAATTCGACAAGATTATTAGTAAACAAAATAGAATTATTGAAATTTGGTAAAAGTACTTATGAATTACCCGGTTATGAAAACCCCGCTGAAAAGCAGGAAACGGAATAACAGGGATGCAATTACAATATTGTAAACAAACAAGCAGGTTTGACTAAGATGTGGAATGATTTATTAATGGGTTCGCCGGTGTATTTATCCGCCGCTTTGGCGATTATAATAATTTTGGTTGATGCTTTTTCCGGAAAGAACAAATCCTTAACCTTTTACTTCGCATTAATTTCGCTGATAGCAGTCGGCATTTTGTCAGCTTATACCATGAATATGCACGGACAGCCGGTACCCGAAGGTGGATTCTCGAATGGAATGATAGCCTACGGAGGTATTTCGGCAGTTTTCGATATATTATTTGTAATAGCCGGAATATTGACATTATTCGCATCGCAATCCTATATGAGAGCGCAAAACGTAGAACGAAAGGAATTCTATTCGTTAATTTTATTTGCGGTTTGCGGTATGTCCACGATTGCTCATGCAAACAATATGTTGATATTATTTGTCGGCATAGAGATAATGTCTATAACTTTCTACATAATGGCAGGGTTTTTCCGCGAACGTTTCACATCGGTAGAAGCGGCTTTGAAATACTTCCTACTCGGTGCTTTTGCTACCGGATTTCTAATTTACGGCATGGCACTAATATATGGTGCGACCGGAGGATTGTTAGATTTTGAAGCTATCGGCGCCAAGATGTTGACCGGAAATGTAGATTTCTTATACTTGAGAATCGGTTTTGCTCTACTTATAGTCGGACTTAGTTTTAAAGTTGCAGCATTTCCATTTCATCAATGGGCACCTGATGTATATCAAGGAGCACCAACAATGGCTACCGGTTTCATGAGTACAGCCGGAAAAGCAGCAGCATTGGCAGCATTAATCTTGGTTACCAAAGCGATGTTGCCTTCAAACTTCGACCCTGCACTTATATCTGATAAAATCATCGAAATGACAGACTTCACTACCGATGCAAAGTGGCTAATAGCAATTATTTCCGCTTTAACGATGCTTGTTGGCAATATTAGTGCTGTAGTGCAGAAGAATGTCAAACGTATGTTGGCATACTCCTCAGTAGCTCATGCGGGCTATTTATTGATGGGTATAGTCTCAAATTCGATAAATGGTTGGAGCGGTATAGTATTTTATTCGATGGCTTACATGTTTATGCAAATTGGAGCTTTTGTTGTAGTTGGCATCATCGAAAAAAATGATGGGCGCATGGATTTGAAAGATTACACAGGATTGTCCAAAACTAACCCGATGCTTGCGGCTATAATGGGTATTTTCATGTTTTCATTAGCCGGCATACCGCCGTTTGGTGGATTCCCCGGGAAATATATGCTATTTATTGCAGCAATTGAATCAGGGTTTACATGGTTAACGATTGTTGCGGTTATTTCGACTATAATTTCAATTTATTTCTACATCGGTTTGATTGTCTATATGTATTTCAAAGATAGCGAAACACCGATGACAGAAAAATTCGGATTCAGCAAAGCGACTTTGACATTAGTAATTTCGACTATATTCGTTATTTTATTGGGTATCTTCCCTACTTATCTTATTGACCTAGTCAAAGGGCTTTTCTAAAAAATTACAAAAATTACTTTTTACTAAAGAGGCTCGAAACAGCCTCTTTTTTTTTTGATTGAAGATTTTATTCGTTTATTCTTGAAAAAATGAGAAAAAAAGCAGATATTTGTAAGATGAAATAACAATAAATGGCAAAAAACATGAAAAACTTACTCTTACTTAGCAATTCAACAACTCACGGTTATAACTATTTAGAACACGCTTTGGATTCCATCAAAGGTTTTTTTGGAGACGACCATAAAGCAATCGCCTTTATCCCCTATGCAGGAGTCACTTTCAGTCATGACGATTACGAAGCCAAGGTTGCAAATGTATTCAGTTCATTGGGGTATTCAATCAATTCTGTCCATAATGGAATTCCAAGAGATATTATCGAAAATTCAGATGCAATAGCAGTTGGCGGCGGTAATACTTTTCAATTATTGAGAACAGTTTACGAATATGAATTGTTGGAATTAATTCGCAGCAAAGTTGAAACCGGTTTCCAATATATAGGTTGGAGTGCCGGGGCAAATTTGGCATGTCCTACGATTAGAACAACAAATGATATGCCTATTGTGGAGCCTCGAAGTTTCCAAGCTTTGGATTTGGTTGACTACCAAATCAATCCGCATTATTTAGATGCTCATCCCGAAGGACATCATGGTGAAACTCGTGAGCAACGAATTGAGGAATATTTGGTTCTAAATCATGACAAATACGTTGTGGGTTTGCGAGAAGGAAGTATCATTCATGTGAATGGCGATAAGCATATACTTCTTGGGTCAAAACAAGCTCGGATTTTCAAATTCGGCAAGAAGGCGTATGAAATTGAACCGGGAACAGATTTAAGCACAATTCTTGTTTAAATTTTTTAGATTTATTTTTATTCTGACTCGTTAATAAATTTGTTAATTGTTAATTAAAATTTTGGATAGAATTATGAAAAAATATATATTAATCTTGCTCTCAGTAGCTTTTATAATGTCATGCGAGGATTCATCAACTGAGCATACGGCACAACTAATGCAGTTAGATAATTTAGTGAGAACACCCGGTTATAGTTGGTTTGATATTGAATACAAAGCGTATGAACCAAATCAACAATTGGTGGACGAAATCAAAAACAACTTCGACCCGCAAATTCACAAAATTCTTGTGTTTCTGAAGCCTGCTTGTTCGTGTCCCGGAACTCATAAACTATTTCCGGCATTTGTGAAAGGTTCGGATTTATCAGGTATTCCTGATGCAAATATCGAATATTATTCTATGCGTTCCAATAGAGACGCATATCCCTACTCAGATTTATTTACATTGAATGAATTACCTGCGTTCATAATATTGAAAAATGGACAACCTATTTATTCTGTAACCGATACAATGTTAACGAGAACGTCCATAGAGTATGAACTTAATCCGGATTTCCCTGTCGAATTATTCATCGAAGATGCTTTGAAAAATTATTAATTGGGGTCAGAAATGAATTATTGGTTAGTCAAAAGCGACCCTGGCACATATTCCGTTGAAGACTTGAAGAGAGATAAAAAAACGACTTGGGACGGGATTAGAAATCATCAAGCACGGATTAATTTGAATTCGATGAAAACCGGCGACTTGGTATTGATTTATCATAGCCAGACTGATAAAGACGTTCGGGCAATTGCAAAAGTTACGAAACAAGCCTTCAAAGACACTACTGCAGAAGATGACAGATGGGTTGCAGTCGAGTTGACATTCGTTAAGGAATTAAAGCGTTATGTAACATTGACAACGATTAAAGCGGACAAAGTGCTTGCCGAAGTTCCGCTAATCAGGCACACTCGATTATCTGTGATGCCCTTAAGCATGGCGCAATATGAGCGGATTATTGAGCTGTCTGAGTCGAAGTGATATTATTAGCAGCGTTGGCAACTTCCTCAGCCTTAATAAGATTCATACAATCAAATGTCCCTAAGGGACATTTTTTGTTTCCGTGAATTTCACATGGCTTACAATCAAGCTCCGCCCTCTCGATTACAGTGCTTTGCCGGGAGCGTGGATAAAAGCCGAACAGCGGCGATGTTGGTCCGAATATGGCAACAATCGGACAATTAACCATTCCTGCAAAGTGAATCGGGGCACTATCATTGCAAACTAAAAATTGTGCTTTTTTCATCAGATAAATGGTTTGAGGAATTGTGAATATGCCGCAAGTATTTATCGCTCCACTTTTTTGAGATATTTCATCGCAATAATCCTTATCGGATTGAGAGCCGATAATCAGTACATTGAATCCCCTATTTGTCAAAATTTCAGCTGAATTTATATAGCCGGTTTTAGTCCATTTTTTTGTTTCCCAAACAGAATTTGGGGCAATTAATGCAGTTTTATCAGACTTATTGCCAATTTGATTAAGATATTGCTCGACATAGTTTATGTCATAATCGGGAAAATTTAGATTGACAGCGGGATTATCAAATTCATCAATTAATTCACCTTTTCCAATGCATTCTAAAAAATTCAGATTCCTTCTGATTTCATGCTCGTGCAGCCGATACTTGCATTTTTTGTCAAATAAAAATGATAGTGTAGCAGTATCATAAGAAATTGAAAAATCTGCTTTGGCAAGCTTGGCAATCAGTGAGGAACGAAAGGAACGATGCAATGAAATGAATAAATCAAATTTAAATTCTTTCAAAAATTTACCAAAAGCGAAAGTTCCTTTGAATCCACTATGAGCATTTCGTTTATCGAAAACGATGACTTCATCAATACTTGATACAATTTCGGCGATTGGGCTTGCAGCTTTTGTAGTAATAAATGTCAGCCGAGAATTAGGATAAATGCTTTTTAGAGCCTTGCACAATGGCATAGCGAGTGCAACATCACCCAGAAATGCGGTTTGCAAAACAGCAATATTTTGAAAATGATTATTCATTTTCGGTATTTGGCGCTTTATGCTTCCAACGATTGTGCTGCCATGCCCACAGATGCGGATGCTTTCTTATAATATTTTCCAAAATGGCGACATGACGTTTGGTGAGTTCGGCAATACCTGCGCTATCATTATTCAAATCATCATGCTTCAGTTCATTCAATTCTACTGTATAAGTGAAATCAGAATTTCTGACAGCAAATCCAATCAAGATAGGCACATTTAAGCGTAGAGCTAAAGCTGCCGGAGCCTCGTAAGTAACAGCTTTTCTGCCAAAAAAATCAACAAAAATATCCTTACTTGCATCTGCACTTTGGTCAACAAGCAATGCAACAGCCTCATTATTTTTGATAGCTTTTATCATGATTTTTGCAGCTTTAGACATTGGAACTATGGAATTGCCGTACATAGTCCGATATTGGTTCAGGTAATGGTCTATAAGTTTGTTGCGCTGAGGTTTGACAACAATAGTAATAGGAATTTTCGAGAAAGCACCTGCAGTACAAGCTAACATTTCCCAATTCCCGTAATGCCCGGACAGTAAAATCATTCCTTTGCCACGAGAGTGAATTTGTCGGAATAAATCTTCATTTTCATATTTCAAGTACTTTCTGAAACCATCAATCTTGAGATATGGAAAAGCCAATAATTCCATCATAGTTATACCCAGATTATGGTATGACCCAACAAGTATTTCCTGAATCCGTTCTTCGGCAAATTCAGGAAATGCAGTCTTAATATTATCATATGTGATTTTTTTGCGGCGTCTTGAAATCATTAAAAAACGACCTACGAACTGTCCGAACTTACCCCGAGATTGAATACTCAAGAATCTTGAAATAAACCCTAAGCAAATCACAATTAACAAAGTGAGATAATCAATTATGATATTAAAACGTTTCATTTTCGGACAGGCTCGGGTGTTGGGTGCGCATCATCAATCCTTATATCACGAGTTGATGGGACATAATCATTATACCAACTTGCGTTATATATTTCACCCCTTGCTGTAGAATGTACCAATCTAAAATGCCCATTTCCTGTTCGGTCAACAAAATAGAATTTGGCACCACCTTGAACACCTTCGTACAGCCATTCTTCATAAGAATTATAACCAAAATGTCCGTCAGTTGGCTCTCTTCGAGATGGAATGCCATATTTCAACATGACTTTACCTCTGTCTGAACTCCAACCATTTTTTACATAACCTGTATTGAAGTATGTGTTGGCATATTCTTCTCTTCTCCTGAACTCGATGAGTGTTTCATTGATGTTGGTAGTTGTATCCGAATCACGAATGTACCAAAACCGAAACAAAAATCTTTGTTTTGCCTGCAATGTTGAAAGTGATTCAAATTGCTCCTTTTCACCCGATTCAGCAATGACAGATGCTTTTTGGAATTCTTCTTCCACTGCAAACTTGTCTAAAGTAGCAAACTCGCTTTTTTGGAACATTTCATTTTCAGTAAAGTAGATTTTATGTACAGGTGGTTTTGATGGATTATTTATATAAAACTTTTTTTCAACTTCAATAGAATCAACTGGCGAATCTATCGGATATGACATTACGATTTGCAAATAATACACTCCTGAGGCAACTGTATCCAAAGCTAAATCAAATGGAATCATATTCACGGATTTGGAATCTTTAATTTCAACATTAAAACTTTTCAAACCTCGCCGGGCACCATCTATAATACGATAGCCAATATTATAACCACTTTGGGCGTATTTATCGGCATTATATACTTGGAAAAAACCTTTTACATTATGAGACTGCCCCACGAATTCCAAAGCAGAATTTGGCAGTATGTAATAGTTTCCACGTAAAAACATCTTATCCCAATCAGTTTTCGGGTTGGCAGCATCATCAATTTCATAAGCAAAAACTGGCATACTTAAATGAATATTATTTGCTTCAACTTTATCTACAATAAAGACAATTTCGGTCTCAATGTTTCTCTCATCATTATATACATCGAGAACTTTCAACTTAGCTTTGTATTGTCCGGGTTGAAGCTGAAAGGACTTCTTCCCCAACAAATTCATAACTTTATCCTTATTTTCATATTCAACTTTTGAAGAAACCACCCATTGTTCGGTCAAAATAGATTGGGTAGAGCTGCTGATTTCAATATCGAAAAATAATTCTCCTTGATAATATCCTAACTTGTCTTGGTCAACATAAGTTAGAATATTATTATGAAATGAATATGTCAATTCCCAGGAATAATTTCCTGATTCATCCATAAAAGATGAATGGTCAATTGCAACAAATAGCGGATTAGAATAAGCCGCATAAGAAACAAAAATTAACAAAAGCACAATTTTTTTCATTGTAATACCTGTTATTTTTTTATAAAAATTGCCGTTAAGCATAATTTACTTAACGGCAATTGAATAATATACATAGGCAAATTAGGAACCAAAATTCATGGAAACACTCAATCTGTTAAGTAAACCTAAGTTGACAGTTGGTGTGATAGCGTAATCAACTTGACCGCCAAATCCACCACCGAAATATTTCAAGCCAACACCACCGGAGAAACCTAATTGGTCATGACCCATTACGTAACCGGCTCTGAAAGCTAGAAAATCTTTCCATACGTACTCTGCACCAACAGCAAATTGTTCGGGAACGTCAGTCAAAGTATTGAAGTCAGCGGCTAAACGTAAGTGATTATCGCCTGAATTCAAAATATCACCGGAAATTCCTGCACGGAAAATAATTGGTAAATTATATGGATATGCCAAATAAGTCGCATCTAATGGTGTAGAGTGCATGGCGTCATATAATTTCTGAGTAGTTCTCAAATCTTGTCCATCATAAGCTTGTTGAGTACCGAGATTATGAATAGAAAAACCTAATTTGATTCCATAATATCCGAAATCATACAATGTACCAATGTCAAACGCTAAACCTGTACTTGATACAGAAGCAAAAGCATTCTGAACATATTTAGCAGTTATGCCAAAAGCGAATTCGTTAGTCAAGAACCCTGATAAACTGACACCAAGGGCTATATCATTAACCGAATAGTTTGAGCCTGTTCCGTCAGGGCGATACATAGTTGTTACGGGAATATCACCACTTGTGAACGATGTAACATTTGCAGCGAAGGTAAAGTCCTCTGAAAGTGGCATCGCTAAGGCGGCGAAATTATGTGAAAACCCTGCGAACCATTGAGTATAAGAGAAATCGGCAGCCATGCTTTTGATATTTGCCAAACCGGCAGGATTCCAATGTACTGACGACAAATCGTTTGCCATTGAAGAAAAAGCACCGCCCATCGCATTAGCTCTGGCGCCTATACCTATTTTGAGGAATTGCCCGCCTGCAGCGCCTACTTTTGATGCTTCGCCGGCTGTTGTGCCTTGAGTGGCATCAACAACAGCATAAACATTTGCAACAAAAACAGGCAACGAGAATAATGCTAATATAATTATAAATTTTTTCATTGTTTTCTAACTCCATTTTTTCGTTAAATACTCCCGCTTTATCTTAAGCGGGAGTTATTAAAATTAGTTTTGTTCAATTATTCTGAATCCACCAACGATAACGCTGAATTTCTTCACTGTTTGAGCTCCGTTTGGAGTAGTAATTACAGCAACGAAAGTTTGGCTTTGGACACGTTGGAGATTGCTTGAAAGCAAATCCCAAACTTGCACGGCATTTCTTGTTTCGTCACCTTCATTTTGGTATTCATCGTGTTCGAGCGTATTTACTAAGTCTCCGGCTACAGTATAAATCTGAATTGTGCAACGCGGAGGTAATTTAGTAAAGTAGATTTTCGAATCGTATGGTGATTTGACACCTTCGTGCGAAATATAGTATGGATTCGGAACCACACTAACACCGTCTAATTGACCATCAGAATATTGTTCGTTGTCGGGAGCGCTTTTGCCAACTTTAGCAATTACAGTAGCTCCGGGCAATGGTAATCCCAATGCTCCGCCATAAGTTCTGAGATAAATCTTATCGCCGGGTTTGAAATCAACGGCAGTCCAGATATTATAGTCATCCTGTGTTTTGCGGACCCAATCCGGACGAAATAGATTTGTTCTTCCTTTGTTAGCAAAATCTAATGCAAATTGAACGCCGGAAATATTTATAATATGAGTAAAATCTAATGTGTCAGCACCATTGACGGAAATAGCAGTCTTGTAATATCTACCTAAACCATTATCACTTTGTTGTGGTAAGCCTGAAAACGACTCAACTCCATAACCACTTAACATACCTGTCTTTGGTCGGGCAACTTGGAGTGGAATATTTGCCGGTGTAACTTGTTCTCTTTTGAGATTAGAATTAGAAATCCAACCATAAGCATGAATATTATATTTACCGATAAAATCATTAGTTGATTCTCCGTAATAAGCTAAATTAGCAGGGTTAGGATAAAGTATATCTGCTCCCCAAATATTATTATATTCGTTGCCAAACTGTAAAACCGTTGATTTAGTTTTTTTAAGAACAGGTTGAATTGCTAAATGTTCTACATCATTTGGATAATCAACTATTACAGAATCGCCACTACCTGAAGGACGTTTGAACTCAATGATGTTTTTTACTTTCACATCTAAATATTCAATTTGGAATGTATTAGAATTTTGGTCCCTATGCCAAGCTAATTCGTAGTTATCTACAGAACCGCCCGGTAAGAATTCAACCTCATAAATACCAGGACCATTATTGAAACTGCCGTATTGGGTACTATAAGTGTTGAAATCAAATCCAACCGGCATAGTTCTTTGAACAATTGCAAGTGCAGGATTAGTTTCATAAAGCGCATTCTCGTCCGTTTTAAAATTGACTGGTGTATTAGCATTAACACCCTGCCCATAAGCTGTTGACAATGTCAAAGAATCAGGACGGAATCGTCCGGCATATTGGCTAATAGTAAAATCAAAACTGAATCCTAAAATTCCATAGGCATTTGGCATCCAACTATTAGTATAGCAATAGTTAGGATATGTAAAGTCGCCTGACGAAAATCTTCCGGTTCTTGTTTTAATACCTGTTGCCATCTTCTCTCCAAAGTCCATATATGTGTCAGTAGTAGGGTCGTAAACAGCCGTATCTGATAGTACATATGATGCTGCATTTTCTGTGAAAAATTCATAATAGCTCAAGTCGCAAGGTTTAGATTCATAACTTGCAAAACCCCTATACAAAGTATCGCCTGTATTTTTACTCCATAAAGTAATTATATTCCGATATAAGCCAAAACTGGTTAAGGAAGTAGGAGATTTTGAATCAAAAGGGAAACTTGATAAAAACCAATACGGTTCAAATTTAAGAATAAGTTCATCACCTTCAAATTTTTGTATCAATCTGTCATTGTCCACTGCAAAGAATCTGAAGTTATATAAGCCACCTATCAAACTAGAATCAACATGAATTATTTGAATAGAAGGCATATCTCCTGAAGGAGCAGCTGAAGGAAATGTTTTAATCATATTTGTCAAACCAAGAGACGATGTATTAAGCTTACTTGGAGTAGGTTGTTGATAATCACCCTCGTCATATGCTAAAACTTTGTAGAAATAATCAATATTATTGATTAGTTTTTCAGTTTTAGTCGGGTCAGCATCAGGAGAGATGTAGCCATCTTGATTATCATCGCCTACGTCAAAGAAAGTTCTATTGTTTGTGACTCTTGCCATATACGGACCTATTACATCACGTCTGACTTCTAAACTTTGCTCAAATTCAGGAAAATCAATTTGGACATTGCCTAATTTAATATATTCGTAAAGGGTAGTTAAAGTTTCAAATACATGTGTTGTATCTTGCATCACTGTACTTGCCGCTCTAGGCATCCAAATATCTATTATGGTTGTATCTTTGCCATGAATATTCGCTATTCTTTGGGTTTCTTTTAACCAAATGGCATCAGTAGTCAATCTTTGGAAAACTGAATCTTTTAACTTGTCATCCCATACTCTTCTCCATTGACCTACAATACCATCAGTGAATAAATTAAAAATACTATCAATTTCTTTTGGTGATTTAGTAAATGTAGAACGTTTAAAAAGTAATGGATTAAATTTAACCAAGGCTCTGTCTAAATATGCAACTCCGACTAAAACTGAGTCGAATAATTCATGTCTGAGATTGGGATTATAATTTACATAAGGAAAACCTCCTTGTGAAACTCTACGTAATGTATCTGTTTCATCAAATCGAAGATTAGGGTCACGCTCTACCAATTTAGCCCAATATTTCCCCCAAGGGTCTCTAAATGCAGAAGTATCGATACTAACGATAACCGGAGCATATTGCCTTGGAGTAACTCGCATACCACTCCCAATCCTCATAACTTTAATAGCCATCGAATCTACGATAGTACCATTAGCATCGAAATATGGACCTATGATACGCAAATCATCAATCATCGGCATAGAAATATCAGTATCATCAGTTCCTGCTCTGTATTGTGATTTTTGGAATGGAGGAGGCAATCTATATTGTGCAACTTGTTTCCATCCGAATGGACCTTTACCGCTTGGATAGTTACCACCCGGTGAAATTTCATTGATAGCAAAAGTATCAAGATTAGTTCTACGGGCACGATAAATCTTATAACCCATAAAATCTAATCCTTTTTCATAAATATCGTAAGACATTTCTGAAGTATTATCCCACTGAATACTAACTGCATGATTTAGTCCTTGCCAATTTGTGATGATGGCACGGTCAGGCGGAGTTGGAGCACGGAAGTTATTATCGTAAACTTGTTGAGCGAAAATATCCTTACGTTCTAATTCTTTCATATCATCACAGGTACCATCAGCATCAACACCTTTGGTAGAGTTTGCAAGAATCATACCTACAACAGTCCTAACTGTATCACCGGGACGCATATGGAATGGTCCGGTTGACATCAAGAATCGTTTGTCACCCGGGGCGTCATCGCCATCTTGTTGACCGGTAGATATGAAATTATATCTTTCTTCATCTTCTAATCTATCATCGTCAATTGCCCAATTACGAAATGTAACGAGTCCAAGTTGCTCATCATTAGTGAAAACTATTTTGTCTTTTCTCACAAATTGCGGAGCGTCAGGACCGTGCAATTCAGGGTTATACTCATTTGGTCCAACAGGAGTGAGTATAGTATCAATTTGGATAACAACACCAAGTGAATCACGGATTTCATTAAATGTTGTGTCATTTATTACAACAACAGCCGGTGATTCTAAAAAGTCAAAGCCAAGATATCCAAAACCTTGATTGGCTTCACCTCTGTCTGCATTCGACCACTGAACTGCCATATTGAGTGTATCATTACAATCAAAATATTTTGCTCTATCATTACCGGCACCATAAGATGTGGCAGGTGCACGAGCAATATCAACGTCTTGAATTGGAGCTAACCAACAATTCCATAAAGTATCGGTAGAATAATTGGTCACTTCGTATTTTAAAAAGATAAAATCTTTGTAATCTCCAAAACCCCATGAATAAATCATTTGGTCAACTTGAAAGCGAATTGGATAACCTCTTTCACGACGTGAAGCAACACCACCTTCATATCTGCTTAAATCTGTATCTTTGTAAGTAGAAAAGATATCTTCACCGGAAATGAAAGCTGGTCCACGTGGATGAGTTGCTGTATTTCTAAGTTCAGTTTGTGGAATAAAATAACCTAAATATCTATTTGTTTTAAGTGTATCCTCTTCATTTTTAGATGCATCCCATATGGGCCAATAATACTGATGGTCAGGATTGACCGGTTCACCTGTACTTGGTATAAAATCGGTTGAAAAGTAAGTTCTGTATTTCAAAACATCTGTTGGGTCAACCGCATCAAGATTTGGAAACTCCGTGTTATTAGGACCACCATAATTTATACGTCCGGGTACATACCAGCCTCTTCCTGAATTAGGATTATATGTAATAGATACATATCTGGTTCTTTCAGCATCAGTTGGATTTCTGTATTTTTCAACACCAATCCAAAGTCCACCGGCAAAGATATATTGATTTAGAGAGCCTCGGGGCCAATATCCCCCGCCAATACTTCTTGCAACATCATATCCGAATATACCATAATTGGTAGTATAGAATTGAATGTTACTGATTGAATTTTGTTGCAAATCATATACATTATTATATGTCTTAGCTTGCAATCGTTCTTGATCGTTTCCCTTATCATCTGCATTTTTGCCTGTATTAATCGTTGCAGCATTCATGTTGAATGTAGAAACGAAAACAATGGCAAGCAAAGCTAAGTAAAACCTCGTAGATTTTCTGTTAAACATTATTACCTCTAATTTTTCATTAATAATTTTCATTTTATCAATTCCCCCTAATTAAAATCTAAACATCATACCGATGTTGATGGTTCTGGGAATTTGGAAATTGCCACGGAAAGCAATAATCGTTGCTACATATTTAAAATAACTTTCGTAAGTTTCTGCTTGTGTTACGATACCATTGCCGTCAAAATCCGCTACTTCGTTATATCTTCTGTTGCCGTAAAAATCGTATTGCACCGAAGCATAAGTTGCCGGGTTAGCGATATCAGGGTCTTTGTAGTAAGCTGTGTTTGCAAAGTCACCTACTTGGCGGTCAAAAGTTCTACCATCATCAATCGGGTCACCGGTTGCAGCATACACTCCAAGAGCTTGAGATAGGTTAAGTAAATTGTTGATATTTGCAAAAATTTCAAATTCTGAATTTCCTGCACCATCACCAAATATATCACTTAAGCGGAAGGATTTTGAAATTCTTGCATCAAGAAGCCATCTCGAGGGTTGTCTTTCCGAGTTTCGTTCTGCAATTGCAGTTCCTGAACGGTCAGTACGAGTATAAGGCGTACCTGTTCGGTAAATACCAGTAAATATCAAATTTGTATTTTCGAGCAATTTAATACCACCAATTGATGGTCCTTCGTTATTTTGCCAGTAAACTCTGAAATTTGATTTTGCATAATGACGAATATCTTGACCCATTGGATACTCAGAAAGCGGGAAAGCCGGCTTGTTAGTAAAGGGGTCAATAACAACATTATAATTGGATGTTGCATTTTGTGAGGTACCGGTAACCCAAGCTAAAGTATAATTGATATCAAATGAGAAATTATTTTGTCCCATTTTTTCGAGAGTAAATTCTACTCCCCGTGAACTACCATAATCTGAAACGGTATATTGGTAATATGGTTCCGGAACGGCTTCAACACGCATGAGACCTAATTGGTTGTAAATATCTTTGTAATAAGCGACAGTTGTAAATGCAAATACTTCAGTAAGTTGCTGACTATATGCGATTTCATATTGATTAGTTCTTTGAGCGTCCATATCTGGATTGCCAATAACTGAATTACCACGTAATAAATCAACTGCAAAATTATCATACATATATTGAAGTTGTGGCATTTGGAAGAACATACCATAAGAAAGTCGCAAAAATGACATATCGGTAATTGGATATGATATGTTTATACGCGGACTAACTTGCACTTTTGCAGCTGCCGTAGCAAAACCTGTATCGGAACTTATTGGTATCCAATTTTCAGATGGTAGCCTATATTCGGAATTGGCATTAAAATAGTCAAGTCTCATACCGGCACTGATTCTGATACCTTTGAAGGATATTTGGTCATTAAAGTAAATACCAAATTTCGTTGGTTTATATGGTTTGTTAGTTTTTTCGAGAACAGCATCATTTTCAGCATATAAATTCCCGCCCCATCTGCCATCGGTATAAACATCGAAGAATGGATTTCCATCATATGGATTGCTGTTTGTATGACGATGAAGTTCAAACAATGTCAACACGAAACCTGTTTTAAATGTATGGTCGAATTCACCTGTATTGAAAATTTGGGTATAGCTACCATCAAAAGTCCACCAATTACCATCTCTGAAACTAAAGGAACCACCACCTGAAGTAGGGAACAAGTTAGTTATACCATAAGGGTTATATGTTCCGGAAGCATTTGAGTTACCTTCATAATATCCGGATATAGGATTTCTCTGAGGAAAATCGCCACGTGCAAATCCATCTTTGGTGTAGCCAATATCCGAAAGAAATGTATAGTGGTCAATAATTCTATCTTGACCGGGTACTAATTGGTTGTTTTCGACTTTATAATCGTCGGTTGGTTCCCATACTTCAAATCCTGAAAAGAAACCGGGGTCTTCCCAACCAACTCTTCTTGAACTGGCGTCATTGTTTGATGCATTACCAATTCTAAGTTCATAAAAACTCTTAGAAGTCAAAGTATGATTTATTAAAATGTTGAAGCCATTTACGAATTGATCAAGCACGTTCTGGCGTGCTATTCTTTCCGGAATGCCATTGGTTACGGGCGAGCCATCTTCGTTAGTTTTGAGTATGAAGCTGCCATCAGCAGTTTTATCATAAACATGACCTTCTTGATTGGCATACATCCATCCCCAACTTGAGAATTCAAAGCTCGAAACACCATAATTGCCACTAACTTGTAATGTCATATCATTTGGAAGTGTAAATCTTATATTACCGCGAATGTCACGAACCCATGATTGATTATCAGGACGTTGACCTATATTTGTTCCCCAAGGGTCATAAATTTCGTAAGTATTATCACGGTGGTTTTCATGAAAGTAATTACCCGTGATATAAAATGTAGCGTTTTTGAAGAATTCCATATCATTCAGAACCGGAATCGGTCCACCTGTACCAAATTCAAATGTATTTTGTTTGCTGCCCTGCCATTGCGCACCGTCCCCTGTTTCAACTGCTTTAAGGCGAGTGCCTTCGCGTATAACTTGTAAACCGGTAGGTTGGCTGCCATAAAGTGCAGGCACATCAGTTAACCAACGAATGAAACCATCGTATCTGTCATTTCTTCCTCGACGAACGATTGTATTAACAACACCGGATGATACATCACCATATTCTGCAGTAAAACCACCGGTAATAACTTGAACTTCTTCGGTAGCATAATTGGATACCATAGGATAGTATCCGGAACCCGAAACGCCGAATCCACCTGTAAATTGATTGCCGACGTCAATACCATCAACTTTGATTTGAGTCTCTTCTTGACGACCACCACGGATAACGAATCCACCACCGCTCTGTAGCACACCTGAGGTCATAGCTACAACACCGGATAGCCCTTCACGAGCGATATTTTGGATTTGGTCGCCTGACATAATTTTCTTGGTGCCGCCTTCGTCATCAACGTTCACCATTGTTTCTGCAGTTACTGTTACTGTCTCAGTCGTAACGCCGCCTGATTCATCTTTCATAACAATTTCAACTGTAGATGTTTTGTCAGCAGAAACTCTTACAAGCTGTCTAACAGTCTGTTTACCGACATAGGTAAATCGTACTGTATATTCAGCAGCTTCAATATTTACGATGGTAAAGCTACCGTCGTTTTCTCTGACTACCGTACCTTTGGCAGTTCCTTCCAAAAATACTGTAGCACCTCTCAATCCCTTACCCTCTTCATCTACTACTTTACCCCGTAAAACGCCATATATACTGGCATATGACATTGCGGGCAAAATAATCAATCCCAAGAAAATAAGTAAAAATAACTTACGCATAAAGCTACTCCTTTAATAAACTAGTAGAAATTTTATTTTTACACATGTTTTTTGTAACAAATTTATCATTCTAACGTATAGTATAGATATAGGCTGGTACTTGATACCAATATAATTGGCATGATTTTGGTAAAATCTTGTAACAGTTAGCCTATACAATTCCTAATTAATAATTTCAAAAAAATATTTTAACACAACATCCAAATTATTAAAAATTTGTGTAATTTCAAAGAATTATCTTGTAATGTTTAAAACTTAAGTCTAATACCATAAACAACTGAACTGCTTGAACGCATTGCTCTATTGAATTGCGAACTTGGTAAATCATTGACAAACAAACGTCCTTCAGTACCAACAGTAAATGAAAGATAGCGGAACAAGTCATACTGAGCATAAAGCCTTCCAAATCCCAATGGTCCTTCGTTGGAACCACCTAAACCTAATCTCCCGACAATTACAAAATCGTCATATTTTACAATTGCATAATCCATAAATGCAGTTCCCCACATGAATTGTCGTACTGTTTCTATTTCAACAGGAACAATCACATGATTCTCGCCACCACCTGTCGGTGCCTGAACTGATGGACCGGTTTGATGTTCGACTGTTCCGGGTAAATAGATATTTTGTCTTCTATCATAAGTGAATTCTGTTATTCCAAATTCTACACCGAAACCAAGCCTATCGGTTACCTCGTATGAGATGCTTTGTGAAATATTCAGAATAGGTGAATTTCCGCTCGTTTTGAATCCTGAATGCGAAAAATCATACGACATGAAAGTGTGCAACTGTACTCCGGCAAATCCCATAAAAGGCTCTGCAAAATATGTTGGAGGTAAATTTGAGGCTACATTGTAATTCGATTTGGGTATTTGAACGATTGCTCCATCGGAGATGCTATTATTCAACACATTATTGGTGTTACCCGATTGAATTATGATTTTTTCACTTAAAATACTTACTTGTTCTGAATCATCTGAATCAATTGCTGCGTTGCCGGATTGAGTTGCAACAGACAGTTCATCATTTGCTGATAATTCTGGTATAATATTATCAGTGGGAACAACGGAAACCTCGATTTCATCTTTAGCTGCTGCGATTTGCGACACGGATTCTGATTTCAATTCAATCGAGTTCGATGAATTATTTTTAGTGGATTCAGCTACTAAGATATTATCGGAATCAACTGTTGCTGCAGTGGTATTCTGCAAGAAAGCTATTGCACGTGGCGAATTTTGTTCGCTTATCTGCATAACGCCGGATATCATGAAAGCAACTAATATTACAGCAGCAGCTGAATATTGATACCATCTTGAAGTCATCTTGGTAATTTGAGCAGAAGCCGGCTGAGCAGCCATAATATTCATTAATATTTTGTCTTCGGTGTCACGCAAGAGTTTTTCAGGTACGCGTATTGAGGCTGCGTCCTGCTTTAATTGATGGTGAGTGTCAATTGCCGAATCAAATTTTGATTTGGAATGAATATTATCCCGAAGAGATTCCCGCAATTGCAGGTCTTCGGTGGTTGATAATTCACTATCAATATACTTCGATATTAAAATTTCAAGACTCATTTATTTCCTTAACCAATGGTTGAAGTAATTTTCTTAATATAATTCTGGCTCTGTAAACTCTGATTTTAGCCAGTGAAAGTTCAATTTGTAAAATGTCTGCAATTTCCTGATAAGTACATTCCTCATACTCACGCAATATCACTGCTTCTCTAAGCGGCACCGGTAACATTTGCATTGCTTTGTCAATTTGGTCTTTCAGACCAATGTCATGCGTCGGGGTTTTATCGGGATGATGAAAAGTCTCATCGTATGATTCATGTTCTTTTTTCTGACGCAAATAGTTGTAGCAAGTGTTTCGAGCTATAGTAAAAAGCCAAGCAGAGAAATTCTGACCATTAAATCCATCTCTTTTTTCATAAATTCTAACAAAAGTTTCTTGGAAGGCATCTTCAGCCAAAATCTCATCTCCAAGCATCTTCACACAGTATCGGTAAACTTTTGGGGCATAGTTCTGATATAGCAAGTGGAATGCTTCTGCACTGCCATGATTGAGCGCCTTTGTGGCGTTCTGAAGTTCATCTTCTGCTATATTTTTTTTCTTAAATAACATTTTTCAAATTGTCAACCTTTACTAATACTTGAAACACAGCAATTGCCAAAAAAGTTACAAATTTTCTTCACTTTTTATGAAATTTCTTTAACATAATTACATTCTTCTTTGTAATAATTCATCTTAAACCATATATTGATAAACGATTTAGTTCAAAATTAAGCTATCTGAGCGATATAACAAAATTTTCGAGTAATGAAAAAGCCCGATATTGTTCGTATCGGGCTTGATTATTCGATTTTAGTTTTTTTATTTATAAATTGCCAGAGTTTTGTCAAATTGCTCCGACACATACTCCCAATTTATTACATTCATAAATGCCTTTATATAATCACCACGTTTGTTCTGATACTTTAGATAATAGGCATGTTCCCACACATCAACAGGCAAAATCGGGACTGTAATCCACTGAGTAAGATTGCCCTGACGCTCGGCTTGCATAACTACTAACTTATCGGCAACCGGTTCGTAATGCATTATCCCCCAGCCCGAACCTTCTACTGCACCTGCTGCAGCAGCAAATAGCTTGGTAAATCCATCAAATGAACCAAATGATTTGTTGATATATTTGTTCAAGTCCGAACTACGATTTCCTTGTTTTGGTCCCATAACATTCCAAAAAATGGAGTGTAGGAAGTGTCCGCCACCATGGAAAGCTAACTCGCGTTCCCAATGTTTGATAGTAGCGAAATCGTTATTTTTAATCGAATCTTGAATTTTTTCTGTAGCTGTGTTCAAACCCTTGACATATCCGGCATGATGGATGTCATGATGAAGTTTCATCGTTTGTTCGTCAATATGTGGTTCGAGAGCGTTATAAGCATAAGGCAAATCAGGCAGGACATACTTACCTGATGAATCAACAGTTTTGTCCAAATCGTTGATTTTAATTTTTGATTGAGCCAAAGATGTCATTGGAAATACAGACGCAGCACTCAATGCTGCACCGGCAGCTAAAAATTCTCTTTTGTTCATGAAAAAGTCCTTCAAGCAATATTTTTTGATTTAGTTTTGCCTGAAGGACGTATTTAGCTTTGTTATGTTTGAATATTAAGTCGGATTAATTCGATGCTTTTTTCAAAAATTCGATGAATTCCGACTCGTCTCTTGTGAACCCTTTAGATGCTATCATATTCTCATCGGGGCTAAGTATTACGTACAAAGGCAATTCAATAGACCCGAATGTCTCTCGTTGCATTTCACGATTTGCTAAGTCAGTCGGATTTCGGCTGTCGGTATAAAGTTTAA
This sequence comes from Ignavibacteriae bacterium HGW-Ignavibacteriae-1, assembly GCA_002839825.1. Lineage (GTDB taxonomy): Bacteria > Bacteroidota > Ignavibacteria > Kapaibacteriales > UBA2268 > PGYU01. Next base: position 32,801 of record PGYU01000001.1, on the reverse strand, counting down.
CCTTTATCATATTTTGCATTAAGCTATGTATTGGTGCTCGTGGGAACATGTTCGTTTCCATCCATCTGCAATTAGTACATTGCCAGCCTGTGAAATCAATGAATAATGGCTTGTCTTCTTCTTTCGCTTTGGCAATGGCTAAGTCATAATCTTTGAACCAATATTCTTCAACATTGCTTGAGCTCACTCCGGACATCGAGAAAGCGGCTGCATTTACACCATATTCCTTTGGAGGCAAGAATGCGTCTAACTCTCCGAGTGGTTTGCCTAATAATCCTGTGCCGAGCCAAATTGTAATCGTACCAAACACTAATGCAAATATAATCCTCACAGAACCTACGCTATCAACTTGTGAATCATGAGGCAATCTATACCAACCTAAGATATAAGCAACAATAAGAATCCCACAAATCAACCATATTGAAATGAATACATCCTTGGGGATTAATTCAAATGACCAAAAAAGGTCTGCATTTGAAAAGAATTTGATGGCAGCCGCAATTTCAACAAATCCCATTACCACTTTTACATTGTTCATCCAACCACCTGATTTGGGCAGCTTAGTCATGAATGACGGGAAAAGTGCAAGCAAGAAAAATGGTGCGGCAAACACGGCTGAAAATCCTAACATCCCAAGAATCGGGTAGAACCATTCTCCTGAACTTACCGAAATCAATGATGAGCCGACAAATGGAACTGTACATGTAAATGAAGTCAGTGAAAATACTAATCCCATCATTAAAACGCTGCCGATGCCGTCGCCTGTTGACTTTTTATTCAACAAGTTCAACAATGATGGTGGTATTTGAATTTCAAATGCTCCGAATAAGTTTAGTGCAAATATCACGAATATTGCTGCAATGGCAAGATTCACCCAGCCGTTCGTAGCTAATTGGCTGATACCCGTCGGTCCGAAAAAGATGGACACCATAAATCCTATCATTGTGAAAGTCAGTATGATTCCCAATGAATAGACAAGGGAATCTCGCAAACCTGTCCCTTTACTCTTTTCAGCCCTTTTGGTGAAGAAGGAGACTGTAATAGGTATCATTGGGAAAACGCATGGCGTAAGCAATGATACTGCTCCCATCAACATCGAAAACCAGATATATGAAAAAATGCCCTCTTTTTTCTTTTGGTCAATTATTTCGCTTGATTCTGTCTGATTCTTTTCGGGAGTTTTTTTATCTGCGCGTTCAAAATTTCTGTCAACTCCTTCATCGTAAGTATATGAGGGGAAGCCGTCTTCCGAATATGTCGCATTCACTTTTACAAAGTCTGTAATGTCAGAATCCGAAAAAGTAATTGTTTCTGCAGAAATAAGCCCCGAATAATCTTCGCCGGGCAAACATCTGATGGTATCGCACAACTGAACGAAAAATACTGCTTTGGCGCCTATTTCAGCCAAATTAGCATCTTTTTTAATCTTAACCGGAACGTAGAATTCATATTTTGTTTTATAAATTTCTATGTCAAATTCAAACCCTTCATCATATTTGATATAAGGCTTTTGGGCGAAAATATGAGTGGGTAATTCAAATACATCAGCCGGTTGCATTGTAATTTCAGACGGCATTGGACCAATCCCTTCATCGCCGATGATTTCAACCATACCATAGGTGTACCAATAATCATCCATTGTGATGACCATTTTGACCATGATTTCGTCACCGGCTTTGACTTCGGTCTTGTCCGAATAAGCAGAAATTTTGATATGGTCTGAGCCTTGAACGGCTTGGAGTGCGGAGCTGTTGAAAATAAACAGAGCGGAAATAATAGCAATTATGATTTTAACATTCATTATAAATTCCAATATGATATTTACATTTTTACTTATGACGAAATTAACATATTTTCCTTATTTAAAATATTTTTTTTATTCTAAATCTTTGAAATAAGGAATAATTCTCTTGTCTTCGAAATATTTTTTAGGTCCGGATTTCTTACGTATTCGCTCATTCAGTTTGTCGGAAAAGACTTGCGAAGCATCATATCCATAGGTGCGGAGCAAGTAATTGACGGCAATAACTTCAGCAATAACAGTAATGTTTTTCCCTGAAAAAATTGGCAGCTTAACTTTTGAGACTTCAATTCCCATGATATTGATACTTTTCTCATCTAATCCTGTACGAGTATAAGTTTCCTTATCATCCCAATCTTCGAGTTCAACAACGATTTCGAGCCTTTTTTGGAATCGAATTGACCGTATGCCAAACATCTGTCGGATGTCAATAATCCCCAATCCACGTATTTCCATAAAATGCTGCACCAACGAAGTTCCTGTTCCCATCAAGAGCGATTCTTTTTTCGATGTAAGCATCACTACGTCATCAGCCACAAGTCTGTGACCGCGTTCAATCAGGTCGAGAGCAATCTCGCTCTTCCCTATGCCGCTTCTACCAACAAAAAGGCAACCAACGCCATAAATATCAACGAAAGAACCATGCACCACTAATTGAGGCGAAAATTGGTCATCGAGAAAATCAGATAGCATGGAAAACGCTTTGGTGGTGTCATATTCGGTCATGAAAACAGCAATTCCGGCTGCAACGAATATATCAATCAGCTCTTGGTCTAAAGTATTGGAATTAGTCAGAATGACACAAGGGATTTTGAATTGGCAAATTTTTTGGAGAGCTTTGATTCGTGCGATACGTGAGAGGCTTTTAAGATACAAAGTTTCAGTATTTCCGAAAATTTGCACTCTCTGGAATGTGAACAATCCAACGTAACCCGCCAAGGCTAATTGAGGGCGGTGGAGATTCTTATCCGTAATGAAGTTTTCGAGTCCCGTTTCGTTAGTGAGTTTGACTAATTTGACCGGTGAATTTAAAAGCATTTCAACAGGAATCTTTTCCTGTACCATTGGTTTTAGGTCATCAATTTGTCGCATGTTCGCTCCGTTTCTAAACAATAAAGGGGACAAACAAATGCCCCCTTATATTACAAAAATACAAAAAACAAATTATACTTCTACACCTTTTGTGCGAACGCTGATTTGTTTAGTTTTCAATTTTTTAATTTGCCTTACTACTTTGTCAGCGGCACTATTAAGACTTTTATGGAAATCGTCAGAGCCATCCTTGCCAACAAGCGTAGCTCCTTGAAGATGTGTTGTTATGATTACTGTTTTATCTGTTTCGTTTAGAAATTCGACATTTGTGCTGATTATGCCGTCATGATATTTGACAAAAGCTTCGGCATGTGCAAGGGCATCTTCGTGTAGTTTCGGGTGATGTCCCTTAGTGTGTCTGAAAGTTACTTGGGTTTTCATAAATCCACCTCTATAATTAAAGTTAAAAAATGGTGAATCAAACAAGCGTTACATTAACGCTGCTTGCTTTATTTAAAACGTCTCAAAAATTTCTTTGTTTTGATGAACCAACCTTTCTATTAAAATTGAAAGAAACATTAACACTTAGTTGTAAATATCCGGGCACAAAGTTGACCTTTTGATTAAGGCTTTCCTTTGGCGGATTAAATTGTTGTCGTACTTTGTAAAACATATCTGCATTAACAATAGTATGCGAGTATGACGCTTCGATAATCAAACTGCCAAGAAAATAATCTTCGTAATTTTTGTCGAAACCAAGTTCAACGCCTGCATAAACTCTACCGAAAGCGCCTATATCAGTATCTTCGTAATGCAATCCGCCAATTCTTGTATCTTGCTCGATTGTTGAATTTACTCCTTCTTCCCATTTAGTATTTATTACTACAATTCCAAGTCCGAGACCAGAATATGTACGAAATTGCGAAGTATAAGGTATATAGTCAAGCGAAAGAAACAATGGCATATTGGTAATTTCGAAGTTCTGATGAAGATTCCGATACCCTTTCAGTCCGGGCTCATCAACCATCTGACCATTGCTTGAACTAAAACTTACAACTTGGAAATTTGCATGGAATCCGAAACGATACTGAGGCGAAATCGTCACCTTAGTGCCTACAGAAAGAGTCGGCATGATAGCCAAGAGTCTTTTCGTTGAACCAAATTCATTCAAAAAAACATCGTAGAAGGCATCAGAACCGCTCGAAAAGCCGCCGCCCATGCCCAGAATGACAATTGATTTCAAATCATACTTTTGGTCGCTCAAAATCACTTCTCCGGTAGCACGCTCTGAATCGAACATCCAAGCACCAAAAATCAACACAAATATTATTACTTTCTTAATCATTTACAATGAGAAAATAAGTATAATTTTTATTCTATGCAAATTTTTTTTTAATTTTTGAACCATTGTAAGATATTTGTCAATTCATTCTTCAAATCGTAGCGTGCGACAATGCAATCCAGAAATCCATGTTCGAGCAAAAACTCTGCTTTTTGGAATCCTGCAGGCAATTTTTTGCGAATCGTTTGTTCTATTACGCGTGGACCTGCAAATCCAATCAAGGCTCCGGGTTCGGCAATGTTTATATCTCCGAGCATCGCAAAAGATGCCGTAACGCCGCCTGTCGTGGGGTCGGTTAATATGGAGATGAACGGAATACCGTTTTCGCCTAATTCAGCCAGAATTGCAGATGTCTTTGCCATTTGCATTAGAGAGTAAGGGGCTTCCTGCATCCGAGCACCGCCCGAAGCAGAAATTATAATCAGTGGGATTTTTTTTGTAAGTGCTAATTTTGCAGCTCTGTAAATTTTTTCTCCAACTACCGAGCCCATACTACCGCCAATAAAATTAAAATTCATGCAGCAAAATGATACTTCGATGCCGCCGATTTTACCTGTTCCGGTGGTAATCGCATCATTCAGTGATGTTTTTTTGATACTGTCAACGATTCTATCAGGATAAGCTTTTGTATCAACAAATTCCAATGGGTCGCCGGAAGTAAGGTGGGCTTCCGTTTCGACGAAAGTACCTTTATCAATCAATATTTCAATATACTCTTTGCTTCCTATTCGAAAGTGATGATTGCATTTTTTACAAGTGTAAAGTTGAGATTCGAGTTCGGTTTTATAAATCACTTCACTGCAAGAAGTGCATTTTGTCCATAATCCATCGGGCATTTCCCTTGGTCTTGTATCATCAATGTTTGTCTGTGACCTCTGAAACCACGCCATAATATTATTCCTCCTTAGGAACTAAAGATTCATCTAATAAATCTTCGAAATCATTATTAAAAAATATTATATATAACATTAAACTTCAAGATGTGCTCATTATTGTAAAAGGGCTGAAAAAGCAATGTGATAGAGTCCAGCCCTATAACCTTGAATCTGGCATCGGTAACGAAATATTCCATATTCGACTTATCTCTTATCATTACTTCTTGATATGATGTTTAAAGTAATCATATATTTCATCATAAATCAAATATGCATCATCTTTATCAATGTCTGCAATTTTTGCATCTGCTGTACTTGCTCCCGAAGCATTGTCGAAATAAATCGTAGCAAGACTCAAACGACGCTGGAAAAAAGTTTCTCTCAAATGCAATGTCTGCATTTTTTTCAAAGGTATGATAATTATTTTTCTTAACCAAAAACCTTGTTTGACAATCAAATGTTCATTGTTGATAGCATATCCCCTGAAAAGCCATCTGAGGTATGCGGCGTAATAAAGTAAAGGTATCGCTGTGGCAACCCAAATCAAATCCGGCAAAAAATAGACTAATGGGGCAATCAGGATTATAATTGTCATCAAATATCGGACGAAAGCTCTGCGAATAGCTTTGCGAGAAATAGGAATAAATTTCTCGGGAAGAGTAAAGCTGTAAATTTTTTGAGCTAATGAAATCAGTTCATCAAACTTTGCCAATGGGACTACAGACTGATTTGAACCCGATTTCTGACCGAAACCTGCAGTTTGGAGCGTTAGAGTAAAGAAATTCAGTTTCTCTTTCAGAGGATTAGTCAAAATTGTAATTTGTTGCAGCTTTCTTAGCGGGATTGTCACTTTGACTTTGCTTAATAGTCCGTAGCTTGTGACTAATTTATTGTCCTCGTTGACTAATTTGAATTTAAAAAATTCGTTAATAGTCCACAAAATATCGAAGACCCACGACAAAAATATAGTCACAAAGACTGTGGCGATTATCAACATCGTAATCGAAAATACATCAAGCGATTCAATGTAATTTTGGTTGTCTTTGACGAATTTATCAATAGTGTTTTCCCAAATACCAAATTGGGACAAAATACCCATAAGCCAAAATCCAAACAGCAGAAATAGCGGACGCAATCGCACCATTCCGTAAACAATCAAATTTCTCCACGATAGCTCAAATAAAACATTTGATTTCTCTTGCTCATCTGCCTCATCTTGAATACTGTCCGTCGAAACATCAGTCGAATCCTTGTTTTTTTCTTTTTTTAAGCTGAATTTGTAATTTTTTATAATTTCGGAAATTTCGTTAGCATCTTGAACAGAGACAAATTCTAAGGCGCCCTCAGTCTGGATATCACCGGCAGTTTCGATACTGACTTTGACAAGCCCGAGAATTCGCTGAATGAAATTTTGGTTGATATTTACATTTTGGATTTTTTCAAGCGGAATACTTCTTTGACGTTTCGCAATGACGCCTGAACGAATTACAAGTTCTCGGGGAGTGATTTGAAAATTGAAGAAGATGTAGTTCAAAACTACTGATGGAACTAAGATTAAAAGCCCAATGAGAGCAAATAAAAGATAACCAAATTGGTCGCTCTGCCCTTCGACAATCACAAAATAATATGTAAGAGCTAAGCCGGGCAAATTGGTAAATAGCCTATAAACCAAGGTCAGCGGATGTAATTTTCTCGGCTCGATGTACTCTTCGTACGGAGTTGTCATACTTCGTCCTCGGGAGTAACATTTTTGAGTCTGTCGCGGAGTTGTTCGGCATATTCAATTGGCAATCCCGGAATAGTCACATCTGCACCGCGCGTACCTGCTGTGTAAATCACTAATTTGCCCAAACCATATATTCGGTCTAAAACGCTTTGTACCACGTCTAAATGCTGAATTCTGAGGTATGGAGCAGTAGTTTTGACTCGTGTTAATACTCCGCGTTCGATATAAACTTCATCTTCTCGGACGCTAAATTTCCAATATTTATAATAATAATACGGATAAATAGCCGCAACTATAACACCGAAAATAAAAATTAGAAGCGTGGTAATGCCTTTGGGTAAAATCCAATCCGAGAAAAAATTCGGTATAACGAAGAAATCAAGAACGGCAAAAAATATCGTATAAAACAAGGTGCGCATTATGATATTAATTGTCCAGATAATTTTAACTGCCGGGTCTAAACTATACATATTTGTTTCCAATTTATATTAACTTTGGATAAAACGTAAGTCGGCAAATTAAATTATTATCAAAAAAGTGAAGTTTGCTTAACTTCTTCAGAATCATTATTCGTTTCGCTTGGTTTTTCTTCTTCACGAATATCAACTTTTGGGTAAACTCCGGCATGAGAGGAAATGTTCAGCAAAATGCCAATTGCCGCGGAATAAATCAAAACTGCTGTGCCGCCATAGCTCACAAATGGCATTGGTACTCCAGTAGTCGGGAGCAAACCGCTATTGACGCCTGCATTGACCAAAAGATATGTAGCAAATGTAATCAAAATGCCTACAGCCAAAAAGTATCCAAAATTATCGGGAGCTTTTTTGGCAATTAACATACCTCGCCAAAATACGATAGCAAACACCGCAATGATGCACAGCAAACCAATCAAGCCATATTCTTCACCAATGATGGCAAAGATGAAGTCACCGTAAGATTCGGGCAAGAAAAGATGCGATTGACGGCTTTGTCCGGCACCGACTCCGAATAATCCGCCATTGCCCAGTGCAATCAAAGATTGGTTGCCCTGATAATTAACAGCATCATTAACTCCGGATTCGCCTGAGCCGAAAAATGCCGCAAGCCGCTTTAGCCGATACTCGGCTGATACCAAGTAAACTCCGATGCTACCCAAAGCTACGATGAACATACTACCGAGATGCAACAAGTTTGTATTACCAATAAACATCATCGCAATTGCTATTATAAAAATCACAAACATAGTCGAAAAGTTTGGCTGCAAGCCTATCAGAAGGCATATCATTGCAGCCCACAATACAAATGGCAAAAAGCCTCGTTCTAATTCCTTGATAACTTTTTGTTTTATTGATAGCAATGCCGCAAAATGTATTACCAATGCAAACTTTGCGAATTCTGATGGTTGGAAGCTCAGTGGACCCAAATTTAGCCATCTTGAAGCGCCTTTGACGGAAGTTCCGGATATCAAAACAAAGACAAGCAAAACTATCCCAACTACAATCATAGGTTTCGAAACACGCTGCCAAAAATGATAGTTAATTTTGGCGAAAACAAGCATTACCACCAATCCTAACATCACTCTGAAAGTATGACTCACGAAAAAGAACTCCGGGTTGCCAAAGCGATATTGGGCGATTGGAGCACTTGCACTATAAACAAAGGAAATCGAAAATAGCATTAGTGCTACTATTGGCAATAAAATGAACCAATCAATATGTCCTTTGATGTTATTCATAATTTCAAATCCGGTTTACAATTTCTTTAAAAACTTCTCCCCTGTGCTCGAAATTCATGAACATATCGAAAGACTTGCAAGCGGGTGTGAACACAACTTTATCGCCATTTTCAGCTTCTTCTAAAGCGACTGAAAGTGCTTCGTCCAAATCCATAACTTTGATGCACCTTTTGGCAGTGCAAAAATGATTGAAAATATTGTCGGCTTCTTCACCTATGGCAATGATGGATTTGACGTTTGCATCTACAACAGCATCCAAAGCTGAATAATCGTTGTCGTCGGCTCTGCCACCTGCAATCCAAACAATAGGAGCGCTATATGCTTGAAGTGCGTACCAAGTGGCATTAACGTTTGTGGCTTTTGAATCATTGACGAAATCAATTCCATCAATTGAACGGACAAATTCCAAGCGGTGTTCGACACCCTTGAATTTCGATAATCCGTCTCGAATATCTTCATTGCTCAACTCAAAGGCACGGACAGCTAAAGCTGCCGCCATCGAGTTGTAGGCATTGTGGATACCTGGTAATCCTAAATCGGCTACCGGCATAAGTACCTCCTCTTTATCTGCTGCATTTATAAATATAATGCCGTCGCGTGTATATATCCCCCTATCCACCGATGACATCGAGACAAAAGCTATTTTGGCATTCGTTCCCAAAATGTTTTTCCATAATATCTCATCGTCTCTATTTAAAACTAACAAATTTTTTTCATTTTGATTCAAAGTAATTTTCCACTTTGATTCCACATATGCCTCCATCGTACCGTGATATTTAAGATGGTCGGGCGTAATATTCAGTATCAGAGCCACTTCCGGGTGAAAATTCTTAATTCTATCCAATTGATAACTACTTGCTTCGACAACTAAAATAGTTTCTTTTTCTACATTATTAACAAGGTCTGACATCGGAATGCCGATATTTCCGCAAGCGATTGCTTTTTTTCCGGCATTATTCAGCACGAATTCGATTAGCGATGTGGTTGTAGTTTTGCCGTTTGTACCTGTAATTGCAATAATCGGATTTTCGATAAACTGAGAAGCATACTCCAATTCGCTGATGATTTCGATTTTTTTTGCTGTTGCGTTGATTAATATTTCTGCTTCAGGCGGGACACCCGGCGATGTGATGATTAGTTCGCAGTGTTCAAGCAATTCAAGCTTGTTATCGCCGAAATGGCAATCAATAGCAAGTTCAGTTAATTCGGCAATCAAATCAACAAACTGAGACGCAGCCTTTGATTCGGTCAATGCAACATCATTGCCCATTCTTTTGGCAAGTTTTGCAGCGGCTACACCACTTTTGCCGGCACCTATAACTAACACTTTTTTCATTTATTTTCGTTTCCTATATTTCGATGTTACAAAATTACAACTGATATAATTAATTTCAAGATAAACGATTTTTTTATTACATTTAAATTTTATAAAAATGATAAATCAAGATGATAATTCCTATTTATAACTGTTTTCACCCAATACTCCGACAAGAAGCTCAAGAAGTCACCGAATTCAATCAACGAGTTTCAGATTTAGTCGCTAATATGTACGACACATTGTATAATATATCCAATGGTGTGGGGCTTGCCGGCAACCAAGTTGGGAGCAATGATGCCCTGTTTATCGTTGATTTGAACGTTGGCAGCGATGAAAAAAAGCCGAATCCGATTACTATCATCAATCCTGAGATAATTTCCTATTCGGACGAAGAATCCGAAGAAAGCGAAGGATGCTTGAGTATTCCTGAATTTTTCGAGAAAGTGGTCCGTCCTGATTCAATTCAAATTCGTTACTACGACTTAGACATGAAGGAGTATAATAGAGAGGTTTCAGGATTTTTGGCTCGAGTAATGCAACATGAATTCGACCATTTGAATGGAAAATTGATTTTCGACAAGATAACGCCCTTAAGAAGAGCATTAGCTAAGAGCAAATTGAACAAAATCAAACGTGGCGATTTGTTGCCAAACTACCCTATGATTATGCCTGACGGTTCGTTGATTGAGCCTGAGATTGAAGAATAATTCGATGAAATGATATAATTGAGGCGATTATATTCGTCTTAGATTTAGAGGCTTAAATTGTCAATTGAAATAGCTTAGAAAAATGAGACCGAAAAAACTACTCGAATTGGTTGCCGAAGGTGAATCTTCCATAATGGAATTTAAGCGCAAATCAACTACCCCATTCAAACTTGCAAAAGAAATTTCCGCATTAGCCAATACCAAAGGTGGAATGCTATTAATTGGCGTTGATGACGATGGAACCATCTACGGAATTGAAAGCGAAAAAACTGAAATTGAAGCAGTAGAAATGGCTTGTGGATTTCACATAGACCCTCCAATTGAGCCAATCATAGAAGTTATCTGTGTCAAAGGCAAAGATGTATTATTTGTGCAGATAAACGAGGGCGAACACAAGCCACATAAATTGAAAATCGAGGACCCCGAGACTAAGCAAATTCACCACAGAGCGTATATCAGAATCGGCGAGCAGTCTGTCGAAGCAAGTCGGGAAATGTACCGTTTGATGAAGAATTCAACCGCAGGAAAGCCACTCAAAATCAGCATCGGCGAAAACGAAAGACGCTTATTTGAATATCTCGAAAAAAAAGACCGCATTACAATTAAGGACTTTTCGCATTTGGTCAACATCTCCGAGCGGCGTGCTGAACGAATGATGATAAAATTAGTCCAAGCAGGTGTGCTTCATATTCATAATGATTCAACAAGAGATTATTTCACCTTAGTATAAAAAAAAAGGTTGAGAATAGTCCCAACCCTTGCAAAAGCGTACTGCTTAATTTGTTCTCTACTTCGCAATCATGATTGATTTCACTTCTATAAACGGACCTGCTTCCAATTTAATAAAATACATACCCGAATTAAAGTCCGAAGTATTCAAAATTATTTCATATTTAGCGGGTTTCAACATTCCATCAACGAGTTTCATCACCACATTACCTTCAACATCAGTAATGTTGAGCTTGACATCCGTATCGAAAGCTATTCCATAGCTTATTTTGAAATCGGTAAGTGCAGGATTTGGTGATGGCATTCCGAGGAAGAAACGGATAGCTGATGCAGTATAAATTATTCGGTTATCATTGAAGCAAACTTCGTTTATATTAACAACTGATAAGTTATTCACCGCTGTATAACAATCGTAATCAAGAGTTGCAAATATAGGAGTCTGTCCCATGTCATTCAAAAGTGTCATGAATTGAACTTTGAATGCTTCAAAACTTTGAGTATTTGTTACATAGCCACTACCTGTTAATTCTAACTGTCCGAACCCGACATAATCAATTTTATCCCACACCCAATAATCACCATTTGCGGGATTGGTATTTAATTCCGATTTGAAGGATTGATTTATATATCTAATCACACTATTATCAAAACTAATAGTAACTTTCAAACTCTGCAAGGCATCATCATTTAGAGTTGGCAATTGTAGGAATACATTATAATCAAAAACTTTGCCCGCGTCTAAAGTATATTCCGCCTTATCGGGCTGTATGGACAATTCTCCGGCTGACCCTGCGAGTTCAACTTCGATTGGAATTGATGCAGAATTCGGTATTGTCAAATTTGACAAATACGAACCTGTTCGGGTGGGTTCAAATTTCACCTTGAAAGTGAATGTTGCGCCGCCTTTCACAATTGCGTCTTCTGTAGCATTTATAGAGAATCCCATATCGCCGGTGATAGTATGAGATGAGAAATATAAAATTATATCACTATCTTTACTTGTATTTGTAATTGTAATCGAATTTTCACTTTCCGAACAAATCATTTTGTTGCCAAATGCAGAGCGGTCACCGTAAGATAAATTGATACCGTCACAATCAGTGCTCAAACGATTTTCTTGCCATTCATCTACAAATTTGGCATCATAGTTATCAGCCATAATGATTATTGTATTCAAATGGTCACTTCCGGCTGCAGGAGTGAATGTCACAGGGATTTCGAGTCTCTCTTCCATCGCAAGAGTAAGATTTGTCGGATTTGTACCTGACTGCCAAGTATATTCAGTATTTTGCAATTCGAAGAAAATTTCATTTATGGATAAATCTGAAGATAAGCTCGGATTCTCGAGAATCAGCTTAGCTGTAGTAGATTGTCCGACAACGACAGATTCGCCACATTGCCAAGTTGCAATAAGCTTAGGCAAATATCCGGTTCCTTCCAATGTAGAGACCAAATCTACTGTTTTTGACCTTACCGTTACCAAAATTTCTTTCTCAAAATCAATTTCTTGAGTTGGATTGAAAGTCACAGGGATTCTTTCTTCCCCATTTGCTGCCAATGAAAATGGCAGCGGAGTTTGCAACGTAAAAGTAAATGCACCGCCATCATTATCAGCAAATTTAATGTCATCAATATATTCGATTCCGTTGCTATTATTGCGAATGACGATTTCTCCGTCATAAGTGCCGTTAACTCGTTGGCGTTCCCAGTCGAACGACGTAACGCGAACATCTGCTGAAATTCCGAAACCTTTCAGAACAGTTATGGCATTTTTGCAAGGAGTTCCGACATAGAAATTCAAATCAGCGATTCTTTCATCCATTTCACGTGGTGTAAAAGATATAATTACATCAATACATTCATTGGGGTAAACTTTAATTCTGTTATTTAACAAAGTCACATAGTCAGGGAACGAAATTACATAATCAAGCAAATGAGTTCCGCGAATTTTTGGCTCAATATGAACAGCATAATTTGAATTGTTCTTAAAAGCACAGAAAATCGTATCTGTTACAGTTTTATTAAGGTTAACTTCGCCGAAATCATATTCTTCGAGCACTAAACCACCGCAAATACCGTTACCTGAAAGTTCAACTTTAATATCATCCATACAGTCACCCGAAACAACAAACTGTGCTCTACGCAAATTCAAGTATGCCGGGCGGAATTTGAATTGAACTTCTAACGAATCTCCCGGGTCTAATGTTTCGTCAATAAGATTAGTCATGAGTTCGAAATCTAAATACATATCGGTTGAAGCAAAATCTCTAATCTCAGTTCCGGTGATTTTTGTTGTTAATTTGCTATTATTGACAATTAATCCGGAAACCACAATCTCTAATGAATCTCCCCATGTGCAATCAGGGAAATTAACAATAGGAACTGAGAAGCTCAATTGCGGCTGCTCGATTACGAATTGTTCGCTAACAGATTCACTGACGGGCAATTTGCCGTATTTCGATAAGTAGGAATCTTTTGCTCCTAAGGATTGGAGATTAGTTTCGCCAATTTTGATTGAACCGGAAAAATCTCCTGTTTGATATTGATTAAAGTCAGAATCAAATGTTAATTTTGAAGTGTAAAGGATGTTATTCATTACGTTTGGAGTCAAATCAATTAAATTCAATCTCTCATTAAATACTGCAGTGAATTTACTTGCGGTAGGATATTTCGGTAGAGTTTTGTTAAGCATATAATCGGTATAATTTCCGGTATATGTTCCTTCGACATAGATTTTAGGCTGTTCGCCATAAATTCTGCGAAAAGATACCTTCTGAGGAATTGGTCTGAAATCTTCAAACTTTTCTTCACCACCTAAATAGTTCAAATTAAGAAAAACTCCCATGGAAGAATATTTTGCGATGAAGAAATATGGGACACTTGTATATGGAAACAAGGGAGTTGTATTCCCGAATTTGGAGCCGGCGTATGCTGTACCGACAACATATGCATTGCCATCTTCGTCTACTGCCACACCATATGCCATATCATCATGTTGGAATCCACCGTCACTACGAGCCCAAACCAAGTTGCCATCGCTATCAAATTTAGCTAAGAAAAAGTCTTTTTTGCCAAGACTTGTAAGAGTTTTACTACCGATTGTCATCGAACCTTCATAATAACCGGACATGTAGATGTATAAATTATTGAAGGATGCATCAATACCCGTGGCAATGACATCTGCCTTGCCGCCAAAACTTTTAGCAAATTTATGTGTAAATTTATCGGAAACTCTAACTTTAATTTTAACATTTGCGGACTTAAAATCCGGATACCAAGTGTAAGAACCGCCTGTTTGCTTAGTAGAAATCAAAGTCCATACTTTTCCATCGTCAATTGAATAATATATGTCAACTTCGGTTTCATCGGTGACACCACTCCAATTGATTTGAATAGCATCGCATTTGGAATAGACATCATTTTTTTCAGGTGTTTCCAATTTAATTCGTTGGAATCCACCAAACAAATCAACTTCCAATGCACAAGGCAATCCATCAACAAGTAAGGTCGCTTGGCGGTAAATTTTCTCATCTTGCGGTGTAAATCTTATAGTTATTTTTCTGGGTACGTTCACCGGCATAGTAAAATCATAATTTGGCTGATTGCCGACTCCATCGCCCCAATCAACAACTTTAAAATATCCTGGAGGAACGATTCTAATGTCTTGAGTAGTAAGATTCTTCAATCTCGGAGTAATAGTTACCGTTCGTTCGGTATATGAACCGATATCGGGGTTGTCAAAATCAATCAAACTTTGGTCTGAATCTACATAGACAATGTTTTCAAATGGCACAAGATACTGTTTAAGTGCAGTCCTCATTAATGGTACAAAATATATTGATACCCGTCTTGAAGTTTCAACTGTATCGCAGATATCGGGGTTTGTCCAAATAATTTGACAATGAACTTTGTAAGATATAGTTGAGGCAAATGATTTGTAAATATTACTCAATTCATTTCTGGTGCCTACCATAACGTATGTGCCACCGGTCATTTTTGACATATGCTCTAAGTCGTTACTTTTATCAGAAAGTAGAGTAACGGAAAAAAGTTGAATATTATTGTTATTCATATCGGTGATTATACTGTCCATCTTCAATGGTGTACCTTGTGGATCGTGTGCACCGTCAGATAGAAATACAATAGCTCGCTTATGTCCGGGAGGGGCAGCTTTCAGTATATTTATCGCACCTGCGAATTCATCTAAATATGCGACGTTGAAATTAGTACCACCAACAATTTGAATAGGCTTTTTCAGTGAATCCAAGAGAGCTGACTTATCTCGAGAAAATGGGCTAATAACCGAAGCCGTACCTGCAAAAGAAGTGATTGCAATTTGCGACTCAACACCTAAATCAATAGTATTGATAAAAGTTTTAGCGGCATCAATTGCCCAACTCCATTTTGTTTCGCCACCTACCTGGTCTTGCATCGAACTGCTTCTGTCCAATACCAATACAACACTAACAGGTGCATCAGCTTCGCAATTGATTTCAACTAATTCGTTTGGTATAACTAAACCGTTATCAATTACTATAAAATCTTCCGGCGTCAAACTAATAAAATGAGTTCCTTGAATGTTGTAGGCGCTAAAAAATGCCCCTACTCTTGGAAAGTTTTCCGGAACTATTTCCGAAACAGCAAAACTTTGAGCTTTCGCGCTCGAATTAAAGAGGATTAAGCCCAAAAAACAAAGTAGAAACAACTTTTTCATAGATCACCTAAAAATTTTATACTTTAAGCTATAAAAGAAATCCAATTGCAAAACAAAATCATATAAATATAACACATTAATTGCAATATTGTTACAAAATTTGTTAAGAAATTGAAGATTCTAAAAAATGGATTGATTTATTATTTGTATCAAGTTCGATATTGATTCCGATTGGGAATGTAATCTTAGAATCAACATGCCCGAAAGGCAGCCCCAATACTACAGGCTTGCCCAAATCAGCTAAGTAATGATGGATAAGTTCGCGAATAGAATATCCACGATTCGGATAGAATGGTTTGCGTGCATCAATGTTGCTAAAAGTTCCAAATATTACACCTTTGCATTGATTGAATTTTCCGGCTAATTTTAATTGTGCCAACATTCGATCAACTTGGTAACCGTGCTCTGAAACATCTTCAATAAAAATGATTTTATTCATAGCATCAAATTCATATGGAGTGCCCAATGTCGAGCATAACATAGTCAAATTGCCACCCACGAGCTCGCCTTGTGCTAATCCGGGTGAAACGACGGAGATGCTATTGTCTTTGAATTCGTAAAATTGAACTGCATGTTCGGAAAATATTAGCTGCCGGAGATTTGTTCTTGTGAAATTATCGAAACTCATTGCAGCAACAGGTCCATGATAGGTCACTAATGAAGATTTTATCCTAATAGCATTCAATAAAGCCGTAACGTCACTAAATCCCATGATGATTTTTGGGTTAGCAGCAATAATGTTATAATCCAACAAATCAAGCATTCTGATTGTGCCAAAACCGCCACGTGCAGCAATTATTGCTTCAATTTCGGGGCGTTCGACAAATCCCATAAATTCATCAGCCCTTTGTTGGTCTGTGCCTGAGAGGTATCTATTTTCATTTTTTTGATTTTTGATAGATGCACCAAGTTCGATTTTGCATCCCATATCTTTGAAAAATCTCAATCCATTGCGGATTTCGTACATACTTGTAGGGCTTGCCGGAGCAGTTATAGCTATTGTTCCACCCGGGTAAATGCCCTTTGGTTTGACAATATTTTTAGTATGGGCAGACATTGTGTTAGTTTGCGGGTCAAATCGAGAACCTGACTTATCATTAGCCATTAATGATGAAGCCGCTAACCAAGCTGTTGATGCTGTTATAAATTTACGTCTGTCCATCTTAATCTTCAATTTACTTTTATTATTCAAACAAAATACTTACTTTTGCAAACTCCAATTTGGAGTGACAACGGAAAGATGCAGGAGTGGTTGAACTGGCACGCCTGGAAAGCGTGTGTACCTGCAAGGGTACCGTGGGTTCGAATCCCACTCTTTCCGCAAATGTTTTTTGCATCAAAAGCATTGCGAATTTTGTGCCAATCTTCAGGATTATTCTATCATAGTTCGGCTATCGTAACTCCTGCTCCGCCTTCTACTAATTCACCCAATTTGAAAGATTTGATTGATGGGTGATACTTTAAAAACTCATGCACTGCATGTTTGAGAGCACCGGTTCCCTTTCCGTGAATAATAGTTATACGTTCCAAATTTGTCATTAGTGCTTCCGAGATGAATTCGTCTATCATGCGCATTGATTCTTCAGCTCTTCTGCCACGAATATCAATTCGGGATTCGGCATCAAACTTTACATATTGCGATGCAGATGACTTCTTTTCTTTTGGAGATTCGCCTTTTTTGATTCTGTCGAAAGGCAATCTGAATTTGAATCCGTTAAACTCGACAACAGCCATTTTATCTTCTTTATCCACAATTACAATCGAACCACTTGAATTATTGTCAATCATTATGACATTATCTCCAGGTGCGAAATCAGTTTCGGTAGCGACCTCGTCAGCCACCTTTTTGACTTCTTTTTCTACTTGAGCTTTCAGCGATGTTTTGGCATCTTCATAGCCCTTTTTAATCTCACCAACAGGCTTTTGGGATTCTTTGATTTCTTTTATCGTATTTTCGACCAATGAATTGGCTTTGTTTACTATTTCGAAAGCTTCAAGTTTGGCGTCCGAAATCAAATCTTTCTTCTTGAGCTTGATTTCAGTTAGTTTGGCTTCGTATTCGGAATTTAATTTCGCAAAAGTCAATTTTTCCTTTTCAAGCTCATTTTTCAAAGTTTGGCTTTCGGTTTTATATTTTTGCAAAAGCGTAATGCTTGATTCGAGTTCAGATTGGCGAGAGCCAAGATATTTTTGAGCTCTTTCAAGCACAAGTTCCGAAATGCCGATATTTCTTGCTAAAACAAAAGCATAAGAATTCCCAGGAATCCCTGATAGGAAGTGATAAGTCGGAACAAGTTTTACATCATCAAATTCTAAAGATGCGTTGGCAATTACAGGATTATTTAGAGCATAAGTTTTAAGTGATGATTGGTGAGTTGTCACAACAAAAAACAGGTTTATATTAATGAAACTATCCAAGACTCCACATGCAAGTGCAGCGCCTTCTTGTGGGTCAGTTCCCGAACCGATTTCATCAACTAAGATGAGAGATTCTTTCCCGCATGATTCGAGGATTTGTTTAAGATTTAATATCTGCGAACTGAATGTACTGAGGTCGTTTTCTAAAGATTGGTGGTCTCCAATTGCAGCAAAAACTGTCCGGAAATTTGTCCTGCAATCGCCAAGCGGAAAAATGCCGCTCAATGCCATGAGAATATTCAAGCCAATGCTTTTGAGTGCAACCGTTTTACCACCGGCATTAGGTCCCGAAATCAAGTGTCCGCGCATATCTTTAGTAAATTCAATCGTTAAAGGCATGACTTTTTTGGCACCTTTTGCGTGAACAAGCAGCGGGTGTCTGATGTCTTTAAGATAAATATAATCTTCGTCGTTTACATTTGGCTTGATACCACCAAAGTCAACAGCATATTTTGCACGGGCAGTCATCGAATCCAAGTGAGCAAGGATGTCGAGCGATGCAATCAATTGATGACTATCTTTGCCGATTTCGTTTGTCAAATTGGAGAGTATTCTGTGAATTTCGCGCAATTCATCGTTATGAAGAAGTGACAATTCATTGTTCAGCTCGATGATTTCAGAGGGTTCCAAAAACACAGTCGAGCCGGTTTGCGAAATGCCATGAATAATTCCCGGCAAAGCCCTTTTGTTTTCAGCTTTTATTGGCAATACAAAACGACCTTCGCGAACAGTATAAAAATCTTCCCGAGTCATGTCCTCATCTTGCACATGACGGAGAATTTTCTGTAAACGAGTTCGGAGATGCTGCGATTTTTGGGTGATTTTGCGACGAATATCGTAAAGTTCCTTGGTTGCAGTATCACGAATATCGCCATTGTCATCAATTGCTTCGGTAATGTGTTTTTCGAGTAATTTATTTAAGTATAGGTTTTCGACAAATTCATAAAGCAAGGGGAATTGTTCCCTTCTGTCATCGAAAAATTTTGCGATAATACGGAAAGCACGAATGACATCATGCACAGCCAAAACCTCAGATGAGGACAGAACTGCATTTTCGATAGCTGCTTTGTAAATCTTATGCTTTACGTCGGTCAAACCATCGAAAGGGACTTTCAGACCGCTGAAATATAGTTGCTTGAGCGATTCGACAAGATTAATTTCATTATTCAAGGAAAATAAATCAGTATTTGGTTTGAGCCCTTTGATTAGATTCACACCCAAATCTGAATATGCGTATCGAGAAACGAAATTCAAAACTGAACTGAATTCCAATTCATTCATAGAATTGCTCAGAACAGCTTCGTCGTAGGGATTATCGAAATTGGTTAAGACTTCATTTTTAAGCATCAATCAAGCCCCAAGCAATTCTTTTGCGATTTGTTGAATAAGTTTGTTGTCGCCTTTGCCCTTGAGTTGTTTAACCGATGCTCCGATTAATTTACCTAAGTCCGATGCTTTGTCGAATCCGTTTTCGGACATAATATCACGAATTACGTCACGCATTTCATCAGCAGACATTTGCTTTGGCAAAAATTCCATGATAATCTGCAGTTCTTCCTCTTCCTTCTCTTTCAAATCTGTTCTTCCGGCATTAGCATACATTTCAATCGCATCTTTTCGCTTTTTAGCCAATGAATTGAGTATGTTGATTTCTTCATCGGGAGTCATCTCTTTGCCTGTACCTGTTTTTGAAAACTCGATGATTACGGCTCTGATTGAACGAATCGTTTCGAGACGTAACTTTTCACCAGATTTCATAGCCGCTTTCATTTGTTCGTTTATTATCGTTTCTAATGACATAAAAATACCTCAAAATTTAATAATATTTATCTTCTTAATTTCCATTCATGCAACTTTGAATCGTAAAATTCCTGATCCAATCTGCATTTATCGTAAAAACCGCTTACCTGCCGTTGCCTGAAAGCTTCGTAGGTACTGATTGCACAAGCAACCGAAATATTGAGGCTCTTAATCATTCCTACCTGAGGAATAATAAAGTTGCCGTCTGCCAATTCACAGGCTCTCTCAGTAATGCCGAAGTGCTCGTTTCCGAACACAAGTGCTACTTTTTCGGTCAGATTCAAATCGTAAAGAGATTTTGAATCACTTGCCAAATGAGTAGTGTAAATCTTGAAATCTTGGCTTCGGAGCTTCGCGTAACATTCTTCAACATCGGTAAAGAGTTCAGATTCGACCCATTTTCGGGCGCTTGCAGAACTCGAATCACCCAACTTGGGGAATCTCTGTGAGCCATCGTAAACAAAATATACTTTCAAGATGCCGACTGCATCACATGAACGCAAACAAGCCGATAGGTTATGTGGGTCCCAGATGTTCTCGAATACGGCTGTCAAATCCACTTGCCTGTTTTGCAAGACTGTTTCAAATCTTTTAAGACGTTTCTCAGTTAACACTATTCAATATCAATTTATTTATCAACATAGATAAAACGAATATATATGAATAGTATTTAATCAATTGGAAGCAATTTTGATTCTTTAGAAAGATTGCTATTTTGCGAGTTTAGAAATAGTTTGAGTTCCGAAGGTATTCCGAATAAAGTCCCGGCTCGACATGAACAGTGGTTTTATAATTCAACTTATAAAAGATGGACTTTTCAACTGCACTTGCTATAATATGTGCATCGTGAACACTCATTTCGGCAGGAAGCCGAATATCAATATTCAGTTCTTTGTGGTCGCCATAACTATGAATACGGAAATGATGCACTGAAGTAATTGCCGGATTTACATTTTTTGCAATGTTCATTACTTGCAATTTGAAATCATGCGAAGGGTGTTCTCCAAGTAATGAACCTGCGGCAGACTTTAGAATTTCGTACGTTACGTAAAACAACATCAATGACACACCCATTGCTAGTACACTATCCATCCAATAAAATTGTTCACCAAAAAATGCTCCAACAACGATTACTACAGTTGAGATTGCATCCGATCTGTGATGCCACCCATCAGCTCTCAGAGATTCGGAATTGATTTTCTTACCGTAGTAAATTGAATATTGCGCCATCACCTCTTTGATTACAATCGTTATGGCGAAAATGATTAGACTTGTCAAATCATAATCCACAACTTCACGAGTTTGTAATCTCGAAAAAGCTTCGGAGATAAAATTCACACCAACAACAGCTAGAATCGTTGCGACGATAACCGAAATAACTGATTCTGCCCTACCATGACCGAAAGGATGCTCGTAATCTGCAGGCTTTGATGCTATCCAAAATCCAATTAGCACCACTGCAGACGTTATCGAATCAGACAAAGTATGCCATGCATCTGCAATCATAGCAAGTGAATTAATCCTCAGTCCGGCATAATATTTAATTGCAAAGACCAAGATGTTTAGAACAATCGAAATCCAAACTAAAATATATGCTACATGGTATTTATTCTTAGGTGGCGCCATTGTTGTTACAATTTCATAACTTTCGAAATTTTGACGGTCAAATCAAAGACAGGTTCTTTAGGTGGTGGTGGTGTTTTGGATTTCTTTTTCTTTTTCACAACTTTGGGAGCAGTTGTTTCAATTAAATCGGTTGATACCGAAGCATTCCGCTCCTGAATCTTATTATTTTTAATCAAATCACGCAATACTTCTGCTCGTTGGTCTAACAGTTCAGTTAATTGCTCTTTGTTTTTCACAGTTACGGTTTTAGTTTTCTTTTTCTTTTTTTCGATTACTGTTGTTTTAACCTTTTTATCTTTAAAATAGGAGTCACCTGTGTTGATAACCAAATCTATATGCAAACCCTTTTGGTGCGTTAGAATATGCTTTATGAAATTAATATAAGTAAATAGCGAATCATGAATTTTCGAATCATTATCAACGAATGCATCAATTGTGAGCAATTCGAGTCCAGCAGTCAATTTTATGACATCTAAATTTCTTGTTATTTCGTGATACTGGTTAATATTCTGAAGGTTGAGCAAGACGGCATGGTCAGTGAGCAAAAAGCCTTCGATAATAATTGAATACTGCTCTCCAACGGGCAGAACTTGCTGGTAAGAACCATCGGTAGAATTAGATTTGGCTTCATAAACTACACCTTCCGAGTTAATAAACTTAACTTTTGTAGTAATTATACTGCCGTCTTCGATGTTTTTAACAATCCCTGAAATCAGGACAATCTGTTTATCTTTCGATATGCCCGGATGAAAAGTAATGAAAAAAAGTGCTATGAAAATTATGTATTTCATCAAAATCCCTTAATTTTTAAAATTTTTTATTCAGTTCTAATAGAGCCGATTATTTCCATATCTGAAGCACGTCTCGCCGGATAAATCGTTGCGATGGTGGACAGTATGATAGAAAATCCGGCAATAATCCACACATCCGCCGAATCTACTGCTACCGGAATGGCATCTATTATAAACTTAGACGAATCAACTTTGAGCCATTTGTAATTTATTTGTCCAAAAGAAACAAATAATCCAAGTGCGGTACCGATTATGGTGCTTACAAGCCCAATAATTACTCCTTGGAAAACGAAAATATTGCGGATTGATTTTCCCGATGCTCCCATTGAACGAAGCACGCCAATATCGCGACGCTTTTCAATAACAGTCATGGACAATGAAATGAGCACATTGAATACAGCGAGCATAATTATTATACTTAGAACCGAAAATGTGGCAAATCGCTCGAATTTCATTATAGCAAATAAATCAGGGTTCAAATCCTGCCAAGTAAGAACTTGCAAATCATTTGGCAATATGGCGGAAATTTTTGATTTCATCGCATCGAGATGCTTAATATCTTTAATCCGCAAATCAATTGAATTGATGAAGCCCATGTTGGGATTCAGTATTGATTTAGCCAAAATATCGCTTGAAATACCAAATCGTGAATCATAGTCCTTGATGTTTGAATTAAATATTCCCGTTACGATTGCCGGTTGAGTTCCACGCATTCCAACACCGGAAATGATTTTTTCGATTGAACGCGGCGACAAAAGCATCAGAGTATCTCCCGGGAGCACTCTCAGCTTGTCGGCAAGGACGTTTCCGACTACAATCCCGGGCAAACGCGGATTATCGGTTTTCAATGCAAACTTCCCGAAAATGGTGGCTCTTCTGATTCCATCGTAAAAATCTTCATGTTCCGCATCAACCGCCAATAATTCAAATACTTGGACTTGGTTGTTGTTGAATCCGATAGCTTTTGAGTTATAGCCTTCTATTATAGATTCGGTCATTTCAATTTCTGCAATTTGCTTAGTTAATCCTTTAGGGTCGAACCATGTCCCTTCCTTCGGGACTATTCTGATATGAGGGTCGAATCCTAAAAACTGCTTTTTGGTCATATTCTGAAAGCCGTTGAAAATCGAAAGCACAACGATTAATGCCGCAACTCCGACTGTAATTCCGATGATAGACAGAACTGTAATCACAGTTATGAAGTTGAAACTGCGTTTGGCAAATATATACCTAAGTGCTATGAAGAACTCGAATTTCATCGCTTAGAACAGCTTACTTTGCTTTGCTTGACCCAAAAAATATTCTTGGGCTGTGAAGGGTTTCTCGCCGTCTCCCGGCGTACGTTTGGTATAAGTACCGTCAGTATTGAGAACCCATGATTTGCAATTGTCTTGCCAATAAATATTAAGAATTTGCCAAAGTTGGCTTCTCAAACTCTGTTCATAAATTGGTATCATAGATTCTACTCTGCGATTCAAATTTCGAGACATCCAATCGGCGCTTGAAATGTAAAATTCCTCGTCTCCCCCATTTTTGAAATAAAAAATCCTGCTATGTTCTAAAAATCTGCCAATTACGCTCCGAATCTCGATGTTTTCGCTTATTCCGGGAATTCCGGGTTTGAGGCATGTTATTCCACGCACAAGCAATTGAATCTTAACTCCGGCTTGAGATGCTCTATATAAAGCCGGAATAACTTCACGGTGGGCAATTGAATTCATCTTTGCAAAAATGAAGCTCGGATTATCCTCCGAATGCTTTTCGATTTCTCTGTCTATGAAATACAAAATTTTTCTTTTCATGTCCACGGGTGCCAAAATCAAATGATTCCAGTCCTTATGGTAGGAATAGGCTGTCAGATAATTGAACAAATGAGTTGCATCTTTGCCGAATTCATCATTTGCCGTAAATAATCCAACATCGGTGTAAAGTCGTGCTGTAATTTGGTTATAGTTTCCGGTCGAAAGATGCAAATAGGTCTTGAGTTTGCCTTGTTCTCGGCGGACAACCATCGCAATCTTGCAATGCGTTTTCAATCCCGGTACGCCATACACAACGTGAGCTCCGGCATGTTCTAACTCTTTAGCCCAAATTATATTCTTTTCCTCGTCAAATCTTGCTTTTAGTTCGACAAATGCAGTCACAAGTTTACCATTTTCGGCGGCTCTTTTTAATGCTGCCACAACATCGGAATTCATTCCCGTTCTGTACAAAGTGATTTTAATTGCCAGTACATCAGGGTCGTGAACTGCTTGAGTAATAAATTTCAGTGTACTATTCGAAAAAGTATCGAAAGGATGATGCACCATAATATCTTGGTTTTTGATTGCATCAAACAATGAAACATCTTCAATCATAAATTCAGGTATCTTTCTGGAAGCAAATGGAGTATCTTTCAAATGGCGCAAATCATATTTTATCATTTCCATGAAATCCACTAAATTCAAGGGACGCGCATGGACGTAAACATCAGATGGCTCAATATCGAGCGCCTTCATTAACAAGTTAGCTAGGTAATCCGGCATTTTGGAATTTACTTCGAGCCGTACAACTGCTTTGCCCCAATTTCTGAGTCTGATTTGTTCGGCTATTTCGGATAATAAATCATCCGCTTCGTCTTCGGCAATTTCGATATCAGCATCACGAGTTACTCGGAAAGTATTTGCCATCAGGATTTCAAATCCGGGGAATAGCACATCTGCAAAGGCTTTGATTACGTGTTCGATTAAGACTATATGAAAGCCCGATTCTCTCGGGATTTTCACAAATCGTGTCAATACCGAAGGCACTTGAATAAAGGCAATATGGTTTTCAGTAACCTCTTCACTGATTTCATTCAGCAAAAATGCAATGTTCAAGCTGCGGTTGATAAGACGTGGGAAAGGATTTGCCGGACCTAAACTCAACGGCGTCAGCAATGGTAATATCTCATCGTTGAAGTAATTTTCAATAAATGAGTATTCCTCACTATTCAAATTTTCAATTCTATGGAAGTAAATATCATTTTTTTCTAATTCAGGGAAAATTTGCTCATTAAGTATATTTTCTTGCTTTTTGTAGATAGGCAGGAGTTGTTTGCGGATTTCCTTAAGCTGGTTTTCCGGTGTCATACCGTCATATGATAATTCTACAACATCTCCTGCAACCTGACTTTTGAGTCCGGCTACACGAATCATGAAGAACTCGTCCAAGTTAGAACTCAATATGCAACAGAACTTCAAACGTTCCAGCAATGGGTGTCTCTTATCTTCCGCCTCGCTGAGTACGCGTCTTTGGAATTCAATCAAACTTAATTCCCTATTGAAGTAAAAACTGTGCGATGTTAGTTTCTTCTTGCTATTCAGGGCTCTTTGCTTTTCAATTTCATTATTTTCGATTATCGGTTCATCATTTGTGGCGAACATTAATTATCCCCTAAAAAAATGGAATTATATGCTAAAATATAAACTATTATAGACAAACAAGAATTAATTTTCATTTGACTGCTCGAAAAAAGACTAAAAAAAAAGTCTGTCGAAATTCCGACAGACTAATTATTAATTTATCGCATTTGAAGAATTAGAAAATTAATCGTGCCTTCGGAATATCTTTTTTGATTTTTTCTTTCTCAGTGTCAGAAATCGGATTGCCCTTCAAATTTATCATTTTCAGTTCAGTCATTCTTGACATTGATGCAGGCAAAGTCGTAATCTTGTTGTCTATCAATGAAATTGATTTGACTTTAACAAGGTTGGAAATATCGTCGGAAATCGTACTGATTTGGTTGGCATTCAAATTAAAACTTTGCAAATTTGTCATTCCCTTCACAGCCGAGCCCAAAGTCACGATTTTATTATTCGACATATCGAGATTTTGAAGTGTAGTAACTTTTGCTAAAGCCGCCGGGATTTCCGTAAATTCGTTATTAGTCAGAGATACAGAACGTAAGCGAGTCATAGTTTCCATTTTTGCGGGTAATTCTTTCAATTTATTGTTGTTCAGCGACAATTCTTGTAATTGTGAAATTGCAGCCACATCATCGGGCAGTTTTGTCAAGCCCATATCGTTCATAATCAAAGTTCTGAGTTGTTGGAGTTGCTCAAATGATTTTGGGAAAGTTTTGATATTAGTGCCGCTAAGGTCAAGCTTCATGATTGATGATAATGAGCCGAAAGATGTTGGTAATGTATCGAGTGGATTGCCGTGCAATTCAATCGTTCTCAGGCGCTGGATTGAAGTAATTTCTTCAGGAAGCCCTCTGAGATTGTTTTTGCTAATATTTAATGATGCTAATTTTGGAAAATTCCCGATTGATTTCGGAAGTGAATTTAGCTGATTTTCAGCAAGATTCAATTCCTTCAACATTGGAGCGTTGAGCATTTCAGCCGGAAGTTCGGTCAATTTATTAGCTTTCAATGACAATTCTGTCAGATTTTCCATTTTTGAAAAGTCAACATCAATTCTTGAAATTTGATTATTGTCTAAGTTGAGTTTGCTAAGAGTTTTAATTGCTAATAAATCCTGTCCGATTGTAGTAAGCTGATTGTCGCTCATTTCAATTGAGGTTAAACTTGGCAATTTAGCGAGCACTTCAGGAATCTTTGTGAATTTATTCTTACTTAAATTTATTTCTTTAAGGTTTGTCAATTTTGCAATTTCCGCCGGTAAAGCTGTGAGCAAATTATCTGTTAAATTAAGCCTCTCAAGAACAACAAATTCGCCAATCTTTGAAGATAGACTTGTCAATTCATCGCCTCTCAAAGTTAAGGTTTTGAGCGTTGTAGCTTGAGTTAAAGCCTCTTCCATAGTCATACCTGCAGACCGACTTTTTAATCTATCTGTAATTTTTTGTCTATCCGGACGATTGGTGTTTCTTTCTTGTTTTGAACGTTCAAACTTTTTTAGACGCTCATTATTTTGTGCGTCCATGTCAACAAAACCAAACATCATCAGAGCCACAAAAATTATTAATGCTTTTTTCATAGATAAAACTCAAATTTTAATATAACAAACATAATTACAGCTATGACGAACTAAAAAAACTTAAGTTTACGGCTAATACTTTTTTTTGTCAACATCATTAGTCATGCGATGCTCTATACTTCGCGACAGCTTGACAAAGGGCAACCCGAGAAGCAAATAGACAGCGGCAATCATAATCCCTGTGCCGATATAATCAAAATATGTCGACGACAACTGATTATATAATTTTGTCAATTCTACGAGCGTGATGACCGAAACGAGCGATGAATCCTTGAGTAAAGATATAAAATCATTTGTTACAGGTGGCAATACAATTCGGAAAGCTTGTGGCAAAACAATATATCGAAGTGCATTTCTGCGGGACATTCCTAAGGATAAAGCAGCTTCAATTTGTCCCTTATGGACTGAAAATAGCCCCGCTCTATAGTTTTCGGCTTCGTACGCTGCATAATTCAAACCCAAGCCAATAATTGCCGCCAAAAATGGTGACAATTTGATTCCGATTGTCGGCAAAGCGTAAAAAATGAAAAACAACTGAATCAACAATGGTGTACCGCGAATAACTTCGATGAATACGGAAGCCAAAATTGATAAGGGTTTCGGACCATAAACTTTCGTGATAGCTATGAATAAACCCAGAACAATTGCGATTATCATTGATAAAACTGAAATATTGACCGTCATCAAAGCTGCCCGAGCAACCATTGGCATAAACGATAAATAGCGGACGAAAATTGTCTCTAATGATGAATCTCGTGACATTGCAGCCACGAAATAATCATAGCGAATTGCAGGCAAATCATATTCGGAATAATCGTTTGTATATTCAGCCATCTCATGAGCCCAAAGATTCCATGATTCGAGGATTTTCCTTAATTCGCCTGTTGTAATCAATGAATCGAGACCTGCATTAATTGTCTGAAGTAGCTGCTTATCCTCAAGTCTGAGAGCAATTCCGTAGCTTACTTCGCTGACTTCCGCGCCAACTATTTTCAGCGCCTTGTTGATACTTGTATAATATAGTGCTATCGGGAAATCAACCAAAACTGCATCAATTCTACCATTCTGCAAATCCTCGAAAGCGTTCACTTCTCCCTCGTATGTTCGGACATTGACACCGTCCAGTCCGATAAGCACATTTTCGGCTTGCGAATTTTTCAATGCACCGACATTCATACCTTTTAAGTCATATTCATCGCGGAGTGAGTCTGATTCAAAGCGGACAACGATTGACAAATGAGTAATATAATATGGCTTGGAGAAATTGACAGCTTTTTTTCTTTCATCGGTAATTTCAAGCCCATTCATAGCGATGTCATAATCGCCGCGATACAATCCGGGAATTAGTCCATCCCATTGATTTTGGACAAAACGTTCTTTGAGTCCGAGTTCATAAGCTAATGCAGACGCAATATCAACTTCAAATCCGATTAATTTTTCGGGAACATTGGGGTCTTGGAAAATATAAGGAGCGTTACCTTCGGCATCGGCAGCCCATTTCAGCACATCATGCGAATTTGCTGAATAAACTATGAAAAATAAGGTGAAAAAAGTAAATAATTTGGTCATCGCAACAACACCTTAGATATATAAGATGAAGTTTTGGGGTCTTTGGGATTATCGAAAATTTGCTCCGGAGTGCCACATTCGATTAGCTCTCCATCCTCCATATACATTACTCTGTCGGCAACGACTCGTGCGAGCAGCATTTGGTGCGTTACGATAATTTGAGTTATACCTTCGCTTTGCAAATCCTTCATCAATTCCACAAAATCAGAAATCAACTCGGGGTCTAAAGCCGAAGTAGGTTCATCAAACAGTATCACGTCAGGATTCATAGCAAGAGAGCGAGCTATCGCCACTCTTTGAGCTTCACCCCCGGAAAGGCTGTTAGGCATTCGCTTTTCGAAATCACGAAGATTCAGTTTATTGAGAAGCGAAATTGCTAATTCTGTGGCTTCCTCTTTGGTCAACCCATTTATGATACGCGGAGCCAAACTAACGTTTTCCAGAACGTTCAGATTGGAAAAAAGATTGAGAGATTGAAAAATCAGAGCGATTTTGCGTCTGATTTGCATAATGCTCGTTTTCAATTCATAACCGAGATAATCGGCTTTGTCGAGAAAAGTACTCTGCCCCGAAAAGATTCTTCGAGTTTTCAGGGCAGCTAAATTTAGATTAGTAAAGTCAAAAATTGTGTTGTTGATATTATAGAAACCATTTTCGGGGATTTCGAGCAAATTAACACATTTCAAAAGCGTGGTTTTCCCACAACCCGAACGCCCGATAATGGAAACAATTTCCCCTCTGCTCACAGAAAAGTTCAGCGATTTGAGGATTCTATTGCCATCGTAATACTTGTCTAATCCCGATATTTCGATAATATTAGAGTTCACAAATATTTTTTTAATTGCTAAAAGTCGTTGATTATAATATACGCACTACCAATGTACCTTTTGCCCTTAGCTCTTTTTTCGGTTGGTGGCGGTTTGTTCGGGTCTGTAAATGTCGCACCTTCAACAGTAATTCGTTCAGGATTGATGCCATTTGTGACAAAATAATCCATTAAGGATTCCGCACGCAAGCCTGTTAAATTTTCATTTTTAAGAGTATCAATATTATTATCAGGATATGTTTTTATCGTGAATTTCACATTTTTGTTGCTTTTCAAAGTGTTGACAATGTCATCTAATACTACCGAAGAACCAAATCTGAGTTTCGATTTGTTGATTTCAAATGGCGAAACAGCAACCGGAATCACACCACCTTTTTTAAGCGGATTAACTAAAAAGTCGCGAGAAATTTCGATGTATTTGTCAGTATTTGGAATCGAAACAGTAATTTCCGTAGAAAAATACCCTTCTTCGATAATTTTAAATGTGTAAGTATTGCCCGGAAATAGACCTGTTACGTAGTAATATCCACCTTCGGAAGCATTGCTTTTGACTTGATTTATCTTCTTGCCTGTGTTATCCAAAACTGCAATTTTTATAGCAACAGGTTCTTTGGAAATTGCTTCAATCGCATTCCCTGTGACTGCTACAACAGTTCGCATTTGAGATTGCAAAGCGACAAAATTTATAATAAGTAATGTGATTGCTAAAGTTAGAATTTTCATCATTTCTTTTTCCCTCCTTTTTTGGTGAGAAATCGAACTGACGAATCAGCACAACCCAATATGATAATCGAGCCGTCGGAAACAATATCAACAGACCAAATCTCAGTATCGAGCTTTTTGGAGTAAAGATTTTCGCCGGTTGTCACATCCCACATTTTCATATGCATATCAAGACTTGCGCTGACAATCGTTTTGTTGTCCGCCGCAAAAGTCAAATCCTGAATCAACTCATCATGAGCCTTGATAGTACGAAGAAGTTGTCCACTTGGCATTGACCAAATTTTGATATATCCATCTTCGTCCGATGATGCCAACAATTTGGAATCGAAACTGTATAATACAGTCAGTACAGGTGCTTCGTGACCGTAAAGAATTTGAATCGGCTCGCGAGTAGTCAAGTCAGTTGACCAAAGCCGAATAGTCTTGTCGTCGCTGCAAGAAGCGATTTGAGAGCCATCGTATGAATATGCTACATTATTCGTAGTTTTTGTATGTCCGCGAAGAGTTTTGATTTCCGAACCAAGCGTGCGGTCCCAAAGTTTGACAGTATTGTCGAATGAAGTCGAAGCAATATATGTAGAGCTTTCGTCCTGGCTGAAATAAACGCCAATCACTTGGTCAGTGTGTCCTTTTAGTATTGACATAGGGGCGCAATTATCGATATCCCACAATCTTACTGTGTGGTCGCTCGACCCACTTGCGAGCCATTTATCATTTCCCGAAAAGGAAAGATTATTCACTTGACCGAGATGCCCCTTCAAAGTGCAAATCAATTCACCTTTGGGCAAACTCCAAATTTTGATAGTTTCGTCCAAACTACACGTGGCAACCTTCGAGTCCTTAGCATTTACAAAAACGCCCAAGACTTCGTCATCATGATTGCCAACAACTTTTTCGACATACTCGATTCCGTATGTCGGAATAGCTACAAACGCAATAAGCACAATGGAACTCAATATTCCAATGAAAAACTTCATCAATTACACTCCCTATATTATTAAAAATTTTCTAAGCGAATTTAAGTACTAATAGAATCTTTAATTTCTAAAAGTAAAGATTTCAACTCTTTCAACTTATTAACAAGGAATTTATTGTCAGAGTTGGATTTATGAGTAAATTCGCCGACAGATTCTTCGACCGGTTCGAACCCGAAAACGAGTTCTTCGGCAGGCAATGCAAAATTGAACTTACTAAGCTGTTCTTTGGCGCCACGCAAGGAAAGCTTGTCTTCTCGAAGAAGTTTTTTCACCGCTTTGATAATAGTGATATCGCGTTCGGAATAAACACGATTACCGGCGCGATTTTTTTTGGGATTGATGGCATCGAATTCCTTTTCCCAATAGCGTAAAATATGTTGCTCTTCGTCAACAATTTTGCTTACTTCACTAATCGAATAATATAATTTTTGCATAATATAACAATTGTTAAATTTTCTAAGTTCTAAGATAAGAAATAAATTCTTAATATTAATAAAATTTTCTGTTAACTTTTTTATTTGTATATTTGTAGTTATCAAAATTTCAAATTTTTGGAGAAGTTGAAAATGGAAAAATATGTAGTAAACCCGGTACTTGTCAGAATGCAAGAGTCCGAAAAGGGTTCGATTTATCAGTCAATAGTAGCAATGGGTATGCGTGCACGCCAAATTAATGACTTTATCAAGTTCGAACTAAACGAAAGAATGGCAGATATTGTTCCGACTCAAGACGAATCTGAAGGAATCAACTTTGACCAACTTCATATCAGTCGCGAATTTGATAAATTCCCCAAGCCTACTTTCATCGCAATGAAAGAAATTTTCGAGAGGAAAATCACTTACGAAATTCCCGAACCTGAAGAACTAAAACACAACAGATAAAAAAAAAAGAAAATGAAATTCTTTAAACGCTTCCGAGAAAAGATTGGGAGCGTTTTTTTTTTATTTCATTTTATTGAGACTGACTCGATATTCATCCGATGACTTGGATTCAACAGATGAATTAATTATTTAAAATGCTCAATATTTGGGAACTTGGAGTCATCGGATGAATGACTAAGTATTTTACCATTTGTCATCTCTCTCAATTCATCTTTTCTAATCATCGCAAGTATCATTTCTTTACTTGGTAAATTTCCGTTTCTCAAATCA
>PGYU01000024.1 GCA_002839825.1 Ignavibacteriae bacterium HGW-Ignavibacteriae-1 | reverse complement strand
TAAATGATACTCACCTTCAGGAAGACAATTATCAAATTGGTGCTTTTTACCGGCATCATCAGACATAAATGTTGCAAGACTTTTCGATTCGTTTTTGCTAAGTGAAAACACCTGAATTTCCAACTGTGATAATTCTTCCAAATCAATACTAAGTACAAGGGGGGTGATTCCGGAATAATTAAAATATTGACCTTTAGAAGAATTTTGGATAGCAACATTGTTACCATTCGGTTTACTGAGCTCAACTTCGATATAGTTTCTACCAACATCGTCAGGATGAATATTTGGGATTTGAATTCTTTTAGAACCCATCGGAGGTAAACTTTTTTCCAAAGTAATAACTTGACTTTCGGTTTTGGTAATATCATCAGGTGAGCTGCCGGTTTTCACAATTATTTCAA
This sequence comes from Ignavibacteriae bacterium HGW-Ignavibacteriae-1, assembly GCA_002839825.1. Classification (GTDB taxonomy): domain Bacteria; phylum Bacteroidota; class Ignavibacteria; order Kapaibacteriales; family UBA2268; genus PGYU01. The sequence continues at coordinate 37,851 of PGYU01000024.1, read as the reverse complement.
AACTTGTTAAATCATTCAAGCCCATATTTCTGACAAGAACATCTCCAAAATTTGTGTAATCATCGCACGAGTAAACATTTTTCGGAATAATCATTCTAACATTTTCGACGTAATCGTTTTCGGTCGGCACATCATCAATGCCAAGTTTGGAGTGAGAAATAATCCAATCATAAAAATAAGGAACTCGGGTATAAACAGCAGGTTGCTTGACTCCCGCACAAATTGCACCCCAAGAAGTGATGCCGGCAAGTGCCCAAGTATCAGTATTATCTTTGACAAATAATGGACCACCGCTATCGCCATGGCAGCTACTTTTACCACCTTCCTCGTATCCGCAAGGTAACATATCTGCGGTTACTTCAATTGGTATATTAGTTTCTGAGAACCATTGATTTGCAGTTTCTAAAGAAATAATCGGCAATGATGTGACTTGGAGCCATTCTGATGCATCGCCTCCGTAGATTGTCATTCCCCATCCTGTAGTTGTAGCCAGCGTTCCGGGAGCAACAAAACCATTTTGTTCTTCATCCGGCGAAAGAAGTCGGATAGGTTTTGAACCAAATTTTGATGTGTCAATTGGGTAAGCAAGTCTGAGCAATGCTACATCACTTTGAATAATTTCGGTATCGAAACCCTCGTGAATAATGTAATCCGAAATCTCAATAATTTGCCCTTGCCCGGGTTGGGAGCGTCGAGTGATATGAGCTACAATTTTTTGCGTTTTATGAGCATCATCTAGAACGCAATGTGCTGCTGTTAGTATCCAAAATGGGTCAATTATAGACCCGCCACACATTTGCTCTTCCAAATTGCCATCAAGATCCACAGTAAAAATTGCTATTTGCCAGGGATAGTCTTCAATATCTGCGTTTACTCCACCTATGATTTGCAAATCAGGACCATCATCTTTTATGCCATCAGCCATAATAGGGCTTATCAAAAAAACTACAATTACTAACACCAACAAAAACTTCAATGAAAATCCCATGAAAACTCCAATTTAAAATTAAGTAAATCCTTATTAAAAAAAGTAGAAAAACCAACACAGTTGAACGTTAAGGCACAAAATTCAATTTTTGTTTGCTTTCTGCGTAGAATCTTATACGATGCGATAATAAAATAGTTTCGCATTAAGAATCAGTTGAGTAATTTGATTTCAACAAGTTTCATAATGTCGGGAATAATTGGTTTGGGGTTTGGGGTTTGGGGTTTGGGGTTTGGGGTTTTGGGTTTTGGGGTTTGGGGTTATATCCCGAAGGGATAGAATATGAATAACCCCGTATGAAATGCGGGGAAAGAATCATATGCAACATTTTCAAACCACGAAGTGGTTTAATATATACAGAAATATGAATACCGCAATAGCTAAAACAAGCCCGAAGCTGTTAGTTTATTATGTGTTGATATATGTTTTAAGATGTTTCTTAGTTTTCCCACGAATAAATTCGTGGGCTATGTTTGTCAAGATATTGGAGGATAAGACATCGTCCCGTCAGTTGTAACAACTGACAGGACAAAATCATTGAATGTTTTTTCTCTTATTTCTTGGGTTTATAATTTGCTTCGTAAATTTCAATCCATTGTTGGGGAGTGATTTTTTGAGCGAGTTGAGCTATCAATTCAAAAGGGATTTGCTCAGGCTTTTTAAAGCGGACGCAGCTTTTGCCCATGTCCAACTTTGCTTTGCTATGATTTGGATATTCACTGATGAACCATTCGTAGAGCTCAGGAATAGCGTAGATTCCCATATGATAGAAAGCGATGAAATTTTTCTGCGATGCAAATCCCACAAAAGGTAGTGGTTGCTTTGGGTCGCAATGATAACCTGCCGGGTAGAGCGTGTGCGGCACATCAAAACCCGGCATATTATATCCAATACCTTCTTCAAATCCTTCCGGCAAATTGTCTTTCAATACCTGTCGCAATCGAGCAATAGCTTCTTTTCTCTCTTCGGGAACTTGAGAGAGGTATTCTTCGAATGTTTCGGCTTTAATCGTCATTAAAATCCTACAAAATATATTTTGAAATGTCAATATTTGTAACAATTTTGTCGAGCGTGCTTCGGACTTTTGCCGAGTCTATTTTGATTGTTCCGACTTCGATATTATCCGGTGCGTTGAACATTATGTCTTCGAGCAAACTTGTCATAATTGTATGCAAACGTCGAGCACCGATATTTGTCACTTCTTCGTTGACGGTGGCTGCGATTGAGGCAATTTCCTTAATTGCAGATTCGTCAAATTCCAGAATAACATCTTCGGTTGCAATCAGAGCTTTGTATTGCTTGATTAAAGCGTTTTCAGGTTGAGTCAAAATTTTGATGAAATCATCTTCGGTCAAACTTTGCAATTCCACTCTAATCGGAAAACGTCCTTGAAGCTCAGGAACCAAATCGGATGGTTTTGACACATGGAATGCGCCTGATGCTATAAAAAGTATGTGGTCGGTATGCACCGGACCATACTTTGTGTTGACCGAGCAACCTTCTACAATAGGCAACAAATCTCGTTGCACACCTTCGCGAGAAACGTCGGGACCACTACTTCCGGCAGTAGATTTAGAAGCAATTTTGTCAATTTCATCTATAAACACGATACCCGAATTTTCGGTTCTGCGAATTGCTTCTTTGATAACAGCTTCCATGTCAATTAGTTTTTCGGCTTCTTCTTTTTCTAAAAATGTGCGAGCGTCACCGACTCTCATTTTACGTTTTTTGTTCTTTTTGGGCATTATTGAGCCAAACATATCTTGTAAGTTCATCCCCATTTCATCCATTCCCATCGGACCGAGCACTTGCAGATTTGGAGTTTGGTCAACGAGTACATCGAGTTCAATCATTCGCTCGTCCAATACTCCTTTTCGGAGCATACTGCGGAATTTTTCGCGAGTGCGAGCATTTTCCTCAACTTCATTTTCGGAGGCTGTGTCGAATGATGGCGCCCTTTTGACAGGCGGAATCAGAATGTCCAAGATACGATTTTCGGCTGCAATTTGTGCATCATGCTTTTTGCCCGTAGTGTGTTCTTCGCGGACAATTGCTACAGAACGCTCTGCCAAATCACGAATCATAGATTCAACATCGCGCCCAACATAGCCGACTTCGGTAAATTTGGTTGCTTCCACTTTGACAAATGGAGCATTCGATAATTTTGCCAATCTGCGAGCAATTTCAGTCTTACCAACACCGGTAGGACCAATCATGATGATATTATTCGGCATGATTTCTTCGCGAATGTCATCAGTGACGCTCTGACGTCTCCATCTGTTACGCAAAGCGATTGCCACTGCCTTTTTAGCCGCATTTTGTCCGATTATATATTTATCTAACTCCGACACAATCTGACGAGGAGTCAATTGCGTATCTTCTTTAATTACGAATTGTTGCGTTGATTGATTTTCAGTTTCTTGAATTATTTCGTTCATTTTAAAGTATTATCCATTATTTAAAAAAAGATTAAAGCTCTTCCACATGAATGGAGAGATTAGTATAAATGCAAATTTCGCCGGCAATTGTCAGCGATTTTTTTACCATTTCGGCAGCAGACAAGGAAGTGTTATCGAGCATTGCGCGTGCGGCACTCAAAGCGTAGGGTCCGCCTGAACCGATGGAAATTATTTTGTCATCGGGCTCGATGACGTCGCCATTTCCGCTTAATAAAAATGCTTCGGTATTGTTCATTACTGCCATCATCGCTTCCAAACGTCTCAAAAATCTGTCGGAACGCCAATCTTTAGCCAAATCAATTGAAGCGCGTTGCAAATTCCCGCGATGAGATTCCAATTTTTCTTCAAATCTTTCTAACAAAGTAAAAGCATCGGCAGTGGCTCCGGCAAATCCTGCGAGTATAGTGCCATTGTATAATTTGCGAATTTTGCGGGCAGAATGTTTGACGACAGTGTTGCCTAATGTTACCTGTCCATCCGAGCCCATTGCAGCTTTACCGTCGCGGATTACCCCAAGCACGGTTGTTGCATGAAAATTATTTATTGATTCCATTTTTTAAAGTATAAGTTTATAATACGTTATAATAACGTTTAAGGAACGCTTTTGACTTGTGGAATCTATGGAATTATTTGTTAATAATCGCGTTTGAAAGGTTTGAACCAAGTTTCGCCGATACTTACATCAACAGAAAGCTTTCCGAAATATTCGCGAATTAAGCCATCGGTTTGAGTGCCGCGTGAGCCCATTGTAAAGGCAATATCGCTGATGAAAGTGCCCGACCATGGTACTTGGAATCCTATGGATGCCGCCATTTCGGTGATTTCGTTGCCATAAACGGAGAAGTAATGTTGTTTGAAATATCCGCCTAATTTGTAAGAAATCCTGTCCGCAATAGGTGCACTCAAGTTTTTGTTACCGGGTCTGTTAATTCCTGCAGAAACTACCATACCGGATTTGTAGGTCGAATTATCCAAATTGTTATAGTTGAAATTCGAGAAATCTTGCATGGATAAATCGGCGCCAATTATAAACTTTCCTGTTTCATAGGCGATTCCGAATCCGAAAGCATCAGGCATCAGAACTGCATTAACTCGCGAAATTGATGTATCGGGCAATAGTGATGATTCGAATACAATATCAGTTTCTACATCAAGATTTGGTTGATTTTCATAATAAAAACCTAATGTGAGATTGGACATTGGTTTGACCGATAAACCGGCTTTAAATCCAAATCCGCTGAAAAATTCATTTCTTGAGGAAATATATGTAAAAGCGTATGGGTCGCCGAAATACTCCGTTTTGCGTAATGAGGACACTTTCCCGAATGTCGAAAACACAGATGCCCCGACTGAAACATATTGCGTTATTTTGGTGGAACCACCGAAATAAAGCATCGAAATGCCGCCTTTGCCTTGGTATATCGTTCTGCCGTCAAGATAAATGTCATTGACAGTTTCTTTAATCGGAGATGCAATCATATAATTGATATTGCTATATGGATGAATCCCAAAGCTTGCTGCTATTCCCATTGCGGTATCAATCATAAACAATCCGCTGATTCCGTTCAATGTTCCTGAATTTTGGTATGAATCCTGCAAATCCGAGAATGCTAATGTTTGGTTGAATTTGTATCCCACGTTGATTCTTGTTGTAGTGACATATGACCACATTGCGGGATTGCGAAAATTGATAGAATTTTCGGATGGAAAGGCAATAGATGTGCCGCCGACACCATCATAAGAAGCATTGCCGGTGGAGTTGATGTCTCCGACACCGAAAATGGAATAATTCAAACCACCCTGACTGAATGCGGGAGTTGCCGTTAATATCGCAAACAATATAATTATTAATCTTTTAAGCATAATTTTTATTCAAACATTGATGGATTTGTTGAGTAAATTACTTTTAGCGACGGGCGTTTTGATACATCGGGATGATTTAGTCCATAGAATACGTATCTGTCTAATTGCCGCGCTTGGTTGTTAATCGTATGAGGCATAATAACCAGCGAGCCTTTGCCTGTGGTTCTGTTCCAATACTGAACAGCCGAAGTAAAACTCGGGAAAAAGAATTCGTTAATGTTTTGAGCATTTGAACCTGTAAATTGGAAAATCGGATTCAAATAATCATCTAAAAAGAAATTTGCCTCGAGCACTGTTGTGTCTAATTTAATGTTGCCTCTATATGATAGCTCCGGAACGAAATGCAATGTAAGTTGAGTTTTGTGAATCCCTGAAAACTGAGGTATCATGCTCAAATCAAATTCCAATTCAGTCCAATAATTTGCACCATTTTGCATAACGATGTAGCTCGTATCAGGCATCGGAGTGTCCAAGAAAGTCATATCAACACCCGAGACCAAATTCAATTCACGCAAACTGTCGCTGCCATCGCGATAATCAATTCTAATTAAAGAAGATAAATCAGCCGTTGGCGAATTTCCGTAAAAGCGATGAATTATATTGCTTTGTTGATGCGGAACGAGTATCAATCCATAATTTGGAATTATACGTTTGACATCCTTGCCCGAATCAGGTACGAAAACCGTTTCAGTCCTGAGCCATTCAAGAATTAATTCCTTGGTTAAGTCAATAGTAACAGTTTCCAAAGAATCTTTCAAAAGGATTTTGCCCGACCATGATGCCACAGGAATAGGGTCATAGTAATTGGCAGGAACTACAAATAATGAATCATATGTGGTAGTGTCAACAGCCCACCGCCTATTAATTTTGTAAATATCAAATCCGAAATAGCCCGAATTTGTGTCTCCCAAAGCATAACGATGAGGGAAAATTGTAAGCTTGACGTTTTCTAAATCTTCGATTTTCAAGTGGTCTAATGTATCGGGAATAAACGCAAAACTAGTAATAGCAGCGGCAGTTATACCGTTGGATTTCCCAATAAGTATTCCACCCATATTAAAAAGTGGGAAATCCGCTTGAAAGACTCGTTGCGATGTAATCAATTGAGTATCAGCTGAACTAATGCCTTTGATTTGTGATGTATCGGGCAACAAATTGATTGCAATTTTTGAGGGCTGCTCATTGCATCCCGAAAATTTTAGTGCAAAAATGACAACTAAAGCAATCAATAAAATTTTTAAGAATTGACTCATGAAAGTTCTTTGATGATAGATTTGTATATTGATTCGTATTCTTTAGCCGATTCGGTCCATGAATAATTTGCTTTCATTCCGCGTTCGGCAATCGTAGTGAATAATTCATTGTTTGAGTAAAGTTCAACAGCACGATTGAATGCTACTGCTAATTCCTTAGAATTGTAATTATCGAACACTATTGCATTGCCTTCAAGCTCGTTTCGGACATCGACGGCTATATCTTTCATTCCACCTGTAGCTCGGACTATTGGTATTGCTCCGTAAACTATCGAATACATAAGATTCAGACCACATGGCTCGTATTGTGATGGCATTAGGAAAAAATTGCAGCCGGCTTCGACTTGATGAGACAAATCCTCGTTAAACTCATATCTGAGCTTGACTTTTTCAGGATGCTTGTTGGCAATTTCAGTCAACTGTTCTTTCAAATCAGCATCGCCTTGACCAAGCAAAATGAACTGAATATCTTTCGAGAAAATTTCTTCTGCCGCTTCGATAATCAGACCCACACCTTTTTGATAGCCGATTCGGGGTATCATTGCAAAAAGCGGAACATCTTTTTTATATTCAAGCCCAAAAATTTTGCATAAAGCAATTTTGTTACTTATTTTGAAAGTTTCGTAATCTTTCTTGAATTTTTCTATTATTAATGTATCCCGAGCCGGATTCCAGCCGACGGAATCAATTCCGTTCAAAATACCTTTGAAGCTGTCGCTGCGTTCTTTGAGCACTTCGTTCAAACCATTGGAATACTTTTTATCCTGCAAAATCTCCTGAGCATAAGTAGGGCTGACCGTAGTGATATAATTCGAATAATGAATGGCACCCTTCATTAAATTCAGTTGATTTTTATGTTTAAAATTCGGTAACACACTTTTATCCAATCCTGTCTTTGCAAACTCGTGTAATCCATACACACCTTGACGATAGAAATTGTGAATGGTAAACACAGTGCCTGTATTTTTGAATTTTTCGTTTCCGGAGGTACGGATTAATGCCGGTAGAAGTGCTGTTTGCCAATCGTTACAATGAATAATATCGGGGAACCAACCAAGCAAATTGCAGGTTTCGACTACGCTTTTGTTGAAGAAAATGAATCTTTCGGCATTATCTTGATATTCAATCCAAGTTTCAGGGTCGTGATAAACACCCGTTTTCTCCTCGAAATATCCGATGTGAGATGTAACATATGCTTGAACTTTTGTTCCCGGGCTTACGACAGAAGTGGACTTAACTGTGGTAAATTCAATTTTATCGCCTAATTCGATTGGTATATCGCGTAATCTGTTAATCTCGTAAATTCGGTTTCTGCGTTCGGAAATTGTGCCATATTTGGGTAACATCAACCTTACATCATGTCCCATATGCCTCAAAGCAATTGGCAAAGCATATGATACATCGGCAATTCCACTCTCTTTTGCAAAAGGGAAGACCTCACTCGATACGAACAGAATGTTTAGTGGTTTTGCCATCTTATCTTATTATATGTCCAATTTCAGTTTATCCAATCTTACAAAAATACAAAAAAATGCTTAATTATAGTATAGAAAGTGATTTCCATACTTTTATAAACATTGTATATATCACATTATTAATGAGTTGAATGTCTTAACTTTATTTTAATTTTTCTACTTGACAATCCATGCTTATCTTTGTTTTATTACTAACAAACTAAATTGATTTCGACTTTTACGTATGAATTTTACTTTTGGTACGTCTTAAATTAGTATGCTTGGAGTGAAGCATGTTTATGGAATTTGGCTTGACAAAAGAAAAAGATTCATGAGTGATACTATAGATTGTATTTATTGTAAGAGTGACAGGATTACCAGACACGGTAAGAGCCCAATTGGTAAGACACGCATGAGATGTCGCGATTGCGGCAGGACTTGGGTGTTGGTCTATGATAATGAGAAGACTGATATTGGTGATTTGGCTCAAGATTATCTCTTGGGAAGCACATATCGAGACTTAGCTGATATGTACAAGAGTTCCCCACGCCGAATCAACCAAAAGCTCCGTGATTACCTGAAAGGATTCCCGCATTGGGAAAACTATATTGATTCTTTGGTAGTATCGCACCACCCCAAACAAATCATTCTCGCCGGGAAAAGTTTCGCTTGTTCGGTTGGAGATAACGAAAGCAACACAATGTTTGCCATATTTGCCATTGATGCTCTTTCGGGCTTTGTTTTGGCATATGATGTTGCCAACGAGGACACTCCGGAAATTTGGGATAAGATGCTTCACAGAATGTCCGGACGCAAAATAAAATGCGATAGTTTCATGTCCAACGGGACAGAATCTGTCCTCAAGTCAATAACGAAATATTATCCCAATGCAAATAATAAAATACTTTTTCACAGAAATTCGCGCGAAAAAGAGCTTGCATGTTGTGTGATGAGAATTCCCGTAAATTATAAGCTGATGAACGAAGCCGCACGGATTATGGTATCGCTCGACAACAAAACCATACTCGAGCAACTCGGGATCAATGATTTCAGGCAACTTATGGATTACTTCATTTCTCACCAAAATGAATTTACCGATAAATTACGCCAAAAATTAGATACAAAGCTAATTCACAAAAATGATGCTTTGATAGTAAAGTTTCAAGAACGATTCGACAAATTTTACATGCTGAAAGAAGACCCAGAGCCGATAATAAATGCTTGGATAGCAAACACAATGCTCTACAAGAACGGACATACTTATAATAGCTTCACTTTGTACTCACAAAAAATGATAGAAATGCCGCTTAAGCACTATGCTACAGGTGTAGTTCCGGATGGGTCGAATGATTTTCCGGACAATGGTGAGACCAAAAACTTTCTGCTCGATATCGCAGTTCGAGCTTTAGAATTACCTGTCTTGACTCATGATTGTGGTCCGCACTACGAAAATTGTTTTTTGTTATAACACTTCAATTTAATATTCGTCTTTATCAAATGCTATTCATTTAGGAGAATTGAATATCTGTTAGATATGTTAATTTAAAATAATTTTCTTAATTTGAATTCTTAACTATTAACTTGTATTGTAAGGAAAAATTTCGTACTTTACTTAAAATTTTAATTGTGAAAAAATTATATTAAAATGAGAAAAAAATAATGAAAATTTCGGAAAATGAATTGCTTGACTTTCTACCTTTTGGTGTAGCTTTGATACAAAAGGATTTGAAATTACGACTTGCCAATAATAAGTTCACCGAGCTTACCGGTATGAAACAAGATGCAAGCTTAAGAACTTCGGAATCAAGATTTGCGAACACAGATGTAATTCTAAACATCAAGCGAGTATTCGAAACCGGCGAAGAGGCAGTTCAATATGTTTCAGGTAGTCCAAACGAAATCAGAACAGACTATAATGTGGCGACTTTCATTCCACTTTTTGCACAAAACGGTGATATCAAAGAAGTCCTTTGTATCTTCCATGGAACAGCAGAATCCGGACATTGGCAAAAAGAATTCAACATTTTGTTTGAAAAAGTTCCCTGCTATATTTCGATAGTTGATAAAAATTTGAAAGTTCTTCGTGCCAATGAGAGATATCGCGACACTTTCGGCGAACATCACAGCATATTTAACACCGAGCAATCCAAAAAACGTGGCTATGAGTACATGACTTCACCAACAGTTCTTGCCTTTTCCGAAGGTATAGAGCAAATTGGTGCCCAAGTCGGGATGACCAAATCCGGAGAAAAAGCCCATTTGATGATTTCGACAATTCCAATTGCTAAAAATCCTGACGGCGTATCACACGTAATGGAAATTGCTGCCGATATAACCGAATTGAACCAACTTCAAGAACAATTGCATCATGCACATGACTTTTATTCCGATTTGATTGAAAGTTCAGCAGATGGAATTGTAGCTTTGACTCATCGGGGTAAAGTTCAGATTTTCAATGAAGCCGCTCGTGAAATGCTAAAATGGTCAATACCACGCAAGCCCGGAATTCCCAAGATTCAAGAATTGATGCCAAAGGAATTCTTTGAAGATTATGACGAAGACGGAAGTATAGTCAAAAACAAAGAATTCAATATCGTTGCTACTGATGGAACCGAAATCCCTGTCAGAATGAATGCTTTCATTATCCGCACTAAGAAAAACGTTATGGGCAGAGTGGCTTTTTTGCAAGATTTGCGCAAAATTAAGGAACTCGAGCATGAAAAATTGATGTTGGAACAAGATGCTGTTTCGACTACATTCCTTTCTTTGGAAAGCAACATTGAATTATTGTTAGAGGAACAGAACAAATATTTAGATGATTACGAAAATCTTCGCCACACCGCGACTAAAGAAGTACTTGATAAAGCTTGGGCAAATTTGCGAACTAAATTCAATATCAAAAACAAAATTATAAATATTTTTGTGACAATTGCCAAAGGCTATCAAGTCACCTTACAAAACCAAAATATTAACAAAATAATCGAAGAAGTTTATTCAGAATTTCAAGAAATTGCATCATCGCAAAATGTAACCATAAATCTTAGTTTTGCAGAGAACTTGGAAAAAGTAAAAACGGACAAGTATGCCTTGTATTCATTATTGCAAATTCTTATTTCGAATGGAATTGATGCAGCCTCTGCATCCGGAAACAACGGCAGACTCGAACTTGCAGTCGGTATTGACAAGAACAAACTCTTAATCGAAATCGTTGATAATGGTGATGTAATCCCGAAAGAATCCTTAGATAATTACTTCAAAATTAAAGAAAGCCGCGAAACTCGTTTGGGTTTGTTGACTGCTGCAATGATTACAGAATTGCTCAAAGGCAAGATTATCGCCCAATCAAGCACTCAAATGGGCAACTCGTTCAGAATTGAATTGCCCATCTAATTTAATTCTTTTTATTACGGTTGGTCTATGAACAGCGGAGCGTCCGGACCAACCGGCAATCCTAAGAGTATCCATATAATCATGAAAGTTGACCAAGCGATAAAGAATACGAAAGTATAAGGCAACATTACCGATACAATGGTGCCGATTCCGGCTTTTTTATCATATTTGGCAAAAAATGCAACAATCAATGCAAAATACGACATCATTGGCGATATAATATTCGATACACTATCACCGACGCGATAAGCCGCTTGGACAAACTCCGGTGAATAGCCCAAAAGCATAAACATGGGGATGAAAATTGGTGCCATCAATGCCCATTTTGCAGATGCACTACCCATTACAAGGTTCATCACTGAGGTGAGGGCAATAAAAGCTAAAATAAGCGGTATGGGTCCCAATCCTGAAGATTGCAATACGAGCGCCCCCTCTACTGCGAATATTTTCCCGAGATTAGTCCAATTGAAATACGCAACGAATTGAGCAGCAAAAAATGTAAGTACAATGTACAGACCGAGTGCTTCCATAGATTTACCCATTCCATGCATTACGTCCGAATCACTTTTGAAAGTTCCGGCTCCAATTCCATAAGAAATACCTGCAAATGATGCTCCAAGGAAAATAAATGCAACTATGCCTCGCATAAAGGGTGAACGCAACACGCTGCGAACCCCTGTTTCCGGGTCAATATCTCCACGCAGGAAGCCATCTTCGGGGATGACACCGATAGCTAAAACAATAGCAAATATAAGCGATGCAATAATAGCATACATCAGCCCCTTTTTCTCGCTTTGTGTTAATTTCCGTAATTCTTCTTTTTCGAGAGTACCCTCATAATCGCCTAATCTCGGCATAACAATTTTCTCTGTTACCCAAGTGCCTGCTAAAGCAATCAATGGCACTGATGCTACTAAAAAATAATAGTTTGAAGCGGGATTGACAGTATAACTTGGGTCTATGATTCTTGCGGCTTCTTCAGATAGCCCGGCTAAGAGCGGGTCAATTGTGCCTAATAATAGATTTGCACTATATCCGCCGGAAACACCTGCAAAAGCAGCCGCTATACCACCAATGGGATGTCTGCCAACAGCATGGAAAATAATCCCGCCCAATGGCACAAGCAATACATAACCGACCTCGCTTGCAGTATTGGAAATGATACCTGCGAGAATAATTACGAAAGTCAATAATTTACGAGGAGAAGAAATTACGAGCAACCTTAGAGAAGTACCAATCAAGCCAGAACTCTCAGCAATTCCGATACCCAACATTGCAACTAATACAGTACCGAGTGGAGCAAATGACGTGAAATTTGTCACCATTTTGGTGATTATCATGTGAATGCCCTGCTCCGATAATAAATTAACAGGCTCAATTAATTCGCCCGTGCTCGGATGGTTTGCGGTAAAACCAATCAAAGATGCTATCCATGACATTATAACGACTGCAATAGCCAATAGAGCAAATAAAGTAGCGGGATGTGGGAGTGCGTTTCCTAATTTTTCGACAATTAATAAGAATTTGCCGATTAAATCTAATTTGGTACCTTCTTTTTTAGTCATTCGTTTTGCTATTAATTGAAAAATCAAATTGAAATAGACAATAAGAGATTTAAATTATTTTTTAGCTAAACCAAATTTTATTAATAGTCTTTAGGTACTATGAGGTAATTTGTATCTCCGGTAACTTCCAACCCGGAATATTGTGCTATGTCCGAATAGATTAATTCCGAATTGCGAAGACCCTTAAACTTGTAAAGTTCGAGTTCTATTTCCGAGTTTAAAGATTCGGTTACTCGTTCGAGCATTTGTTTTTCGTATGGAGCTTTGAGTAATCCACCTGCAACTCTTTTTACCTTTACATTTAGGATATATTTGCGGTCATAAACACGGAAATCAACCACTTCATCGTTAATTTCCAAATGAGAAAGTTTCGCACCGGTATAAGTTGCAAATTTGAACAACTTATCATTAATCATCAATCCCATCAACAATCCTTTGAAAGAACCGATTACCCAAGGAATTCTCGCTACTGAAGCCATTAAGGAGGTTCCCTTATGCGTAAAGTGATTGCTTTGCATCCAAACATAAGCGGACGGGAATGATTTGCCCCAATCTTTTTCAATGTAGCCTTTGCCGCGAGCAAGAATATAAACTTTATCGTTGACTAAGAGTTTACCCTCAATTTTGTGGCTCATACTCAATACGCCGTGATTGCATTCCATTGTGGGCACAAATCCGTACCATCCCATTGCTCCCGGCGAAAATGTTGTTATGGGCCACGGCGCCAAATCGCCCAATTTGATATGCCCATAAGTTAACGAATCCTCTCGGCGGATATCAATAAAAATTTCGCGATTATTGAAAACACATTCTCCGATTTGGATTTCGAAAGGTTTATCAGAAGCTCGGAATTCTTTTATATCAAATCGGTAATATGTAGTTTGGTTGCTTTTACCATCAATAAATTGAATGAAAGCGTGTTCTTTGGATTTGTCTTTGGATCTGAAAATCCCCGGGATTATTGATACAATGCTTTCTCCATTGTAACTGACATTTTTGTAATACCAACCCTCGAAGAAAGTTCCTCGTTTGTTTGCACCATGATAATGCTCAGGGTTCCATATTTTGCTCAAAAATGACATCGGATTTTTCAAACTCATATAAACAGATTTGCCAATACATTATTGCACAGCATTTTTGGCAAAATGCACTAATTTTTGAACTATATTGTTTATTTTTACATTATTAATATCAACTAATTCGGAAAAAAAATTGACCGATTTACAAATACACGAAATTTGCAAAAAACTTGTAGCTCAGGACGGCTTAGTAATTTTGCCCGAAGAATTGTACAGTTCTGCTTCTCCGGCTCAAGCAAAAATAGTTATGGATTATTTGCCAAAATCCACATTGATTAATCTGCCTCATCGCGAAATCGAATTTTTTGAATGGCTCAAATTAGCGGATAGACCAGTTTGGGATGACTTATGGGAAGATGAAGCAATCTCACCTTACGTCGTAAGTATTGCTTTTTTGCCCTACTTGATTGATTCCGATTATCGTGGTTTCCCTATTTGCGATTTGACCAAAAACGACAATTACTACTTCACCGAAGACCATATGGTGGACGATGAATCCAAGCTCTTGGTCGAATCATCGAAAACATTGTTCTTGGAAAAAAAGAAAATGAGTTTGGCTCAAATACTTGCTTTGCAAATATCAGTCAGCCCGATTGACATTTGGCATTTCGCTTTCAAAAGTAAGATTACGGTCGAAAGTGCCAAAAAAGCTGTAGCCGAACTTGTAGCCGATGGTGTTTTGGTGCATTTGAAAAGTGCCGAGCATTTGACATCATTCATTGACCTGTAATATGCCCAAAATCCTCAAATTCGGTGGCACATCTGTCGGGACTGCTGTTGCTATTAAACAGCTTATTTCAATAATCGAATCCTCTCCCAAAGGTTCTGTTGCGGTATTTTCAGCTTTTGCGAAAGTAACCGATTTGATTACCGAAGCGACTGAGACAGCTTTGAACAATTTGGAAAAAGCGCAAGAATTCGTTTATAGAATCGAAATGCGTGCTTTGGGTTTGATAGAGGAAGTGATTTCAGATTCTGAACTAATCCGTGAAGCGGAGAATCAGGTAAAAGCTCATCTGAATGAACTGAAGGAACTATTGGAAAGTATAAATTTTTTGAAGGAATGCCACGGTTCGGCTATTGATTCGGCTCTGGCAAAGGGTGAATTGGTTTCCTCCACGGTAATACATTTTGCACTCTTAGATTCAGGAATCAAATCATTTCTTGCAGATTCGCGTAATTTCATGATTACCGATAGCAATTATTGTCACGCAAACCCACAATACGCCTTGATTACCGAGAAAATTAAATCTGAACTCATTGAGCCAATGATTGCCGGAGATTATCATATTGCTGTGACACAAGGATTTATCGCGCGAAGCACACAATTGAAAACAACGACTTTGGGCAGAGGCGGTTCGGATTTTTCGGCATCAATAATTGGTGCTTGCATGGCGAAAAACGATTATGAAATTGATTCGATTGATATTTATACTGACGTGGACGGCGTGATGACTGCCGACCCGAGATTGGTCCCAAATGCCAAAAGTATAGACAAAATTTCAATAAGCGAAATGCTCGAAATGTCATATTTTGGTGCAAAAGTACTACACCCAAAGACAATTTTGCCGGCTTTGGAAGCCCAAATCCCGGTAAACGTCATGAATACGATGAATAGTGCTTTCTTGGGGACAAAAATTATCAACGAGAATGTTGATTCTGAATCTGAAATTCATTCGATTATCAATCTGAAAGATTTATATATTTTCAGGATTGCGGCTGACGATGCAAAAGCCTGTGTGAATGAAGTACATAATCTTTCGCAGAGAATAATGGCAACGAATTCAACAATTATATATAGTTCCATAATTGCGTATAATGGGCTGATTATTGCAATGGTGCCGGACAAAACAAATTTAATGGTGTTGCAATCAAACGGCAAAGTTCCCGAGCCGATTTTTGGATGTGCGATTACGGGCGAAAATTTGAGATTGGATGATGAAATAATGGCAATTTCAAAAATGGTTGAACTTGGCATCACGAAGCCGAAAATTGATTTCTACCAAAGCCCAACGGGTAATTCGATTATCATCACTTGTGATACTCCATTAGATTTGCAGCAGATTCATGACAAGTTGGTTATTCGGGCAACTGCTCAATAACACCACCGCCCAGACAATATCCCTTATCGTAAAAAATCGCAAATTGTCCGGTGGCAATCCCTTGGTCGGGTTCATCCAATTCTACAAATGCACGGTTATCCGGCATAAGTTGAATTTTGCAATTATATTTCTGAGCTCCATGCCGAATTTTCACTTGCAAAGTGTCAGTCGTAGGTGCTGTGGTAATCCAATTCAAATTATAAACTGCAAATTTATCGTGCGAAGTCTTATTAGTTTGGCTATCTTTAGAAATGTAAACTATATTTTGCTCAATGTCCTTTTTTACAACATACCAAGGACCGCCGCTCAAACCCAATCCTGTCCTTTGTCCGATAGTATGAAACCAGAATCCCTTGTGTTTGCCAATCGTCTTGCCACTTTCAATTTCTACAATATCGCCAATTTGTTCGCCAAGATGAAATTTGATGAAGTCATTATACTTAATTTTCCCCAAGAAACAAATCCCTTGCGAATCCTTGCGTTGTGAATTCGGCAAATCAAAATCCTTAGCCAATTCACGAATCTGAGCCTTGTTATACGATCCGAGCGGAAAAAGAATCTTTGAAAGCTGAGATTGGTCTAAATATGTCAAAAAGTAAGTCTGGCACTTCACCGGGTCGGGCGATTCTTTCAAATAGAACAATCCGTCCACTTCTTCGATGGATGCATAATGTCCCGAAGCAACTTTATCGAATTTCTTGAGCAAATCCACTTTTGTGAAAAATTGACCAAATTTGATATGACGATTGCACATAATATCCGGGCTTGGAGTCCTTCCGGCTTTTAGCTCAGTAATCGTGTATTCGACCACAGTATTGAGGTATTCCTCCTGCATATTTACTATTTCGAGAGGAACTCCTTCAGCATCGCAAACTTTACGAGCAAAATCCAAATCCTCTTCCCAAGGGCAATCACCTAAAAATGCAAGCTCTTCTTCGAGCCAGATTTTGAGATAAAACGCCGTCAATTCATGCCCTTGCTCTTTCAGCAAATTTAATGCAACGGAGCTGTCAACTCCACCTGATAACAAAACTGCAACTTTCATTTTATCTATTATGCCCTAATACGTCTATATTTTGAATGATTCTCGGTTTGATAAATACGAAAATCGGCAATTATTATTAATATTGTGGCGTATTTTCTTGAAAATATTGTAATAATAAGTTATTTTTGAAAGAGTTAATTAAAAAATATGTCAGGTACGATATGAAAACGAATATTTTATACAGATTTTTTCTTCCCATAATAGCTCTAATTTTAGGGTTCAACTTCACTCTACAAAGCCTCGAAGCCCAAACAGAAGCGAAAGATAAGCTCCGAGACCACGTCAAATTTTTGTCAAGCGACCAATTGAAGGGCAGATTTCCGGGCACTCCGGAAATGAAACTCGCCGAAGAATACATAGAAAATCAATTCCGCTCGTCCGGTTTGAAAATGTTCAAAGATTCATACAAGCAAGGATTGAACGTTGTTATAGGTAAAGAGCTCGGCGATAGCAATATTGTAATCGTCGAAACAACCATCATTCGCCCGGGAATTCCAAAAGAGCGATTGCCTCGAGTAGCTCAACCATGGACTGTAGGGCAGGATTTCATGCCACTTGCTTATAGCCAAAATTCGAGAGTCAAAGCCGAAGTTGCTTTTGTTGGCTTTGGCATTAGTGCTCCCAATCTTAATTATGATGATTATGCAGGTATTGATGTTACAGGCAAAATTGTAGTATTGCTCAATGAAACTCCCGATGGCGAAAAGCCCGAAACGGAATTCAACAGCTTTCGCAGCTTGCGTTACAAGTTATCGAATGCCAAAAGCAAAGGAGCTATCGGAGTAATAATGGTGCGTATCCAAGGCGATTCGATGAATGTATTTGAGCGCCTGAATTTCGAGAATATCGGCAGTGAAGCCGGGATAGTCGCTGTCCAAGCTTGGAGACAAACTTTGTCCAAATTATTCACAAAAGAGCATCCGCTGCAATTACTCGAAAACACTATCATGAAAAATAAAAAGCCAATGAGCATGCACTTGCCGAATACTGAAGTCACTTTACAAACAGATTTGAAAGACACGAAGGCTCCAACTCATAACATCGTCGGCTATGTAAAAGGCACTGATGCTAAGTTGGCAGACCAATATGTCGTCATTGGGGCGCATTATGACCATCTCGGTTATGGCGGTCCGACCTCGCAATATCGCGGAAAGCGCCAAATGATTCACAACGGTGCTGACGATAACGCTTCGGGAGTCGCCGGATTAATCGAATTAGCTCATTATTTCGCTGCCAATCCTCCACGCCGCTCATTGATTTTTGCAGCCTTCACAGCCGAAGAGACAGGATTGAATGGTTCGCGCTATTTTACACAAAACTCTTTTGTAGGAATGGAAAATATTGTCGGAATGGTTAATTTGGACATGATTGG
Source organism: Ignavibacteriae bacterium HGW-Ignavibacteriae-1 (assembly GCA_002839825.1). Lineage (GTDB taxonomy): Bacteria > Bacteroidota > Ignavibacteria > Kapaibacteriales > UBA2268 > PGYU01. The sequence goes on along the minus strand of PGYU01000024.1, from coordinate 19,284 downwards.
AAGACTACGCGCTGATGAATTGACCGTGTTTGGCACTGCAACCTCACCCAGTTTTGCATCTGTAATTGATTCGCTCGAGCCAATAAATAAATTCAAATTGATTCGTGCAAGTGATGCATACGGACCGAGCGACCATGCAAGTTTTTATTCTAATGATAAGCCGGTGATGATGTTCTTCACAGGATTGCACGAAGATTATCACAAACCGAGCGACACATGGAACAAACTTAACTACGAAGGTACGGCTCTCGTAGTTGATTTCATTCGCCAATTTACTCAATCAATCGCTGATTATCCTGCACATTTGGAATTCACCGCCGTTACAACGGTATCGAATAGTCATCAACCGAAACGCGAGAGCGGATATGCTGATGTTTGGTTCGGTATAATTCCTGATTTCGAGGAAAGCCCGCTTGGTTGCAAAATCGGTGGTGCAAGTCCCGGAAGCCCCGCAGATAAAGCAGGTTTGCTCAAAAATGATATTATCACGGAAATTGAAGGCACAAGCATCAAAAATTTGCACGATTTCATGTACAAAATCCGCGAATTCAAAGCTGGAGATGTGCTCAAAGTGAAAATACTACGCGGTGAAGAAAAAGCTGAAATGATGTTTGATGTGACTTTGACTGCAAAAAAATAAATAATGATTCAGTTAGTTAATCGCAGAATTTTCAATAGTAATGGAAATTTAATCAGTGCTGACTTCCGACTCGACGACGAGTTGAAGTCTTCGGTGCCTGTCGTGGTCTTTTCGCACGGATTCAAATCCTTCAAAGATTGGGGTTTCATTCCATATGTCTGTGAGCAATTCGCCGAAAGTGGCTTCATTGCTGTCAATTTCGATTTTTCGTTCAATGGCATAGCAGACCCTGTCGCCATGCGTTACGACGAAACAATGTTTTCGCAAAATACTCTTTCGCAAGAAATCGCCGATTTGAACACAGTTCTGGATTTTTTATATAAGGAAATCAAAAATACTGTCAATCCCTTCCCCACTTGGAATGGGATGATTTACCTTGCCGGACATTCGTTAGGTGGGGCTGTATCGCTATTTACAGCTTCTAAGCGAAATGATATCGCAGGAATTGCTTCTTGGGCTGCTGTTTCGCAAATCAACCGAAATACCGAGCGCCAAAAGAAAATTTGGAAAGAACAGGGATTTGCCGAAGTGAAAATTCAACAAACGGGACAAATTTTAAAGCTGAATTATTCATATCTCTTGGATAAAGATACAAATTTTTCGCAAAATGCTGTTCTTGATGCATGTAAATCAATTCAATGTCCGGTGCTTGTACTGCACGGTCGGATAGATATTACGGTCAAACTTTCCGAAGCTTACGAAATTTATGACAACGTCAAACATATCAATAATTCGGAAATAAACGTCATTGAACATACGGGTCATACATTTGGTGCAAGACACCCATTGGATGAACCCGCGAAGGAATTGATTGAAGCAACAAGTAAAACAATAGAATTTTTTAAATTATGAAAATACGTAATCTTATTCTGCTACTAATTATACTGACATTTGCCGGGTGCGAAATATTTGTCATAGGTCATAAAATTGAAGTATTGCCTACGGTGAATTTGACCCAGGAATCGGCATTGGGAGCAGTGTATCTTTTCAAAGCAGAGTTAGATAGCAATAACATTCCGGCGGCTTCGCAGATTTTGGCACACAAAGACGGCAGTATGATGAGTGCCATCGAGCGCTATGAGAACTATTTCACCGTTGCAAGATTGAAAAGAATGCTCTATATGCGTCAAGTGACCTCAGTTGAAGTAGATACGCTTCAATCCCGAAAATTCCTTTGCAATATTGAATATGATTACATGAAACTCGTGGGCTACCAAACCGCTCAAATTGCCGATAGATGGTACATCACGGAATATAGCCCGACTGATGTTATAATTGAACCCCTTGATTACAGCAAATTTCAACCAAAAGAGAAATAATCCAATAGGCACAAGATGAAAACTGCATATATATGCGACGCAATTCGCACACCCATAGGCAAACACGGCGGCACACTTGCTTCCGTTCGCCCTGATGACATGGCTGCACTGACAATCAGAGAATTAATCAAACGCAACCCGCAAATTGACCCTGCACTAATAGACGACGTGATTTTGGGTAATGCAAACCAAGCGGGCGAAGACAATCGCGATGTAGCTCGTATGGCGTTACTACTCGCAGGATTGCCCTGGTCTGTACCTGGCGAAACCGTCAACAGACTTTGCGCCTCGGGGATGTCCGCTGTAATCCAAGCATCGAGAGCAATCGCAGCCGGAGACGGAGATTTGTTCATCGCCGGAGGAGTCGAAAGCATGACGCGCGCACCCTTCGTGATGAGCAAAGCCGATGCCGCCTATTCCAGAAATGTGCAAATTTACGACACCTCGATTGGGTGGCGATTTGTAAACCCGAAAATGAAGGAAATGTACGGCACCGATTCCATGGGCGAAACCGCCGAAAACGTCGCCGAGCTATGGAAAATCAGCCGCTACGACCAAGATGAATTCGCATTCAATTCGCAAATGAAAGCCGTCGCAGCCCGAAACAGTGGCAGATTGGCAAAAGAAATCGTCGGTGTAGAAATAGTCGGCAAGAAAAGTAGCACCACTTTTGCCGAAGACGAATTCATTCGCGATGAAACGACCGTCGAAACACTATCCAAACTCAAACCGGCATTCAAAGCAGTCGGCTCGGTCACCGCAGGCAACGCATCAGGCATCAATGATGGCGCTTGTGCATTAATAATCGCTTCTCCAAACGGCATTTCGAATAATAAAATTACACCACTGAGCCGCATAGTTGCATCAGCCGTCGTTGGCGTCGAGCCGCGAATTATGGGAGTCGGTCCGGTAGAAGCCGCGAACAAAGCCCTGAAAAAAGCCGGATTGACATTCGACGACATGGATGTAATCGAGCTAAACGAGGCATTCGCCGCACAAAGTTTGGCATGTTTGAACGAATGGGGCATCGCAGCCACCGACAGCAGGCTCAATCCCAACGGTGGAGCAATCGCCTTAGGTCACCCATTGGGCATGACGGGCGCCAGATTGCTCACCACAGCCACCTACGAATTAATCGAACGAAACGCCAAGTACGCCCTCTGCACCATGTGCGTAGGCGTCGGTCAAGGTTACGCCGTAATTATTGAGAGGGTGTAGGATTTGACAATTATAATTGTAGGGACAGAACAGCGTTCTGTCTGAACATAGCCCACGGTTTTAACCGTGGGTAAAAATAATACATCCACCTCGTCTGCTTCGTTCCCCGCATTTCATACGGGGTTATTCAAATTTAACCACTTCGTGGTTTATGAGTCCGTCAATTGTAACAAAGACAGGACAATAGCATATTAATTTAAGCAATTTTTAATGAGGTGTTTATGAAAAAGTTTGTGCTTGTGCTTAGCATTATTTTCGTCTTTTCTTTTATTGAGGTGATGAGCCAAACAAAAATTGATGTAAAGACAAAGTTTACCGACAAATCTTTAGAAATGCAAGCTGTAAAAGCAGGTATTTTAGAGATGCTTAAAACAGTTAACTGGATATCAATGGTTGAAATAGGCGAAAAGTATTCCTTTTGGATTAAGGAATTGACTATTCAACCAAACCCGGAAAACACAAATCAATCCATCATTAAATTCAATCTATATCTTAACACACCCGCAATGTTTACTGAGGGAAAAATACTTAAATCACGAACTATTAAATTCGTAGTTGACCCAAATGAACCACTTCCAATTTCAAATCCACCTGAACTGCAACGTTCGCTGGAAAATTTGGACAAGAGCATAAACATTAGCACTATGGAATGGGTTATAGCTTCACTTGGTTCCGGCGGTTTAGCATCGATTGGTTATATCGCTCATACGATGACTAAAGTTGGTAACCTCATCCAAAAAAAGTTCACGCCTGCTCAACAAACAATGGGGCTATGGGCAGGGTTCTATAGCCTTGATGCATTATATTCTATGCTCAAAGAACAAGGTGAATTTTAAAGAACTTAACAGCGTTCTATCCGAAAATATCTATTTGCTTTTTTCGTTTGTATTTTATAGGTTTGTTGTTCATATGTGTTATTTATACGAGGAGAGAGATTATGACAAAGTTCAATTCTTCGGTTTTTGCGATTATAATTATTATGATTTTCATTTCATATTTGGGTCTCAGAACAGAGACTGAAAGTGTGGACCATTCTGCGATGATTTCGGGTCCATTTACAACGCCACAGGAGATTACAAAAGCATGCATAGGATGCCATGCTGACGAAGCTGACGATGTGCTTCAATCCCGTCATTGGTTATGGTTGGGCGAGGAGCATCAAGTAGAAGGCAAGGGCATGGTTAGAACCGGTAAGAGAAACGGTTTCAATAATACATTCATAAACATCAATTCCAACGAAGAGGCGTGTACAAGTTGCCATCCAAGCTTCGGATGGAAAGATTCAACCTTCGATTTCACAAATCCCGAAAACATTGATTGTCTTGTTTGCCATGATAATTCAGGTATTTACAGCAAGAATCGAAATGCGAGCGCCCCCTTTTCAGGCGAAGATTTGGTGAAAGCAGCCCAATCAGTCGGCAAATCTAAAATTAGCAATTGTGGGACTTGCCATTTCGAACGTGGCGGTGGTAAAGATTTGAATCATGGTGGCTTAGACATTGCGCTGCTCGATGACAAGAAGAAACAAGACGTTCATATGGGCGGGCAAGGATTTGATTGCGTAAGTTGTCATAAATCCGAAAACCATAAAATCAAGGGCGCAGGACACAGTTCGATTGCTTCGGGAACAAACCATATATCTTGCACAGATTGTCACGACAATAATAAGAAAGAAATTCACAAAAATAAGCTCCTCGGAAGACATTTAGATGCCATAGCTTGTGAAAGTTGTCATATTCCAAGCATTGCAAAGGAAAACTTTACTTTGACGGGTTGGAATTGGCAAACCGCCGGCTTGAAAGAAGATACAAATTTAGATGACACACATTTGTCATATTCAAAGATGCGAGGCGATTTAAATTGGGAAAAGAACGTGAAGCCGGTTTACAGGTGGTTTAATGGTAAAGCCGATTATTATGAGATTGGAGATAAATTTGAATCGCAACCAATTCATTTAAATGTGCTAAATGGCTCAATAAGTGATTCAAAAGCAAAGATTTATCCCTTTAAAATTATACGCGGCAAACAGATTTATGATGTCGTGAATAATTATTTGATTGTACCAAAACTATTTGGCGAAGGTGGTTTTGAAAAAGGCTACGATTGGAACAAAGCTGCTGAAAATGGTATGAAAAGCGTCAATCTTGCCTATTCGGGGAAATTTGATTTTGTGGAAACAGTAATGCTCCAACCATTACATCATATGGTAGCCCCAAAAGACCAGGCAATTAAATGCACCAGTTGCCATAGCAAGAGTGGATTGATAGATTGGAATGAGTTAGGATACAGCGATGACCCGATGAAAAAGGGCGGTAGAGTAAAAAATAAGCTAATTAAAGATTAAAAAGCTTTTAATAAATAAACCTTCCGAAGGTTTCAAACCTTCGGAAGGTTAAATGTTTAATGGAGAAATGTTTTTGTAGTAACCGCAACAACGTTCTATCCTAAAAGCTAAAATTTAATTTTATATTTATCATTTATAATATCAATTGGAATCTCGGCAATCTCCTTTTCATCTAAACCTTCTTTAAATTTATCTTCTTCTATTTTAACCATTAATGATAATGATATTATTGATGCTCTCACTAATTTTATTAATTTTAAGCAAATTCTTTCAAACTCAATTATAGATATATCATAACTCAATTTATCACGAAAATCGTAACTCAATTTATCACGAAAATCATCTAATATATGTTTGTCTTTTTCCCAAATTGAATTATGCACTTTTAAATATTTATGTTCAAGGTGGTTCCTTATTTCTTTTATTTTAACTGCATCGGGATCGGTTAAATATCCACTTACATCATTGTTGTTATAAATATCTTTATGAAGCCAAAATAAACCCCTTAAAAATATATTTTGTGAATTTATTATTTTATTATGAAATACTCCACTTCTTCTATTTCCTTTTTCATACCATACATTACTAAAATCGACTTTATTATCACTTATCTCTAAATTTAAATATTTATTTATAAAATAAGCTATTTTGTCAAATATCGAATATAATGAGCGAAAACAATATTTCAATTTTTCAGTATCATAATTAAATAAAGTAAAATCTATAGATACATCATAAAGCAAAACTCCTTTATCTGAAAAATGAGGAGTAAATTTGTAATTATCAGTGGATTCATAAAACAAAAATCGTGCTGAAACAAATTCTTGTTTAAGGTTATTAAAAAAACCAAAATAAGATTTTTTTTCAATTTTTATTGAATCAATCATATTAGGTAAATGTAATTCATCAGAAGCAGCGATACTGTATTTACATAAATCATTTAAAGGATTTAGAAACAACTCTTTTTTTAGTACCCAATTTCTATAAGCGATTTCTTGCTTTGAAGTACCAATTTTAGATTCATTTTTTAACCATAGTAATATTTTATTTGATGGTATTTTGGTGAAATATTTTAGATTTCTATGAATATCTTCTCGTGCTTCGTTTGAAATATCACCTTTTAATGCAGACTTAAATAGGTATTTGATTTTTGCTCTAAAAATATTTCTATGTTCATTATCATAAAGCCAATAAGCATAAGTTATTAAACCAAGTGCTAGATTACATTGTGCCATAGAAAATTTTGGATTTATTTCTAAACAATAATTCCATTGGATAATTGCTTCTATAGTTCGTCCAAGAAAATTTAATAAATTTGCATAATTTGTTAATATACTAAAATATAATTTAGGTTGTTTTTTTAATAATTCATTAAAACTATTCAAACTCATTGCATATCTTAAATGGAATAGTTCTCTTTCATTATATTTATTATTTAAATCATACCCTTTTGTTTTATAATTATTTTCAGCATAAGATAGATAATTATATATATTAGCCATAATAAAATTCAAATAGACAACTTCAACTTCATTTATAGCTTCTTGATCATATTTATTACATAATTTCAAAGCGGCATTCAGTCCGTCTTTATTTTTCTGGTCAAATGATATATCAGCTATGTCATTAATTTCATTTAAGGCTTCAATGGTTTTATTATCTTCCATCACTCCCTCTCCACTGCGCCGTTGACTTTTAGTTTGATGACTTCGATAGCTTCTAAGCCTTCGGAATCAACGGATTCGGAATCCATCTTCTGCATCACTTCGAGGCAATCGCCTAATATCAATTGATTCATTTCAAATTCTCTTATTCAATATTCATTTTTACAAATATAAGAAATTATGTATATAGTTCTGTCTTTGTTATAAAGACCGGACACAAACAACTCACCGGACATTAAATACAATCTAACCGCAAAGGACACAAAGTAGGCACAAAGGGCACAAAGAAGACACAAAGGACGCAAAGGAAACAAAGAAGACACAAAGGGCACAAAGAAAAAACCTTCCGAAGCTTTAGAAGCTTCGGAAGGTTAAATGTTTTATAGATATTCAAGCCCTTCGGGCTTGTTTTGGGTTGCGTATGCTTCGTTCCCCGCATTTCATACGGGGTTATTCATATTTAACCACTTCGTGGTAAAAAACTCATAACCAAACCCGAACCCCAAACCCGAACCCCAAAACCCAAACACCAAGCCCCTAAACCCAAACCCCTACTTACATCATTTTGCGCATGACGAACCAGCCACCGAAGCTTGCGAAAAGGAGTCCGAGAGCGATTAAGCCCCATTCGCCAAGCGTGGGGATGGTGGTGAATATGCGTTGCTGACCGTAGAATGTGCCGTCAACGTTCACCATGTAGGCACGGACATAATATTTTGTGCCTAATTGCATACCCGTAAGATTCGATGCAAATATGGTTGAATTGCCCGATGTTGGTCCGGGACCTTGTTCGGTAATTCCGTTGTTGACTAAGGTTGTTGGCATCGTCGAAGTTGACCAAACGACGCCTTTTTCGGTGACATCGTTGTCGTCAACGGTTAAATTGATGGAGCCGCCACTTATTGCGGAATTATTTGTGATATTATAGACCGGTTGGGTCGAAATCATTGCTTCGAATAATCCCCAATCTGCTCTCATAGCGACATTTGCGAATAGTAATATTGCGATATAAATAATTAATTTTTTCATTTAGTTTTTCTTTTATATTTATTTAAAATTGATTAACATTAATTATTTCAATCTCGTAATATGTGCCCATGTCGTTAATCGTGACTTGCTCTTCAGTCATTGGGATATATTCATCACCGTCGAAGAATCGCAATATACTATTAGTATTCAATGTCTTAGGTGCAATTGCCGATTTATCCATACGTAAAATAACTGTTGCATTTAAATTATTATCGCCTGCGACGTCCCAAAACAGCATCGGGTCATTAATTGCCCCGGGAACTGATTGCTCGACCATTCTGACAGAAATAGCTTTTGTCGGTGCAATTCCTGAAATTATTTTTAAAGTATAATGATTAGTTCCGTCGCCCATCGGGAAATCACGTTGGACACTTGCTTGTGCGTTTAATAATAAATATCCCTCTGAAACCGCAGTAATTGAATGATTTGTTCCGATAATTTGTCCCTGAACAAATAAATTTCCGGTACCGATTGTAATATTTTTATCAGCCCCAACTAAAGTCAAATCACCTCTGATAGATGATAAATGATTATTAGTAATTGTGGCGGAAGATTCGACAGTTATATTTTCAAAAAGAATTGAATCTGGACTTGTACCTGAAATAATTGAATTTCCGGCACCATTGAAAATAACTTTACCATCAGAATCTCTATTGACAAATACTCCACCTGAAGGAGCATTATTTACAAAATCACCGGTAATATAAATTTCACCATCTAAATCAATTTCACCATTGTTGCTTGCATCGCCAAAATTTGTATAATTACCACCGGATATAAGCAATTTTGCACCGCTCTCAATCACGATTGTGGCACCGTTATTTAAACCTTGTGCATTAGTAAATTGAGTAATCAGAATGTAAACAAATGTAATGCAAATTATATATTTTTTCATTAATAAATTTCCTTTAATTTATATCCATTATTGCGTGATTAAAAATCATACAAAATGGAATGACTAAAATTTAGTTTAATTTTTGAATCATGATTGAAGCATTTGCATTAATATTTGTTCCACCGGCTAATGTTTGTAAAGTTACCGCAGCTGCTGAAGTATGATTTCTCAAAGTCAAAACATCGCCGGCTGCTGCTGTAATAATAACCATGCCCGAATTTATCTGTGTACCTGCACCTGAACCATAAATTGAACCCGCCACAGCTACACCGTTTTGAATTAATGCGAATTGACATGGCTCAACAGCGGAGACGTTAAAAAATATGGAATAATCTCCCGCAGTGCCTAAAGTTATCGTACTTGTGCCGGGAGTGTGAGTAATTGTACCAACAATTGTTCCATTATTGCTGAATGGAACGTCTGCTTCTACGGCAACAGTTGCTTCTGAAACTAAATTATAGATATAAGCATATTCAGCTAAACCTTGCGATGATGAACCACTAACCGATGTCCACGCTGAACCATTATAATAGTAGAAACCCGCAGTATTAGTAGTTTGATAAATCATTAAGCCGGTAGCAGGCGAAGCTATCAAATCTCTTTCTGCCATTGTCATACGCGGAATTAATAAGCCTTTGTCCGTGGACATGACATCCAACATAGCAGAACTGTGCGGTTGACTTGCGTCATTGTTGATACCGACATTCTGGGAAAAGAGCATTACACTTGAGTGCATTAAAAAGCAAAAAATTAGTAAAAATGATTTCTTCATACCAAAACTCCATATAGTTATAATAAAATTACAAAAGCGAATATGTTAAATATACGATTAATTTTATATATAACAAATATTTTATACAGCCTACCAGCAATGTATTATTCGCATTGTTAATTTTATAAATTAGGTTTGCCGAATATGATTTTAGTTGTACAAATTGCACCGAATATTATCTTGTTCTGTCAGTTGTTACAAAGACAGCCTGAAATTAAAGTGCATGTTTTAGGGTTTTTGTAACAAAGACCGGACACAAACAACTCACCGGACATTAAATACAATCTAACCGCAAAGGTCGCAAAGAAGACACAAAGGACACATAGAAGACACAAAGGACGCAAAGGACGCAAAGGACACAAAGGGTGCAAATAAAAAACCTTCCGAAGGTTTCAAACCTTCGGAAGGTTGGATGTTTTATAGATATTCAACCACTTCGTGGTTTAAGTGGGTGCGTATGCTTCTTTTCCCCGCATTTCATACGGGGTTATTCATATTTAACCACTTCGTGGTAATAACCTAAGACCGAAATCTATTGTTTTGGGGTGCGTATGCTTCGTTCCCCGCATTTCATACGGGGTTATTCATATTTAACCACTTCGTGGTTTGAAAAAGGTGCGTATGCTTCGTTCCCCGCATTTCATACGGGGTTATTCATATTTAACCACTTCGTGGTTTCGAAGGTGCATCTGCTTCGTTCCCCGCATTTCATACGGGGTTATTCATATTATATCCCTTCGGGATATAACACCAAACCCCGAACCTCGAACATCGAACCCCAAACCTCGAACCCCAAAATCCAAACCCCAAGCCCCAAAACCCTATCCCCTACTTGCATAATATTTTTGGCATGGTATTTTCACAGTTATATGTATGTTGCTTTTTAGTGACATTTTTTCTTGTAATTAATGACAATTTGACAATTGATGACAAAATTTCACATAATTTAAAACAAATGGAGTTATAAAATGAGTAAAATAATTGGAATAGACTTAGGAACAACGAATTCTTGCGTTTCTGTAATGGAAGGCTCGTCGCCCGTAGTAATAGCCAATAGCGAGGGAACAAGAACAACCCCCTCGATGGTTGCATTCACAAAAAATGGAGAACGTCTGGTTGGGCAGCAAGCTAAGCGCCAATCTGTCACAAATCCCAAAAATACTATTTATTCGATAAAGCGTTTTATGGGCAGAAGATTGAACGAAGTGACCGAAGAAGCCAAAATGGTACCTTTCACTGTTGTTCCTTCGAAAGATGGGCAGTCACTGCGTGTTGACATTGACGGTAAAAAGTATTCACCACCCGAAATTTCGGCGATGATTTTGCAAAAAATGAAGCAAACTGCCGAAGATTACCTCGGACAAAAAGTCACAGAGGCTGTAATTACCGTTCCGGCATATTTTAATGATTCGCAGCGCCAAGCTACAAAAGATGCGGGCGAAATCGCAGGTTTGACTGTTCGTCGTATTATCAACGAGCCGACTGCTGCTGCATTGGCTTATGGATTGGACAAGAAAGGGCAATCAATGACTGTTGCGGTTTATGACCTTGGCGGCGGTACATTTGACATCTCGATTCTCGAAATCGGCGATGGAGTGTTTGAAGTGAAGTCAACTAATGGTGATACGCACCTTGGTGGCGACAACTTCGACCAACGTTTGATTGACTTTTTGGCAGATGAATTCAAGAATCTCGAAGGAATTGATTTACGTAAAGATGCGATGGCATTGCAAAGACTTCGCGAAGCTTCCGAAAAAGCCAAAGTCGAGCTATCGCAAATGCTCCAAACGGACGTCAATTTGCCGTTCATAACTGCTACTGCAGACGGTCCAAAGCACTTAAATATAAATTTGACACGCGCCAAATTTGAAAATCTTTGTGCTGATTTATTCGAGAAAACTTTAGGTCCGTGTGAACAAGCTTTGAAAGATGCCAAAATGACACCTACAGATATTAATGATGTGATTTTGGTTGGTGGTTCGACTCGTATCCCGAAAATTCAAGAACTTGTCAAGAGATTCTTCGGAAAAGATGCTTCACGTGGAGTTAATCCTGATGAAGTCGTTGCAGTTGGTGCGGCAATCCAAGGCGGCGTACTATCGGGCGATGTTAGCGACGTGTTGTTGCTCGACGTCACTCCTTTGACTTTGGGTATTGAAACTCTCGGTGGAGTATTGACACCGATGATTCCTGCGAATACGACTATCCCAACTCGCAAATCAGAAATATTCTCGACAGCGGCAGACAGCCAAACATCGGTTGAAATACATATTTTGCAAGGCGAACGCTCGATGGCACGCGATAACCGCTCACTCGGCAGATTCCATCTTGACGGTATCCCACCGGCTGCGAGAGGTATTCCGCAAGTTGAAGTTACTTTTGATATTGACGCAAACGGTATTTTAGCAGTAGCGGCAAAAGACAAAGCAACGAATAAGGAGCAAAATATCCGTATCGAATCTTCAGGTGGAATGTCGAAAGATGAAGTTGAAAAAATGAAATCTGACGCTCAAAAATATGGAGAAGAAGATAAAAAACGTAAGGAAGAAATTGATTTACGTAATCAAGCCGATGCGCTTGTTTATTCGACCGATAAGCAGATGAAAGATTTGGGTGACAAAATGACTCCCGAGAACAAAGAAAAAATCGAGGCTGCTAAGACACGTTTGGCAAATTCTATTAAAGACAATCCGGGTGATATTCGTTCGGCGATGGACGAATTGAACAACGCATGGTCAGCAGCATCTTCGGAAATGTACAAAGGAGCCGGCGGACAAGGACAAAATCCGGGTGGCGAACAACAGCAAGAGCCGAAGAAAGATGATGGCGTAGAAGAAGCAGAATATACTGTAGTTGATGACGATACAAAGAAAGATAAAGAATAGAACTTATATATAACTGATTTTAAAAGGGTTGCTTCAAATGAGGCAACCCTTTTTTTATCTTTGTAAGTATTTTTGTAACTTATTTTATGTTGTTATTGTTATGGTATTATGATTATATTTGTAACATGAATATTATTTAAATGGAGTTAAAATGAAAAGTTTAGTTACATCGTTTGCGATTATGGTGATATTATTATCATGCACTACTACAAAAGCATCCGAGCCTGTTTGGGAAATCATAAACCTGAAAAGCGATGAGATCATTATAAATAATTATATTGATATACTTAGTTCATTCGACTCAGACCACCTTTTTTCAGCACGGTCTATGATACATATTTATGTTAAGGACAAAAACCCCGTTCAATTGATAAACTTCATAGATTGGGATACTTATATGAATGATATTTCATATAAGTCAGACACTGCAATTGTAGTTTATGGCGTTTATTACAATTTTGAAGGTAGTCCATTTTTTGAATCTTCATTCGTATTTGAAGTTATACCAAGAGACACAATTCCCGGTCAATCCTGGAATAAATATGCATGGGAGTCCTATTCGTACGACCAAGGAGTTTTTGGAAATCACAGAACTATATATTCAAATGTTAACCCAGAAGGAAATGGAATATTAGTGATTCAAGACAGCTCGAAGGTTATGAAATTTTCAAACTGAGTAATGACAGAAATTGATAGAATATCTGGTTATTTACCAATTTTGGGATATTTTCAAAATGGTGTTCATTTTTTATTATGCTTTAATGACGACGTATTTTTTCTAATGAAAAGCAATACCGGAGCAGACTGGGTCTCGGTAGGTGAAATCGCTGACAAAAATGAAAACAATGAGAAATATTTTAAAAAATTATTGATTCTTAATGATTTAGAATTTTTCTTAGTTGGAGAGTATGGATTTTATTATTCTAAGGATGGAGGACAAAGTTGGGAATATCTTAAAGTTACAGATAATATGATTTATGATGCTGACTTCGGAAATGAATCTGAATTATTCTTATGTGGTTTAAATGGATTTATTTGTAAAGTAAATATCCAAAATTACGAAACGACATATTTTGAACCGATCACAAATCAAAGATTAGAAACAATATATTTTTCAGAACCAAATGTTGGTTGGGCAGGTGGACCAAATATGATTCTACTTAAATATTCAACGACTGTTAGTGTAGATGAGCAAATAAACAACGATTTGTCAGACTTTAGAATTATACCAAATCCGGCAAGCGATTATGTTGATATTTATGTTGGTGATGAATTATTTGATATTGAAAATAATACTGTCGAAATAATAAGCCCCTTGGGCATTTTGATGACAAAGCAAAATATTGATATTCGCTCCGAAAATTCAATGCTCAAAAGACTTGATATATCGAAATTTCCACAAGGTATTTATTTTGTGAAATTCGGTAATAAAATCAAGAAATTCATCAAAATATAATTAATTTACAAGCAAAGCGACCCAGGCGCAATCAGTATCATTAAACGATAAGGCGATTTTTGCCGTTAGTTCGAGCATCTGCTTCGCGTTTGGGGCTTGGACACTATGATAGTGTAGTGCTATCGAAAGCATTTCGGTATATTCGCCGACTGATGCATAACGATTGAATGTTTCCATCGATGCTTCGCGAACTTCGATTTCGGACAGAAATTCATCTACAAATGCCTTATCCGGAATAGCAATGCAACTTGCGAGCTTTCCAATATCATTGCCCGAAAGTATAAACGAATTGCGAATTTGCTCCGGAATTGCAGAATAGCCAATTGGGTCGGCATGTTTGGGCTTTTCAAGTTCAAAAATAGCGTCTCCCGATGCGCGAGTGTACCACGAGCCGCCGTTCCGCCCGACGTGGTCAATCAATTGCGGGTCAATTGCACCGTTATTCAGAATTGATTCGTCCACATGGAACATTAAAATCTCGCAAACGGCTAAATTCCCTGCCGATGGACCGTCGCCCATCCCATACATTTGTCGGAGCTTGCATTCCATCTGAAACGGCGATTCTTTCACCCTGAAAGGTTTGATTAGTTTCGATTCAATCGGAGTAAAGCCTGTCACCTCAAATTCATTAACTTCTGGTGCGAATTCGGATGATGCCAGGTTCATCTGCTCAAGCATATCGTATGTCACCGCTTGGATTACACATTCGCCATTTTCCATCAAATTATTATAAGTGTCCTTAGTTTTGTTGGTTCTGCCGCTGCGAGACGGAGAAAACACGACAATCGGCGGATTGGAACTGAAAGCATTATAAAATGAAAAAGGCGATAAATTTGGGATTCCGTCATTGGACATTGTTGATACAAATGAAATCGGACGTGGTGCTATTCCGCCTTGCATAAGCTTTTGGACGTCAGGAATTGATAATTCTTTGGGATTAAATTGAAGCATTTTATTTCTCTTTTATTTAATTAATTAATTATTTATTTTCTTTTTTGATAATATTGAATAATCGGTATTTGAATAAATAATTCGATTAGTCAAAGTGCCGAGCATATCAATTTTGAGCGAAATTTCGTCGTTGGGTTGCAACCACACAGGTGTGTAATTTTCGCCTGATTCTTTAGCAATTCGGGCGCGTGTGCCGTTAAGTTCCAAATAGCAGCCCGTTCCAACAGTTCCCGAGCCGATGACCTCGCCCGGACGAATATCAACACCGTATGAGACTCGTTCGATAATCTCAGCAAAAGTCCATGTCATATCGGCTGTGTTTCCCGATGAAATCAACTCACCATTGTGATAAGCTTCCATTTTCAGATTATATTGGTTGCCGAAAGGAGTTGATGTTTTATATTCTTCAAGTTCGTCCGGAGTGATGAGAAATGGTCCCAGCGTAGTCGCAAAATCCTTGCCCTTAGCGGGTCCGAGATTTAATTTCATTTCCTCCATTTGCAAAAGCCGCGCAGACAAATCATTCATAATTGTAAATCCTGCGATATAATTATCTGCCTCACTCGAAGGGACATTCTTGCCGGTTTTGCCGATAACAGCTGCCCATTCGAGCTCGAAATCCAGCTTTTCGAGATGGTCCTTTTCTACCCAAATATCGCCTTCGCCAAAAATTGCGTTGTGATTGGTGAAGTAAAATATTGGGTATTCGTCAAATTCGGGAATCATTTCTACTCCGCGATTGCGGCGAGCCGATTCCACATGCTGACGAAAAGCGTAGGCATCGCGACATGATGGCGGATTAGGAATTGGGGAAATGAGTTTGACTAAATCCGTATCGGGATTTATGCCCGAACTAATAATTTTTTGCTCAATTTCACGAACCGTTTCCATTGCTTCATCACCGGATTCGATAATCCCGAGAATCGTGTCAGGGATGATTTTACCGATTATTTGTGATGCTGCAATTAAATTAAATATATGTCCGGAAATATTTATTCCGGGAATATAATTTCCTTTCGAGTTTATGTAAGTTACTAATTTCATTATATCTTAGATTAATTAATAATATTATTTATCATATCATTATAAACGTGTTCGAAAACTTGACACGCATATTCAGTTTGTTCTTCGGTACCTGTCGAAATTCTGACACAATTTGCCAACCCGAAAGGCTTGCAATTTCTGACGGAAACGCCGTGCTCGAAAGTATGTCTGCAAAAATCAGCTGCAAATTGTTCCGATTCCATAATTATCATCACAAAATTGGCGTATGGATTAGCGTATTTAATTCCAAGTTTGTCGAATAATGCTAAAAACATTTTGAGGCTGATTGAATTAATCCTAATCGTTTCGGTCAAAAAATCGTCATCGCTCAGAGCGGCGACTGCGGCTTTTTGCGCCAAAAGACTCGGCTCGAACGGTAATTTCACCTTGTACAAAGTGCTGATTAGCTCTTCGGGACCGATTGCATAACCCACTCTCATACCTGCCAAGCCGTGCGTTTTCGATAAAGTTTGGAGAACGATTAAGTTTGGCAAATCATACTGCAAACCATTGACGTAGCCTTCGTGTTGAGCAGCGTAATATGAGTATGCTTCGTCGAGCACAATCAAAATATTATCCGGTATCTGAGCCAAGAACCAATCTAATTCATCTTTCGGAATCATCGTTCCTGTCGGATTGTTCGGGTTTGAGATGTAGATGATTCGTGTATTTGGGTGAATTCTCGTCAGGAGCTTCTCCAAATCATAGCCGTAATTCAGCAGTGGCACACGGTTTAGCTTTCGCCCGTTCTTATGCGTTTTGACATAAATTCCGGCAAAAGTGCCACGCGAAGTCAAAACCCGCTCGTTGATGTCCGAAAAGGCATTGACGATGTGTGCCATGAGTGATTCGGAGCCATGCCCGCACACGATTTGATTAGGATTTTTATCAAATTTTGCGGCTAAAGCAGCCACTAAATCAGTCGAAGCGGGATCAGGGTAAAGCCCGATACCGCTCACTGAGTCCATAATCGCCTGAATCACTTTCGTCGAAGTGCCAATTGGGTTTTCGTTCGACGCAAGGCTGAAAACCATCTTCACGTCGTGCTTAAAAGCAGCCTCGCGGCGTTGGTTGCCGGGCTTGTAAGGGTCAAGAGCCTTTATGTATTCAGGTATAATAAGTGACATTTCGCAATCATATTATTTTTCAATACATAAGTTACGAATTATCTGTGCAATTCTTTTATTCGACGTTTATTTTGTAAAATTATATTAATTAATTCTCAAAATAGACTTTAACTTTTTCGGAATTTAAACGAGTTTTGAGCCAAGTCTCGATTTTTTCACGGTCCTTGTCCGGGAGTTTTTTCCCTTCCAAAGTTAACACCACTAAGTCAACTCTTTCGGGCTCGGGCTGAGATTCGATAAAAATGTACGTTTCGGCATAGGAGCATTTCAATACCTGCGGATACATGATTTTTACTTCGTCCAAAATTTGACTTCCAAGATGCTTCCTATCCTCATAGTTCTGAATCACACGATCTTTTTCCTTGACAATCAAATTCAATCTATTCATTTCAGCTTTCAAATCGTTTGCTTCGTTACTTTGGTTGGCAATTTCGTCGAATGAAAAGCCTTGTTGATACTCGATTGTAGCTTCTTCGAGCGAGAAATCATTTGCTCTGTCGCGGATTATACCCTTCTGTTCATCGGATAAAGTGGAACCACCATAAATCAAAAGCAATTTCCTGTTACTTGCATCAATATCGTGCTTCAACAAATAGCTCCCCTCCACAACGTTTATCCGCTTGACAAAGTCGTTAGCATTTCCGACAAACTTTTCTTTCTGGACAAGATTATATCCGAAATAAATGCTTGGAATCAGTACAATCGCAATGACAAGGGAAATGAGACGATTTACGCGCGTTTTTTGGTCGGCATCAACCAATGTTCTGATTGGGAATTGCAGAATTTGCGATATGACAACCGATGAAATGGCGATGAAAACAGTATTGATGGTGAATAGGTAAAATGCACCGAAAAAGAAGTTCCACTGTCCGGTAGCCAATCCGTAGCCTGAGGTGCATAGCGGCGGCATAAGTGCAGTTGCAATCGCCACGCCGGGAATGACGTTACCTTTCTGTCGGCTGCTGATGGCTACGATGCCGGCAAGACCGCCAAAAAGTGCAATCAGTACATCGTAAATCGTCGGGCTTGTACGTGCCAACAATTCTGAATGAGCAGTGGAAATTGGTGTAATCGCAAAATAAGCTGTTGAAGCTATCAAACTTGCTATGACGGCAAAAGAGAAATTCTTGGCAGCTTTGCG
Source organism: Ignavibacteriae bacterium HGW-Ignavibacteriae-1 (assembly GCA_002839825.1). Classification (GTDB taxonomy): domain Bacteria; phylum Bacteroidota; class Ignavibacteria; order Kapaibacteriales; family UBA2268; genus PGYU01. The sequence goes on along the minus strand of PGYU01000024.1, from coordinate 799 downwards.
GAACAAGGGCATATTATATGTCGCAATACTATAACCCATACCGTTGATAGGACCCATCAATGGCGAAATCAACATCGCTCCGATGATTACTGCAGTCGAATTCATATTCAAGCCAACTGAGGCTATGATGATAGCGAACGCCAAAATCCAAAGGTTTGTACCCTTGAAGTTCAAGTCCTTTTCGATAGATTCGTGAATCTTGTCGAAATCATCAACTTCGCTCTCAAGATTTATGTAGCTGAAAATCTTATGAACTAAGTCAAAATGTATCATAAAGCCCTACTCCTTTTCCATTTCACAAATTCATTTTACATGACTGCAAAAACTCAATGCCAAATATAAGAAAATTTAGTCAAATATGAACAAGTAGGGAATTAGATATTATTTATTAAGAAAATAAACATTATTAAATAATTATTTGAATATTATCCGATTTTATTCGCAAATATATTTTTTTCAAATAATAGTTATTTATAATTAAATAGAATATATGCTAATTAAATATTTATTATCTATTTTGTAATAAATAAATAAATAAATATTATTATGTTATTAATTTTTCAACATAAAAAAAGCCCTTGGCTTTTGCCAAGGGCTTAATTGCTTTATCTTAAGCGTGTGTGATTATTTCACGATTGTCACAGGAGTTGTCAAGTGGATGTTGCCACTTTGCAATACTAATGTGTAAGTGCCACTTGCGTAGTTGCCTACACTTATGTCCAATGTGTGTTCACCACTGTTTTGTGTGCCATCAAATAAGACTGCTACTTCTTTGCCGCTTGCATCGAACATCGAGATT
>PGYU01000003.1 GCA_002839825.1 Ignavibacteriae bacterium HGW-Ignavibacteriae-1 | reverse complement strand
CAACATTAGAAAAAGCAGATACAGTCATTGATTCATACGAAATGAATAAACGATATGATTTAGCAAGGAGATTGGACAATTTTTCGATAGATTTTAAAATCAGCAATAATATTTCGGGCAAACAGACATTAGCTGATAATACTCACGTCAGTCTTAGCCCATTCAATCAGCCGATAATGAATCGTGCGTTAGTTGCTTTGACTCCAAATCAAAAGTTTAACGGCAAGTTTTATAAGGACACTATCAGACAAACTTATCCGGAGATTGCTAAGATTAATTTAATAAAAGGGTCACACGAAATCCCATTCAATCTCGGTACACTTAGCTCGGGATTATACTTAAAACTCACCGAGAGTAAATATCGCAAAGATTATGCAGTAGAGATGTTCAGATTATTCGGCAGTGAAATTGGCGATTATCTCAATTCCTCAGAAACACTCTCGAGTGGCTATTACAACAAGGAAATTGTGAAAAACATAATCAACAATGCAAGTTTGGGCAATCCCAAATCCTGCAATGATTTGGATTCGCTATTGACATTCGAAATTTTCCGACGTTCAATCGAAAGTCCCAAAAAGAGTTAAGTAAATTTCGTTGAATGTTTCGTATTTTTGCATTTTACTTTGGGACATAATTTGTTTATAGGGGAAATTTCAGCACTTACAGCAGCTTTACTATGGTCTAATGCGTCTATAGTATTCACGGCTGCAACCATTAAATTAGGTCCAATCCAACTGAACGTTGACAGAATGGCATTGGCTACAATATTGTTAGCTATTACCATTTTGATTTTAGGGCTGAGCTACTCTGTCACGAGTTACCAACTTCTGATGCTGACATTAAGCGGCATAGTAGGTTTGGTAGTTGGAGATTCTTTTCTATTCAAATCATTCAGTGCGATTGGACCTCGGATGACAATGCTCATCTATTCTGTCAATCCCGCTATCGCCGGCATTCTGGCATATTTTGTACTCGGCGAAGTGATGTCCCTTTATGCAATAATTGGAATTTTAGTAACTCTCAGCGGAATTTTTATTGTCATAATTGACCGCAGACCAAGCACAGGCAACCGACAATTTCAGATGACAGCCAAAGGCCTGATGTACGCATTATTAGGCTCAGCAGGTCAAGGTATTGGGTTGATACTTGCAAAAATGGCATATTCCGATGGAGATATTCATAGCATCACAGCCACTTTTGTCCGTATTGCATCGTCTGTAGTTTTTTTGTTACCGGCAGCCTATTTAATAGGTAGATACAAAAATCCGGTGAAATTGTACATGAGAGATAAAAAGACATTCGGGCTCGTAGCACTTGGTTCGGTGATTGGACCATACTTAGGCATAACGTTAAGTTTTGTAGCATTGACAAACACACAGGTAGGAATTGCCGCAACACTAATGTCAACTGTACCAATTATGATATTACCAGTAACTTACATATTTTACAAAGAAAAAATAAATGCAAGAGCATTAATAGGAGCATCGGTTTCAGTAATCGGTGTTGCCATGTTGTTTCTGACTTAAACGGATTGAAAAAATGAAAACTGTGACTAAAAAAAGAGAACTTGTCAGCTCGAATAAAACTACGACAAAAGCAAAGAGCACTCGCCCAAGGAAAAAAGGCGAAAGTGAGCTTGATGTTGATATAAGGTTGAACAAATTTATCGCCGACGCCGGAATAACTTCGCGTCGAAAAGCCGATGAATTGATTCTGGATGGTGCCGTAAAAGTAAATGGTATCGTGGTTGACCAACCGGGCACGAAAGTGAACAAAACTGACTTTGTAACTGTGCATGGCGACCCTGTGAAGGAAAAGACTATGCCAATTTACATTGTACTGAATAAACCCAAAAATGTGATAACTACCACCGACGATGAATTAGGCAGAAAAACAGTGCTTGACATCGTCAAAAAGCATGCACGAATCTATCCTGTCGGGCGATTAGACCGTAATACAACAGGAGTGCTTTTGCTGACTAACGATGGCGAACTCGCTCATAGGCTGACTCATCCATCGTATGAAATTGAGCGCGTTTATGATGTGAAATTAGACCAAGTACTTAAGACCGAAGACGCAAAAGCTATTTCGCAGGGCGTAGAACTCGAAAACGGCGAAATGACACAACCATGCGAATTATTCATCCATACTTATGATAAATCGAAAGTTACGATAACATTACGCGAAGGGAAAAATCACGAAGTAAGGCGGATTTTTGAAACTTTCGAGTACGAAGTCAAACAGCTTGACAGGAAGACATTTGCAGGGATAAACGTATCGGGTTTGCCAAGAGGAACTTACAGGCATTTAAACCGTAAAGAATTGCAACATGTGAAAAAAATCGTTAAGTTAAATTAAACAAAGCCTTTCTTTTTCCGATATTTTTTGTAATTTTAGATTTGTAAAAACGACAAGAGAATAAAATGAAAATACTGTTTGCTATGTTTTTTTTGATGAGCTTCGTGATTTTTGCCCAAGACGGCGGGTTACAACACTCCGCTTCTAATACGCAAGGAAAAGGATTTGACGAAGTCCCAACGAGTTTGAAAAGCCGTGTCGGGAGTTTTTTTGAAACTTTGAAATCCGAAGACATTAATAAAGCATACGAGGAATTGTTGCAAAATAGTCCGATAATGAACCAAAAAGAGGATTTGAATAACTTAGTTGTCCAAACCAGACGCGCAATCGGATTATATGGCAAAATTTACAACAACGAGCCTGTATATGCAGATTTAGTAAGTAATTCTTACATCAGATTGAACTATTTAGGCATACATTCCAATTATCCGGTGCGATGGATATTTACTTTTTATCGTTCGCCAAAACACGATTGGATAATAACAAACATCAAATTTGATGACTTAAGCGAATATTATTTCCGAGACAATTGAAACTAAACTCAAAAAGTTTTCCACTTTCGGCTTAAAAAATAATAAATCCGTATTTTTGTAATTTGAGTATTATGAGAAACACATTTTAAAATGAAGAAACATCCAAATAATAAATCTATCTTAGTTTCCGAATTAGACAAGGCTCGCCCAAATTGTGCAATTGTAGGAGTTTACGGGCATCCCCAAGCATCCATCATGACCTATTATGCTCTTCATGCTTTGCAACATCGCGGTCAAGAAGCAGCCGGAATAATCAGTATTTACCAAGATGAGAAAAAAAATAGAAAGAGATTTGCCGCCAAACGCGGTCCGGGCTTGGTATTAGATGTTTTTTCCGAACCGAATGTTTTGACCCAAACTCTAAAAGGCGATATGGCTATCGGGCATAATCGTTACTCGACGACAGGCTCATCCTCGGCAAATAATATTCAGCCTTTTAGCATGATTTATAATGACGGGATTTTTGCTTTAGCTCACAATGGCAATTTGACAAATACAAGGACATTACGCAATAAATTGATTCAAGAAGGTTCGATTTTCCAAACAACGACAGATTCCGAATTGTTTTTGCATTTAATCGCAAAAAGTAAAAAAGAAACACGAATTGAAAAAGTGAGAGATGCACTACAAACTGCTCACGGGGCTTATTCATTGACCATGATGACTGATGACACGCTAATTGCAGCCCGTGACCCTCATGGTGTTCGTCCACTGAGCATTGGAAGATTGAAAACCGAACACGGTTGGGCTTATATTGTTGCTTCCGAAACTGCGGCATTCGATATTATAAGTGCCGAATATATCCGAAGCGTCCATCACAATGAGATTATTCAAATTGACCAAGACACTTTAAAAACCGGCGAAATTAAATCTTTTAAAATCGTTGATGAAACACCAATCGCCCACCATTGCATTTTCGAATATATTTATTTTTCACGTCCGGACAGCAAAATCTTCGGGCATAGTGTAGATAAAGTTCGCCGAAAACTTGGTAAAAAATTAGGCGAAGAAATGCCAATCGTTGATAAAGATGATAAAATTAGAGCAGTTCCCGTGCCTGATAGTGCAAACACTGCAACTATCGGTTTTGCAAGAGTTAACTCAGCAAACGGCAACGAGACTTTATTTGAATTGGGATTAATCAGAAGTCACTATATTGGCAGAACATTTATCGCTCCCGGACAGAATAACAGAGAATTTCGGGTAAAAGCTAAATTCAATGTGGTAAAAGGTGTTATCGAAGGTAAAACCGTTGTGCTCGTGGATGATTCGATAGTACGCGGAACAACTTCAAAGGCATTAGTTAAATTAGTCCGAGAAGCAAATCCCAAAAAATTACATTTATTAATCAGTTCGCCACCAATTAAGCACCCGTGCTTTTATGGAATGGATTTCCCAAGTGAAGAGGAATTAATTGCAAATCATCACGATTCGATTGAAAAAATTGGCGAATATATCGGAGTTGACTCAATTCATTATTTATCGAAAGAGAAATTGATGGAATCTGTCCCTCAAGAAGAAGGGATTGATTATTGTACAGCTTGCTTCACAGGCGATTATCCAATTGAAATTGAAAAAAATGGAGTAGATGTAAATACAAATGACTGATTCAACTCGTTCAATCGGCTCAAAATTTGAAGATATTGCCGCTAATTATTTGACCGAAAAAGGTTACACAATAATTAAACGGAATTTTCATTTTGGTAAATTGGGTGAAATAGATATAGTAGCCCAAATTGGCAAAATACTTGTTTTTGTAGAAGTCAAAGCCCGAACATCAGTAGAATACGGTTCAATTTATGATACTGTCCCGCTATCGAAGCGAAAAACTATTCGCAAAACAGCCGAAGGTTATTTATATGTTAATAAAATTAACGATAGAGAGTGCAGGCTGGATTTTGTGGGTATTGATGCAACGGTTCGTCCATTTGTAATTACACATATTGAAAATGCTTTTTGAAAAAAATAAAATTATTAAAATATTTTCTATCATTATCATTCGTAGTTAATTAATAATTTAGCAAATATTAAAATAATTTATAAAATAATAATTTGAAATACAATTAAAAAATAATTCAGGAACGACTAATGAGTGTTTTAGTAGGAAAACAAACAAAATTGCTCGTACAGGGCATCACAGGTTCGGAAGGTACTTTTCATACTTCGCAAATGATTGAGTATGGAACGCCTGTCGTAGCCGGCGTAACTCCGGGAAAAGGTGGAATGTTGTATGGCGGCAAAGGCGATATAATGTTCAAATCTGCTGTGCCACTTTTCAATTCCGTAAGTGAAGCCGTCAAAAAAACGGGTGCAAATACTTCGGTAATTTTTGTTCCGCCGCCTTATGCTGCTGATGCGATTTTAGAAGCAATTAGCGCAAAAATTAAGGTTATAATTTGTATTACCGAAGGCATTCCTATTCGTGATATGATACCCGTAAAGCATGCCTTGGACAATTCTACCTCAATACTCATCGGACCGAATTGCCCGGGTGTAATCACACCTGACGAAGCAAAAATTGGTATAATGCCGGGTTTTATTCATAAAAAAGGCAATATCGGCGTTGTTTCTCGCTCCGGCACTTTAACTTACGAAGCAGTAAAGCAGTTAACTGATTTAGGTTTAGGTCAATCAACTTGTATTGGAATTGGCGGCGACCCTATTATCGGAACTCAACATATTGATGCAATCAAATATTTTAACGATGACCCTAACACTCATGCAATCGTAATGATTGGCGAAATCGGCGGCTCGGCGGAAGAAGAAGCCGCTGCATATATTGCGAAATATGTGAAAAAGCCTGTAATAGCCTTCATAGCAGGTAGAACTGCACCTCCCGGAAGACGTATGGGACATGCAGGTGCAATTATTTCAGGTGGCAAAGGTACTGCTGAAGAGAAAATCAAAGCTCTAAGAGAAGCCGGAATATTTGTTGTTGAAACACCTGCTAAAATTGGTCAAACAGTACTCGACGCTTTGAAATCGGGTTCATCAACTCCCAAAAGAAAGCAAGGCAGACCACCCAAAAGTGAAAGTGCAGTTGCAAAAACAGTGGCTCCTGTAGCGACTGGCGAAGCTCCAAAAAGAAGACAAGGCAGACCACCCAAAAAGCTGTGGCTCCTGTAGCGACAGAAGCGGCTCCAAAAAGAAAACAAGGCAGACCACCCAAAAGTGAAAGTGCAGTTGCAAAAGTTGCCGCTCCGGTAACTACTGATGCAGTTCCTAAAAAGCGGGGGAGACCATTTAAAAATGAAAGTGCAGTTGCAAAAACTGTCGCTCCCGTAGCGACTGAAGCTGCTCCAAAAAGAAAGCAAGGAAGACCGCCCAAAAGTGAAAGTGCAGTTGCAAAAGTTGCCGCTCCGGTAACTACTGATGCAGCTCCTAAAAAGCGGGGGAGACCATTTAAAAATGAAAGTGCAGTTGCAAAAACTGTCGCTCCGGTAACTACTGATGCAACTCCTAAAAAACGCGGAAGACCTTTCAAAAATGAAGGAGCCGTTGCAAAAACTGTCGCTCCGGTAACTACTGATGCAGCTCCTAAAAAACGCGGAAGACCTTTCAAAAATGAAGGTGCCGTTGCAAAAGCTGTTGCTCCCGTAGCCTCTGGCGAAGCTCCAAAGAGAAAACAAGGCAGACCACCCAAAAGTGAAAGTACAGTTGCAAAAGCTGTTGCTCCCGTAGCAACCGGCGAAGCTCCAAAAAGAAAACAAGGCAGACCACGTAAGACTGAGGAAATCGTTGCAAAAGCTGCAGCTCCCGCAGCAACTGATGCTGCTCCTAAAAAACGCGGAAGACCTTTTAAAAATGAAGGTACAGTTGCAAAAACTGTAGCTCCCGTTTCGGCTGACAAAGCAGAAGCAAAAGAAAAAGCACCTAAAAAACCAAAGAAAGTCCTTGACACAGCGAATATGACACCTTTGGAAAGAGCCATCGCTCGTAGGAGAGGCAGACGCAAAAAAGGCATCACGGTAACGACTGCAAAACCTCCCGTTGACACAAAACCGGTTGAGGAGCCTGTAGTTAAATTTCCGGATAATCCTAAAAATGTGATTGTGTTTGATTCAAGCGATGAAAATGCAAACAACAATGAATAGAAATGAATATTAATCGTCTTATTTTAGAAGCGGTGTTACTAAACATCGCTTTTATTTTTTTGAAAAAAAAATCAATTGATTTGAGATAAAAAACAAAGTAATGTGTTATTATAATTATGGAGGATGTAATGTCGAATAAAACTTTAGCAATTATCAAACCTGATGCAACCGCTAAAAATGTTAGTGGCGAAATTATCGCTGCTATCCAACAAGCAGGTTTCAGGATTTTGGGTATGAAACTTACAAAAATAAGCCCGGAAGTAGCCGGAGAATTTTACGCTGTTCACAAAGAAAGATCTTTCTATGGCGAACTAATTGACTATATGACAAGCGGAACAATAGTGCCACTTGCCTTAGAAAAAGACAATGCCGTCGAATCATTTCGTGCTTTAATCGGTGCTACAGACCCGAAGAAAGCTGAAGCCGGTACTATTCGAGCAAGATTTGGGACAGGAATCGAAGCAAATGCAATTCATGGTAGCGACTCCGATGAAAATGCTTTACGCGAAATCGGATTTTTCTTCCCTGAAAGCGAAATAGTCGCTGTAAGTAAATAGTACATCAAGGTGAAATTATGACAAAATTTGATACGATAAAGCAAGAAATAATCCATGCAAATCCATACTGGGTTTATCGGAAAAATGAGTACTTGATGCCAAACAACAAAGTCGGAGATTACTTCTTTGTCGAAACACCCGGCTCTGTATTTATAATTCCACGATTAAAAGACGGGAACTTTGTCCTTGTCAAGCAATTTCGTTATCTAAACAGCAAACCAAGCATTGAATTTCCGGGTGGTGGAATTAAATCCGCCTACAGTATTGAAGATAATGCCAAATGTGAATTAAAGGAAGAAGCCGGATTAATCACCGGTAAGATTAAAAAGATTGGTGAGTTTAATCCTTTAAATGGAGTGACAAACGAAATTTGTCATGTGTTTTTTGCTGAAGAATTGAGTTTTGAAGATAATAAACCGGATGCCGGAGAGGAATTTTCGATTTTGAAATTTAACGAAATGGAGATTGATTCGTTAATCAAGAGCGGAGAGTTGTGGGATGGAATGACACTTGCTGCTTGGAGTTTATATAAATTGTGTATCAAAGGAGTTTAGAAAATGAAAGTATTTTTTGCCATTTTAATTTTAACTGTTCTGATTGGCTCTGAAAGTTTATATTCTCAGGAAAAAGCAAGCCCCGGAACAGCACCAATGACATATACAGTTCGGGTAAATTTCCCTGTCAATGTACATCATTCTTATACATTCACCGAGATTTCGAAAATCACTCGAAATTTTAGTGATGGCACCACAAAGCAATTCGACAGAGAACTGACCTATTACTTTGCCTTGAGAGCCCCGAATGATGCATCAAAAGATGGATTCAACCAAGTTGAAGTATCGGTAGATTCATTGGAATACAAATTTTCTGACGGTGATACAATAATCTTTTTCAACTCTCAAGCCGATGATATGAGAATGCCCGGAAATGATGATTACAAAATCGCCTCAATACCCTTAGGCATGACATATTTAATTACTTATTCTCCTTATAATGAAATAGTGAAAGTCGAAGGTGACCGATTGGAGGCACAAAGAAATTATCTAACCAATCCTGCAACAGGTCCCAGAGATTCATTAGTCAAAAATACTTGGCTAATTGGCTTATCGGATATAGTTCTAAATAATTATTTCGATATTGTAAAATCAATACCTCCTACATTCAAAGCAACTAAGGATACATCATGGGCGAAGGCTGTTCCGGTCTCGATTGAAAATTCACAATTTATTGATTCGGCAAAATTTACTCTTACGCAAATTACACCGAAGAATTATGTAATTGAAGGTCAATCCCAAAAGTTCACTCCACAAGCTTCACATGTCCGAATGTTCGATATTATGAGATTGTTGCAGTTATCAGATGTCACAGGCACTGCCAATTACACAATGATGCTGCACCCACGCGGAACAGTAAATGAATTCAAAGCAGTTTATAAACTCGATTTCACATATCCGCTATTGTCTGAAGATTTTAAGCAAACAATAGAAACCACAAGACATTGGAAATTAGGAAATATGTATATGTGGTAAACCTTTAAACATGTTTTTGCTATTTGGCAAAAATTGCTTATCTTAGAGAATATGGTATGGTAAATTTTATCATATCATATTTTTTTTTCAGGGGGTTTGCTTTTCTAATACATTTATAATGATAAAATGAGCAAGAGAAAGTCCAATTTTAAGGAAATTATTTCGCCGATTGATGTAATACCTGTAATTGTAGTTATAATCGGTTTGATAATAGCTGTTTTTTTCGAAGACAGTGCAGTGCGTCTTATTGGCGTCAGTGTTGCTGTACTCGGTGCGGTTTCGCTATTTATGCTGATTTCGCAACGTAATTCTGATGTTGTCCGAAATCCATTTCCAAAAGCCTCAGAGGGACACGATTTTGAGGTAACCACAACAAAAGATTACACCGGTACTCGGCGCACAGTGGAAAATTTCGAGGAATCATTTGGCAAAGATGATGAATTTCCGATGACTGAAAAAGCTTTCATGAATTTCGAATCTGAAGCTGATAAAACTAACGAGAAAGCAAAACCGGAGAACCCTAAAGTCGCATCAAAACCATATGCAGCCGATACTCGCGCTTCGGGATTTTCATATAACGAAAGCACCTCCGGAATGAGAATTGTCGGAATCACAAAGCGCACTCATACAGCAGTTTCGACAACTCCCGAAGAAATGGCTAAAAATACTGAATTAGAAGAAAAGATTTTGATTAAGGACAATATAAATTCGGATAACACATACACAAATGTTGTTGAAGATATTGAACACCACAATGATAATGAACAAATTAATCAAATTGTTAATGAACCGGAAGCACCACAGACGACAAATGAGGAGTTAAACCAACCTGATGAAATTCATGATATCCAAGAGATGGAGCAGATAGTTGAAGAGCTTGCAGGACCTTTAGATACACATGAAAAAGTAATCGAAGAGCAACCTGAGATTCCGACTAAACAGGAACCGAAAAGATTCACCGAGAAGAAAATTGACTTGCCGATTTCGGTATTTACGGAAATTGACCAAATACTCGGCGATGAGCCACGCAAAGAATTTGAATACTTTTTGTCTCGAATTTTAATTATAATTCGCTCTATTACAGATTCGCGTACTGCTTTATTTTTGCTTGCCGATTACGATAACAATGAATTTATTATTGAAGCTTTTGCTACAAATAAACCGGAATTACTTTCAGGTAAAAAACGAATTCCAATTTCATCCGATATTTTGAGCCAAATCTTAGAAAATGCCAAACCTGAAATATTGACCGATATTAACCCATCTGCAGAACTTGATTTGATACCTTATTACAACCAATATTCTCATACGATGTCCTTTGTTGGTGTGCCGGTATTTTGGGGCGAACATCCTGTTGGAGTGCTATGCGCCGATTCATCTTCAAACGATGCTTATAGCTCGTCAACAGTTGCATTCTTGGGGCATTTTACTAAGCTAATTTCTGCACTCGTCAAAAGCTATACGCAAAAATATGATTTATTGCAAGCATCGAAAACCCTGGAAGCAGTCAACTTATTCAATTATATTGCTACATCGAGCAAAGACGGCACCGAAAATTTGGCTGAAACTATTGTTGATTCGGTTTCGAGATTATTTGATTATCAAACGACCGGCGTTATAGGCTTCAATTCCGAAAAGCAAATATGGGAACTTAAAGCAGTCAAATCAGCATTCAACTATTCAGCAGGACAAGAAATTACATTCGAAGATTCAATCGTGGGCAATACGATTACAACTTGCAAAACTTTCAGACTTTCAGCTAAAGAAATTCGCGGGGTGAGGCATACGAAATTTGAACCGAAATTAGAATCGGGCGAATTTATCAGTATTCCACTTCGTTCTGCAACAGGCGTCTATGGAGCAATGTTTGTTGAAAATGTGTCATCGAATAATCTATCAGATTTCGATGTAACGATTTTGGAAATTCTGGGGATTCATGCCGGAAATGCTATCGAGCGAATGCACCTAATGGAAAGCCTGAATAGTTCGCAACTACTAAACAATGATTCAGGTCTGCTCAACCCTACAGCGTTTTATAAGCGAATTGAAGAAGAAATGGACAGAAGTCGGGATATGCACAATGATTTGACATTATGTATATTCAGGATTGACAGATATGCAGCGCTTGACCCCGAAAAACATTGGGACCGCTACGAATTTGCTCAAATGATGGTAATTGAAAAAGTGAAAAAATATCTCAAAAATTATGAAAAATTCGGTCATATTGATGAATCAACTTATGGTGTACTTTTCGTTGCCAAAGAATCAAATCAAGTAAAATTAATTGCCGAACGAGCTCGAGCCGAAATTGCAAATACCGTATTGAACGTTGACGGAAGCAAATTCAGCGTTACGCTAAGCATAGGTATTGCCGGACTCTCTAACTCCGACCACGATATTTCATCGTTTATCAATAACGCAGGCAGTGCATTAAACAAAGCACTCGAACGTACTAACAATGTGCACTTGTTTTACTAATTCCCTTAGATTTATATGAAACGCGAAAAATTAACAACTCAACTTCTCGATTTGATTCTAAATTCTGAAGTTCCATTGAGGCTTTTGGATATTTCAAAATCACTCGGTATTAAATCTGATACCGAAGATTATTCGATATTGCAAAGTTCTCTCGAGCATCTTATCGGAACAGGTGTAATCGAAAAGACCGCAAAACGCAGATATATTTTCAAGCAAAATGATTCCGATTCGACGATTACAGGTACGATAAGAATTGTAAATGATAAGGGAGTCATGGAGACCCAACTTTCATTTGCACCGAAAATCAGTATTCAAACTCGAAATTTGAATACAGCACTTGACGGCGATACAGTTGTAGTCCAACTTCATGCACAAAAAAAGGGTAAAAAAGCTCGTGGTGAAGTCACGAAAATAATTGAACGCAATAAAACGGCAATCGTCGGAACTATAGATTATAACGGCTACTATTACTTCCTCATACCGGACGAAGCGCATTATTATGTTGATTTTCTGATTCCGGAAACCAAGCTCAAAGGTGCAAAACTCGGCGATAAAGTCAAAACAAGATTGTTGCATTGGGATGACCCTCTACAATCTCCAGCCGCCGAAGTAAAAGAAATCATTGGCAAATCGGGCGTTCCTGTTGTAGAATTTGATTCAATAATTCGCGAATTTGAATTGCCCACGGAATTTCCCGATGGCGTAATGAAAGAACTTGCGGCTGTAGTCCCGGATATTAAGCGGAAACCGCCGGGAAGGATGGACTTACGAAATAATCTGGTTATAACAATTGACCCATTCGATGCAAAAGATTTTGACGACGCATTATCCTTAGATATGCTCCCAAACGGCAATTACAAGCTTGGAGTGCATATTGCCGATGTTAGCCATTACGTCCCCGAGAATAGCGAAACTGATATCGAAGCCCGTTATCGCGGCAATAGTGTTTATCTTGTGGATAGAGTCGTCCCAATGTTACCCGAATTATTATCGAATGAAATTTGTTCGTTGAATCCAAATGTCCCGCGCCTTACATTTTCAGTTTTTATGGAAATTGATATGAAGGGCAATGTTGTGGATTACGAAATTGCCGAATCAATTATCAAAAGCAAAAGACGCTACAACTACGATGAAGTCCTGGATATTATCGAATCAAAAAATGGTGATAATGCACAATTGATATTGCAGCTTCACGATTTAGCCGAACGGCTCAAATATAACAGGTTCCGAAACGGTGGAATCAATTTCGATACTACAGAATTCAAATTCATTCTCGACGAAAACAAGCAACCGGTCGAAGTTTTGCTCAAAAAGACTACAAAAGCAACTTCGCTTGTCGAGGAATGTATGTTGCTGGCAAACCAAACAGTGACGCTGCATATCAAAAAATTGCGAAAAGAATATTACATGGAATTGCCGTTCTTGTACCGAGTTCACGAAGAGCCGGACCCGAAACGAATCACCGAAGTATTGGAATTCATTGCTTCCTTGGGACATAAAACAAAGAAGAAGAAAATCACATCTTCGGATATTAATAATATATTGGAAAGCTTCGATGGCAAGCCCGAAGAACGTGTTGTAAACCAAGTTTTGATTCGCTCAATGGCAAAAGCGATTTACACAGACAAAAATGTAGGTCATTACGGACTCGGATTTACAGACTACTCGCATTTCACTTCCCCTATTAGGCGTTATCCCGATTTAATCGTTCATCGCTTACTTAAGGAATATGCGAAAGGCAAACCTTCTCCCGACAGATTAGTTTTTCTTAAGATGTTTGTCAAAGATTGCGGATTTCATACATCAAGCACTGAAAGAACCGCAATGGAAGCCGAACGCGCGTCTATCAAATTGACTCATGCCGTAATGTCCGAAAAGCATATTGGCAGTTCATTCAATGGTACAATAACGGGTGTCACCGGATTTGGATTATTTGTCCAAATGGATGATATTTGGGCTGAAGGATTGCTTCATATTCGCGATATTAACGATGATTACTACGTTTTTGAAGAAGCGAAATATAGATTAGTCGGCAAGCGAACAAAAAAAATCTTCGGTCTTGGAATGAGAGTCAGAGTGAAAATTATTAAAGTCAATATCAACAAACGAAATATTGACCTCGCTTATGTTGATAGTATCGAATAGGCAAGCATGTTTACAGGATTAATAGAAGAAATCGGAACGATAGATTCGGTCAAAAACATCGGCGGCGGCAAGCATTTCATAATCGCTGCCAAGAAAATCATGGACGATTTGAAAATTGATGACTCAGTATCAATCAACGGAGTCTGCCAAACCGTAGTTGCACTTACCGATAAAACTTTTGAAGTGACAGCAGTCGAGGAAACTTTGCGAAAGTCAACTTTGGGTCATTTCAAAAATGGCGCCAAAGTCAATTTGGAACGTGCTGCCGCTGTCGGAGACAGGCTCGGAGGACATATTGTCCAAGGGCATGTGGATTGCGTTGCATATATCAAATCTATCGAAAAAGAGCAAACCGGAATTCTCGTTTGGGTCGAATATCCCCGCGAGTATTATAAATATGTCGTAATTCACGGCTCGATTGCGATTGAAGGTGTAAGTCTGACAGTTGCGAGAGAGAATAGCTCCGCTTTTATGGTTTCCGTTATCCCACATACTTGGGATGTCACTACATTGCGAAGTTTAAAAGCCGGGCAAAAAATCAACATAGAATTCGATATTTTGGGTAAATATATCGAAAAAATGATGAAACGCGAAGGAAACTACACCCCGAGCGGATTAGAAAAATTCATTGACCAACCGGAGTGGTAAAAAACACTGCAAGCCAAATAGTTTTTTCCGTTGAGGAAGTTTCGGCTACACGATGCTTTTTGTGGGAAGGAATTAATAAATAATCTCCGGTTTTCAAATCAATCATCTCCTCTTCAAATTCAATTTTTGCCGAGCCTTGGAGCAAAATCACCCACTCGTTTTCGTCTTGGTCGTACCAAAATCCATCAGACGAATGATTACCGCTTGAAATAATGCGTTCAATTCGGACATTCGGAGAACGGACGAGTATTTCGATTATCTCGTCCGTTGATTGGGGTAAATTTGAAAATATATTTTCAATACTATTCATATTCGATTAGTAATTCGTTTTTAGCAACAGTTTTGTTTAATTCAACATGGATTTTCAGGATTTTGCCTTTGATGCCCGATTTGATAAGATTCTTCATTTTCATAGCTTCGAGTACAAGCAAATCCTGTCCGATTTCGACTATTTGCCCGGGTTTGACATAAATTTCCCGAATTGTCCCTGGAATAAAAGCGTTAATCAATTTATGATTTTGTGGTTTATAACGCTTTCTCGTGACAAATTTTCGGGTTAATTTTGTCTCGTAATAGGTGTCATCAATGTTTAAGTCATATAAATCATTATTCATTTCAATCTCCTTAAAATGGTGGGATGCCGTGCTTCTTGGTAGGTCTGGCTTCCTGTTTGTTGGTGGAAATATGTAATGAATGAAGTACGTAATCTCGCATTTCGTCCGGCACTATAACTGCGTCAATATATCCTGCGGCAGCTGCATTGAACGGATTTGCAAATTTTTCAATATATTCATCAACTTTTTCTTTGCGAGTTCTGTCAGGGTCATCGGATTCGGTGATTTCCTTTTTGAAAATAATGTTTGCTGCACCTTCGGGTCCCATTACGGCGATTTCGGCTTGGGGAAGTGCAAACACGAAATCTGCACCAAGATGGCGCGAGCACATAGCAATATAACCACCGCCATACGCTTTGCGGAGTATGATAGTGATTTTAGGCACAGATGCTTCGCTGTAAGCATAAAGAATCTTTGCACCATGTCGAATCACACCTGCATGTTCTTGGTCAATGCCGGGCAAATACCCGGGCAAATCCACGAGCGTGAGCAAAGGAATTTGGAAGGCATTGCAAAATCTTATGAATCTTGCAGCTTTGTCCGATGAATCAACGTCCAGCACACCTGCCAAAACCAATGGTTGATTTCCAATTACGCCAACTGTTTCACCATTGAATCGTGTAAAGCCGATTACGATATTTGCAGCCCATAATTCCTGAACTTCGAGAAAGTCCGAATCATCGGCAATTGCTTTGATGACATCGCGGATATCATAAGGTTTTGTAGGTTCTTTGGGTATGATGTCATTGATGTTCATGTTGATTTTCGGTGGCTTTGCAGGGAATTTTTCCGGCTTTTTGGAACTATTCCAAGGAATGAATGTGACGAGTTTTTTGATTTGCTCAAAACATGCAAGCTCTGACTCCGCAAAGAAATGGGCATTGCCTGTAATTTCGGCATGAACTCTCGCTCCGCCCAAATCTTCCATGCTGATTTCTTCGCCAAGTACGGTTTTTATAACCTCAGGACCTGTAATGAACATCTTGGAAATTTTATCAACGACGAAAACAAAATCAGTCAGCGCCGGAGAATAAACTGCTCCACCTGCACATGGACCCAAAATCACTGAAATCTGGGGAATAAAGCCCGAAGCCAAAGTATTGCGATAGAAAATTTCGCCATATCCGGCAAGAGAGTTTACACCTTCTTGAATTCTCGCACCGCCGGAATCGTTGATACCAATTAGCGGAATACCTAATTTTATGGAATGGTCCATGATTTTTGTGATTTTCCGAGCATGAGCCAAACCAAGAGAGCCACCCGCAACGGTAAAATCTTGAGCATAGATACATACCGGATAGCCCATAATAGTTCCCGTTCCGGTCAGAACGCCATCGCGTGGCAGATACTTTTTGTCCATCCCGAAATCTTCAGATTTGTGCTCGACAAAAAGGTCATATTCGTGAAAAGAACCATCATCTAAAATCGCTTCTATTCTGTCACGAGCGGTCAATTTGCCCATTTTGGCTTGTTTTACCTTGCCTTCTTGAGCAGGCTCGTCAATTTTTTTCTTTCTTGAAAAAAAATCTACAATTTTTGTAGCGAGAGACATTTTTAACACCTCAACATTATAATGAAATTGCCGAAATCTCGGTTTTAATTTATTCGAAAATACGCAATTTTCAAGGAAATCACAAAAATTATCGTTTAATGTGATACGATTCACAAATGGGAGCGGCTTTTTGAGGGATTCATAGGTACAGAGCTGTGTTCTGTCCGCAATTTTATGAAGAATACAGGCCGTTTCCAAAACTCGCACCGCTGGTGCGAGAATTATCTTGGACAAATAATCTGATTATTTTCTCTAAAACAAAATCAATCGAAGAAAAAGAGTTTTATATTAATTTTGCAGGGCTAAAAAAACATCCCCCTAATCTCTTTCACGCTTTGTTTAAGATGATTCAGGAGGATTTTGTTCTTCAGAAATTATTACCACACTTTTTTAAATATATTCCTTGATTTCAATTTCACCATTAAGGGCGAAAAATACACCTTCGGCTAAGGCTTGTAATTCATCTTCGCCGGGATATACGAAAACAGGAGCCAAAAATGCAACTCTTTTGCGAATCCATTTCGTGAGTAATTCCGAATATGCTACACCACCTGTGAGAATAATCGCATCAATTTTGCCTTCGAGAACAGTAGCCAATGAGCCGATTTCTTTTGCAATTTGATATGCCATTGCCAAGTAAACCATTTTTGCTTGTTGATCGCCTTTTTCGATTTTTTCTTCTACTTCCATACAATTGTTTGTGCCAAGATAGGATACTATACCACCTTGTCCGGTAATCATCTTTTTAACTTGGTGCAATTGATATTTACCTGAAAAGCATATTTTAGTTAGTGTACCGACAGGGAGGCTGCCCGCTCTTTCGGGCGAGAATGGTCCTTCGCCATCGAGACCATTATTTACATCAATAACACGTCCGTTCTTGTGCGCACCTACTGTGATACCACCACCGAGATGAACAACAATTAAGTTGAAGTCTTCGTATTTTTTTCCACGGTCGCGAGCAAATCGTCTGGCAACAGCTTTTTGGTTCAAAGCATGGAAAATGCTCACTCTCGGCATTTCCGGACGCCCTGAATAGCGAGCAATGTCATCCAATTCATCAACAACAACCGGGTCCACAATGAAGGAATTTGATTGTTTGCCGACTGTTCGGGCTAATTCATAAGCTAAAATCCCACCTAAATTGGAAGCGTGCTCGCCGAGAATCCCTTTTTTCAAGTCTTCCAACATTGCCGCGCTGGTTCGATAAACACCGCCGGGAATCGGTTTGACTAAACCACCACGACCCACAAAGGCTTCAATTTCATTGATTTCAATATTATTTTCCTTCAAAGCCTCGATAATCACATTTTTGCGAAAGTCATATTGGTCAATTATAGATGGGAAAACATCTAAATCCTCGACACTATGACGCAAAGTTTTATCGAATAATAAGTTTAAATCTTCGTAAACACCGATTTTCGTTGAAGTCGAACCGGGGTTAATAACAAGTAATTTCATGATTCATTTTCCTGTTGGATAAAATTTTAATAACATGCTGCTAAAGCGATTGACATAAGCTTGCTCTTGTCCGAATCCGAGCGTGACGTAAGCACGATAGGCACAGACGCTCCGAGAATAATAGCAGCAACAGTAGCATTAGCAAAATATGTTAATGATTTGTATAATACATTTGCGACTTCGATATTTGGAGCAAAAAGCAAGTCTGCATCACCGGCAACTTCGCTTTCGATTCCCTTGTGTTCGGCTGATAACTTAGAAATAGCATTGTCTAAAGCCAAAGGACCGTCAATGATGCAGCCTTTGATTTGATTTCGGCGATTCATCTGAGTCAATGCGGCTGCTTCCATAGTTGACGGCATTTTGGGATTGACACCTTCAATTGCTGCGAGACATGCCACTTTGGGACTCTCATAGCCGAGATGTTTGAACATATCGAGTGAATTTTTCAGTATAGCAATTTTTTCGTTGAAATCTGGAGCGATATTTTGTGCTGCATCGGTCAGAGCAATTATTTTATGATAAGTCGGGACTTCGAAAAAGCCGATATGAGACAACAAATCTCCTTTACGCAATCCGCTGTCTTTTTGAAGAATTGCCCTCAAAAAATCAGCAGTACCAACCAATCCTTTCATCAGAATCTGAGCGTGCCCGTCAATTATTTGTTTGACTGCAATTTGAGCCGAAGCTGCGGGATTATTTTCTTCTATTAGTTCAAATTTAGAAATATCAAAATCGAGTTTTGCAGCAATAGCATCTATTTTAGATTTGTTTCCAACGAAGATTGGCTCAATTATATCATTTGCAACTGCGTCTTTGACTGCACCTAATACATGTTCATCTTCTGCAGCAGCAACTACAAGATTCTTCTTGACTTTACTTTTGGCTATATCAACAAAGCTATTTAATGACTTAATCTCCATGGCTTTTCTCCATTTAATTTACATTTTGTTCACATTAAACAATACTAAATACAAAAATAATATCATTTTATGAATAAACCGTGTTTTTTAGTTCCGATTTATTGTCTAAATTTAAGTCGTTCATTTTTCTTACTTTTGTATAGTTGACAGGTAGCAGATATGAAATCAAACATAAAAAACGGACTTATCGAGTATATGAAATTCAATGCCGAACTATACGGCAACGGTTTATTGCTTGATAATATGGTTGGAATTGAGTTCAAAGCACCTGAAACGAAGATAGCACAAAAGGAAATTTTGAAAGAGGAAGTAATAATCAAACCGAAAATACAAAGCACTTTGCCGCCACAAGCGACTGAAAGCAAGTTGAGCATTGGAAGCAAATGGAAATTCGCTGCTACATTGGACGAGCTTGATTCGCAAATCAACACATGCGTGGAGTGTCCGCTCGGTGCAACTCGAATCAAATTTGTATTCGGCACTGGCAACCCCAACGCCGATATAATGGTGATTGGCGAAGCTCCCGGAGCAGATGAAGACGAACAAGGAAAACCATTTGTAGGGCGTGCAGGGCAGTTGCTGACTAAGATTCTTGAATCAATCAATCTGAGTCGCGAAGAAGTCTTCATAGCAAATATCATCAAATGTCGCCCTCCGGGCAACCGCAGACCGGTCAAAGAGGAAGTTGACAAATGTGAACTATATTTGAAAAAGCAGATTGATTTGATTAAACCTGCTTTCATACTTTCGTTGGGACTGACTTCAGTTGACACATTGCTCAAAAAAACGCATAAGATGTCCGAAATTCGCGGAAAAGTTTTGGATTATCACAACATAAAAATGATAACAACATATCATCCTGCGGCATTGCTCAGAAATCCGAATTGGAAACAATTCGTATGGGATGATGTACGATTCTTAAGAAAATTATATGACGAATATTTACTAAATTCTGGAAAATAAATGAAAATAGCTGTTGTTTATGGTGGAATCTCAACTGAAAGAAATGTTGCAATCGCAGGTGGTAAAGCCGTTATCGAGGCATTACGTTCTTTAAATTACGAAGTTGTGCCCGTTGACCCGGCTTATGGAGCTGATTTTTTGGCTCGCAGCGAAGAACAAATCGCCGATATTGAAAAATTTCATGATATTGAAGACTTAAAGCAATTCGAAACACGAGCATATATAGATTGTATAGCCTCTGATATATTCGATACAATTGATGTAGTATTCATAGTGTTACACGGCAAATTTGGCGAAGACGGACTGATCCAATCATTGCTCGAATTGCGCGGTATTCCTTACACAGGAAGTAAAGTCAAAGCGAGCGCCCTTTCGAGCGATAAAGCCGCATCGAAAATGATGCTTTCCGCCGCCGGTGTTCTCACTCCGCAATGGGAAATGGTACACAAAAGTGATATTGATAATTTGGATGTATATAAGGATTTGCGTTCATCATTGGGCAAAGAATTAGTCGTCAAACCAAACGATCAAGGTTCTACAATTGGGCTGACAATAATTGACAATGGCAATCTGGACGATATTCACAATGCAATTGTCTTAGCTTCAAAATATTCCGACCCTGTTATGGTAGAAAAATATATTGAAGGGCGTGAGTTAACCGTCGGGATAATCGGTGGCGAAGTTTTGCCAATCATCGAAATCATAACGCACGACGGCTTTTATGACTATGAGCACAAATATACAAAAGGCAAAACCGAATATATTTGTCCTGCAGATTTGACTGATGATATAGCCGAATTTACTGCGACAATGGCAACAATAGTTTATAATGTTTTGGGATGTGACGGATTTGCGCGAGTTGATTTCAGATTGGATGATGAAGGTCAGCCATGGTGTTTGGAATTAAATACTATACCGGGCTTTACGTCTAAAAGTTTAGTACCTATGGCTGCAAAGGAAATCGGTATTGAATTCCCCGAACTCTGCGAAAAAATCGTAAATTTAGCATTAAATAAGGAAAAAGATTAAAAGATGAAAGATATTCAACTTCTCGGACTTGGTAATGGATTAGTAGATTTTCAATATGAACTTAGTGATGCTGAATTTGCAAAACTTGGGCTAAGTCGTGGCGAAATGCG
Source organism: Ignavibacteriae bacterium HGW-Ignavibacteriae-1 (assembly GCA_002839825.1). Classification (GTDB taxonomy): domain Bacteria; phylum Bacteroidota; class Ignavibacteria; order Kapaibacteriales; family UBA2268; genus PGYU01. The sequence continues at coordinate 155,952 of PGYU01000003.1, read as the reverse complement.
ACTTGTCGAAGATGATGTCCAATCAGAAATTTTAAAATCATTGGCAGGCAAAGCTATGAATCGCTGTAGTGGCGGTTCGGCTGCAAATACTATAATAGCATTTAGTCAGCTTGGTGGCAAAGCGGCATATAAAACTGTTGTGGGTGATGATGAATTTGGGCGTTTTTATGCTGAAGAATTCAAGAAATTAGGCATTATATTGAGTGCTCAAACTATTGCGAAAACAGCCACCGGCACTTGTGTTGTATTAATTACTCCCGATTCGGAGCGGACAATGCACACTTGTTTGGCAGCTACTGCATTATTCACTGAAAAAAATATTGATGAAGAATTGATAAAACGCGCCGAATGGCTTTATATCGAAGGATATAAATTTTCTAATCCTTCAGGCACAAAAGCTGTTTTCAAAGCTATGGAATATGCCAAACTTCATCACACTAAAGTTGCCGTCACTTTTTCGGACACTTTTATTACCGATAATTTCAAAGCGAATCTTGACCGAGTTGTCAACGATAGTGAATTAGTTTTTTGTAACGAAGCCGAAGCCTTATCATTTACAGGCAAAGCAACTTTAGATGAAGCAATGGACTTTTTTGCGGATAGAAGTCAAAATGTAGTCATCACAATGGGTGCTCAAGGTAGCCAAATATTGTGGAATCGCAAAAAACAACAAATTGATGCTTATCCTGCCAACTTAGTAGATACGACAGGTGCAGGCGACGTATTTGCCGGAGCATTTATGTATGGACTGATTGATACAAATTCATTGAGAATTGCAGGTAGATTGGCATCGTCAGCCGGAGCCAAAGTAGTGTCACAACTTGGAGCAAGAGTTGCCTCAGGACTAACTGAAATAAAGACTTCAATTTATAATTTAAATAAATAATGGTATGCAATTGATGAAAGTTAACAGTATCGCAAAGTATTTTTTAATTTTTATTGCAATTTTCACGTTTGGCTCATCTGTATCTTATAGCCAATCAGGTCTAAAATTTTCGGAACTAGCCCAACGATTAGAGCCATATTTTGATAAGCTGCTAATTGATGACGTTTATAAGCAATTGCCCCAAGGCGTTGATTATTTTATTTGGGGTTATGATGTTGGCGATTTTTCGGGTGATGACCACTCAGACCTCGGGATTACTCTAAGACTTGCCGGAGATAGGTCGCGAAACATGCAAGTTTATTTATTTGTAGATATTGATGGCTTTTTGAGGCAAGTAGCCCATCATACATATCAATTTGTAGAATTACCACTCGAAATCGGAGTTGTAATCCATAAGAATATTTGCTATGTAACCAAAAAGTTTGAAGAAAATCACTGGAAAATGGACGGCTATACTTATGATAACGGCTCAATTTTACTTAGTGAGATTTTTAATACGGGTCGAGTCGGCGATTTGACTCATGAGAGTGTCCGAAACTACCAAACATTACGAGGCAGTGAAAAATACATCAATACTCGAAGTGGAAAAGAACTATTTTATAGAGATTTCCTGAGCATCCCGACCTACAGACGCGGAAGAACCGTTTACAAAGGCTATTTCGGAGACACTTTTGCAAATTATACCGATTTCGTTCACGAAGGGGCATATGATTGGAAAGGCGAGAAGGATTGTTCTTTCAGAGTTACTTCCGCTTTTGATGATGATTATTTGTATTTTACGGTCGAAATTATTGACGATGCTGTAGTTACCCAAAGCTGCGACACTTGCATTAGCGATTATTTGGACATTTGGTTTGACATCAATCCAAATCCAACATACGATAGATTCACCGAACGAAACGGCAAAAAAGTAGATTTCCGTACAAAATCAACCAAAGGCTTGTACCGAGTAAGCGTATTCCCGGGAAATTTCTTGGACAAAGAACCTTTTGTAAAAGTTTCGACAAATGATGAATTGACTGAAATCCAGAAAGAAGACTCGAAATTGATAAAAGCAGTTGCAAATTTTTTGGACGACAGTTTGGGCTACGTGCTCAAATTTAGAATTCCATTCACTTTGTTTGGCTTTGAGGGCAATCCACTTGACGAAGAATTTTACGAAATCGGATGCACTTTTGTCGTCATTGACTATGACAACGAGTATCGTCCTGAAGAAAAAACAGAAGTTGCTACATCGGCTTTCATTCCTTATGACCCATCAACTTACGGTTCATTAATTTTAATACCCGAAGGCAAATGGTATGGCGAATCCGAAAATATTTTCACCGAAGATGTAATTAAAAACTTGTTTGAATACGGCTTTTAGATACGGCAATATCATATTAAAATAAATTCATGACAAAATATCTTGTTAGTCTTGTATAAAAGTCTTATTTTTGAACTTTAATATTCTCGGAAATTTGAAATAAAAAATGACAGAAATTCATCCAAACCAAGAAATTGGTCGCAATCAGGAAGGTACATTACTATTGGTCTGGAGACCTTCTTGCCTGCTGCTTTTGGTGTGTTGATTGGTCATTATTGGATAGACCAAAAGTACGGAACAACCCCATTGTGGACTCTTGTGCTCGGTTTGTTTGGTTTCATAGTCAGTATGTACAAGTTGTTCAAAACTGTGGCTATGATAAATTCCGAAGGTAAAAGAAGTAAAGAAAAAAAGGACAAGAAAACTCTTTGACATTATTAGCTATACTTACGTCAGTCGTCATAAATGCAATCGGAGCTTTTATAGTAATCAAAAGGCTCGAAAAAATTATGGAGAAGCAAAATTGGAAGGATTTTGTCAGTAAATTCTTTGGAATGCTGGCAATCAAATTCTTGGTTTCGGTAGTTATTGTAGTAGCAATTATAATGTTCAGTGGTTTCGACCAAGTAGTTTTCGCAGTTAGTTTTGTAGCGTCTCATTTTCTGGCTTTGTTGGTTGAAATATTATATATCAACAAACGTTATAGCGTGATAAAATTCAAATGAATGATAAACAAAGGGTTTTTGCATGAGTCAAGATAATTCCAACACAAAGTTGGATTTGATAGATACTAAAATTTCATCGGACGAATTAGAAATTCATGAACACGATCATTCACATTCCGACACAACACACGGGCATGGAGAGCAAGAAGAATCGATTTTCATGCAATTGTTGGGAAAATTAAACGACCACGATGCTCTTTACTTTGGAGCATACAAAATCACCGACCTCCCCAAAATATACATAGACAACGGTTTCCATTTTTATAAAAATACTGAAGCCGTCAAAGAATCAGGATTATATACAGTGACCGAACACAAAGGTCACAAATCAATAGTTAATAACGAAACCGGTCTTGCGCCTGCTTGGGATTTATCCATAACCAACTTTGTAGTTTTCCAATGGCTTGCAATACTTATTTGTGTTGCAGTATTCCGCAAAGCATTTGTAGGATACAAGAAGCGTCCGGGCAAAGCACCAACAGGTTTCCAAAATGCAGTCGAATCAATCGTAGTTTATGTACGCGACCAAATGGTTCGCCCAAACATACCTTCGGTAGCAGTGGCGGATTTCTTACTTCCATATTTCTTAGCCGTATTTTTCTTCATTTGGACGATGAATTTGATGGGATTAATCCCGGGAGGTCATACAGCTACAGGTGCAATAGCAACCACAGCAGGTTTGGCAATAATCTCATTCCTCGTAATCAATTTAACGGCAATGAAAGTTTCGGGTGTTGGGGCGTGGTTCAAACATTTACTCGGCGGAGCTCCGTGGTGGTTAGCCTTCATAATGGTTCCTATCGAAGTTGTGGGTATGTTCATTAAGCCGTTCGCACTCACAATACGTCTTTTTGCAAATATGACAGCGGGACACGTAATTTTGCTCTCGCTATTAGGGATTTTATTCTTTTTCAAGACATTGGCACTTTCGCCGGCAATAACAGCTTTTTCACTGTTCATTTACGCCCTTGAGTTGTTGGTAGCAACAATCCAAGCTTATTTGTTCACAATGTTGACGGCAATATTTGTAGGTTTAGCAATTGGTGACCATGCTCACGAGCATGGAAACGAAAGTCATGCACATTAATTTAAAATTTATTTGATATATCATTCTAACAAAAATTGGAGATTTGAAATGGACGCAACTTCATTAGCATTTTTAGCCGCCGGTCTCGGAGCAGGCTTGACAGTAATCGGCGCCGGTATGGGCATTGGTAAATTGGCTTCATCAGCCTTAGAAGCATCGGGCAGACAACCCGAAGCTGCAGGTGATATCAGAACTACCATGATTATTGCCGCCGCTCTTATCGAAGGTATCGCGATGTTCGCTGCCGTTATTTGCTTATTGCTTGCAATTAAGTAATAACGATTGAGTTTTTTCGAGTTGGAGCGGAATATTAAAGTATTCCGTTCCACACTCTTTTTTTAGAATATGTATCATTTTTATTATTTAATTCATTATTGAGGAAATATGGATTCCATTTTAAATATACCTCACGGTTTAGTTTTCTGGACTGTTATCAACTTTGGTATTTTCTTGTTTTTGCTTATCAAATTTGGTGGCAAAGGCATTGTCAATGCTATTAAAGCAAGAGAAGATTCAATCCAACATGCTATAGACAGCGCTGATGCAGCCAATAAAAATGCAATGAAATTGCTTGTCGAAAGCCAAGAAAAGTTAGATAATACTCAAGCTCAAGTGGCTGAAATGATGGCAAAAGGCAGAGAACAAGCCGATTTGCACATTAAAAAAGCTACCGAAGAGGCTGAAGCTGTCAAAAAATCAAAAATTCAAGATGCTCTTAAAGAAATTGAAAGAACCAAGGAAGCCGCTCTTGTACAATTACGCTCCGAAGTTGCCGACCTTGTCGTCATGGCTACCGAGCAAATTTTGATGGAAAAATTGGACGGAGCAAAGGACAAAAAGCTAATTAATGATTTCATTGATAAATTGCCGAATAATTAATCATGGTTGAACAAAAAGTTTCCAGCAGATATGCCAAAGCATTATACGGAATCGCCGTTCAATTCGATTCGGTAGAAAAAGTTTATGCCGATATGTTGAATGTTCAGCGAACAATTTCATCTAATTCGGAATTATTGAACTTTATCAAAAGTCCGGTAATCAATCATCGCAAAAAAGAAGCAATTTTTGATGAAATATTTACGAACCAAATTGGTGAAACTACCTTAGAATTCATCAAACTTTTGGCTCACAAGCAGCGTGAATGGCTAATTCTTAGCATAATCAGACAATTTGAAATCATTTACAATCGTGAAAATAATATTGTCGAAGCTACTATCACTACTGCACGAGAAATGGACGAAGCAACCAAAGCAAATGTATTGGCAGGGCTTACCAAATCTACCGAGAAAAAAATAAAACCGACATTTGTTATCAATCCGTCTATCAAAGGTGGAATTATGGTGCGAATTGCCGACAAAGTATTTGATGCTTCGATTAGCAATAAATTAGAAAATTTACGAGTTAGACTTAAAGAAACTCTTGATGTTGAAATCAATTAAAAAATTAAAATTATTATAAAGGTTTTACAATGGCAGATGTTCGTCCGGATGAAATATCAGCAATATTAAGACGACAGTTATCAGGATTCGAAAACGAAACCGATATCTACGAAGTCGGGACGGTGCTTCAAATTGGTGACGGTGTAGCTCGCGTTTACGGATTGAGAAACGTAATGGCGGCTGAACTTGTCGAATTTCCGAATGATGTGTACGGTATGGTACTGAATTTGGAAGAAGACAACGTCGGCGTCATATTATTTGGTGATGACAATTTAGTAAAAGAAGGCGATACAGTTCGCCGTACAAATCGTGTGGCATCAGTGCCAATCGGTACAGAATTATTGGGTAGAGTGGTCAATCCGCTCGGCATTCCAATTGATGGCAAAGGTCCGATTGATACAAATCAATTTTACCCTATTGAAAGAAAAGCTTTGGGTGTAATGTTTCGTCAACCCGTTAATGTTCCGCTTCAGACCGGTATCAAGGCTATTGACGCATTGATTCCAATCGGAAGAGGTCAACGTGAGTTGATAATTGGTGACCGCCAAACAGGCAAGACAATTGTGGCACTCGACACAATAATCAGCCAAAAATATACTCACTCCGAAGACGCCAAAGCACGCGGAATCAAACCTGTTTACTGTATTTACGTAGCAATCGGTCAAAAAGGTTCTACAGTTGCAAACGTATTATCGTATCTCGAAGAATACGGAGCGATGGAATACACTATCATCGTAACTGCGAATGCCTCCGACCCTGCGCCACTTCAGTTCATCGCACCTTTCTGCGGATGCTCGATGGGTGAATATTTCCGCGATAACGGAATGGATGCGCTTATCGTATATGATGACTTGTCGAAACAAGCTGCGGCTTATCGCCAAGTTTCATTGCTGCTTAGACGCCCACCGGGACGCGAAGCATATCCGGGTGACGTATTCTATCTCCATAGCCGTTTGTTAGAGCGTGCTGCTAAATTACACGACAGCAAAGGTGGCGGTTCGTTGACTGCATTGCCTGTTATCGAAACTCAAGCAGGCGACGTATCTGCATATATCCCGACCAACGTGATTTCAATCACCGACGGTCAGATTTATCTCGAACCAAACTTGTTCAACGCCGGTGTACGTCCTGCATTGAACGTTGGTATCTCGGTATCTCGTGTGGGTGGTGCCGCTCAAATCAAAGCTATGAAAAAGATTGCAGGACCCTTGAAACTCGAATTGGCGATGTTCCGCGAATTGGAAGCATTTGCAAAATTCGGTTCGGATTTGGACAAATCAACTCAAGCAAAATTGAAACGTGGTGGATTGTTGACAGAAATTTTGAAACAACCACAGTTCCATCCAATACCTGTTGAAAAGCAAATTGTGTTGATTTATGCAGCTACAAACAGTTTCTTGGACGATATACCTTTGCACGAAATCAAACGTTACGAAAAAGAATACTACGAGTATTTTGATAATTTACACGCAGATTTGTTAGTAGAAATTTTGGACAAAAACGAACTTACCGACGATATTAAGAAGCGCCTTAACGATTTGATTAAGAGCTTCAATTCGACTTTCATGAAAAGTTTGAAAAAATAATATGTTAGTCCTTACAGGCGGAGCCGGTTTCATAGGTTCATGTTTTTTGAGAAAACTTAACGATGAGGGTATCAAAGATATCCTCGTCGTTGATAATTTGGGAACCCACGAAAAATGGAAAAACTTGTTGGGCAAAAAGTTCAAGTATTATTACAACAAGGATGAATTTCGCGAAAAACTAAAGCAAAGGGAATTTGCCGCAGGAATCAACGCAATTATTCATTTCGGTGCATGCTCGTCCACTACGGAAACTGATGCCGAATATTTATTGGATAATAATTTGGCTTACAGCATTGACCTTGCCGAGTACGCTGACCGAAATCATATAAAGTTCATATACGCAAGTAGTGCTGCAACTTATGGCGACGGAAGTTTGGGTTATTCGGATAAGAATTTTGACGGACTAATGCCCTTGAATTGCTACGGATTTTCCAAACAACTCTTTGATAATTGGGTGATTGATTCGGGTTTGGACAAAACTTTCACGGGAATTAAATTTTTCAACGTGTTTGGTCCGAACGAATATCACAAAGCCGGAATGGCAAGCATGGTATTCAAATCATATAAGCAAATCAAAGAGACAGGAAAAGTTAGCTTGTTCAAATCGAATACGTCCGAATTTGGCGACGGCGGTCAAAAACGCGACTTCATTTATGTAATGGATGTTGTTGAAGTTGTTTGGAAAATGTTCCTTGACAGCAGTTTTTCGGGGATTTATAATTTGGGAACGGGACAATCTCGCAGTTGGAATGATTTGGCAAATGCAGTTTTTGCATCGCTGGGAATTAAGCCCGACATCGAATACGTTGACATGCCCGAATCAATCGCCAATCAGTACCAAAATTATACTGAAGCAGACATGAGCAAATTAGCTGAATCGGGATTGAAATACAAGTTCAGAACACTCGAGGAAAGCGTTGCGGACTACGTAAACGCTTACTTGGAAAAAAATCAAAAAATATATTAAGCAAAATAACGACGAAATATTATGGCTACATTAAGAGATATAAGACAACGGATTCAAGGTGTCAAAAGTACATCGAAAATCACTTCGGCGATGAAAATGGTTGCGACTGCAAAATTGAAGCGTGCCCAAACCTCAATCGAATCGGCTCGCCCGTACTTCCGCAAAATTGACTTCATTTTGTCCAATCTTGTCTCCTCGCTATCGGATGATTACACGCATCCATTGCTCAGAAAAACAAACGAAGTCAAGAATATCGCTCTCGTCGTTGTGACGTCCGACCGTGGACTTTGCGGCAGTTTCAACACCAATTTGCTAAAAGAAGCTGTTCGTCATTCTGAAGAATTGAAAATGCAATATCCCGGAGCAGTCATCCATTTTGTAGCCATCGGCAGAAAAGGCATATCATTTCTCAAAAAACGCAACTACAATGTAATAGCCGAATTTCAGGGAATTTTTGCTCAATTAAATTTCGAGCACACACGCCAAATTGTGGATGTCTTCGCAGGTAAATTTATTGAAGGGCAATATGACAAAGTCGTCGTCGTGACAAATGAATTCATCAACGTTATGAGACAAGCACCGTCAATCAGAAACGTATTGCCAATTGAAAACATCGAGCAAACGACCCAATCCAATACATCGGTTGATTACATATTCGAGCCATCGAAAGAGGCAATCATAGATGATTTGCTGCCAAAGCTTGTGGACATCAAAATTTGGAGCGCCCTTCTCGAATCCAACGCCGCAGAGCAAGCCGCCCGCAGAATAGCAATGGATAATGCCACTCGCAACGCCAAGGAATTGATTACATTCCTCGAGTTGCAATACAACAAAGCCCGCCAAGCCGACATCACAAAAGAGATGCTCGAAATCATCGGTGGTGCCGACGCTCTCAAAAGTGCATAAACACACAGAAAAAATTTATATATCATGAAAGCTGCTCGAATGGGCAGCTTTTTTTTTTTTTTGTTGTCTTTGTTACAACTGGCGGGATGGGAAACAGTTGAGAGATATTAACATAGCCCACGAATTTATTCGTGGGTAAGGGAAATGAACGAAAACATAGAAGGGGAAAATGACGTTATAGATGTGCCACACCTTTGCAGGTGTGGCACATCTGGTATTTGGACACGACATTTCGCAATTTGAATTTGATGCTATTCTTTTTTTTTATATGTTTGCAAAATAGTAATTGGATAAACATTCAAACTAAATATGCAAATAAGGTCGACAATATGAAGATGAAAATGTATATCGTATTAGCCATAATATTGAGTGTCATTATGAATTCATGCACAGGAATTCGTGGGATCGATGACTTATATTGGAAGTTAACTCCAACATATCGAAAGTTTAAAGCTGAGACAGAAAAGGAAAGAGAATTTGTTCAAAAAATAATTGACAATCCTAATCAAGTGGTTGAAATAATTGAAAACAGCGAATTTTATAATCCTGAATTTATGCAAGGTGCTTTTCCGGAATCTTACCCGATTCATTTTATACAAAATGTAGAAAATCTTGAAATCTCAGATTTCTTTAAAAGTGGATTTCCTTATCGATATAATCACCTTGCTAAAGATATGTTTTCGATTGATGTGAAACGTAAGTGTCATTCTGATTATGATCAATATATCAGTTTTGATTTCGCGACCATTCATGGCAAAGTGCTTTTGATAGATATTTCACATTTTAATGGATTCTAAATTCCCACGCCTATATAGCCGGCTAAAGATTTAAAACTCAGATTCGCACACATAAAACACAAAAGCCGGATTGCTCCGGCTTTTGTTGTATAAATTCTTGTTCATCACACCAATGGCATATCAATATTACCAAATTATGGCGCGTTTTTCAACCGGCATGTAAAGTTTGTTGGCTTCTGTGATGTTGAAAGCTTGATAGAATTCTGGGACATTGGGTAATGTGCCGTTGACTCTATAAACTCCGGGAGAATGGACATCTTCTTTCAATCTTCTCATTTCTTCTTCATCGCGGATGTTTTGGCGCCATACTTGCGAGTAGGATATGAAAAATCTTTGCAAAGGTGTGAATCCGTCAATCGCCGGCGTGTCAACATTTCCATTTAATGCTTTTCTGAGTGCTGTGAGCGAGACTGTTACGCCGCCAAGGTCTGCAATGTTTTCACCTAAAGTGAGTGCACCGTCAACTTTCATATCGTTGATTACAACAAATGAGTTTGCTTGGTCCACAAGGACTTTCACTTTTTCGGTAAACTGGTCGGCGTCCTCTTTTGTCCACCATTCTACTAAATTTCCTTCGGCATCGAATTGTCTGCCTTGGTCATCAAATCCGTGAGTCATTTCGTGCCCGATTACTACGCCGATTGCACCATAATTAACGGCATCATCGCCATCAGGGTAAAAGAAGGGTGGCTGTAGAATTGCCGCAGGGAACACGATTTCATTCATGTTGGGGCTGTAATAAGCGTTGACTGTTTGTGGTGTCATGTGCCATTCAGAGCGGTCAACCGGTTTGCCGATTTTCGCCAGCATTTCGTCCATCTCAAATTTGCTCGCATTCAACACATTCATCACATAGTTGTCTCTCGAAACATCAACTTTTGAATAGTCTTTCCATTTGTCGGGATAGCCAATTTTAACATTGATTTTCTCGAGTTTCACTAATGCTTTTGCTTTGGTATCATCACCCATCCACGAAAGATTTTGGATATGTTCTTTCAATGCGATTTTAAGATTATCAACCAAATCCAACATTTTCTCTTTCGATTTTGCAGGAAAATATTTTTCGGAATAAATTTTGCCCACTGATTCGCCAAGCGAGCCACTTGTTGCGTTCAAAACTCTTTTCCATCTGTCTTGATTAACTTTGCTTCCGGTTAGGACTTTTCCGTAAAATTCAAAATTTTGATTTACGTATGCTTCGTTCAAATATGGTGAAGCATCTTTAATCACTTTCCATTTCAAGAATGTTTTCCAATCTTCAATTGATGTTTTGTTCATCAAATTGCTGACTGTTTTGTAAAATTTTGGTTGTCCGACATTGATTTCTGTAGGGGAGTCTATTCCAAGATTTTTGAAATAGAGCGACCAATCAAAATTTGGACTTGATTTTTGCAAATCTTGAATTTGCATTTTGTTGTAATTTTTAACCGGGTCTCTGAGTTCTAATTTTGTCGAAGAAGCTTTGGCAATCTTAGTTTCAATTTTGAGAATTACATCGGAAGCTTTGATTGCTTCAGTTGATTCCAATCCGTAAATTTCAAATACTTTGACAAGGTGCTTTTGATATTCTGACAAAATATTTTTGGTTCTGTCGTCTTTCGGGAAGTAATAATCTCTATCGGGCAATCCCAATCCACCTTGGTATAATCCTGCAATATTCATACTGCTATTTTTATCGTCGGCACTTACATAGAAGTAGAAAATTGGTTGAATCGAGTATGAGGATAATTCGCCAATAGTTGTTTGCAAATCTTGAACTGATGCTATCTTATCAATTTTTTCAAACAATGGTTTGAGTGGTTCGATTCCCGCTTTTTCGATTGCAACGGTATCCATACCGGATGAGTAAAAGTCGCCGATTTTAACCCAATCTTTTTCTTTGTGTTTGCCACTTGAGGCTTCTTCAAAAAGTGTTCTGAGTTTCGTCTGATTTTCAAGATTCAAAATTGCGAAAGCTCCCCAACGCGATTCTGATTCAGGAATTGGGTTGTTTTTCATCCAACCGCCACTTACATACTTGAAAAAATCATCTCCGGGATGAATATTGAAATCAAAATTTGCCGAATCTACTGCCTTTACTGTCATCTCTTCCTCCGCTTTAGTCGTTTCTTCCTTACTGCACGAATTCAAACTTACAAATGCGGCAGAAGCTAAAATCAAAACCATAAATCTTACAATGTTGTACATTACAAATAATCCTATATATTTTAAAATCAACAATCTTCACTTAAAATTAAATACTTTTTCACAAAAGGTATGAACTAACGATGTGCTTTATTATTGCATAAAGTATGAAACAATTTTCAGAAACATTTTGAATGATTAGCATTTTGGAAATGGTTTAAAGTCAATGCTTTAATGTATCAAGTTGAGTATGAAAAATATCGAAAAAAGAATCAAAATGAAAAAGGAGTTGGAAGCCAACTCCTTTCTGTCAAATTTTTATTCTTGCTCGGCTAACCAGCGTTCGGCATCTATTGCAGCGGCACATCCCGAGCCCGCTGCGGTCACTGCTTGGCGATAGACATGGTCTTGGACGTCTCCGCAAGCAAATACACCCGGAATATTAGTATAAGTTGATTTTCCTTGTGTTATCAAATATCCGTTCTCATCTTTGTCGAGCATTCCCTCAAATAAGGATGCATTCGGAGTGTGTCCAATTGCGATGAAACAGCCTCCGGCTTCGTGATTGCTCATTTCTCCGGTAACGACATTTTTCAATCTCAAACCTGTCAGCCTTTTGATTCCCATGTTTTCTTCGCCCAAAAATTCGTCCACAATGCTGTCTGTGATGATTTTGACTTTTGGATTTTTCTGAGTACGTTCGACCATAATTTTCGATGCACGGAATTCGCTACGTCTATGAACTAATGTGACTGATTCGCCGAAATGTGTCAAATAGTTCGCTTCTTCCATTGCTGTATCACCGCCGCCGATTACGAATATTTTTTCGCCCTTGAAAAAGAAACCATCGCAAGTGGCACATGCTGAGATCCCTGCACCCCAAAAGCGACGCTCGCTCTCGATGTCCAAAAGCTTTGCAGTTGCACCGGTTGCGATTATCAATGCATCGCAAGTATAATCTTCTCTATCGGATTTCAGTTTGAACGGGCGTTCGGACAAATCTACTTTTTCAATTGTTTCGAATAATGAAACTGCACCGAATCTTTGGGCTTGCTTACGGAAAATTTCCATCATTTCAGGACCTTCGATTCCATCGGCAAATCCGGGGTAATTTTCGACATCGGTCGTAATAGTGAGTTGTCCGCCGGGCTGATTTCCTTCGAAAATTGCAACTTCGAGATTGGCTCTCGAAGCGTAAAGTGCTGCAGTAAATCCTGCAGGACCTGAACCAATAATAATCACTTTAAAATGTTTTGCCATTTTTATTGCTTTAATTTTACTGTTTTTAAAATACAAATATAATTAATTCTACTCAGTTTAAAGACGCATGAACGTATGATAATATTGTAATATGATTGCACTTATGGGCTTTATCATTTCTCGGGATAAATGTGAGCCTTACTCCATAGTCCATCACCAAAGTATTTCGCAGCTGTGTCTTTGACTGTTTCTAACGTTATTGCGTCAATTCGTTCGATGATTTCCTTAACGCTTTCGTGGTCGCCGATTAAAAGCTCATTTTTTGCCAATGACTGCATCCGCGCGGACATGCTTTCCAAATCCATTATCAAACTTGATTTCAATTGCTCTTTTGCACGATTTATTTCGGAACGATTCAACTTCTCGCCAAGTATTTGGTTCATTTGCTCGAAAATCATCGTTTCAGTTTTACGGACTTTCTTAGTATCGGTTGCTGCATAAATGTAGAACACGCCTGCATCCGAATGCATTTGTAATGTTGAAAAAATCGAATATGCAATTCCGTGACGGTCGCGAAGTTTCTGGTACAGCCGCGAGCTCATGCCATCACCATACAAAATATTGAATATCATCAATGCAGTTCTGTCTTCGTCTTTGAGCGATGCTGCTCTTTTGCCCAATAGCAGATGCGATTGTTGAACAGGTTTCGCCATCTCCAAAGTCATAGGCATGAATGCTTCCGGTGCGATGCGCGTATAAACTCTATTTCCGGCTTCCAAATCGCCAAACAAACTTGATATTGCGTTCAATACTATTTGATGCTCGATATCGCCGACGAAGGTAATGATGATATTGTCGGGTTTGTAATATTCTCTATGGAACTGTTGCAAAATATTTGAATCAATTGCATCTATAGATTCTTTTGTACCGATAATGGGATTGCCTAAGGGATGATTTTGAAAAATAATGTTATCTCCCAAATCGAAGATGTATTCTTCAGGGTCGTCTTCATAAGATTTGATTTCTTCCAAAATTATCAGCTGCTCTTTTTCGATTTCCTTTTGCAAAAGCATAGGATTCATGGTAATGTCGAACAAAATATTCAATGTTCTGCGGAAGTGCCTTTTCAATGCACGAACATAGAAGCAAGTGTATTCCTGCGATGTAAAAGCATTTGTATATGCACCCATTGATTCGAATTCGCCCGCTATTCTGCGTGAAGTTCGCTTTTGGGAGCGCCTGAAAACGGCATGTTCCATAAAATGCGCTGTGCCGCTGAAATCCGGACTATCGTCCCGCGAACCTGCATTTACAAAGATTCCCAATGCGATAGATTCGACATTCGGGATTTTTTCGGTTACTAAGGTCAATCCATTATTTAAGACTGTACGCGTAATTGCCAATGAATGAGTTTTTGTTTTTGGTAAATTATTCTTGTTTTTCATATCAAACCTAATGAGACAAAACTTGTGAATTTGTCTCCTGCTATAATTATATGGTCTAAAACTTTGATGCCGACTATTTTTCCGGCTTGTACTATCTGCTCTGTAATTTTTATGTCCTCTTTTGATGGTTCCGGATTGCCCGACGGATGATTGTGCATCAGTATAATTGCAGCGGCACTCTCGGTAATTGCGATTCGAAATACCTCACGCGGATGCACAACGCTGGAATTCAGAATTCCCTCTGTAATTGTCAAATCACGAAAAATTTGATTGGAGCTTGTCAGCAAAAGTACTTTAAATATTTCGATTCGCAAATCTCGCATTCGCGGTATGTAGTATTCCGCGATGTCTTCGGGAGAACGAAAGATTTTTTTGCCGGAAAAAGGCGCAATTTCTATTCTTCTGCTTAACTCGAATGCTGCAATTATACTGACTGCTTTTGCATCTCCGATTCCGGAAATATTTTTGAACTCGCTAAAATCACATCGTGCTAAATGATTCAGCGAAGTATATTTTTTCAATAATTCCCTTGCTATATCTATTGCCGACCTGCCGACAGTTCCCGAACCAACTATGATTGCCAATAATTCGCTGTCCGAGAGCACTTCGGGACCGTGCATCATCAGTCTTTCTCTGGGTTTATCGTCAGATTTCCATTCCCGAATCGGAGTGAAACGGCTTTTGGAACTGTAAGTACCGTTTTCAGATTCGTTTGGGGAAATTGTTTTCGAAATCATTTTATCGTCTTGTTCATCCAATCCATGTATCCTTCGGAAAGTTCGCTAATTTCAACTGCTATGATTTCGGGGACAGAATCGCTATGCAATTCTTTGATTCTATTTTCAAGTTCGTCAAGTTTGCTGTTTTGAGTTTTTATCATCATTATAAATTCGCTACGTTTTTCAATTTTGGCTTCCCATTCGTAAATCGATTTCGCACCGGGGATAATCGAACAACACGCAGCAAGCTTTTCTTGGACTAAAGTTTCAGCAATAATCGAGGCTAAATTCTCATTATCTGTCGTCGCAAAAACGATTCTGAAATCTTTATTTTTTACCATATCAAAACTTTTTATATTTTTGAATTAAATTATACACAATGTTACGAAAATATGATTGAACTATTGATTTTTCATGTGCATATTGTTGCAGCACTTTACGCTTTTACCAAAAATTGGCAATCCGGTGGAGTCAAAGCCGGAATTTTGTCGGTGCTTATCATTGGTTTGTTCTTTTCAATAGGTTGGGCATTGACCGCAACAGTCGCAAACTTGATTTGGAATTATTCATGGGATTCGATATTTTTCACAAGCGATACACTTGGGCTTCTGTTATTGATGATCCCCGAAACAATTTTCTATTACCATTATTTTTTGAAAGACAAATCGAACTAAAAATTTCAATTTGATTTTATAAATCTCGCACTTGTATTGTTATTTTCTGACTTGATTACTATAAAATACACTCCTGAACTAATCGAATTCAAATCAATCTTGTATTCAAGTTCGCCTTCGGGGATAGTTAAGCTACGCGTAATCACCGAATTTCCCGCAATGTCTAATAATTCGATACTTGTCGCAAAGTTTTTATCTGCAGTAAATTGAATGTTCAGGTCGTTTCCAAAAACGATTTCCGGAACCGATGACTGTAACTGCGGTATTCGGAGCAATTCAAAAGCTGCCTCCGGAACGCAAAACTCTTCAACCTTCAATCCACCGTCTTGCGTGCTTAGTGTCACAGCTTTTTCGGTAAATAGGTCCACATTTTTGAATGCAATAGGTGTATAATCCGGCATTGCCCTAAGTGCGTAGCCATCAATTCTTATTATATCGCCAACTTCGCCAAACAAATCTCTGCTCGAAACTTTGTCCAATAAGATGCTCAAATTTCCGAATTTGTACGTAAAGTCCGTTTGGACAAATTCATCACCAAATTTTGAAGTGATTATAGACGGGAAAAATAGCTTTCGGTCGAATTCAAATTCCAATCTTATATATTCAGTATTGAATCTCAAATCTTCACGTAACAATTTTACAGGAATCATTATTCTCTCGCCTGCTTCAGCCACATGTTGCTCGACCATCAAATCAACTACGTAAATTTCTTCCGGTATATCTGCCATTAGCTTAATTTGTTCGGTATCTTCGCAATAATTTTCAGCATATACAGCTATATCAAATTCAATTTTCCCGTTTGCAACCGCAGTATAGGTATATGGCACTTGTAAGCTGCCATTGCCCGCAATTTTAGTTCCCGGTGTGAAGTCTATTTCAATTGTCCCTGTTGCATCAGGCTCAATCACTATTGCTGTTATAGTCGCTTCGTGAGCTGTCAGGTTCTCGATTGCGATACTGCCGTTGCTACTTTCACCTAACCAAATATTGTCAATATTGATAAGCTGCGGATTCACTGCGATTTCGGTCTTGTAAATATCAATTTCAAGCTCAATTTCATGTACAAAATCGCAATCCCGACTCCTGATTAGTAATTTGCCTATATTCAAACCAAGCTCGCTCATTGTAGGGTGAGCTTTGACGGTATATTGAATTGTCTCATCTGCTTGAATTTCCAATTGTGATTCCGTAATTGAAAACGGCGTCCCTTCAACAGTAAATTCGAGATTGTCACTTACGTTGCCGGCATTATGCAAATTGAATGTCATTGTCCTGTCGTCCTCGCAAAGTTCCGCTACACCAAAATCAAGTTTGTTCTCGTCGGCACTTGTAATAGGGGAGTAGTTGAATGCAACGAGCTCAGTTATATGAACATTGTTTTCGGTATCATTTGTTATGATAGTCAGATTGGCACTATGAGCACCTAGAACATTAGATACGAAGGCAATTACTAACTCAAGCGATTCTTCAGGCTCGATATAATATGGTAATTCCGGCAAGTTTGTGATTGTGAAAGCACCTTGCGGCTGGATATTAATACTTGTGATAGTATCAGTCACAAAGCCGAAATTTGTAATTGTCAAAGTCTGATTGGCAAGTGCGGCATTGCAATACGATTCACCAAATTCGATTTTGTCTTTATCAACAGCAACATTCCGCATTATACCGAATAAATCTACCTTTACATAATAATCTTCAGGACATAAACCATCTGATACTATCATAATATCGGAATCTATGCTTTCATGCCCGTTATTTGTGAAAGTCAATTCGAATGTTATTTGCGAACCGGGCAAAAGAACTTGAGGCAAATTCGGTGTCCATGAAAATTCCCAAGTATTTGGCAAATCAACAATTTTGATGTCAGTAATCGTAACATCAGTATTGGATAATGATTCAATCAGCAATTCACGTTTTATAGATGTACCGGATTTGACTGCGCCCTGAATGGATTGAGGATTCACAGTCAGCAAATTAGAAATGCCACGCCCTCGCAATGTAATACGCACCGTATCTCCGCAAGGTGCTGTAATAAATTCTAATACTTCGGAGAATGATGTAGCTTCATTAGGGAAGAATGAAACCCATAATTTGACGGAATCTTTTGGATTAATAGAAAATGGTGCATCTCGCATCATTTCAATTTTGAAATTATTTCCAAGTTCAATTTTTTTGTTGAAAGTTGAAATCCACGTTCCTATATTTTTAATATATTTTTCAATTTGATAAACTTTGCCGACGCAAACATCACCCAAATCAATGACTTGGTCGTAAACAAGTTCAGCTTGGCGGTACTCGCCCGAATAATCTATCAGGTAAGGATTTTTATCGCCACGAACTTTGGTAGAATCATTATTGCCAATAGATAGCTTGTCAGTATGTGGACCATTCCCGAAAGGCTTATACAAAATCAACAAAGTATCTTGCTGCTTCGGCTCAATAGTCTTTGACTTAGCGCCGTCAATCCACCCGATTATTTTGAAATATGTACCGTTAGAAAATTTCAAATCATGCATTGACAAGGTGGCATTCCCTGTATTTTGAATGATAAGTGTGTCTATTGCTTCATCGCCGCACATTAATGCAACATTTCGTTTTGTATCGGAACTTATAATCGAAGAATACGCATAAGATCTGACTGTCAAGATGGTATCTTTTAGGCAAGGCTGTGTTGTTACTCTGAATTTAGATTCCACCCAGCCTGTGTCGAGTGCTAAGATTCTGAATTCTGACACCGAGCCTTCTTTCAGGATTATATTTGGCACCTTGGAGATATAAGTGATTTGGTTATCGCTTTGCAATTTATTGACCAATCTGATTTCTTCGCCATCTTTGTCAGCTCTCCAATTAATCTTAGTCGTGGACATAATATTGGCATAAACGCTATCAACAATAACAATATCACTAAGCGGATAAGCTGATGAAAAAGTTGAATAACCAATTAATGGAATATTGATAAAGGAATTGCCCGTGCCGGCTCTTGTGACCGTTGCTTCGAGCATTGCACGAGATTCGTTGCGGCTGTTTGGAGTGAATTCAATAATAATCATTTTCTGAGTACATTGTGCCATACTCGAGAAATTGTTAGGAGTTATGAGTCTGAATCTGCTTGCATCGGCACCCGTAATAGTAAGTGCCAAATCCATTGAAGTAAATGATTCATTATCTATATACAATGTGTCAAATTGAGAAGTGCCCAAGCACACATCTCTAAACACAATCGAATCTTTCGTCAAGTCGTTTCGAGCGGGTCTTAACCTGTAAATCCCACTACCGACAAGCCATCCTTCATCTTTTGAATTGAACCACATATCGTCAAAATCGCCACCTTCGATACCGCAGTTGAGCAAAGCCCAAGTTACGCCTGCGTTAGAAGTATAATATACGCTTGAGTTGTTGCCACAAGCCCAACCTTCACTCTCACCTAAAAGAAATGCGCCGAACATTGGTTGCATAGATTGGAAATTATTCCAAGTCGAACCTGCATTTGTAGTGAATCTCATTCCGCCGTCAGGACCACCGCCACTGCAATTAATTCCTGCATAAGGGAGAAGAAATGATGTGCCGATATGAGTTATTTCTTCATGCCAAATGTATGAGCCTGTTCGTGCCAATGAGTCCCAAGTAAAGCCACCGTCAGTGGTTTTCCAAAGCAATCCGCTACTAACAGCAAAACCCAATCCGGCTTTGTCGTACATTATTAAATCAGTCAATCCGCTGTGAATTACATCATTTTCAAACAAAGTCCAGTTAGACCCGCCGTCAGTAGTTCGCCAATATTTCTGATTTCTGGAACAACCGCCACCAATCACCAGTCCAAAATTGGCATCCATGAAGTAGCAACCCCAATAATCGGTAGAAATAAGGTCGGGTGTGATTTCTTCCCATGATTGACCGCCATCTTTGGATTTGAACAATCCGTCCGGACCTGAAGTATATCCAATTTGAGTTGTGGGGAAATGAATATGTTCGAGATGATAAGCATTAGGGACTGTAGAACCTCTCCAAGTTTGACCACCATCGGTTGTACGAACCACCATACCATTAAATCCGCAAGCCCAGCCGTGTGTATTTTGGGGGGCTAAATAAAAAATATCAAGCCAATAATTGTCTTTGTAGCCATTGGGGAGGTTTTCGATTTTTTCCCATCTTTGCGCCTGCGATGTAGCCGACCCTAAAATGAAGATGAGAACTATGGTTATGGTGTATATTTTGTTCATATTTAGCTGATTTTTCGAAATGGAACAATTCTCAAACAGAATATAAACAAAAATGTCGAGCTAACAAAGAAAAAAAGGTGAATACTCGAAAATATTCACCTTTTAAACACAATTTACGCCCGAGAATTATTTCCTCTTTTTATGACGATTCTTGCGCAGTCTTTTCTTCCTCTTATGAGTAGCCATTTTATGGCGTTTTCTTTTCTTACCGCAAGGCATTTTTAGCTCCGTTTTTTTAAATTTGGTTGAAAAATTTTCTCAATGTAAACAAAAATTCCGACATAAACAAATTATGAAGCTTTTTCTTCAAATTGAACTTTCATAGCTTCGTTCACTTTGTTTAAAAAGTCGGGTGAGGGTTTGAAAATAGGAACATATCTTTTATCGAGTGGCACAAGGTCGCCGGTTTTTGGGTTACGAGCCATACGTGGTTTTCTACTTTTATGTTTAAACACACCAAACCCGCGAAGTTCAATCCGCTTTCCATCAGCGATTGCCTTGATAATACTTGCAAAAACACCATCCACAACGGCTTTTGTTTCTATCTTCGTCAATCCGGTTGCTCTTGCAATTTCATCAACGATATCGGCTTTAGTCATAGCTTACCTGTATAATTTTATTTATAACATAAATTCAAATTGTCACAATTTAGGAAGGCAAATTTAACAATCTTAGTTTAAATACAAAAATTTATTTTTATAATAGTCTTTAAAATAATGAATTATGTATTTATTTTCCTAAAATGGCTGAGAATTTTTTATTTTTGAAGTTCTTGGTTTATTATGTTTATGTTTTGAATCGGAGTTTATGTGAATTGGAATGACGATCAACAAGCCCCAGATAAAGAAATTCAGTTAGAATTGATGGAGATGGGCAAGTTCCCGCGCCATATTGCCATCATTATGGATGGTAACGGAAGGTGGGCTGTGGAAAAAAATATGCCTCGCATTGCCGGACATAAGGAAGGCATCGAAAGCGTCAGGGATATCGTCAAAGCTTGTTCGCAATTGGGTGTTCAGTACCTTACGCTTTATGCTTTTTCTATCGAAAATTGGAAAAGACCCATATCAGAAGTTAGCGGTCTTATGAAACTTTTAGAGCATTATCTTCGTCAAGAGATTGATGAATTGAACGCAAACGGTGTTAGATTGAGAGCTATCGGTAAAATTAATTCTTTGCCCAAAGTGGTTCAGAAGCTACTCAAGGACTCCGAAGTTAGAACAAAAGACAACCAAGGGCTCAATCTTACTTTGGCTTTGAGTTACAGCGGAAGATGGGATTTAGTTAGGGCTGTCCAAATGATTGGTCTGGACATTCGTCGTGGAAAAATTTCGCCGGAGGATATTAACGAAGATTTGTTTGCTTCGTATCTTCAGACTCATGATTTGCCCGATGCAGATTTGATGGTCAGAACAAGCGGTGAAATGAGATTGAGTAACTTTTTATTATGGGAGATGGCTTACGGTGAGATTTACATATCCAATAAATATTGGCCCGAGTTCCGCCGAAATGATATTTACGAGGCTCTCAGCAATTATCTGCAACGCGAAAGGCGTTACGGCAAAACTTCTTTACAAATAGCAAATGAAAAACAAAATGTCGCAGAAGAATCTTATTTACAGAGAGTTTTTAATGCTTTCAAAAAATCTTAGTATTTACTTAGTTTTTGCACTTTTTTTGGCGATGTCGCTAACTGCAAATTCACAAGGCTTAGGTAATCTAAAGCCCGAAACATATACTATTGCAGGCATAACAGTCGAAGGGAATGTGTATTCCGATGCCGAAACTATCATCTCGCTTTCCGGTTTGAGAATCGGCGAGTCTATCAATTACCCTGCCGATACCAAAATCCAGAAAGCTGTTACCAATATTTGGCAAAGAAAGCAATTTTCTAAAGTTGATATTGTTATTGACAGGATTTCGCAAGTTGGTCTGTTTTTGATTATCAAAGTGGACGAATTCCCGAGAATGAATGCACTAATTATCGAAAATAACGATAAAATTGACGAACTCGATATTCGCAAAGCAGCCGGCAAAATCAGAGGTGATATCATCTCTAATTACGAATTGTATCTAATCAAAAGCAATATCAAAAAGCTTTACGCGGAAGAAGGTCTAACATTTGCCCAAATTGATTTGGAGCTCCAAATGACCGACACTTCCAACTATGCTAATATAATCGCTTATATTGAAGAAGGTATCGAATTCAAAGTCGCTTCTATAAATTTTGAGGGCAATGAAAACTTTTCCGATAGTGATTTAGAAGATGCTTTCGACGAAACTTCGACTAAAGCTTGGTGGCAATTTTGGAAAGCTGCAAAATTTGACCCAATCAAATATGAAGAAGATAAAAAGTTATTGATAAACTTTTTCCAATCTGAAGGCTATATTGATGCTCAAATTTTGTCCGACTCGATAATTTATGATGAAGATAAAAAACGTGTTCATATCACCCTAAATGTTTCCGAAGGTCCCAAAGTCTATGTAAGGGACATTAAATTCAAAGGCAATACAATCTATACGGACGAAGTGTTGCTCAGACGCCTCGAATTCAAACCCGGCGATACATATGATGTAGAGCGTTTCACTATGAATCTCTCGGGCAACGAATCCCAAACAGATGCATCATCGCTATACATGGATAACGGTTACTTGCAAGCAAGGCTAATCCCTCAACTACAAAGAGTGCCTCCTGACTCGGTGGACATCGTGATAAATATATTCGAAAATGACAGATTTAGAGTCGGCAAAGTTCATATCGTCGGCAATACAAAAACTAAAGATAAAGTTATCCGCCGCGAGCTTTATACTCGCCCGGGCGATTTCTTCGACCGCTCGGCGATTATTCGCAGTGTACGTGCATTGCAAGTAATGCAATATTTCAATCCCGAATCTCTACGTCCTGACATCAAACCATCAGAATCCGACAATACTGCCGTAGATGTCATCTACAAAGTTGATGAACGCTCTACAGATACTTTCAACGCATCAATAGGTTTTGCCGGAAGTTTCGGTCTGACCGGTGCACTCGGATTTACTTTCAACAATTTTTCAATTCTCGAACCACTCAAAGGTGGCGGTGGACAAATTTTCAATCTAAGTTGGGAATTCGGTCAAGCAAATCGTTACCGTACTTTTTCATTAGGTATTACCGAGCCTTGGCTATTCGATACACCTACTACAGTAGGCTTCAACATTTTCGATACCTATTATCGTTATTTAGATTTGAACCAAAGTCGTACAGGTGTTGGCATCAATCTCGGACGTCGTTTCAAATGGCCCGATGATTATTGGCGTGGAGATTTCACTACAAGATACCAACTAAATAACAACCGCACTGCATCATTCTACTATCGCCAAGGCGAATATACCGAATTCACTATCGGGCAGAAAATTTCCCGTATATCGTTCAACAATATGTTTTTCCCGTCAACCGGTTCTAAATTCACATTTGGTACAGATTTCGCAATGGGAGCTGTTGGGCTGGGAGAAACGGATTACATCAAAAATGAAATTAATTTCGAAATGTATAATCCCATTTCAAAAATCGAAGGTATGGACAGGCTCGTATTTATGATTGCGGCTAAAGTGGGCTACATCACCGGATTTCAGTCTGATACAACAATTTCGCCAATCGAATTATACAGAATGGGCGGAAATGGATTGAGCGGATTTAGTGTGGTTCCACTGAGGGGCTATCCGGATAATAAAATTGGCTCAGGACGCGGAAGTCGCGTTATGTCCAAATATACTGCCGAATTGCGATTTGCGGTTTCGCTCGACCCAATGCCAATCTATCTTTACGGATTTGCAGAAGCGGGCAATGTGTGGGATAATTTGAGAACCACAGACCCATTCGATTTGAAACGTTCTGCCGGTCTTGGGGTTCAATTAATGGTTGCACCTATTGGTGTAATCGGATTTAGTTACGGTTATGGGTTCGACCCATTAGGCGTCGACGAAGAAAAATCAGGATGGAGATTCTTATTCCATCTCGGACAATAGAATATTTTTTACATTAATAAATTTTGGAGTTTTGTTATGAATAAGATTTTAATAGCATCATTATTGTTCTTGTTTTTTATTTTTTCGATTAATGTCCAATCTCAATCAATGTTGGGTGTTGTAGATGTCGAAACTGTACTTAAAGAAATGCCTGAAGCACTCGATGCTGACAAAAGAATCAAAGAAATTGGTCAAAAATGGCAAGATACTTTAATTCAGCTTCGTACCGGATTGCAACAAAAATTTGAGCAATATCAAAAGCAAAAATCAATGATGCAACAAGACCAACAATTGAAAGAAGAAGAAGCTCTTCAAGCTCAAAATATGCAAATGGTTCAATATCAAGAAGAAAAATTTGGGCAACAAGGCGAACTCAATGGTCTCAGAGAACAATTGCTCGAACCATTAAGAAATAAAATAAGACTTGCTATTGATAAAGTTGCAAAAGAAGAGAAAATCAAAATGGTTGTGGACAAAGTCATGGTACTTTACTCGGATACATCAATTGATATTACTTTCAAAGTGATTGACACAATTAAGCGTTCCAACAAATAAAAATTGATATAAATTGCTAACTTTTACGTCTGTTATATGAATTTCATTTATGAATTATGAGAGACTTTAGATATGAATAAAATCCCCAAATTCCGTAATGTAGCATTATTTGTGCTTATGTTGATTGCTTCTGCAAATGTTGCATTGGCTCAGAGAGTTGCATTCATTAATTCTAATACTATCAGGGAGAAATTCCCCGAGGGTCAACAAGCACAGCAACGTGTCCAAAGCATGATTGACGAATGGAAGCGCGAACTCGATGCTATGCAACAAAAGATTGACAACCTTGAATTCGAAATCAAGAAAAACAGATTGATTTGGACTGAGGATGAAAGACGTACCAAAGAAAGTGAGTTAGCTTCGCAAAAAAGAGTTCGCGAAGATTATGCCAAAACAGTTTTTGAACAAAGTGGCAAACATGACCAAGCTCTAAAAACAATTTATACACCGGTTGAAGAAAAAATTTATGCTGCAGTCCAAAAAGTAGCTGCAGACCAAGGATTTGACATCATACTTGACCAAAGCATTCAACCCTTGCCATATGTCAACTATAAATTTGACTTGACTGTCAACGTGTTGCGTGAGCTTGGTGTAGATGTTTCCGAACTTGAAAAAGATTTGCAAGACCGAATTGAAAAAGACCCGCGTAACGAACAAAAAATATCCAGAACACCGCGTCAGAGAGGCAGAGGCGATTACGACCCGGATGCTCCTCCTGCTACGGACCGGAAATTTGAACAAGAAACCGAACAGGACAAAGAAAATCCTAGGCAACCAAGAGAACGTCCAATTGAAATGAGCAGACCAAAGTAAAGAAAAAAAATGAAAGTTCAAATTAGTTTGAATCAAATATTCGAGATAACAGGTGGAGAACTTTTGGGCTCCACCAATGTTGTAATAAATGGGATACAAGGTATCGAAGATGCCGTGCAAGGTGATTTGACATTTTTTTATAATGACAAATACAGCAAATATTTACCCGTGACTGACGCATCATGCGTGATTATTCCTTTGGGTACAAATATCGAACCGAAGCCGAACCAAGCCTTTATTGCTCACAAAAGTCCTCACGAAGCATTGGTTCATTTGCTGAATTATTTGTCTCCCAAAACTGAGGTCTCAAGCTATAAGGTGCACCCGACAGCGATTATCGAATCGAATGTTTCATTGCCCGAACATATTCACATCGAAGCCCATGTTACAATCGGGAAAGATTCCATATTCCAACCCGGCGTTTCAATAATGGCGAACACAACAATAATGGACAATGTGAAAATAGGGAAGAACACGAAGATTTACCCTAATTGCGTGATTCATTCCGACACTGAAATTGGCGACAATTGCATCGTATATTCAGGAGCAGTCATAGGTGCAGACGGATTTGGCTATCTGGAAAGCGACCTTGACGGTTCTTATACTAAAATTCCGCAACTCGGCAATGTTGTCATTGAAAATCATGTCGAAATTGGCGCTAACACAACTATTGATAGGGCGCTTATCGGCTCAACACGAGTGATGCAGGGCACTAAAATAGACAATCTTGTCCATATTGCACATAACTGCGAAATCGGTCCCAATACTGCAATTGCAGCACAAAGTGGATTCTCCGGCAGCGTCAGGACAGGTAAAAATTGCAAATTCGGTGGTCAAATCGGATTAGCCGGTCACCTCGAAATTGCAGATGAAGTAGTTTTGCTTGCACAATCAGGAGTTTCCAAAGGAATTTCCAAAAAAGGTGTTTATTTCGGTTCACCGGCAAAAGAAGTTCAATTAGCATTCAAAATTGAAGCAGTTATGCGAAATTTGCCTGAAATGTATAAAGATTTAGCAATCATTAAAAAAAAATTATCAGAAATTGATAATCAATAAAATAGGCATACCAAATTAAAAAATCACATTTATTCAGTTTACTTTCGTATTTTTGTAAATTAAATTGTTTTATTCACTCATAAGAGTAAATGGAAAAACAAAGAACACTACAAAAATCGGTGGCATTTTCAGGTACAGGCTTACATACAGGTAATCCTTCTACAATTACATTCCATCCGGCTCCGGCTAATTATGGCTATGTTTTTGTCAGAACTGACTTAGACACACCGATTGAAATTCCGGCGCTTGTTGATTACGTTGTTGACCTTTCACGAGGTACAACTCTCGGAATCAATGGTGTCAGAGTGCATACAGTTGAACACGTATTAGCTGCTTTGGCAGGCTTACGCATAGATAATTGTCGTATAGAACTCAATTCTAACGAACCTCCCGTTATTGACGGAAGTTCGATGCCATATGTAAATGCTCTTCTCGAAGCCGGCACAACTGAGCTTAACGCCGAAAGAGAGTATTTCGTTATAGACGAAACAATTCGTTACACTAACGAAGACAAACATGTTGACATAGTCGCATTACCCAATAACGATTACCGAATTACTGTAATGATTGATTATTTCAATCCTGCACTCGGTAGTCAGCATACGGGTATGTTTGATTTGGAAAAGGAATTTGTGACTGAATTTGCACCTGCCCGTACATTTTGTTTTTTGACCGAAGTTATGCATCTGCATAAACAAGGTTTAATCAGAGGCGGAAGTTTGGATAGTGCAATAGTCATCATTGACAAAGACATGAGTCCTGATGAACTTGGCGAATTGAAGAAGATTTTCAGATTGAACGGCGTTCCGAATTTGGGCGAAAATGGGATATTGAATGGCACTGATTTGAGATTCAAAAACGAACCCGTTCGCCACAAACTGCTCGATATGATTGGCGATTTGGCTTTGATTGGTGTACCTCTGAAGGCACAAATTCTTGCGGCTCGTCCGGGTCATGCCAGCAACATCGAATTTGGGAAATTAATCAGAGCAAAATATCTTGAAAATAAAATCAAATTCAAAAAAAACGACCCGAATGATAAAAAATCTCTCGATATAAACGACATAATGAAGATTCTTCCGCATCGTTATCCATTCTTATTGATAGATAGGATAATTTCTATAGATGACGAGAACAGCATCATTATCGGATTGAAAAATGTCACTATTAACGAACCATTTTTCGGCGGACATTTTCCCGATAAACCCGTTATGCCGGGAGTGCTTATACTTGAAGCTCTTGCTCAAGCAGGCGGGCTGATGATGACGCGAAAAGTGGAAAATATTGACAACAAATTAGCGTTCTTTATGGGAGTAAAAAATGCTAAATTCAGAAAACCCGTTTTTCCGGGTGACCAATTAATTATGGAAGTCAAACTTATTTCTAAACGCCTGAACACATTCTTATTTGAAGGCAAAGTTATGGTTGATGGTCAAATCGTAGCCGAAGCCGAGTTTCAAGCTGCTTTAGTTGATAAATAAAAATGGTTACAAAGATTCACCCTACTGCTATTGTTTCGGACAAAGCGATAATCGGCAATAACGTCACAATCGGTCCTTTCAGCATTATCGAAGATGACGTTCAGATTGGTGATAATTGCGAGATTCGCTCTTCGGTTGTTATCGGAAATGGCGCTAGAATTGGCAATAATGTCAAACTCTTTGCCGGTGCCGTTATCAGTACCGAACCACAAGATATGAAATTTGATGGTGAACAAACTTTCACTATCATCGGCGATAACAGCATAGTACGCGAATTTGCTACTATCAATCGCGGAACCAAAGAAACCGGCAAAACCCAAATTGGAAGTAATTGCCTAATTATGGCGTATTGCCACATAGCTCATGATTGTATCATCGGCGATAATGTCATAATGTCTAATGTAGTTCAGATTGCAGGTCATGTTGTAGTCGAAGATTGGGTAATACTCGGTGGAGTTGCCAAAATTCACCAATTCTGCAAAGTCGGAAGGCATTCGATGGTTGGCGCTGATGTCAAAATTGTCAAGGATGTTGCTCCATATACACTTGTTGACCGCAAACCGGCACAAGTCGAAGGTGTCAATAAAATTGGACTACGCAGACGTGGCTTTGAAGCTGAAACTATCAACGAAATCGAGCTATTCTACGATACTTTGCTATTCTCGGGATTGAACAATTCAGACGGCATTGCAAAATTTCTCCAAAAGGGCGAAACTTGCCCCGAAGTAAACTATTGCATAGACTTCATCAAAAATTCTGTCAGGGGTATTCATCGCTAATTTTTCCCAATTATCATAATTTGGAATTTCGTGAAATATGTCCGATGAAAACCACAACAAAATCAGATTTGATTCTGTAATACGAAAAACACAAGATTTTTCAGTTGTAAAACCCATTTTATTGCTGATAGCGAGCGATTTGCTTTCCATCATAATTTGTTTTGCGATTGCTTCGGTTGTGGTACGCAGCTTTTATTATCCCGCACTTGATATTCTAAACCTCTACCTCGAATTCCAGATTGTAATGCCCGTGTTTTTCGTCATGTTTACAATCAACAGGCTATATCCGGGATATGGCAATTTCATCGTCAACGAAATTCGTTCCATTTGGATTACAATCACCTTGATGTTCAGCCTGATGGCTGTTGCATCGCTCTTTGTGCATCTCCAAATTTGGTTCGTCAAATCATTTTTCTTCCTGTCTTGGGCATTGCTTTTATTCATTATGCCAATTATGAGGCATATCATCAAAATGATTTTCACCTCGAAAAGCTGGTGGGGAAAGCCTGTTTTGATTGTTGGGTCAGAAAAATCTGCCAAAAAAGCTATTGAATCACTCCAAAAAAATCCATTTGGCGGCTATAAACCCGTTGCCTGCTTCATTGATGATTACATTAATAATAGCATAGATATCGAAAATATCGAAACTTTCTCATTAGATGATTTGCATCTATTCGATTCGATTGATAGCATTGATACAGTCATTTTCATAAATGAAGGAATTCCTGAAAATCGCAAACATGAAGCAATCAACCACTGCGTTAAGACATTCAAAGATACAATCATAGTAAACGAAATTTACGGTCTTTCAAGTTTCTGGCTCTTATTCAATTCTTCAAATAGCTTCTATGGTGTGAATCTGAGAAGTAATCTTTTGGATAAGCCGGTTATCATTTATAAACGATTTTTCGACCTCATTCTCAGCATTATGTTGATTGTCATTTGGTTACCTTTGATGCTCTATGTCACTATTGCACTATTCATAACAGGCACGAAGAATGTCTTTTATAAGCAAGTCAGGATGGGACTCAAGGGTAAGCATTTCAATCTTTTCAAATTCCGCACAATGAAGGAAGATGCTCATGATTCCTTGAGCGAAATTTTGGAAAAGTACCCCGAGAAAAAAGCGGAATATGCCAAATTTCACAAATTGAAAGATGACCCACGAATCACAAACTTTGGACGCACTTTGCGCAAATTCAGCCTCGATGAATTGCCTCAATTTCTCAATGTGCTCAAAGGGGATATGAGTTTGATTGGTCCTCGAGCATATTTGCCCGAAGAGCGAATCAAAATGAACGATACCGATAAATTAATCTTGAACGTCAAGCCCGGAATTACCGGCTTATGGCAGGTAACCGAGCGCAATGATTCGACTTTCGAAGAGCGTTGTATGGCTGATATTTATTACATTCGCAATTGGACTTTATCACTTGATTTTTATATTTTTATCAAAACGATTTGGGTCGTCATGACCGGCAAAAGTAGTTTTTGAGGACAAACATGAAGAAAACATTTTTTACAGTATTTATAATTATGATTTTTAGCATAAATGTTCACTCCCAAAGTGATGATGTATTGCTATTCAGACCTTTGACAGCAAATACATTCGAGCCGCGAATTGGCGCGCACTACAATTACTGTGACGAGAATTTACGATTGGATATAGGTGCATCTTTTGATTTGCTAAAATATGAATATGATAAATCTGCTCTGGCTTTTGGGACTGATTTTTTCACATATACTCGCCTCAGGAGCGATAATAATTTCAAATTTCCTGTCGAAACTTCAGATTATTTTTTCGGTGTAAATTCATCCTACGAGCATGAGATAGGTGATGACTTAATTGAAGCTCGATTTAGGTTGGCTCACATTTCATCACATCTGGTGGACGGATATACGAAATTCGGAACATTTATCAAAGAGCCTTTTGTTTATAGCCGAGAGTTTGTTGACCTTTATGTAGTTTACGAAACGCATTTTACGTCATGGTTTTCAATTCGTCCGTATGCCGGATTGACACTTGTGTTTTCTACTATCCCCGATAATGTAAACCAAATTCTACCTCAAATTGGTATCGAATCTGAAGCAAAATTGACCGATAATATTAAATTTCATTTTGCTTTCGATGTAAAAGACGGCGAAAACCGTGTTGGCTATATTTCCCAAACGGGTGTTGATTTCCAATTCAACAAAAAGTTCGGTGTACGGCTGTTCTACAAGTATTACAACGGTAATTCTATGCATGGAATGTTTTTTGATGAAAAAGATATTTATAATGCAGTTGGTTTTAATGTAATTTATTTTTAAATTAGAGGTTGGAATTGTTTAAATTTCGTAAGACATATTTTTCATTACATATTTTGGAGATTTTATGGCAAGAAGCGTCAACAAAGCGATAATTTTGGGTAATTTGGGTCAAGACCCGGAACTCAGAAGCACTCCTACAGGTCTATCAGTCACTACGCTCAATGTTGCAACAACGGAAAGTTTTAAGGATAAAAACGGCGAATGGAAGGAGAATACAGAATGGCACAGAATTGTGGTATGGGACAAAATGGCTGAAATTGCTCATGAAAGACTCAAAAAAGGCAGCAAAGTCTATGTGGAAGGTAAAATCACAAACAGGTCTTACGACGGCAAAGATGGTGTAAAACGCTATGTTTCGGAAATCCGTGCAATGATGGTGATTCCATTGGACTACAAGGCTCCAAATAGGAATAATGACTATGCTGATGATTCCAACGATGAAGATATCCAAGTTCAAGACAATAATGGGGAAGATATTCCATTTTAAATTTCAAAACTGTAATATCTAAAAATTCCGGTTAGCCGGAATTTTTTATTTTTTATGAAAAAACTAATTTTATTCGACATTGACGGCACAATTTTAAACTTCAAGCATGGCATAGCCAAATCCTTGTTTGCGGATTTACTCTCAGAATTATTCGGCAAGGAAGTCCCTGATTCGGCTATTCCCGATTTTTGGGGTATGACCGATTTGCAAATTCTTAGAATCATTAGCCAAAATATCGGCGTTTCTTATGATGATACTTTGAAAATTTTGCCAACAATTTGGAGCAGAATTTACATAAGCTTTGAAGAACATACCACAATTGAAAATGTGAAAATTTTACCCGGTGTTGTAGAATTAATCAACGATTTACACATCAATCCTGACATACAATTAGGGCTTATTACGGGGAATTTCTTCGAGAATGCATATCTGAAACTACGTGCACATAATTTGGACAAATTTTTCCCAATTGGTGCTTTCGGTTCGGATTCAGACGACAGGAATATGCTCCCACCGATAGCTATCAAAAGGGCTAACGAACTTGTCGGGAGCGAAATTTTCAATACGAATAATACACTAATAATTGGCGACACACCTCGTGATATTGATTGTGCAAAAGCTCATAATATCGCCGTTTTGTGCGTTGCGACCGGTGCTGCGACTTTCGACGAATTATCTTTGCTCCATGCTGACTTTGTGTTGAATGACTTGTCTGACACCCAAAATACAATCGAAATTATAAATAGACTTATCGAAAATTAAAATGAAAAAAATCATAATAGCAATTGACGGACCGGCTGGTTCGGGAAAATCTACCACTGCAAAAATTGTTGCCGAAAAACTCGGTTATATATATATTGATACAGGTGCAATGTATCGAGCAGTAACTTTGGAATGGCTGCGAAGCGGATTGGACATGAACGACGAGAATCTAAATAAGATGATGGACAATCTCAGCATAGATTTAAAACAATCCGAATGGGGGCAGCGAACTTTTCTGAATCATGAGGATGTCAGCTCTGAAATTCGCCTTCCGGATGTTACAAAATATGTCAGTCCGATAAGTGCGTATTCCTATGTCCGTGAAAAGTTGGTCGAGCAGCAACGATTGATGGGCAAAAATGGCGGAGTAGTCATGGACGGACGCGATATTGGAACGGTTGTATTCCCTCAGGCAGAGCTTAAAATATATTTAGTGGCGTCAATATCTGCCCGTGTTCAACGTCGTTTGAAGGAGTCAATTGCAAAAGGAATTAATGTTTCCGAGTATGAAGTCAAGGGACAAATTGTTGATAGAGATGATTATGATAGCTCTCGGAGCAACAGTCCGCTTCGAAAAGCAGATGATGCTACCGAAATTGATACTTCGGACTTGACAATCGAACAGCAATCCAATTTGATAATTGATTTGGCAACAAAAATAATCAATAAATAAGCTATTATGAAAGTAACTATAGATAATAAATCCGGATTTTGTTGGGGAGTTGTCCGCACTGTTGATATTGCGGAAGAAACCCTGAATCAGTCGCAAACAGAAGGTAAGAACGTATATATTCTTGGGCATATAATTCACAATCCAAAAGAAATCGAAAGACTCGAACAAAGAGGTCTGACTACGATTTCTCATTCGGATTTGGAGCGAATCGCCAAAGATGACAAAGATGCCAAAGTGATTATTAGAGCTCATGGCGAACCACCTTCGACCTACAAAAGTGCCGAAAGCCTCAACTTAGACGTAGTGGATGCAACTTGTCCGCTTGTGACAAATTTGCAAAATCGGGTCAGAAAATATCATGAGCAGGATTTTCAAATCATAATCTTCGGCAAAAAAGAACATGCCGAAGTGATTGGGCTACGCGGCGTGTGCAATGATAACTGTCATGTTATTAAGACTCTTGACGAAGCAATGCAAATCACTGATTTTGACCGCCAAACTGTCTTCATGTCCCAAACGACAATGGATAAGCACCATTTCCACGAAGTTAAAGAATATCTCGACAGCAAAATAAAAAATATGATTGACCTGGGAGAAATTGATAACAAACTCTTGGCTCGCGATACCACATGCCGCGCTGTAACGAGTAGGGAAGAGCCTTTGCTCAACTTTGCAAGACATAACGACGTTGTGATTTTCGTTTCCGGCAAAAATTCATCCAATGGCAAAAGCCTCTATCAGTCTTGCTTGAAAGTCAATTCCCAAACCCATTTCATAGAAGATATTTCCGAAATTGATTGGTCATGGTTCGTGGGTGCCGAGACAGTGGGTATATCCGGCGCTACGAGTACACCACAATGGTACATGGAAAAAGTCAAAGCTGAAATCGAAAATAAATTCAATACAGTAGAAGATGCCTTAGTCAATTAAGTTTTTCCGGCAAATCAGGAATTTTTTGCTTGCATCGCATAAAGTCACAGCAAATATTTTATACTCGTCGCCTTCGAGTAGATTCAACTTTTTGCGCAAATCTTCAGTTTTCATCGGGAAATTCCTGACTTTGAGCATCGCTTTTGGATGATGTCCCAAAATATTTTCCAATTCTTTTAAATTCGGTTTAGTAATTGCGATTAGCTCGTAGATTTCTCCTGCAAAATTTTCTACCAAAAGCTCAGATGTGAACAAATTTGTATTTGTACCAATTTCCCAAATCCCGAATTGCGTTTGATAATCAAAATACTTCCCTAACTTAACCAATGCAACATTAGGCTCGTAGATGTGTTTTTTGGGCATTTCGTAGCCGACGGGAGCTTTGTTGAGCGTTCCGAAAGTGACAAAGCTTTTGCTCTCTCCAAGTTCAACAGCGACGATTTGTGGCTCATTTGTCTCGACGCTATTCAAACTCACTAAAATTTCCTTGCATTCATTATTGACTGCAACAACATGAATGAATTCGATATTGCTGAAATATCTTAAAATCTCGTCAATATCGAACAATGGCGAAAGTTTTATCATGATTTTGATCGCTTTTGTGCTCAAAATTGGAAGCAAGACAGCCAAATCGGGAGTCATTTCATCGAGTTTGATAACTCGCTTTCCGGCTTGCCGACGAGAAGGGTCAACATAAGCAAAATCAAATTTAGTCTCGCTTTGTTTGAGATATTCGATGCAATCAGTTGCAACAATCTCGACATTCTTCAAATTCAATACAGAGAAATTATGCTTCAAAAGTTCAGCCAAATCGGGATTATTTTCAATAATCATATGCTTTTCAGAATTCACGGCAATAGCTGCTGAATCTACTCCTGTGCCGCCTGTGCAATCAATTGATGAGCTATATTGATAGATTCGAGATTTGAAGAGTGCGGTTCTTTCACTTGATGATTGCTCTAAATATTTACTGTAAGGCAGTATCAAATCAAAATTTTCATACCACGTTGGGAGTTTTGTCTTGATTCGCTGACGTGATTCAATTTGTTCTAAAGCAATCTTCAAGTCGCTCGGCTCGAGTTGCTTATTTTTCAAAGCTAACTCGTGAGTGTCCGATTGGACATAATTTTCAATAAAATCTCTTACTTTTTGATTTATATTCATAAATTTGGATTACTTAATTTGAAACAGAGCTAAATTAACAATTTTTTCACTATTAACAACGTCAAACGAGATTAACCATGTCAAATTCTGAAAATTTATGCAACTAAACATCAAAGACGAAGTATCACGGCTGGAATCTGTGATTATTGGAATAGCCCACAACAGAGGCACCACTGTACATGAGAACAACCCGAAAATAGCAAAACATCTGAAACAAGGCACTTTACCGTCCAAATCACAATTAATCAAATATGTTGAATCTTTTGCCGAGTTGGTCGAATCTCAAGGTATTGAAGTCATCAGACCTCGAAATATTGAAAATCAAGACCAAATCTTTGCTCGAGACATTTCATTCGTTATTGACGATGTCATGGTCAAATCCAATATGAAAAAGGAGAACCGACGGATTGAACTTAAGGGAATTGACTTCATTCACAATCAAATTCCTCAAAATCAAATTCTCGAAATGCCCGAAGATTCTTTCATTGAGGGTGGCGACGTGATTTTGCACGGGAAATATGTTTTTGTCGGGATTTCCGAGCGAACTAATTGGAGTGGTTACGAGTTTTTGAAAAAATCTTTTCCGCAAAAGGAAGTGATTCCATTTCAGCTTTGTGTAACTGAGAATCCTGCAACAAATATACTGCACCTTGATTGTGCCTTTCAGCCTGTGGGCACAGATTCAGCGATAATTTATGAAGGTGGCTTTGTTTATCATCCCGAAGCTATTTATGATATTTTTGGCGAAAGAAATCTAATCAAAGTGACTCAATACGAGATGTATCACATGTATCCGAATATTTTTTCATTAGCTCCCGATAAAGTCGTTTCCGATGCAACATTTGGCAGATTGAACGATATTTTAAGAGGCAAATCAATCGAAGTGCTCGAAACAAATTATTCCGAAGTGGGAAAATTGGGCGGTTTGTTCCGTTGTTCCACATTGCCTTTATCGCGTAAATGACAAAGCGTGGGCTTCACGAAGGCATTGATTTTTATTTTGACACTACAGGTTTAATAGTTTTTATCGAAAAGTATCTCTTGGAACGTGGCTCTTGCTGCAAATGCGGCTGCCGACATTGTCCATATAATCCCAAAGGTACCGCGAAAAATTCTAAAGATAATCCAAAGAATCAATCTTTGCTCCGGTAAATGGAGCGATAGCTCGCTTGTAAACTCCTTGCACGTATGCGATTGCCATTCCATAATTTGTGATAGCAATATCCGCTTTTTTTGCAGGTGATAATCTGTTCATGATTTGCTTTTTCGTGACGACGCAACCACCACACTGAATCACCAGAGCGTATTCATCAATTGGGGTTTGCAATTTATCGAGTCCGGCTACGAAATCAAAATGTAAGTCCTTTCCGGTGAAATTGCTTATCCAGCGTGGTAATTTCACTCTGCCAATATCATCGCAGGAAACCAAGTGAGTGCATGATTCTAACATCAAAATTTTGTCGCCGCTTTGGAGTTCGGAAATTTTGGGTGTTCCGTGCAAATATGCCTCAAAATCGCCCTTATATCGCGCTAACAAAATGCTGAATCCTGTCAGTGGAATATCATCGGGTACGGAAGCCGCAGCCTTGAGCAAAATCTGACTATCGGTAATTACAAGTTTGGGTTTGATTCCGGTATTTTTCAAAAAAGTATCGAGTTCGCGCTCTTTTAAAACAATCGCAACTGCGTCATTGTCCAAAATATCTCTGATAGATTGCACTTGGGGCAGTATCAAACGTCCTTCGGGTGCTTCGATGTCAATTGGAGTGATTAGCAACACAATATCACCATAAGATACCAAGTCGCCAATCATAGAATTTTTCTTCCAAGCAGATTCGGGTATATTCAATCTTATTTTTGCTATCAAATTTGAAATGTCGCTTTCGGTTGTGCAAGTGACTGACACAACATCTACACCATATTCCTTCTCGATTTTCAGAGCAAAATCTTTATCAATCGGGATTAAGTCTGATTTGTTGTGTGCGATAAGAAAATTCAAATCATTTTGTCTGAATAAATCAATCAGGAAAATATCCGTTTGGCTTATTTGATTGCCCGATATGACTAATATTGCGAGGTCAACGTGTTTGATTGCTTCTATACTTTTGTCAATTCTCTTAAGCCCCACATCGCCCGTATCATCGGCTCCGGCGGTATCTATCAAAACGACAGGACCTAAGCCCGGGATTTCAATGCTCTTTTTGACAGGGTCAGTAGTCGTGCCGGGATGCTCCGAGACGATAGCAATTTCCTGCCCGGCGATTTTGTTTATCAGCGAACTTTTTCCTTGGTTACGGATTCCAAAGATGCCTATATGTAGAGTAGATTCTTTACCTTTTGCCATTTGTCTTATTCGATATTAATTCGCTGACTGAAAATCCTAATTTATTCAAATTCTCTGCTTTTATCAAATCTACCAAAATATGCTCTTCAATAATTTTTAACTGACGATTAGCATCAATTATGTCAACTGAATTTGTTACCATAAAATTCGCCAATTGTGCAGCCTTATGATACCCTATATGAGGTAATAGCGCTGTACTAATTGTAGGGCTCATCATAACTTTTTCGATTGATTCATCTTCGTTTATAGTCAGTTTGGAGATTAAATTTTTGCTCATAGTCTCGTTAGCCGCTATGAGAAGTTTCAAACTACTTAATAAATAATGTCCGATTGTTGGCAAATATGCATTCAAATCTAAGCAGCCCATAGCTGTCAATCCCGTTATAAGCTGGTCATGAGCATAGATAATATGCGAGACTTCGATGACGAATTCGTTCACCACAGGGTTAACTTTTCCGGGCATGATTGATGAACCTGCTTGCAATGCCGGCAAGTTGATAGATTTTTCGCCAATATCGGATGAAAGAAGTCGCAAATCGGAGACAATTTTTTCCAAATTTACGGCATGAGATTTCAAAATAGCGTGAACTTCCACGAGTGTATCTTGATTGGAGGTTGCATCGGTCAAATTTTCGCTTCTCGTAACAGGCAAATTTGTTATATTTTTCAAAATATTCGGCACTTCCATGATAAAATATCGTGGCACAGTGAGCCCTGTTCCTGCGGCACTTCCGCCGATATTTACTACTTTTATTCTCTCGAAGCATTTCGAGACGCGCCACCAATCTCGCCATAAAGCTTCTGTATAAGCTGAAAAAAGTTTGCCAAATGTGGTTGGTACTGCGGCTTGCATCTGCGTATAAGCCAATCTCAAGGTGAAATTATGCTCTTTCTCTAGTTTCTCAAAAATTGAACGGGTTTCATTGATAGATTTTTCCAATTGCTCGAGCAAAGCCATGACTGCTATTCTTAGCGCCGACGGGATGACATCGTTTGTTGACTGATATATATTGGCATGTTCAATCGGGTCAATTATGTGATAATCGCCGCAACTATGTCCCAATGACAAAAGTGCAGAATTGGCGATAATTTCATTGATATTCATATTAACACTTGTACCGGCTCCGCCTTGAATCGCCGGAACAATGAAGTGCTCGAAATATTTACCTTGCGACATCTCATCTGCCGACCGAATCATAGCCGATACTATTTCCGGTTCGATTAACTTCATCGGCAAATCTTCTACTTTGAATTTGCTTTGAACTGCTTGAGCAAATTTTTCATAATTCAAATAGTAAGCTAGCTTTACTGTGCTGACTGCTTTGTACCATTCAATACTGAATCTCGTGTTGTCGGGGAAATTGTGCTTTGCTCTGATTGAATGGATACCGTATAAGGCATCCTTGGGTATATCACAAGTTCCGAGTTGGTCTTTTTCTGTTCGCATATTCAATCAATCATTTTTTTTGTTTCATAAAAGTAGTGAAAATTTTGTAATAAATCAATTTAAAAAAACTAAGTCATAGCTAAAAATCATTTTAGAAATACATGCGACAAACAATTCATCATATCTAAGTTTGCACTTAGCTAAGTAATTGATAAATAGTGAATTATTTAACAATTTTTCTTGCATATTATGAGTAATATCCGTAGTTTTGTATAGTATATTGATACAAATGTATAAATAAAGTTGAAGAAAATATCAATAATAAGTGATTTTATTAACAATTAATTTAAAATAACATTTAAAAGGTGTTGCAATGACCAAAACCGATATGATGGTAAAAGAACTCGTTGACAAATACGGAAGCAAACGAGAGAGCCTTTTGCCGATTTTACAAGGAGTTTACGATTTAGAGCACTTCGTGTCAGATGAAGCTATGGTTTCCATCGCTCGCAATCTTGACTTGTCGTCTGCTGACGTATATGGTAAATCTACCTTCTACAGTTTTCTTGATACAATTCCACGAGGAAAATTTGTGATTCGCGTTTGCAAAACTATCG
Source organism: Ignavibacteriae bacterium HGW-Ignavibacteriae-1 (assembly GCA_002839825.1). Classification (GTDB taxonomy): domain Bacteria; phylum Bacteroidota; class Ignavibacteria; order Kapaibacteriales; family UBA2268; genus PGYU01. The sequence continues at coordinate 116,508 of PGYU01000003.1, read as the reverse complement.
TTTGCGATATGCACGACAAAAACCAAATTGTGGATACTTTAGAAAACATACTGAAAATAAAAGTGGGCGAAACTACGCTGAATAGGAAGTTCTCGCTTTTATATACAAACTGCTTAGGTTGGTGCCATAAGGGACCCGCAATGCTTATCAACGATGACGTTTACACTGATTTGACGCCCGAAACAATTCGGGAAATTATCACCGATTACAAAAACAGAGAATAGGAACATAAAATGCAAGAAAGATTAAAAAGATTAGATGTAATACTTGGAATCCATCCGGAAAGTCCATACCAAGTAATGGAAAAAGCTTTGAAACGCGCCCCCAAAGATATTATCTCAGATTTGATAGATTCAGGATTGAAAGGCAGAGGCGGTGCAGGATTTTTGACCGGTTTGAAATGGAAATTTGCTGCTGCTGCCGATGGCGATGAAAAATTCGTGGTTTGTAATGCTGACGAAGGCGAACCGGGCACTTTCAAAGATAGAGAAATTCTCACTCTCGTTCCAAAAAAAGTATTAGCCGGTATGGGCATTTGTGCTTATGTTATCGGTGCCAGAAAGGGTTATATTTATCTGCGTGGCGAATATAAATATTTAGTACCTCATCTCGAAAGAGAAATTGCCGAATTCCACAAGAATTGCTTCAAATTGGAACTTGATTTCAATATTGAAATATTTTTGGGTAGCGGCGCTTATGTTTGTGGAGAAGAAACTGCTCTGCTTAATTCGATGGAAGGTTTCAGAGGCGAACCGAGAAACAAACCGCCATTCCCAACTAATGATGGTTACTTGGGCAAACCAACAGTCGTCAACAATGTAGAAACATTAGTTTCAGCTCAAGTTGTCAGCAGAATTGGTGTCGAAGAATTCAAAAAACTCGGTATCCAAGATTCACATGGTTCAAAATTATTCTCAGTTTCAGGCGATACTCCAAGACCTGGCATTTATGACTTGGAATTCGGACTATCATTGGATGAATTCGTCCGCGAATTTGGCGACGGTGATACTAAAGCTGTTCAAGTCGGTGGTGCGTCTGGTTTTTGCGTCCCACGCAAGAAATTCCAATCTACAACTATTGGCTTCCCCGGCGGTTTGACAGGCGATTCCTTGCCTACAGGCGGCTCGATGATGATTTTCAATAGTTCACGCTCGATGTATAATGTATTGAGAAATTATCTTGACTTTTTCGAAGAAGAATCATGCGGTCAATGCACTCCTTGCAGAATAGGTTGCCAACAACTCAAAGTCGGTATTGAAGCTGTCAAACGTGGTGATAAAGACCCGGAATACCTCCAACAATTGCTCAAACTTACCGATACAATGAAAATTACTGCTAAATGCGGGTTAGGACAGTCTGTGGCTAATTCCTTTTCGTCAATAGTTGACAATTTCCGTGAAGAAATGATTTATTAATAATTTATCGAAAAAAAATGAAGAAGAAAAAAATGGAAAGTATAAAAAATATCATCAGCGTGAAAATTAACGGTATTGATGTCAGTATCGAGAAAGGCACTACAATTTTGGAAGCTGCACGGAAAATTAATGTTCGTATCCCAACTTTGTGCCATCATGAAGACTTGTGCGTTGCCGGTAATTGTAGAGTTTGTGTTGTTGAAGTCGAAGGTGCAAAAAACTTGACTGCTTCTTGTGCTGCTCCATGTGAACAAAACATGGTCATCAAAACAAATACTCCAAAAGTCAGAAGTGCCCGAAAGGACTTGATTGCTTTGCTCGTTTCCGAACACAATACCCAATGCACAACTTGCTATCGCTCGACTAATTGCGAGCTTCAAGCTCTTGCTTCGGAATATAATGTGGACAACAACACTTATCTGAGCGTTTTAAAACCCGGGATTCAAGTTGACCGCTCATCTTGGAGTATAGAGAAAGACGACAGCAAATGCGTCAGATGCCAACGTTGCGTCCGAACTTGTGCAGAATTGCAACATGTTAACGCCATTACAGTTGCTCACAAAGGTAAAGACATGAAGATTTCTACTTTCATGGATTTGCCGATGAATGAAGTTGTTTGCGTTAATTGCGGGCAATGTATCATTCATTGCCCAACAGGTGCACTTACCGAAAGAAGATATTTCGATGACATATGGGAAGCAATTGGCGATGAGAAAAAGCACGTCGTCATAAACACTGCACCATCAGTCAGAGTGGCAATTGGTGAAATGTTAGGATATGCTCCCGGCGCTCATGTAACCGGAAAAATGGTTGCTGCGTTGAAAAAAATCGGATTTGATTCCGTGCTTGATACCAACTATACTGCCGATTTAACAATTGTCGAAGAAGGTACAGAACTTTTGGGCAGACTCAAGAGCAAAATCAAAGATGAAGACGATTCAGTTGCATTACCAATGATAACTTCTTGCTCTCCGGGATGGGTTAAATTTATCGAACACATGTATCCAGAACATCTTGCACACTTGTCAACCTGCAAATCTCCGCAACAAATGTTTGGTGCATTAGCAAAGACTTATTATGCTGAAAAAATCGGTGTAAAACCCGAAAATATCGTCAGCGTAGCTGCTATGCCATGTGCTGCCAAGAAATTCGAAGCAAATCGTCCGGAAATGAAATCAAGCGGTTATCAAGATATTGATGCCGGGCTTACAACCAGAGAAATTGGACATATGATTAAACAAGCAGGTATTGATTTCTCGGAAATCTCAGATTCGGATTTTGATAGCATTATGGGCGATTCTACAGGTGCAGCGATTATTTTCGGTGCGACAGGTGGTGTTATGGAAGCCGCTCTCAGAACAGCTTACGAACTTATAACAGGCAGAGATGTACCATTTGATAGATTAAATATCGAACCCGTTCGCGGTTTGGAAGGTATCAAACATGCCGCAGTGAAACTCGAAAACTGTCTCGAAGCTTACAGTTTCCTCGAAGGTGTCGAACTTAGAGTCGCAGTTGCACATGGTTTGAAGAATGCTCGCGTCATTATGGACCAAATTAAAGACGGCACATCACCTTATCACTTTATTGAAATCATGGCTTGTCCCGGCGGATGTATTGGTGGTGGTGGTCAACCTATCCCAACTAACGACAAAGTAAGAATGGAACGCATCAAAGCTATTTACGAAGATGATGCAGACTGTAAATTACGCAAATCGCACGAAAATCCCGAAATCAAGCAAATTTATGATGAATTCTTGAAAGACGGACCATTGGGTCATAAGTCACACAAGTTATTGCACACACACTACACTAAGCGAAACAGATATTAGTTAATAATTGATATGCTCCGTTTTCGAGCGGAGCATATCATAATTTATAGATAAAAATACGGCGAGCTTGATTTGAATTAAGCTCAATGTGTCATGCTCAATGATTCTTATCTTGAGGAATTACCGATGGAAAAGAGATTAGGAACTATGATTATTCTCATCGAAGATAAATCTTGTGTAGAGATATTAAACAATACAATATCTCAGAATTCCTCTATTATACTCAGCCGCCACGGTATTACTCTCCAAGATAGAAAGCAAAGTGTCATGTCACTCGTGATTGAAGGTACAACTGAACAAATCAGCATATTATCAGGCAGATTAGGCAAAATCAAAGGCTTAAAATGTCGCTCAGTTCTAATTAAAAATGACATCTAACGGCAAGGTATTGAAATGATCTATAATCCCCAAAAATATATTATTCCCGATGAACCAATGGTTCCATTCATTGATAGTGAAGAAATTCACTCTATAATTCGTGATACGAAATCCGATTTCGGGCAAGTTAAGGAAATAATCCAAAAATCTCTTGACAAAAATCGCCTCTCGCTCCAAGAAACTGCAATATTACTCAATGCTAATGATGCTGAATCAATCGAGGCAATCAAAGAAGGCGCTAAAGAGCTAAAGCGTAAAGTTTATGGCGAACGAATCGTATTATTTGCTCCTCTTTATATTGGCAATTACTGCTCGAATAATTGCTCCTATTGCGGATTTAAGCACTCGAATAAAGAAATCATCCGCAAAACTTTGCTTCAGCAGGAATTAGTTAAAGAGGTCCAATCGCTCGAAAAGAATGGTCACAAGAGGCTCGTTCTCGCTTTCGGCGAGCATCAGCTTTATACACCGGAATTTATCGCAAGTACAGTCAATACAGTTTATTCGGTCAAGCAAGATAATGGAGAAATCCGCAGAGTAAACATTAACGCTGCACCACAAGATATTGATGGATTCAGAGTTATTCGTGATTCTCATATCGGAACATACCAGATTTTCCAGGAAACATACCACGAGGAAACCTACAAAAAAGTCCATCTTTCAGGCATGAAACGTAACTACGATTGGCGATTGACAGCTATGGACCGGGCACAGGAAGCCGGAATTGATGATGTGGGAATCGGTGCGTTATTTGGTTTGTATGATTGGAAATACGAAGTGCTCGGGCTTGTGAGACATGTCAACCATTTGGAAGCTGTTTACAAAGTTGGTCCACATACCATTTCATTTCCGCGCATCCAATTAGCCTCCGAAATGGATTTTGATATGTCCCATATCGTTTCTGATGAGGATTTTACGCGACTTGTCGCAATTTTGAGACTCGCAGTGCCTTATACAGGAATGATTTTGACTGCAAGGGAATCCGCCGCAATTCGAGACCAAGTTCTGCAATTCGGTGTATCGCAAATTGATGGCGGCTCTAATATTGAATTGGGTGGATATAGCGAAGAAAATAAGCATTTGCAAAATATCAACAGGGAGCAATTCACTCTCAACGACAACCGTACTCTTGCGGAAGTAATTCACGAATTACTCGAACACGGCTATATTCCGTCATTTTGTACCGCTTGCTACCGTATGGGGCGCACAGGGGAGCATTTTATGGAATTCTCTGTGCCGGGTTTTATCAAAAAATTATGCTCGCCAAATGCACTGCTCACCCTTGCTGAATATCTTGAGGACTACGCAAGCCCCGAAACTAAAATTTTGGGCTATAATCTAATCGAAGATAAAATCCGCGAATTAGCTGTTGACACCAATGTCCGAACTTTGAAAGAAAAGCTCGATTTAGTCAAGCAGGGCAGAAGGGATATATATTTCTGATGATTAATTATAATGAAATTCTCGAGAAAGACGAGCTTGGCAGAGATGAAATCCGTGAACTTTTGGCAATGAATCACGAAGATGCGAAGCTCTTGTTCAATAAAGCTAATGACGTAAAATCGAAATATGTTGACAAGAAAACATATTTTCGCGGACTTGTCGAATTATCGAATTATTGTGCCAAAAACTGTCTCTATTGCGGCATCAGAAAGGATAATCATGAATTAGTTCGATATATTGTCTCCGATGAAGATGTGCTCAAATCCGTTCGTTTTGCATGGGAAAATAATTATGCTTCGGTGGTTATCCAATCCGGCGAATTGCAATCTCCTGCATTTACAAAGCGAATTTCATCGCTCATAGCCCAAATAATGGAAATGACAAATGGAGAAATTGGAATTACATTGTCATTGGGCGAGCAAACCTTGGATATTTATAAGGAGTGGCACGAATTGGGCGCACGGCGCTACTTGCTTAGAATCGAAACATCAAATCGCGAACTATATGCAAAACTCCACCCAAATGATGAATTGCACGATTACGATAGGCGATTGCAAGCCCTGAGAGATTTACGTCAGGCTGGATTCCAAGTCGGTACGGGCGTGATGATTGGCGTACCGTTCCAAATTTTGGAGCATTTAGTTGACGATATTATTTTTATGCGCGATTTCGATATTGATATGTGCGGAATGGGTCCATATATCGAGCATCGAAGTACACCGCTATTCGAATTCAGTGGTACTCTTTTGCCTTTAGAAGAGCGTTTCTTCATGACTTTAAAAATGATTGCAGTGCTCAGAATTATCATGAAGGACATCAATATCGCTGCTTCGACAGCAATGCAAGCATCTGATAAATTGGGCAGGGAAAAGGCACTATATGCAGGCGCAAATATTATTATGCCTAATATTACTCCCGGTGTTTATCGCGATTTTTACAAACTCTACGAAAATAAACCTTGCACCGATGAGCAAGCCGAGGATTGCCTCAATTGTATAGAAGCGCGTGTAACTCTCGCCGGTGATAGGGTCGGTTGGGGAGAGCATGGCGATTCTCCACATTTCAAAAATAGAATACACAAGGATAATTAGCCCATTTGTCATGAATAAGTATTAATTTTGTTTTTTAATTATTGAACATTTTGAAAAATTGTGAAAACTGATATGAAAAAAATCTTGATTACAGGAGCCCTCGGACAAATCGGCTCAGAATTAACAGTTGCTTTGCGTAAAAAATACGGTACCGAAAATGTCATCGCAAGTGACATCAGACATTCAGCAAGTAAAGTTGCCGAAGAAGGACCATTTTATTCGATTGATGTGACCAACCCCGAAACCATTCGCCCCGTCATCATCAAACATGATATTGATACTATTTTCCATATGGCTGCGATTTTATCCGCAACCGGCGAAAAAGACCCGCATTTGTGCTGGAATGTGAATATGAATGGTTCCATTAATATTCTAGATTTAGGCGTAAAATATGGAATGAAACGCATTGTTATTCCAAGTTCTATCGCTGTATGGGGCAAGGGCGTTCCTCGCGAAAACACTCCGCAGGAAAGCGTCTTGAAGCCCACTTCGATGTATGGAATTACTAAAGTCGCAGGCGAATTGCTTTGCGATTACTATGTCGCAAAGTATGGTCTAGATTGCCGCGGTTTGCGTTATCCCGGGATAATTTCCTCAGAAACACTGCCCGGTGGCGGAACTACCGATTATGCAGTTGAAATCTTCTACGAAGCCGTTAAGAAAAATTATTACAACTGTTTCCTTGACGAAAACACTGTATTGCCAATGATGTATATGCCTGATTGTATAAAAGCGACAATAGATTTGGCTGAAGCAGATTTTGATAATTTGATTCATCATAGCGATTTCAACGTTGCTTCGATGAGTTTCGACCCCAAAACTTTAGCAAACGAAATCAAAAAACATTTGCCGGATTTCAAAATTGAATATAATCCCGATTCGCGCCAACAAATCGCAGATTCGTGGCCCCAATCAATTGATGATACGTCTGCACGCCAAGAATGGGGTTGGACACCTGATTATGATTTGACTTCGATGACTCGCGATATGATTAGCAATCTTATAGCCAAACACGAAAAAGGTCTTATCTGATTCAATTTATCTTGACTTGAAGTATAATATTTGGTGCATCATGAAAATTTCACAGATGCACCTTTTTTTGTGGTTTGACTCGGATTCGCTATTTTAGCAAATTAAATTTGAACGCATGATAAATTTTCTAATAATACTATACTCGATTACTTATTTTTTCGAAATTTTCCAACTCTTTTCGATTGGAGGTTCCGGAATTACAATCAATGATTTTCTTTCTTTTTCCATAGTTGTGGCTTTTTTAATCAAAGCTGTTTGGTATGGTGAAGAGTTCAAGATACCCAAAAATCCCGTTTTGACTTTTTTCCTGTTATTTTGTTTATCTACTTTCATTTCAGGTATAGGACCACTTTTCCGAGGTAATCCGGATGAGTTAGCACAATTTTTCAAGACTACGGCACACTTTCACCAAACAATTTTATTCGCATATGTACTGTTTTTCATTCGCATTGATTCGGCTGTGATATGGAAATTTGTCCGAATTTGGCTTGTATTGTCTTTAGTTGTTAATATCTTTGGCGCCTATCAAATTGTGGCTCGTTTTTTCGATTTGCCTCTTGCATGGCTCGATGTCAGTAATATGTCAATGTTTGCCAGAGGGCTGCTGGGTACAGATGCCGACAGTTATGCTCAACTTAGCTTGCAATTCGGGAATTTTTTCCGTGCTACTTCGATATTTTCCGAACCATCTGCATTAGCCGCCTTTAATAATATTCTTTTGATTTTCATGCTGATTCCGTTCATTCAAACAAAGAAATTCCTCTTCAAAAAACCTTTGATGAACTTTATGGTTCTATTCTGGATTATTGTTTCGCTTATTATCTCATTTTCACTTACCGGGATTTTAGGGGTTGTTTTTATCATCGGAACTGCTTTGATTTTTGAAAAGTATAGTAATCTTTCTAACTTTTTCAAATCTATGCTTTATTTCATTCCTGTAATTATCATTGTCGAATTCGCAATACTTTCATACAATGACCAAGGAGTGGTTTCACTTATTTGGGAGCGAGTAAGTAGCGTACTGATGTTTCTTTTCGGAGGAAAATCGAATTTTATTGTTGGCGAATCATTTGGCGACAGGTTTGCTAATATGGGTGATTATTTCACACTTTGGTTGCATTATCCGATTTTTGGATATGGTTTCGGTTGTGGTTATATGAATTATATTGCTCGTAATTGGGTTTTCAGTGACACTACTTTAATGCAAGTTTTGTCTGAACTTGGTATCGTTGGCTTTATCGGTTTTTTTGGTATGTTCATTAGCCTTTTTGCCCAATCTTTAAAATTTAATTTGAAAAATAAACAATTTAAAGACATTGACCCGGAGCTTTTCAAATTACTTCGATTGGGATTATATCTGTCTATATATTATTTTATGTACAGCTATATCAGTGCTAACCAAATTATTCAGATTCACACTTATTTTTTACTGCTTTTTATCATCGCACCCATTAATCAATACATTATTGACTATAAGGGGAAATATTTTATATTCAGAGCAGTCAAAATGCCTTTGCGTGATAGATTAAAAAGGAATATTGGAACTTATATTGAGCACGAATCCGCTAATAGAGCCAACAAAATCAATTCTTAATTATTCTTTCAGGATTTCTGGAAGCAAAATCTTTCCAATTTTTAACGGGCGAAGCATTCTGCTTCCATCTGTATGCGTGGCATAAAGCAACAGCTAAGGCATCTGTTGCATCAAAAAATTCATGCGTTTCCGAAATTTTCAATAAGCTCTTCACCATATATTCTACTTGCTGCTTCGAAGCGTTACCATTGCCTGTTACAGCTTTTTTCACTTCACGCGGCGAATATTCGGCAACAGGGATTTCTCGCAATGTAGAAGCCAACATCGCAGCCGCACGAGCGTGAGAAAGTTTCATTAGCGATTGCACATTTTTGGAGAAAAAAACAGACTCAAGTGCAGATTCATCCGGCAGATGCCTTTCAATCACACTTGTGAGTCTCTCGAAAATCTCTTTCAATCGGAGCGGGAAATCCTCTTCTTTTTTCTTAGCTTTGATTACGCCATATTCGACTAAGATGATTTTCCCGGCTTCGACTTCGATTATGCCGTAACCGCAAATCACTGAGCCTGGGTCAATGCCGAGAATTCTCATTTCGCTCTTTATGATTCGGTACTTATCGTACCGAATTTAATTAATCAATTTGTTCCGCAATCGAATCATCCATTTCCATATTATGATATATGTTTTGGACATCATCGTAGTCTTCGAAAGTATCAAGAAATCTTAAAACTTTCTTGGCATCTTCGACTGTTGTAATCTTTGTATAATTTTGTGGCATATATTCCAATTTGCTTTCGCCTAACTCGAATCCTTTTTCATCAAAATATTTGAAAACATTGCCAAAATCAGTCATTTGGCAGATGATACGTGATTCTTCAGCATCGTATTCGATGTCTTCGGCACCCGATTCAAAGACTGTTTCAAATAATTCATCTTCGGTTTTGCCCAGCGTTTTAATAGTTACGACGCCTTTGCGGTCAAAACTCCATGCCACGGAATTAGTTTCGCCCATGTTGCCGCCTAACTTCCCGAACATTGAACGGACATCTGCAACAGTTCTTTTTTTATTGTCGGTAACTGTTTCAAGAATGACTGCAACTCCGCAAGGAGCGTAACCTTCGTATGTTAACTCTTCGTAATTTACACCCTCGATTTCGCCTGTACCTTTTTTGATAGCACGCGCTATATTGTCGTTCGGCATATTTACGGCTTTTGCATTTTGGACTGCAAGTCTCAATCGCGGATTATCCCCGACATTACCGCCGCCTTCACGTGCCGAAACAGTGATTTCCTTTCCCAATCTTGTGAAAACCTTACCTCGCAGAGCGTCTTGTCTGCCTTTCCTATGCTTAATATTAGCCCATTTACTGTGACCTGACATAATTTTTTCTTATAAATTTTACATAAATAATTTGTAAATATACAACAAAAATTCCAAAAGTTAACCACTTCGGGTGTGCTAAATCACCCGAAGCGGTCAAATAATTTAAAATTCAAATCAAATTACTTCTTTGATTGATTTAGTGATTATTTCAATCCCTTTGTCTATCTCAGCTCTTGATATATTCAGAGCCGGTCTGAAACGAATTGCATTCGCCCCCGATGGTAAAATAATCAAATTATTCTTAAAAGCTGACTTGACAAAAGCATCTCGTTTGGCAACATCTGTAAAGTCAATTGCCCTGAACAAGCCTCTGCCACGAGCGTTGTATAGCAATTCGTTGAATTCGGATTGCAATTCATGAAGTCGTTCACCTAAATAGGAACCAACTATTTTAGCATTCTCGACCAATTTTTCTTCTTCGATGATTTCAAGATATTTAGTAACTCTAACCATATCAACTAAATTTCCACCCCAAGTAGAATTTATCCTGCTTGATACTTTGAACACATTTTCCGGTTCTTGGTCAATTTTGTCGCCCACTAATATACCGCACACCTGCATTTTCTTACCAAATGCCAAAATATCGGGTTCGACGCCCATTTGTTCATGAGCCCACATCGTGCCTGTTAGACCAACTCCTGTTTGGACTTCGTCAAAAATCAATAGAGAGTCATTTTCGTGAGCAATTTCTTTCAATTGTTGCAAAAATTCGTTTCTGAAGTGGTTGTCGCCACCTTCGCCCTGAATCGGCTCGATTAGTATTCCTGCAATATCGTCCGGATTGTCTTTGTAAGCGTTTTTGATTGCTTCGATTGCAATTTTTTCCGCTGCAATCACTTTTTCAAGATTCTCGTCATTCAAAGGAAATGTAATTTTAGGATTCAAAACTCGGGACCAATTAAATTTCGGGAACAGCTTCACTTTTTTGGGGTCTGTATTTGTAAGAGACATTGTGTATCCTGTTCGCCCATGGAACGCTTCATTGAAATGCAATATTTGAGTACCGCGTTCAGTGGTGTAGCCTTTCCGGAAATTACGTCGAATTTTATAGTCAAATGCAGCCTTTAGCGCATTTTCTACAGCCAAAGCGCCACCTTCTATAAAAAAACAGTACTTGAAGTGCTTCGGTACTGCAATTTCAAAAAATGTCTTAACAAAAGTTGCTAATTCAGACGTGTAGATGTCTGAATTGGCAGGTTTATTCAATGCTACTTTGCCGATGTATTCTACAAATTTCGGGTCAACCATTTTGGGATGATTCATCCCAATTGGCATAGATGCATAACAAGTGAACATATCCAAGTACGATTTACCATGAACTGATTCTCTTAACTGAGACCCTTGGCTTGAGTACAAGTCCAAAACAAAATCAAATCCATCAGCAAGCATATGCTTTTTTAGTTCTTTTTTAACGTCAATAGCTTCAACATGATATTTAGATTTATAGCTTAATGATTCAACTAACATGATTACCTCCATGTTTGTATTCAAAAAAAATAGATTAATAAACTTTAATATGTAATAAGGGAAATTGGGAAGTTTAGAAACAACAAGGAATTCGTCCGGAGACGATAATTTTGTGGAGCATAGAAGACATGACACCCAGACAAGATAAAAACGAATTACCTCGGATTGTACCGATGTATAGAATTTTTATTCCTGCTTTGACTGTTCTGTTTCTCATACTACAAAATTACAAAAAAAAGTGATAGAATAATAATAAAAAAGCATACTATATAACAAAACTCTATTATATTAGTCTTTTATTAAAAGTACAAACCCGAAAAAGTTTGAAAAATGAATAAAAATTTAAAAAAAGTTTAGAATTGTGAAAAAAAATTTAGAATTTGTTTAATTTTTTCGTAATTTTAATAAGTTAAATGAATACAATTAAGAATATAAATATTGAATTTTTGAAGTAATCAGGAGTGATACACTAATGACAATCAAGAACTTTTCGACCAAAACAAAGAAACACAATGTTGGAGCACAACATGTAGTTTTACTTTTGGCTATGTCAGCCGCCTTTTTCTATTTCTATTTCTTTAATTTGGTACCCCAACTTATAGCGGGTTTTGTTGTTCCGCTATTCGAGCCTTCTATGGATCAGCAACAAAAAATCGGCTTTGCAAAGTTTGATGGACTTACTTGGGCAACAACTTCCAAGGAAAAAGAATTGGAAGCACAGGGCAAAACAATTTCTAAGGATCTAATCAATCGCGAATACATCTTTGATTTTTCTTGGGATGCGAGAAATGAACAAGAACATGGTTATTCAAAGAAAGCTTCAGAGTTTTACGCCAAAGCTCCTGTACTTGGAGACAATGCCATCATACTCGAACCTTGGCTCGGATTTATAATCCTGGCTTTGATTTTTGCCTTTGTTACCGCAGTATTCATAACTATGTTTATGCCGTCCGGCATCGGATTTATGGCGGTGTTGGTTGACCGGCAAATTGATAATACAAAGGTCAAGCTACGGCTGCAAACCGGTTTCGCTGATGAAATCATTGATTTGCTCATCATGCCTGATGATAAACTTGCCGAAAAGGACATTTCCGAAGTCCGCTCTGCTTTCAGATTAGTTTGGGACAGAACTATGACTGAAGATATCGCTTCACCGTTCCAATCTGCAAGATTCGACGACGTATTCGATAATGATACAGACATCGTTTTCTTCCGTAACGAAGCAATCTATACTCGTATCAAAGAATTCTTCTCAGATTTCGTTGTAATCGAAATTATTGACTTGAAAAATGGTCTGTTGTGGAGACGCAATAGACTTCATGTGACTAAAGGTTTCAGACTGTACATGTCTCATCACTTTACCGAAAAATATTCAAACCTTGTAACGGGTCTTGCATATGGTGGTGCTGCGTTCCTTATCGTTGCCGTTGGTATTCGTGGTTTGAAATTTATCCCTGCAACTCGTCCTTCATTCATCCTATTAGCGATTTCGCTTGAGTTTATGCTACTTTCACTTCTTGCTGTTACTTTGATGTACACAGAAGAAGAAGAACGTATGGACAAGATGTTGAAGAAAATGGAAGATGCAAACCGTAGCCAGCTCGAAGCTCTCAGAGGACAACAAGCCGACATTCACCAACTTTCGAATGCACTCGTTGGGCAAACTGCCGAAATCATCCGTACTAGAGTTGAAACTGCTATCGAAGATTACATGACTTCAGGTGACCAAATCCAAAAAGTTGTTGCCGAAGAAATTGCTAAGAAAATTATGTTCTCGCTTCGTGAAGAAAAACCTAAATCAGGTTACAAATCTTACGGCGGCGATTCAAGAAGCTAAAAAATATTTAGTTTTTTCACTAAAAACCATAAAATTTGAATATTTTATGGTTTTTTTTCGTTTAGTTGTAAACAAATTGCCTTCTAATGTGTTATATATATATGAATATGAACAAATTTTGCAGCAGAATGAAAATATTTGCATTTATCATGTTTGGGTTTTTGATTTTAATCTATTCCCAGACTAAAGCACATGAATTCGGATTGAATAATGGCGAACTCGATTGGTTCGACCGGAGCAAGACCTATATCAAGATTGAAACCACAGAGGATGCAGTTACGACAATTTCTTTTGCAGATTTGATAAATTTGATGCCGGAGCTCGCGGGAACAAGCATCAATCATATTCAGATGACTCATCTAGGCAAACCGTACTCCCGATATATTCTTGACGATAATGGCATCATAGACAACAATTCCAAATTGATTTTCTACGGAAGACGCCCATTTGGAGATACTACTCATTGGGATTTTTATGCCTCACACGAGCCGTTTTTCTTATATATTGACAACTCAAAAGAGCCTCAGTCCTATAATTTGATTGATGATGCCGGTCAAGTGAACGTAACTGAAAAAGCAGATTTCCGCTTACATATCCAAAAGGAAACTTATTATTCATTTGGTTCTACTTTTGATAGACCTTGGGCAGGTAGCGAAGCATCAACAAGTGTCATTCTTGACTCTCGGACTATAATGGGCGAAGGTTGGTATTGGGCATTGTTGACTCCTTCGCCACAACGACCAATTGCATCTTTTAAACCGCAGATTGAAATCAATGCAACGGGTGATGCTTCTGATGACATTCGTCTCTTTGCTAATTATCGCACTATTCAAGATACGATTAAGAATGATGTCCCAACATTGACATATTATGATTTGAGATTGAATGTCAATACCGAATTTAAAGACAGAGATTCCCTTACCGGCTACAAAAGCGGTACATTGGTGGGACAAATGAAAGGAAGTCAGCTATCGTTTGGATTGAACGAAATTGCTTTCGAATATCACCAAGTGTATAATACAACAAATTCTCCTGTCGGGCTGCAATACTTTGTTCTCGAAGGAAAATTAAAAACTATTGCCGAGAAAGGGAAATCTGAATTTTTTGTAAATAACCCTTCGACTGTTAGAGTTTCAGGTTATCATGGTAATAACATTATTGCCCTTGATACTACCGAGAAAACAATCCGATTCGGCAAAAATCAAAAGCAAGGATTTGTTTTTGGCGGCGGAGCACAAAATAGCAAATTCACATCCTTAGTTCTGAATGATACCAAAATTTACCGTACTCAAAACGGTATTCATGTCTTATATCGCAAACCCGAAGATACTGAAGCAATTTACCTATACGACGCGGCATTTAGCTCTACACTGAACGGTGTACTTAGCCAACTGCCAAACGGGACGGAAATTGTAGCTGTTGTAAATAGTCCGAGCGAGTTGCAGGGAAATAGAGATGAATTTGCCAAACTTGGTGCTAAAAACGTCAAGAATATCAATGCAGGTGACATCTGGTCATTCGCCGTAGTCAAAGGTGAAGCAAATTCTGCTCAAGAATTTAAACAATCTCAGAATGCTAATTTTTCAGGATTTATCGAATCCAACAGTGGTATCAGATACCAAGCCGATTTGAATGTCAACACAAACAGAAGCGTCAATTTGCTTACTCATGATTTGAATTCTGTTCAAAATATTCAAATTAGGAAAATTACTTTCAAAAATCTTGCGAGTAGCGACAAAAGCGCTAATGCTATCTATTTGAAACATGAACTTTTTACACCCGAAGTAGAACGATTAGCTGAATTTCGCAAGCAAACACAAGGATTTGAGATTGAAATAGTTGATATATTCGATGTCTATAATGAATTTAACTTCGGTAAACAATCTCCGTATGCGATTAAGAAATTTTTGAAAAATGCTTATGATAATTGGCAATCGCCAAAAATTCGCTATTTAATGATTGCCGGTGATTGCACTTGGGACCCGCGTAATAATATGGATGGTGCAGTCAGTAAGATGTATGTCCCGACTTGGGGCAATCCCGCAAGCGATTGGTGGTACGGCTGTTTGGACGGTGAAGATGATTTTGTGCCTGAAATCCTTGTTGGTAGAGTAACTGCAAATTCATTAACCGAAATGCGAGATTATGTGGACAAAGCCATCGTTTACGATACTATTCCACCGAATCGCTGGATGAAAAATGTATTGTACCTAACCGGTGGTAAGGATGTAGGTCAACGTCGTCAATTTTTCGATATGATTTGGCTTTACTATGAGGACAAAATTCTTAGCGATGGATTTTGTGGTCACATAAGTTACGTTAGAAAATTGGATGATTCACCAAGTTCCGGATTCCAAGGTGGTGAAATCAGGAGTGAAATCAATAAAGGTGCATTTTGGACAATTTTCATCGGTCATGCTTCTGCACAAGTTTTTGATTTGGATGGTTGGGCTGCTTCCAATCTCAATAATAAAGACAGATACGGAATACTGACAACCATTTCCTGCAACTCAGGAGCATTTTCTGAACCAATGCTAATTAGTAGCCGAAACGAACAATACCTTATGCAAAAGGAAAAAGGCTTTGTTTGTGTTTTAGGTTCAAGTACAACAGGTTGGGTAGGACCACATAATAATATTACCGAAAATATGTTTGGCATTCTTTCTGACACCGAGAAGCAAGAACGCAATTTAGCCGAAATACTTCAGTTTGGTAAGAGTCGAATGAATCCCATTGATATAACTCAATTATGGACACTCTACCAATTTTCGATGCTTGGCGATCCGCTTATACGTGTTAGGCTTGGTACAGACCCCGATTTGTATCTATTGAAATCAGACATCAGAATCAATTCCGAAATCAACCCAAATATTAGTGACAAAGAGGAAACAGTTTCTATTACAGGTTCACTCAACAATTATGGAATCAAAGCATTATCCAACTTTAAACTTTTACTCGTCAGAACATTTAAGGGCGAAAGCGATACACTTTCTTTCCAATATATCGGATTATGCACAAGCGAAGAATTCTCCTTTGATTTACCTGTAAAATCTATGGGTGGAACTCACACGATTACTTTAATAGCTGACCCCGACAATAGCATTTATGATATTGACCGTTCAAATAATCAAATCACTTTTTCTGTTGAAGTGTTTGGCAATCAATTGCTGCCTGTCGAGCCGCTTGCATTGTGGGATGTAAATTCCGATACACCCCAATTCAGATTTATCGAGCCATTGAACGGTACTTTCGATTATGAATTTCAAGTTGTAAACCCCGAGAATGGTGATATTCTTGATTATTCCACTACGAAAGAGCAATCCGACAATATTATCATAAGTGAAACACATATTGATTATACGCCCAACACAAGCTTCGCAACGGGTGAGTTGTATTTGTTGAAATCAAAACGTATCGAACAAAGTATAAATGATAATGGTTTCGATATTTTGCCATTTGTAGCTTCCGATTTAAGCAGTAATAATGAAGCAAACTGGACTTTACCATTTAACGAAAATCTTCAATTTGATGACCTTGAAAATTTAGAGGTAAAAGATGATCAAATATCTTTCAAAGATAGTCTCATTCCTGTGAAAATTATAAGTGTCAAAGGCGTTGATGACCCTGCAAACAATCGCTTTTTCGAACCATACTTAATGATGCAAGTTGGCGACAAAGTCACTGCTGATGGTCCTTACGACCTTGGTATCAGCGTAACAGTTATAAATAGTAAAACATTCCCCGATAATATTGTTCATCGAAGATTTGACACATGGGGATTGCAAGTAAATAATTCCAATTGGCAGACTGATTCCACATCTTTTCGGTTAGTTGAATTTCTGCGAGATTCTATAAGTGATAATGATTATGTCATGATTGGTTCAAGTCGCTCTGCATTTAGATTGCCCGTTTTCTACAAAGTTCATGTAGAAAATCCCGGCTACGGTTCGATTGATACTTTGCTTGCTGAATTTAAGAAGCTGGGTTCATTAATTGGCGATACACTCGACATCAATCTCGATAATATGGGTTACGATATATCATTTGCGATGGTTGGATGGCGAGGTGCAACGGTTGGCTCTATACCTGAAGGGATTAATATGTTTGGTGACAGCGTAGTTGTCGAAGGTTTTATTACTAAATTCCTAAGTAACGGCAAAATGACTTCGCCAAAAATTGGTCCGGCTCGGAAATGGAGTAACATCAACTTTTCCGGAAATTTAGAAAACACAACTGCCGATATTAATATCAAAGTATATGGGCTAAATAAGGAAAATACTCCGGTTTTGCTTGTAAGTTCCGCAATGAAGCAAAATATTGATATATCATCTATCAATGCTAGCGAATACACGTATATATATTTAGAAACTGAATTTGTTTCTAAAGATATTTCTATACAACAAAACTTAAGTTCTGCTCAAACAAATCTAACTTCGATACTTGTAAATTATTCGCCAACAGCCGAACTTGCTATCATTCAATCTGAAACCAAACCTGAAAAAGAACATTATGTTATTGGCGATGAAGCGGTATTAAATGTCGCTGTCAAAAATCTATCTTTCAGAGCCTCAGCCGAAAATGTGGATACTGAAATTATAGTTAGGAAAAGTGGCAGCGAGACAATCACTTATGATTACAAGATTGAAAGTATCGGAGCAAACGAGAAAATCGTAACCAATATGATGATTGAAACAAAAGATTTGGATAGTCTGAATACGATTTTTATCAATCTTGACAAAGATACAAAACTTAATGAACTATATAGTTTCAACAACTCTGCGACGACATCTCTTAGCGTGGGTCCCGATACCGAAAAGCCTCAAATAAGACTGAAGTTTGACGGTTTAGACTTCACAGATGGGAATTACATTTCGAGACAACCGGTTGTGGAAGTGCTTTTGTACGATAATTCTTACTTAAGTTTTGACAATCCTGAATTAATTTCTGTGAGAATCAATGGATTTTTGCATCCTTTCCAACGCACTATTTGGCACGAATTCGAGCCAATTTCCGATGGTACGGATTTGAAAGCAATTTTTAGATTTATGCCCGATACATTGCAATATGCCGATGCCTCAATCATAGTCTATTTTTCAGACCTTGAGGGAAATGCGGACACACTCGAGCTTTCAGCAAAAGTTATGCTCAATAACACAAATATCGGCGTCCCCACTGTTGTGCCCAATCCGGCTACCGAGCTTACTCAAATAGAATTTATGTATGCTGCACCCGAAGGAGGAGCCAATGGAGTTATTACTGTATTCGATTTGCATGGCAGAAACGTTCATACGATTGAAAAATCATTAGCAGTCGGGCTAAATAAAATTCAATTTGATTTGCGTGATAATAATGGTAACATTTTGCCGACCGGTGTGTACTTTTTTGTCGTAAATGCAGAAGGAAATTATTTCCACGAACCCCAAAGAGGGAAGCTTGTCATTGTTAGGTAAATTTCTTATCGAATTTGTTCTTATTTTCACTTGTTGAAATTTACAAATTATAAGAATTTATTTTTTCTATGACATCTCTCAGCAAAACTTGGCAATTAATCATTTTGTCGTCAATCACGGCTATCGTACTATTTGCACATGCTTCATATTATTACCCTTTTTTATCGGATGACACTCTGATATCTTTGCGCTATGCCGCAAGATTGATAGACGGTGACTTTTTGACATGGAATAATGGCGAATATGTTGAGGGCTACTCGAATTTGCTATGGATTTTGATGAATGCCGCTCTTGCGTTGTTTGGCATGGATTTGATTGTGTCTGTGAGATTGCTTGGTTTTATTTGCGTTTTGCTCATTCCCGTGCTTTTTTACTACGACCGCATATTCAAACAAGGCAAAACAATTGATGATTTGTGGTTAGGAGCGATTTTTTATTCATTTGCTGCCCCGATAGTCGTTTGGGCAATCGGTGGTCTTGAGCAGCCCTTATTGATGCTTTTATTCGCGTTCAGCTTGTATTTGATTCCGAGATTTTTTGCCAATTTATCCAATCCCAAAAACATTCTACTTCTTGCATTGACTTTTTCTCTGATGATTCTTACTCGCCCGGACACACCGCTATTTATAGTAGCTTTTGCAGCTACTTTTATTTTGCATCGTTCCCCATTGCAAAAGACGCAGAAAATAATTGCTTTGATAAAAATTCTATCCTTTCCGATTGCTGCTTTCATCGGGCAATTAACATTTAGGATGATGTATTACAACGATTTCTTGCCCAATACTGCCTATGTCAAAATCACTCCTTCGGGAAATCACTTACTCAATGGGCTCGAATATGTGTTTGGTGCATTATTATTTATGCTGCCATTTTCCATTTTTGCATTCAAGCAACTTTTTTCATCAGACAAATTGAAATCAAACCCGAGCTATCTATATATCCTGATATTTTTGGTGCTGTATTTCCCGTATTTGATTTTCATTGGTGGAGATATATTCCCTGCGTATCGCCATATGAGCGTCGTTATGGTTGCATTTTTCTGGCTCATATTGGATAGCAATCATCAAATTATGTCATTTTTATCAAGTATTGAAAGATTTTCCGGTAAAGCTATTAAACCGGTTTTGATTTCATGTTTTGTGCTTTTATTTATTGGTTTGCAAATTGTAAATACAGCAAGCCGACGAGCCAAACATGAGCGCTGGGAATGGATTGGCAAAGAGCTCGGACTTACACTCAAACAAACTTTTTCAGACACTCAACCCTTAGTCGCTGTCACAGCAGCGGGTTGCATACCATATTGGTCGGAATTGCCGGCATTGGATATGCTCGGATTGAATGATAAGCATATTGCCAAAAATCGCCCGACTGATGTTGGCGATGGCATGTTGGGGCATGAGCTCGGCGATGCTCAATATGTTTTATCTCGCAAGCCGGATTTGATTATTTTCAATATTGGAACCTATCCCACATTTAGAACGGGTCGCGAACTCGAACAAATCGAAAAATTTCATGCTGAATATAAACCCATTTCAATTTATTTGCAAGAAAGTGATTTCCTTTCAAAAGTTTACATTCGTTTGAATAGCCCCAAAGTTGGAATTTTGCGGAATGATGATGAAATCACGATTCCCGGGTATTTATTTGCCGATACTTTGCAAGCACACGCCGAAATGTTCGATACAACTTTGCAATTGAAATTGGAACATCTTCAAAAAGCTTATCTCGAATTACCTAATTTGAAAGATGATTATTGGTTCGAAATTGATTCCAAATCTGATGAAGTATTCGTTAGCATAATTCCGGATTCAATATCATCCAAAATCGAAATTTTGAATCTCTCAGTTCAAGCAAATTATGTCAAATCAGTTACACTTCGGAAGGTGAAAAGCGATTATTGAACGGATTTCTTTTTCGGTCTGGTATTAAAAACGTAATCCCACAATGGACTCGACACTCCAAACCCTTCATTTGGTTCGGTGTAATGATGTCGCATGTGGTGTTGCTTAATTTTCAACATAAATGAATTCCTGAATCCGTTGTGATGGATTGCGTAGTGAATAGTGTCATACGCAAGATAACCCGCTAAAAACCCGGAAAAGATAGCCGGCAAATGGACTGTGCCAAAGATGAAAAGGAAAAGGAAATAAAACATAGCAGCAAGTGGCAATGATATCGAAGGTGGCATCACAAGTCTGAATCTGTCTTGCGGGTAATCATGATGAACACCGTGGAACATCCAATGCAGTCGCTTGCCCAAGGGTGATTTCGGTTCGAAATGAAAAACAAATCTATGCAACAAATATTCAGTCAAGGTCCATATAAACAAGCCTCCCAAGAACAATCCAAATGACTCGAGAATGGCAAAATTGTAGGTAAAAATTGATTGATATTGGAAAAATAAAATAATGGGAATATATACTATCAGTGGCACTGTCCAATGTACTTTCGATAAAGCTTCGACCAATGGATTGCCGAACATTTTCACGGATTCTGTTTGATTAGAAACAAAATTTTTACCCATACCACTCTCAGAATTGTTAAGAATAAATTCTATTGTCGAAATTAAAAATATTCTATTTTAATCACCGACAACTTCAATCACAACCAATGCTTTTTCAGTCCCGACTTGTTCCTTTTCGATAGCATTCACAGCTGTTACGACGCCTTCAATATCGGCATAAAGCGTTGATTCCATTTTCATTGCTTCGATGATTAGCACCGGAGTACCAACTTCGACGGAATCACCAACTTTTACAAGCACTTTGACTACGCTTCCAGGCATCGGAGCGTGAATTTCGCCGGTCCCTTTGTCTAAAGCGTCTGTGCCATGGCTAATGTTATCTTCCGAAAGCTTTCGGAAAGTGAATTGCTTCCCTTCAACGAACAAGTACAAAAATTCTTCATCATTTGCTACGAATACATCATATGATTTTTCGCTTGTAATTGCTCTGTAAGAGCCTTTTGATGTTTGCGAGAGAGTAACATCGAATTTGACTTTGTTTATGTCGTAAGAGCCATTATCATCGTAAACACGATAGTTATGATTGTTGTAACTCAAAATCATAATGACCTCGCCTCATATTTTGAACATATTTCCCAAGTTCCCATTTCGAGCCAAGGATTTGATTTGCTGTAATCGTGAATAATTTGACTTGTCTCGGTATCATATAGATATTGATTTGCAGTTGCAAGAGCCAAATTCAACAATTCATCTTGTCTGTAATTTTTCAAATTTTCATAATGTGTCTCAATGAAGCTCGTGAATGTTTCTCCGGATTTGAATTCATCTGTCTCAAGACAAGCAATCATGAAATTTATGGAAGTTTTCACGCCCAATATCACATTGCTTTTCAGCGCTTCAATCATTTTCAATCGGGCAGATTCCCTATCATCGGCATGGACAATGAGTTTGGCGAGAATCGGGTCGTAGTAAATTGTCACATTTGAATCAGTTTCAATGCCCGAATCATATCGAACTCCTTCGCCGGCAGGCACTCTTAGCATCAAAATCTTCCCTGATGAAGGCAAAAAGTCATTGTCACCATCTTCGGCATAAATTCGGCATTCAATTGCGTGACCGCTTTGCTTCAAATCTTTTTGCTCAAAAGGCAATGGCAAATCATTCGCAATATCAATTTGCAGTTTCACGAGGTCTATTCCGGTAGTTTCTTCGGTAATCGGGTGCTCAACTTGGATTCGGGCATTGACCTCGAGAAAATAGAAATTGCCGGCATTATCGAAGAGAAATTCCACTGTGCCGAGATTATTATAATTTGCCACTTGGCAAACTTTTTTGGCTACTTCGCCCATTTTTTCTCGTAAATCATTTGTCAAAGCTGTGGATGGAGTTTCTTCTATTATTTTTTGATGGCGACGTTGGATTGAACATTCTCGCTCGAAAAGGTGGACGATATTGCCGTGTTGGTCTGCAGCAATCTGAAATTCGATATGGCGAGGGTTTTCGACATATTTTTCGATAAACACCTCGTCACTTCCAAATGCAGACATAGACTCTCTACGAGCGGATTCAATCGCAGAAAGCAAATCATTGCTCGCACGAACAACTCGCATACCTTTGCCACCACCACCTGCAGCAGCTTTGATTAAAATCGGGTAGCCGATTTCCGAAGCTAATTCAGCAATTTCCTTATCAGCTAATTTATCAATGAATGTGCCCGGAACAACTGGAATTCCATGTTCAATCATCAATGTTCGCGAGCTTGTTTTGGAGCCCATCAATTCCATTGATTCTGCACTCGGACCAATGAAAATCAGCCCGCTTTGGCGAACTTTGCGGTTGAATTCATGATTTTCGGACAAAAATCCATATCCCGGATGAACTGCGTCACAACCGCTTTCGAGTGCTGCATGGATGACTTTCTCCATATCAAGGTATGATTTTTTCGCTTCAGATTCACCAATATAATATGCGTAGTCCGCACTTTTGACGTGCAATGCATCTTTATCGGCATCAGAATAAATCGCCACAGTTTCAATTCCCATAGCTTTGCAGCTTCTGATAATCCTGCAAGCAATTTCGCTTCTATTTGCAATTAATACTTTTTTTATCAATTTATCATTTCCTTGAATTTTATTCCTACATCCTGAAAACACCAAATTTGGCATCGTCAATGCTTTTGTTCAATGCCATTGAAATGCCAAGCCCAAGCACGTGCCGAATATCAATCGGGTCAATTATTCCGTCATCCCAAAGCCTTGCGGAACTGTAATATGGAGACGCTTCCAACTCATATTGGTCGAGTATCGGCTGTTTGATTGCATCAATATCCTCTTGAGTGAGCTTTTTTCCGGCTTTTTGCAATTGATTGACTTTGACCGATGCCAATACGCTTGCAGCCTGCTCTCCACCCATTACCGAGATTCTACTGTGTGGAGTCATATACAACAGATTTGGATTATAGCCTCTGCCGCACATTGCATAATTTCCGGCGCCGTATGAACCGCCGACTATCATCGTAAACTTGGGAACTTGCGCATTTGCTACTGCATGAACCATTTTTGCGCCATCGCGAGCGATACCGCCGTGTTCGTATTTTTTCCCGACAATAAATCCCGTTATATTTTGCAAAAAGACGAGTGGAATTTTCCGCATCGAACAAAGTTCTATGAAATGCGCCCCTTTCAATGAAGATTCCGAGAACAGAACGCCGTTATTTGCAACAATTCCCACGGGATAGCCCTTAATCCGTGCAAATCCTGTGATTAGAGTTTTGCCATATTCGGCTTTGAATTCCTGAAAGCGGCTGCCGTCAACGATTCTGGCAATTATTTCATACATATTGAAAGTCTTTTTCAGCGTATCAGGAATCAATCCATATAGTTCTTGCGGGTCGTAGTAAGGTTCTTCAGGTGCAATTCTGCCAATATCAAATTTGCTCGAATGCCCAAGGTTTTCGACTATAATGCGGACAATTGATAGGGCATGTTCGTCATTCAGCGCCAAGTGGTCTGCTACACCGGAGATTTTCGTGTGAACGTCTGCACCTCCCAACTCTTCGTCAGTAACTTCTTCGCCTGTTGCAGCCTTGACTAATGGCGGTCCACCAATGAAAATCGTCCCTTGATTTTTGACTATGACAGTTTCGTCGCTCATCGCCGGAACATATGCTCCACCGGCAGTGCAAGAGCCCATTACACAAGCTATTTGGGGAATTCCGAGAGCAGACATTTGAGCTTGATTGAAAAAGATATTTCCAAAATGTTCTTTATCGGCAAAAGTTTCTGATTGAAATGGCAAAAATATTCCGCCTGAATCCACAAGATAAATGCACGGAAGACGATTTTCGAGTGCTACGCGTTGGGCGCGAATATGCTTTTTGATTGTCATCGGGAAATAAGTCCCACCCTTGACAGTGGCATCATTTGCGACTATCATGCACTCTCTGCCACGTATAATCCCGATACCTGTTATCACACCGGCTGAAGGTGCGTCTCCATCGTACATATCCCAAGCTGCGAATGCGTTCAATTCCAAAAATGGGGTGTTTTCATCGCATAAATATTTTATCCTATCGCGCGCTAATAACTTGTTTCGATTGATGTGCCTTTCGCGCGAGCTTTCCGGTCCGCCAAGTTTGACACGTTGCAAATTTGCTCTTAAATCATCAATCAAACGAATCGAATTCTCGAAATAGCTGATATATTCGGAAGAGTGCGTGTTCAGTTTTGATTTTATTCGTTGCATTTCAGTCTCTTTTTGATTGAAAAATAGTCTTATTTTTGGCTGTAACTATCTTCATGAGGAATAAATTCAAATTTCAAAATTTTGATTTCTACATCTTTACCTTTTTCCGGTTCGTTGAATTCGCCCAAACAGACAGTAAAGATAAACTTATTTGAAGGAAATGTTTTTGAAAAACTTATATCGAGATAATCGTTTCCTGTGCCATCACTTGTTTTGGTCGAATACTTACCCAATAGCTCGTCTTTCGAAGTACCAGCATAGCTTTCAAAAGCTAATTCATCGGGTAAAACCTTGATTTCATGCGTTGTCACAGATTTTGACTGACTATATTGATTTCCCGAATTATACTCTTCAGCATATTTTTTATCAGTTGCATATAAAATATAAGAAAGTGGATTGGGATTGTTTTCCTCGCCGTAAAAACTGTAGCGAAGCCCGGCTTGGGTCATGCCCTCAAAAATATCATCAGTGACATTTATTGCAGATGCCATGAAGCTGACGTTTCTGTCAAAATCAGTAAAATCTGATTCGATTTGAATTTTGAATGTGCCGAAACCGAATTTCTCTTGAGTAATCAATTCCGCTCCATGCCAAATTGCATCCATCGAAGTGAGCTTCAGCACTAAATGCCCTTCCTCGTCAATTCTTACGTTGGATTTATCCGTCAGGCAAAAATAGCGGCTATCTGCGATATTATCGGTTGATTTGATTTGCCAATTGTAGCCACTGAAGCTGATTCCGTCAGGTGCAAGAACGCTTTCAGTTTCCGGAACCACTTTTTCGTCGTCCGAGCATCCCCAAAATGTCAAAGCTGTAATAAATATAATCACCAGAAAATTTTTCATGTCAACACTCCGAAATCATTTATAAATACAATTCATTCTCAAATAGTTAATGAGAATTTAATATTTTTGCAATTATGAAAATAAGAATAAAATCATGAAAGAACAAATCTCAGAACTAACTTTGTCGGATATTATAGACGCAAAAAAATTAATTGTAAGGCATGTGAACCGAACTCCGATACTAAATTCGAGTTCTATCAATCGAATTACAGGTGCTGAAGTCTCATTTAAATGCGAAAATTTCCAGAAAGTTGGGGCTTTCAAATTTCGTGGAGCAACAAATGCAGTGTTGTCACTGAGTGAATCTGATGCTTCAAAAGGTGTCGCAACTCATTCGTCGGGCAATCATGCTCAGGCTTTGGCATTAGCTGCGTCTGGGCGAAATATCCCAGCTTATATAGTGATGCCCAATAATTCGCCTATTGTCAAATCGGACGCTGTTCGCGAGTATGGCGGGAAAATTATTTTTTGTGAGCCGACCTTGCAAGCCCGCGAAGACACTCTGAATCAAGTGGTTGAAGAAACGGGCGCTGTATTCATTCACCCTTATAATAATTATAAAGTAATCTGCGGTCAAGGTACTGCCACTTTGGAAATTCTGGAGGACATGGGCGATATTGATTGCATAATAGCTCCTGTCGGTGGTGGTGGTCTGCTTAGCGGGACTTCATTGGCTGCGAAATCTATCGCTCCAAACATCAAAGTTTATGCTGCCGAGCCCGAAGGTGCCGATGATGCCTATCGTTCGTTCAAATCCGGTGCTATTGTACCGTCTGTCAATCCACTAACCATTGCTGATGGATTACTGACTTCACTCGGCGACAGGACTTTTGAAATCATCAGCAAATACACTGATGATATTTTTCGTGTGTCGGAGATTGCAATAATCGAAGCGATGAAATTAATTTGGCAGAGAATGAAAATCATTGTCGAGCCTTCTTCTGCCGTAACTTTGGCAGCAATTCTTTCGAATCCTGAATTTTTCAAAGGGAAAAAAGTTGTTTGTATTTTATCCGGCGGTAATGTTGATTTGACAAAATTACCATTTTGATTGTAGATTCTAATTGTGAATTGCAACAAATTCACTCATAAAACCGTTTAATACTTTTTAGTCATTTTCGAGAAAATCATTGTACCTGAAAAATTATAATTTAGATGAATTAAAGTCATGGTGTGTGGAGCAGGGCGTAGAGCAATATCGCGCTGCTCAAATTTTGAATGCTGTTTATGGGAACAATCTCGATGATTTTTCTCAAATCGAAACCTTACCGAAAGCCTTTAGAGAGAAGTTGAGTGAGACTTTTGAGATGTTTTCTCTCAAAATCACAAAGGTGAGAAAATCGGTTGACGGGTCTGTGAAATTTCTTTTTGAGCTCAATGATGGCAAGCATATCGAAGCCGTTTACATGCCTTGGTATGACGACGATTTTGAAACAATGGAACGGATTACACTTTGCATCTCATCAATGGCAGGTTGCCCTGTGGAATGCGCCTTTTGCGCAACAGGTACGCTTGGTTTGCTTCGGAATCTCACTCCTGCTGAAATAATTGACCAAATTTTATTAGTCCAAAAGGAACTTGGGTGCGAAATTACAAATATCGTTTTCATGGGAATGGGAGAGCCATTGCTGAATTACAAGAATGTTGTTCATTCCTTGGAAATCATGACTGCTGAATGGGGCTTGAATTTGTCGAGACGAAAAATCACTTTGTCAACGGTCGGCATCACAAACAGGATTAAGCAGCTTCACAAAGAGATTCGTCCCGTAAAACTTGCTTTATCATTGCATGCTACGACTGACGAAACCCGCGGCAAGATTATCCCATTAGCTCGAAATCTTAAACTAAGCGAATTACTTGCAGCGGTCGAAGAATATTATCGCGAAACAAAAATGCCCGTAACTTACGAATATATCCCATTTTTGGGATTTAATGATACGCCTGCTGATGCACGGCGATTGGCAAAAATTTTGAAACGAGTACCTTCAAGAGTGAACATCATTCCTTTCAACGATATTTCATTCGCAATGCCTTCAGGATTTGGTAAAGAACTTAAACCCACTCCTAAAAATTTGATTCTGGAATTTGGCGATATAATCAGACAAAACGGTGGTCGCGTTACCATTCGAGACACTTTCGGGCAAGACATAGAAGCAGCTTGCGGACAATTAGCATTATCAGAATAATTAGAGATAAATTTATGAAATCAATCTTCTTTTTGACAATCTTTTTTTGCTTTGCATTGGCATCCGAACTATATGCCAATCAAATTTCCAGCCCGGATTCCTTAGAATACGTTGTGCGTCTCAAAAATGGCGACATGCTAACGGGTCTTATAATTGATGTTTTGGACGAATCCGAAAACGGTGGGGGAATCCAGCTCAAAACTTTATTGGGGTCGCCTGTGATTTATTACAAGGAAATTGCAGAAATTTACCCGAAAGTAACTGCCGATAGGACAAAAAATCGGATATTCATAATGCCCACAGGCGATGCAATTGGGCGAGACCATTTCATTGCAAATTACGAACTCGGATTGTTTTACGCCGGATTCGGTGTGATGGACATTTTTTCGTTTACAGTTGGGAGGAGCTTTTTGCCGACGGTACAGTCACATGACCAGATTTCGATAATTAACGCCAAAGCTACTGTTGTGAGAATGTTTTGGGAAAATGCTCCCGGTGGAATGTCAATAGCACTTGGAGGCAATCTTACTTTTGTCAATAACCGAAACAACCTGAATCACGTTTACACTTCAATCAATTTCACAGGTGAACGGACTGATATTAACGGTATTATTTTCCTCAAGACCGGAAATCAAGATTTCTATACAGCCCGTTTCGGGCGGGAATTAATTGATTTTTTATACGAAGACGGCTCTTTTGGAATCGGTGTCGGCATCAAAACTAAGTTTTCACGGCGTCATGGACTTTATTTCATTGGCGAACTTTGGAATATCAATATTTCAAGCGTGACAAATACTGCTATTATGGCTGGTGTTAGGATGCAAAATAGTTCCTTTTCGGCAGATTTCGGACTTGCCGTGTTTTCTGTGCCTTATATTTTTCCGGTCGCTTCCTTTGCATGGACACCGTTTTAAACTTTGCCAAAGAGCTTAATGACTGCTTCTGTAATTCTTTCGCTGTCAATTTTGCTCATATCGTCTGATAGCTGCG
Organism: Ignavibacteriae bacterium HGW-Ignavibacteriae-1; assembly: GCA_002839825.1. Lineage (GTDB taxonomy): Bacteria > Bacteroidota > Ignavibacteria > Kapaibacteriales > UBA2268 > PGYU01. The sequence goes on along the minus strand of PGYU01000003.1, from coordinate 87,415 downwards.
TATTCTCGTCAATCGGTGGATTGATGATTATGGATTCAGTGCCATAAGGTCCCCATCGTTTTTGACTTATATGCGGTGAATTTGGGTAAAAGCCGATTACTCGCTTACTGAGCGATGCCGCAATATGCAATACTCCTGTAGAATTTGCTATCATTCCGTCACTCATTTCGATGAGTGCAATCATCTCATCTAAATTCAATTGACCGCAAAAATTTAGCGAATGCTGCAAATTTTGATGCACATCATCGCAAATCTTGCTTTCCGTGGCAATTCCAGTTATTATGAATTGGAAATTATTATCGTTTGCGAATGCTTTTAACCCGGCGATTAATTTTTCAATCGGTAAATCTCGAGCTGAACCTCCACTGCCGGGATGAATGATAATTTTTGTTTTATCTTGTGCATTTTGTAACAAATTTTGAATCTTTTGGAACTCAATTTCATCAATTATCGGTCTGATAAGCTCAGTTTTATAATTCGCACCGGTTATAGATTCTAACATTCTTACATTATACTGAGCTTCGTGAAATTGCGAAACTTTTCGGTGGTCACGGACTTTATGGTTGAACAAGACCGAGTAGGCACGATATGCAGAACCGATTCTTAGTTTGATACCGCTTGTAAATCCTGCAATTGCTTCATCAAAAACCGGTCTGGGGAAAAAAGCCGCGTCAAATTTTTCAAGTCTGAAAATATCTTTCAAACCATTGTCAAATTCATCAATATAAAAGCATTTATAAATGTAATCCGAGTTCTTTAGTAAGGGCTTGCAATAGCTTTGGGCTATGACTGATACTGTCTTATCAGGGAAATTGGACTTAATCGCCTTCACCAAAGGCAAAGTTAGCACCATGTCGCCAAGTTTATCAGTTCTGACTACAGCAATATTTTGAGCATTTTCAAACTTCATTATGTCCGTCATATTTTGTATTTTGGCTTTATATTTGTTTTACGAATTTGAATAAAAAAATTATGCTAAGATAATGAACAGTTGCCAAATATCAGTTGCCTTAATTTCATTCAATGAAGAAAATCGAATCTCGCATACTTTGGAGAGCGTCGCAGGGCTATGCTCGGAAATCATTATTGTGGACAGCGGCTCGACTGATAATACTGTCGCAATCGCTGAAAGTTTTGGAGCAAAAGTTTTTGTAGAGGATTGGAAAGGATTTGCAGAACAAAAAAATTCGGCATTGTCAAAATGTACCAAAGATTGGGTGCTTTTTTTGGATTGCGACGAAGTTCTTACTCCCGAACTACGTTATGAAATTGCAGGCAATCTATGCTTGCGACAGGACATTAACGGGTATATTATCAATCGGCGCTCAGTTTACTGCGGAAAGATTATGCAATACGCTTGGCAGCCGGACAAAAAATTACGCTTAGTCCGACGAAATTCAAATCCAAAATGGTTAGGCGATTTTGTCCATGAAAATCTAACAGTTGACGGCAAAACTGACGAGATGCAAGGCGAAATGCTGCATTTTTCATATGATTCGATGAAAACGCACTTTCACAAAACTGTAGAATATGCTCGATTATCTGCTGAAAATTATTATGAGACAGGAAGAACCGTTTCCTTTTTCAATTTGATTGCCAATCCCATTTTTGCTTTTTGCAATATGTATTTACGTCGTGGAGCGTTTATGGATGGCAAACTCGGTTTAGTTGCATCATTCAGTAGTATGATGGGCACATTTCTGAAGTATGCAATGTTATACGAAAAGAAGATTATTTCAAAAAGCAAAAATAAATAAAAAAAAGAAGGGCTTTTGCAAACCCTTCTTTAAATAAAATTATAAACTTATTATCTCCTGCCGCCGGGAGGAGGACCACCGGGACCGCCACCGGGTTGACCGGGAGCGCCTGGCTGACCAGCCGGGTTAGTCATCATCATGAAGTTGTAAGCAGCTTTTTCTAATTCTTCACCTTCAAGTATGTCTAAAAGCTCAATTTCCAAAATTATAGCTGCATGTGGAGGAATCTTATCACCAAAGCCAATATCTCTATAAGCTAAGTGTGGGGGAATAATAACTTCCCAAGTAGAACCTACCGGCATCATCAATAACGCTTCATTCCATCCGGCAAATACTGCGCCTGCCGGTAGTTCATGCGGGGTTTGACCGGTGCTGTCAAATACTGTACCATCAGTAAGTTTGGCAACTGTATGCATCCGAACAAAATCCTCGTTTACGGGAACTTTGCCTGACCCTTGTTTGATGATTCTATATATTAGCCCACTGGGACGGACAATGTTTCCTTCCTTTTGACGAGCTTCATGCACAAACTTTTGGTCTCTTTCGAGAATAGCTTTGCCAATTTCTTCCATCCTTTTACGAGTAACTTCAAGTTTAGCGTCTCGTTGTTCTTGTATTCTCTGCATCCAAGATTGTTTTATAAATTCAAGTGAATCTTGACTAAACATAGCATCTTTCTTGTTGAATGCATCCCAATAACCTTGCATGAAATAATCAAAATTTAAATCAATGGAATCCATACCTTGGTAAAATCCAAATTCATAACCTTGAATATAACTGAATTGATCTACGAGTGAATCAGGCTTTGGTAGCTTCAGGTCCTCAGGTTTTGTCGCTCGAGGTTTATCGTTTTGTTCGCCACATGCATAAATAGCAAACATCAAAAAACCAAACACAAGTGTTTTCAATAAAAATTTCATTTTTTCTCCCTTTTTTGTACAAATGTTATCACTATAACAACTAAAGATAAGATAAGTTTCATTTTATTATATTATTTTTAAAAAAAGTTTAAATTGAATTCTATTTTTATTGGGGATTTTTTATGAAATATTCGCTCTACTTCGTGATTTTACTGCTGATTTTTGCTTGTTCAAGCAAAGAAGATTATCGCAGTGATTTGGTTAGCATTCTTGATTCGGCTGATTATAGTGGCTGCTTTATGGTATATGATGTGAAAACTGAAATGACAACTTATGTAAACCGTGAAAGATGTTTTCAGAGGTTTTCTCCCGCTTCGACTTTTAAAATCCCCAATTCATTGATTGCTCTCGAAACACAGGCTGTACAATCCGATAAAGATACAATTCGGTACAACGGCATTGAAAAAGCAATTCCCGATTGGAATCGCGACCACGATTTGGCGTCTGCTTTCAAATATTCGGTTGTGTGGTATTACAAAGATATCGCAAAACGCATTGGTGACAGCACTATGAAAATTTGGCTTGATACTTTGACCGATTATGGCACAATGATCAGAGCAAGCAAAATTGATGAGTTTTGGCTCGATGGCAGCTTGAAAATTAGCGCTGATGAACAAGTGAAATTTTTGACAAAGCTTTATAAGAATGAATTGCCATTTTCAACCAGAACTGTTGGCATTGTGAAAGAAATGATGATCTACAACCAAGACGGAAATTACACTATTCGCGGCAAAACGGGTGCTTCGATTGCAGATAATGTTGGCTGGTTTGTGGGTTGGGTCGAAAGCAAAGGAAATACTCAAGTTTTCGCATTGAATATTTCTGTTCGCGATAGCATGGACAATCAATTCATGCGAGATAGAGTCGAACTAACTTATAAATTTCTGCGTGAACTGAATATTTTGAAATAGTTAAATCAAGTTTTTCAATTTATTAACTTTTTCGATTTCACCTGCTACTATAAGGTAATCATTTGATGTCAAAATATAATCGGCTTTGGGTACAGCCTTGATTTTTTGTTCTGTTCCTGTATCAGTCTTGATTGATATTATGTCCACATCATAAACATTTCGGATTTTCAGTCCACCGATTGTTCTGCCAACGAATTTATTAGGGACTTTGATTTCGGCAATTACGTGACCCTCTATGAATTGGACGTCATTTTCTACGTTCATTTTTGTGATTTTTTGTGCCAAATCCGAAGTCATTTCAATTTTTTCTATTTCTCTCGAGTACAATTCATTGATTTCACGGCGATAAATTATCCCGATTTGCTTGTCTAAATTCTTATTATCCATAACGGGTAAAATATCATGATTGCATTTGCCCATTTTGTCAATTATATTCATGCAACTTTCATGCAACGCGACTCTTTGGACATTTTTATCTGCAATATCTCCGGCGATAATCACGAAATTCAGACTTTCGTGGTCAAAAAGTGCATCTTTTATGTTGTTGATGGAAACCATACCCATGAAATTGCCACTCAAATCATGCACCGAGATTGATTGCACCTCGTCTTGCATCATAATTTTTACAATCTGCTCGAATGTGTAGTTTTCGGGAATTGAGATGAAAGTGGTCGAATACACATCCTTTGCAAGAATGGTTTTCATTACATTGGTTTCAGCATAATTTCTGATTTGGATTTTGTTCATCACAAGACGCAGCGTGTAAATTGATTCTCTCGATAGTTTCGATGATAGTATTAAGCTGATAGTAGAAACAATCATCAACGGTAAAATTGATGATGATTCCTTAGTCAATTCAAATACTAAAATAATTGCCGTAAGTGGAGCGCGAACAGTTCCTGCAATAAGTCCACCCATAGCAACCAAAGCGTATGAGCCCGGCTGAGCTGTCGTTTCGGGTGCAATAAAATTCATTACAGACCCAAAGAATGCTCCGAGAACTGCACCAACAAAAAGAGCAGGTGAAAGAGTGCCACCGGAACCACCTGAACCGAGAGTGATGGAAGTAGCAATAATTTTCAAGAAAACCAAAGCGAATGCAATGTACCAAATTGCTTGATTGTTGATAGAGATATTTATCATATCGTCTCCAACACCCATAACTTGGGGGAAAAATATCCCAATTATACCAACCATGAACCCACCAATTGCAGGTTTTAAATATGGCGGGATTTTCACCTTCTCTTCAAAATAATCATCCGAAAAGTATAAGACTTTTATCATCAAATATGAGACTAATCCACACAATGCACCCAACACGAAGTAGTAAACTATCTCAATATTGCTATGCATGATAATAGGCGGGATATAAAATTCGGCGAAATTTCCTACAAATGCGTGAGCTATCGTAGTTGCAATAACAGATGAAATCACAATTGGAGCAAACTGTTTGACTGAAAAATCAAGCAAAATGACTTCAATCGCAAATAATGCTCCTGCAACCGGAACGTTGAATACAGCCGCTATACCTGCTGCTGAACCACATCCGACCAATGTTTTCATTCTACGTGAGGGAACTCTGAAAAATTGCCCGATAGTAGAACCAATTGAAGCGCCGATTTGCACGATTGGACCTTCCTTCCCGACTGAACCGCCTGTACCGATTGTAACTGCTGCGGTAAATGATTTGACGAGCGCTACAACAGGTCTGATTACACCACCCTTGGTTAAAATTGCTTGCATCACTTCGGGTACTCCGTGTCCTCGTGCTTCCGGAGCAACGAAATGTGTGATTGGTCCAACAATTAACCCGCCGATTGTTGGTATCAGGAGTAACATATACCAAGGTGTGTTCGATATTCGTTCTATTAAATTTCCACCATGCCCAAAAGCAATCCCGGAAATTAAATCAACTAAATATTTGATTCCCACTGCTCCAAAACCACTAACAACACCTATGATAACTGCCATTGCTATCATAAACAAATGCTCGGTAGTCTGAAGATGCTCCAACCAATGCGAGGCTTGTCGCGATGATTGCAAATATATATAACGGATCCAAACTCTTATTTTATTCATTTTCTCGGATTTTGTCTTGTGCTACTATTCAAACTTAAGGGTTAGCAAACTATTGACAATGAAAAAAATGACTTTAGATAGGAAAATAAAATGATGCTTTTAGTTTAAATGTCAGAATTGTCCATTCGGTGTTCTCGACAATTTCAAATGGTACATAGTTGACAGAGCCGGAAATTTGCAAAAACGAAGTGCTGTTCATGCTCAAAGGAAGTCGTTTGTGTATTGCCAATTCACCCGTGGGGATGAAAGTGGAAATATTGATTATCTCGCCCGATCTCCTGTTTCTGACTCTAGTGCCCGAATCCGGAAATACGCCTCTGTCGTCAGGTTCTTTGAGTTCTTCGTATTGTGTGATAGAATTTGATAAGTGAAAAATCGAACCTAATTGTACTGATACCAGAAAATCGTGGTAAAATTCGTACATGAGTCCCATTTGAACAGCTAAAAAATTTATATCAAATGCAGTATTATGATTGAACAAGCCCTCGATTGGTTCACCATCAATATTCAAAATCATTTTCTCGGGACTCATGAAATCCACTTTGTATTTTTCAAAACCCGTACTGAATGTAAAACTCATCTTACTTGAAAAATTGTAAATATACTCAGCCCCATAGCCAATATACAGACCCGACTCACCCAAATTTTCATTACAACATGATGGTGGTCCAAATAAAGCCTTTGTTTCTGTATCGTGAAATCCAATGCCCCCACTCAAGAAAAATCCAAAATAGGATTTGTTAATTTGCTTATCCGCTTGTCCGTATGATGAAACTGTGAATGCGAGCAATAGGACAAATGCCAATTCACAAAATTTACGATGGCTTAACATTTTGGGCTCCAAATTAACATAAAACTGCTTTTATATTTGAATAACTTTGTTTAAATTGGCTAAATATTTTGTGTTAAAACTAAATTCAAATTTAATGAAAGAAATTGATATAAAGCAATTGATAGAATCAAAGTCATCAGACTTCTTTGAAAAGAAAGCTGCTTTTGTGAACAAATTTATACTGTTTGCATTGGCGAAGTTCTTGAAATTGAATGAAATAAATAAATTTATACGCGAAAATCACAGTGTTCATGGTATTGAATTCATTAGTCGTTTGTTTGATACTTTGGGGTTCAGCTATAGCATTTCCGACCGAGACAAACGAAAAATCCCTGCCGAAGGCAAAGTAATTATCGTTGCCAATCACCCTCTAGGCGGATTAGATGGTTTAGCGCTTGTCAAAGCTGTGCAAGAAATTCGCCCCGATGTCCGCATCGTTGCTAATGATTTGCTAATGAAAGTCGAAAATCTCTCGGAGGTCTTCCTACCCTTAGATATATATTCAATTTCGGGGCAGAAATCCCAAATTGCAGCTATCGAACAAGCATTATTGAATGAAGAAGCCGTGATAATCTTCCCTTCGGGCAAAGTATCTCGCCTGACAATGCAAGGGATTCGTGATTTGAAATGGCAAAATGGCGCCACCAAATTCAGTACGAAAATGTCCGCACCTATACTTCCGATTTTTATACATGGCAGAAATACCCTCTTATTCTATTTCTCGGCATTCCTCCACGATATGCTTGGCATGTTCATGTTGCCAAGCGAATTATTCCGTCATAAAGACAAAGTCATCACATTGATTGTTGGGGATTTGATTCCTGCCAATTCCTTTAAATCGCTCAAACCAAAAGTTCAAGCAAAGTTGCTGTTGCAGCATACTTATAAGATTGGTGCAAACAAAAACGGAAATTTTGTGACCGAAAAGACAGTCATACACCCAATTGATACTCGATTAATCAAAAAAGAGCTCCAAAACAATGAACTACTCGGCCATACTTTCGATGGAAAGAAAATTTATCTCGTTGACTATGCTCACGCGAATAATGTGCTGAAAGAAATTTCAAGGTTGCGTGAAGTGACTTTCAGGAAAGTGGGCGAGGGCACAGGCAAAACTTATGATATGGATATTTATGATTTGTATTATAAGCATATCGTACTTTGGGATGAAGAGACTTTGGATATTGTTGGTTCGTACAGACTTGGCATCACTTCCGAAATTCTCAAGCAATTTGGTAAAAACGGGCTATACAACAGTTCCCAATTTGCTCTAAATGAGGGTTTTGATGAAATTTTAACTCAATCAATCGAAGTTGGCAGAAGTTTCATCCAACAAAAATATTGGAAAAGCAACGCCTTGGACTATATTTGGCAGGGAATTGGAGCCTTTCTTATTCGCCGCCCCGAAATAAAGTATCTCTGGGGTGCAGTTTCGATTAGTGATTCTTATTCGGATTTGGCTAAAGGACTGATTATCGGCTACTACAAAAAGTGGTACGGTGGCGAAAAATCATGGGCTGAACCTGTCTATGAATATTCCACTCCTGAAAAATATCTGAGTGAAATCGCATCTGTACTGACTGCTAATAATCATGTTGATGATTTCAAAAACCTAAAGCAAGCACTGAAGAATTTGAATTTTTCTGTGCCCGTTTTGTTCAGACGCTACACCGAACTATGCGAATACGGCGGCTCTTGGTTTGTAAGTTGGTGCATTGATGTGAATTTCAACAATTCCATAGATGGCTTGATAATATTGGATATGACAACGCTGAAAGAAGATGCAAAGAAACGCTACTACAACCAAAAAAGTTTCGTGAACAATTCTACCGGCAAAGTGTTGGAAATGGCAGGGTAGTCTTAATCTTGCTATCATCAGTTACGACAAGCTCGATTATATTGGATTCAAATGTAATAAACAAGTTTCCATCCTTTTATGCGTTTATAGTTTTTACAATGTATCATAATCCTAAAACAATGATTATTATACACAAGTTTTTTATTGATAAAAACGAAATCAAATTAAGTGAAAGAAATTGATATAAAGCAATTGATTGAATCAAAGGCTCCGGAGTTTTTTGAGAAGAAACCGCCTATTGTCAATCAGTTGATCTTATTCGCCCTGACAAAATTACTGAAACTCAAGGAAATCAACGAATTTATCCGCAATAATCAAAATAATTTCGGCTTAGATTTCATAAATTCCTTGTTCGATACCTTAGGTTTTAGCTATATAATGTCGGAGCGCGACAAGAATAAAATCCCCGCAGAAGGAAGACTTGTCATTATTTCCAATCATCCGCTTGGTGGATTGGACGGTCTTGCACTCGTAAAAGCTATTCGCGAAGTACGACCCGATGCACGGATTGTCGCCAATGATTTGTTGATGAAAGTTGAAAATTTGAGCGATGTTTTCCTTCCATTGGATATTTACTCCATCTCAAGCCAGAGAACTCAAATTGCCACTATAGAACAGGCACTTTTGAACGAAGAAGCTATCATTATTTTTCCGGCAGGAAAAGTGTCTCGATTGACTATTAAAGGCATTCGCGACAGGAAATGGTACAATGGAGCTACAAAATTTAGCACAAAAATGTCCGCGCCAATTCTCCCGATTTTTATCAAAGGCAGAAATACGATGCTGTTTTATTTTTCTGCACTTATCCATGATAGGCTTGGCATGTTGATGCTTCCGGGCGAACTTTTTCGTCATCGCCGCAAAGCTATTTCGATAATTGTAGGCGAGCTTATACCGTCGAAAACATTCACTTCGCTAAAACCAAAGGTGCTGGCAAAACTTTTACTCCAACATACTTACAAGTTGGGGGCAGGCAAAGTCGGAAATTTTAAGACCGACAAGACTGTGATTCATCCTGTTGAACGCGGTCTTGTTGAAAAAGAGCTCAAAAACAGTGAATTACTCGGCTCAACGTTCGATGATAAGCGAATCTATCTTGTTGACTATTCCAAAGCCCACAATGTTATGAAGGAGATTTCGCGATTGCGGGAGCTCACTTTCCGAAAAGTTGGCGAAGGCACAGGCAAAATTTGCGATATGGACATCTACGATTTTTTCTACAAACACATTATCCTTTGGGATGACGAAAATTTAGATATCGTAGGTTCGTACAGACTCGGTATAGGGTCGGAGATAATCGAAAAATTCGGCAAAAAAGGACTATACAATAGTTCCCTTTTTAGTCTGAACGAAGGTACAGATGCCTTTCTGAGCCAATCTATCGAAGTTGGCAGGAGTTTCATCCAACAAAAGTATTGGAATAGCAACGCACTCGACTTGATTTGGCAGGGAATGGTGGCTTTCATTGTCAGAAACCCGGAAATCAGATATGCTTGGGGAGCAGTATCCATCAGCGATTCATATTCCGGATTTGCCAAGGGACTAATCACATCATATTACAGAAAATGGTATGGTGGCAATCCCGACTGGGCTACTCCAATTTATGAATACGATTTGTCCGATAACATTATACAAGAAATTGAAGCCATTTTGAATGCCGATAATTATGCCGATGATTTCAAAAACCTTAAAAATGCACTTCGCATCATGAATTTATCAGTTCCGATTTTATTACGTCGTTATACCGAATTGTGCGAATACGGCGGTGCAAAAATTATCAATTGGTGCGTTAATGTCAATTTCAACAATTCAATTGATGGGCTGATTGTCCTCGATTTGACTATGATGAAAGAAGAGGCAAAGAAGCGTCTTTACAACCAAAAAAGTTTTATAAAAAAATAAATGAATATACTATCTTGCAGCGATATATCAAAATCATTTAAGGACAAAGTCCTTTTTGATTCGATTTCTTTTGGAATGAACCAAGGTGATAAAGTCGGCATCATCGGAAAAAATGGTGCCGGGAAATCTACTTTGCTTAAAATCATTTCCGGTATTGAAAACCCTGATTCAGGCTCTGTAGTTGTGAACAACAACACAAAATTGATGTATCTTGACCAAAATTCCGAATTTGATTCCTTTGATTCAGCACTTGAATTTGTGATGAAAGGCAATGAGCAAATAAATAATTTGATTGACGAACATCACAAATACTCGCACAAGCCCGATTTGACTGATAATGAATCGGCTCGATTTTCCGAAATCAATCATACACTCGATTCATTGAACGGCTGGAATCACGAACTCGAAGCTAAGAAATATCTGGGAATGCTCGGCATCACAAATCACGAAGCTATTGTTCATACTTTGTCCGGTGGGCAAAAGAAACGAGTCGCTTTGGCGTACGTTTTGATGTCACGCCCCGATTTGCTCTTATTGGACGAACCCACAAACCACCTTGATGTAGATACAATTCAATGGTTGCAAGACTATTTGCAATCTATGCCAATATCATTGATTTTCGTAACCCATGATAGATACTTTCTCGATGCAGTTTCCGAGAGTATTCTCGAAATCAACGACAGGAAAATTTTCACCTATGAGGGCAATTACGAGAAATATCTAGAACAGAAAGAAATCTATGCCCAAACTCAATCTTCCACTTTAGAACATAATTTGTCAAAACTCCGCAATGAACTTGCTTGGTTGCAAAAAGGAGCCAAAGCTCGCCGCACTAAGCAAAAAAGTCGCATTGATTGGATAGATGAACTTAAAAAAAGCTCGATTAAATCGAAAGATAAAAAAATCAAAATCGAATTGGGCAAAACTTTCTTGGGTAATACAATCATCGAAGCCCATTACGTAGCCAAATCCATTGCCGGTGTCAAGCTATTCAGCAATTTCACATACATGGCGAAACCCAAAGACCGTATCGGAATCATAGGACCCAACGGCTGTGGCAAATCAACTTTGCTCAATCTTTTAGCCGGAAAAATCCAAACCGATGACGGTAGCTTCGAACTCGGAGCAAGTGCCAAAGTCGGGTACTTCAAGCAAGAAATTGATGATTTGAAAGACGACCAAACTGTTATCAATTCATTGCGAGAAATAGCCGAATTTATTGATGTCGGAGTTGGACGAGACCGCTTTATAACAGCTAAAGAATTGCTCGAGCGTTTCCTGTTTCCGCCATATCAGCATTTTGCTCAAATTTCGACATTATCCGGTGGTGAACGTCGCCGATTGGCACTCTTGCGTATGTTTATGGCTAATCCGAATGTGATTTTGCTCGACGAGCCCACAAATGATTTCGATATTGAAACATTGAATGCGATTGAAACATATTTTGATGATTTTTACGGTGTTTTGATTATCGTTTCACACGATAGAGCATTCATTGACCGTATGGTAGAATTTGTTTGGGTTTTCCGTCCCGACGGCACAATTAAGGAATATCCCGGAAATTATTCTTACTATCTCGAGCAAAAGGAAAAGGAAGAATCTCTCAGAAGGCAGTTGGCAAGTCAATCGCAAGTCAAAACTGATACAAGAATCAAAGATGCCGACAAAGTTCGCAAAAAGCTCTCGTACAAGGAGCAAAGGGAATTTGATATGCTCGAAGAGGAAATTTCAGCGTTGGAAAATGAATTAGATGACAATCAGAAGCAAATGAATAATCATGATGGCAAAGACTATAAGCAAATCGAAAATATATCTTCTAAGATTGAAGAATTGCAAAATTTGATTGACGAAAAAACCGAACGCTGGATGGAACTTTCCGAAAGCATTGGCTAATCATGCTCGCGGATGAAACGTGCGATGAACTTCTTTGATGAATTCTCTATCCAAATGAGTATAAATCTGCGTAGTTGATATGTCCGAATGCCCGAGCATTTCTTGGACGGCTCTCAAATCGGCGCCACCTTCGAGCAGATGTGTAGCGAATGAATGTCTGAAAATATGCGGATGAACTTTGACGCTAATCCCAGCCATAGCCGAATATTTTGCCAATAATTTCCATATTCCCATCCGAGATAGCGGCGAACCACGCTGATTCAGGAATAAGAAGTCGTGAGATTTGTTCGGAACATAAAACTGCGACCTTGCTTCACCCATATATCGAGCAATCCATTCAAGTGCCGATTGTCCAATAGGCACAATTCGCTCTTTCGACCCTTTGCCAAAGACGCGCACAATTTCAGATTCTTCCAAAATATCGCGTTTCGTTAGCCCGATTAATTCCGATACTCTCAACCCGCAAGCGTACATTGTCTCAAACATGGCTCTGTCTCTTATTCCGGCAAGTGAAGCTGTGTCAGGTTGGTCTAAGATTTTGTTGATGTCATCAATAGTCAGTGTTTCGGGCAATTTCCTGCCGGATTTTGCTTGTTCGATGGTTTCGGTTATATCATCTTTAGCTTTATTTACCGAGACCAAATATTTGTATAATGCCCTAATTGAGGACAAATATCGTGCACGGCTGGACGTTGCCAGACCCATTGAAGTCAATTGAGCTAAGAAATTTTCAACATTGATTGCTTGTGCATCAGCAAATGCCTCTATGCTTTCGGATTGCAAATATGACGCAAAACTGCGCACGTCATGCAAATATGAATGCTTGGTGTTGTCAGCGAGCCCCTTTTCCAAACTCAAAAATTGAACAAATGAATTTATCAACTTCAGAAAATTTCTGTTAATCGTTTCCATTTATTTTTTCGGAATCTCTTTGTATGATACACGTTTGTGACCCATGCCGATTAGACTTTTCGCAATCACTGTTTTGATTTTATTCAAATCGCTAATCGTAATGTTACATTCGTCAAACTGTCCGTCGAGGATTCTGTCTTGGATATTTCTCTCTATGATAGTTTCGATTTCTTCAAGTGATTTTGATTCAATCCGCGAGATAGCTTCTGCACTATCGCAAATCATTAATATTGCCGTTTCTTTTGTTCTGGGCTTTGGACCCGGATAGCGGAAATCGCTTTCGTTAATTTCCTTATCAGGATTCATCTCCAAAGCTTGGGCATAAAAATGTTTGACAAGTGTAGTGCCATGGTGCATCGGGATAAAATCTATGATTCTTTGCGGCAATTTATACTGACGCGCCAATTCAATTCCGGCGGCAACGTGGTCAATGATAATTTGGGCGCTCTTTTTAGGTGAAATTTGCTCGTGCTTATTTTCAATGCCTATTTGATTTTCAGTGAAATATTCAGGTTTTTCCATCTTGCCAAGGTCATGATAATAGGTGCCAACCTTTGTGAGCAAGTGATTTGCTCCAATTTCGCGTGCACAACGCTCGGCAAGCATAGCTACTGCCATTGTGTGTTGGTATGTGCCGGGCGAAATATCAGTCAACTTCTTTAGCAATGGATGGTCCGGGTCGTCGTATTCCTTGATTTGCAAATCTGTCGAAATATTTGGCAAACGTTCTATTATAAATAGCAGTCCAAAAGTAATAATCGGTGACATAATCGAACAAATCAAAGCCATACTCATAGATTTCAACAAATCAATGTTATCGGTGTTGCTTTCGGCACTAAAAACGAGTATTGATATGAAAAATCCCATGAATATAAAAAATATTGACTGATACATTTGTGTACGATTTTGAATATCTCGCACTGTGTAGGAAGCAAGCATACCTACGAAAATCATTTGTGTAGCTGTTATGTAATCATTGCCTCTGATACCCGCCATCAAAAGCGACATTGTCACCGTGCTTACAAATGCTGTCCGCGAATCAAACACTATGGCAATAAGCATAGAAATTGCCGGTATGAATATCAAATATTGCAATGGCAAATCGGATATGATTTCAATCGAAAGCCAACTTAACAATGAGATAAAAACCATAGAACCCATCAAAATGCTTAGCTCGACGTTGTCTGTAATTACTTTCTTACGTAGTATTAGCAAATATATGATTAGGATTGACAAAATCATTGACGCATGTCCGAAATTGCCGATATAGTACAATAATCCATATCCATCCTCATCGGTCATGAATCGTGAACTTTGGTATGACTTGATTTTGGCAATATTCAATTCTGATAGTTTTTCTTTGTTATGAATGATGGCTTCTCCGGCACGAACAAAACCTATTGTCCGAGGTACTGAATTCATTGCTTGTTCGATTGCTTGGTCTGTCAAATCACTATGAAAAACTAAGTTTGGAACGTTCAATCGGTTGACTATTTCCATAGCAAGTGGTCGGTAAGGCGATTGGATAGTTTTGTTGATAATTGACTCTGCATTATTAATAAAAGCAGACCTGTCAAGCAAATTGACCTTGTTGAGGATTATGAACTGATTCTTATCAACGCGCACCATGATTTCTGATTTTACAATCCTATCCAAAGCTATATTGACAAACCCATTGTCATATGCTTCCGATAAATATTTTTCTAAGGTTTGCTTAATTACTTTGAATTGAATTTCCCTTTGTTTTTGGGGTAAATCCAATAATGGTCTGAGTGATTTTTCCGAAATCGGACTTGGAAGCTTTTCAACGGTCTGTGTCAGCATATCTTCGAGAATATCTAAAATTGCAGTCAAAGCAGTACGATTTGATAATGCCGATGCTTCATCTATCACAAACACGGGCAAAGCCTCTTCGGCGGCAAGTCTTCTTTCCTCGGAGTATTTTGTTGCTTCTTTGAAAATCGGGTATGAAAATTCGGCGATTAGTGGTTCATCTTCCCATGTAGAACCAGCCACCATTCTGTAATCAGGTATATTATATGCTTTTTGGTCTAATTGAATCACAAAAAACAATGATGTCAGCAACAAGCTAACAATGATGATAATGACTTTCAATCGCAAAGAGCCTTTTACACGATTGTAATCAATTTGCGATGCGATTGCATTATCCACCAATATTTTTTGGAACAATGTTTGTCTCGGGTTTAGCATTTTGTTTTCTTTTATTTTTTATTTTGAAAACTTATTCATATTATTGCGAATATAATCATAATATTTTTTTTCGGTGTTATTCATGGAATGTCTTTATGTAAATAAAATCTTAAGCGTCGGCGAAATTTACGAACTTACTACCGACGAATCTAAGCACGCACGAGCTCTCCGCTTGCGTGAAGGGGATAATATTTATCTCACAAACGGAATCGGTTCGGTCTATCTTTCCGAATTAGTTTCATATTCTAAAAATTCTGCGACATGTAGAATTTTGGAATCGTATGCCAATTTCGGAGAACCAGCAAAATATGTTCATGCTTTTATAGCATTGATTGAAAATAGAGACAGAATGGATTTCTGCATCGAAAAATGTATTGAAATCGGTGTGTCGGAATTCACTTTTTTGCAATCAAAATATTCTGCCAAACGGCAAGCAAACCCCGAAAGGCTTCAAGCAAAGGCTATCGCAGCAATAAAGCAATGCAAAAGAGCAATGCTGCCGAAGTTCAACCCGACGATTGATATTGCAAATATCGAAGATGAAATTGGCGATTATGAAGTCTTTTTGGCTGACGAAAACGGGAAATCTTTTGCTGCATACAGCCCAACAAGCAATGTAGCTTTCATTGTCGGACCCGAAGGCGGATTTACGGAAGAAGAGATTGCAATGCTACAAAATTTAGAAAATGTATTGCTCGTCAATCTTGGCAATAGGAGATTGAGAGCAGAAACGGCTGCTATTGCAATGAGTGTTTTATGTTTGAATCATTAAAGGGCGTATGTGCAAAGGATGATTCCTCTGATTTTAGATTTTTTCTTCTCTTAGCTCACGAATGCGAGTTCTTGCTTCGTGCAAATAAATTGAACCCGGGTATTTGACAAGTATCTCAGTGTAATAGCGTAAAGCTTCAGCTTTGTTCTTCTCAGCGTAATATGTATCAGCTATCATTTTTGTCATCCTATCCATATAGATTGATTCGGGGAATTCCGTCATCAATTTCAATGCTGCTTTCCTTGACAAATCATACTTACCGTCGCTATAATAAATTTCCGAAACTCTAATATAGGACAGTTCCATCAAATTATCGCTCGATGAATTTGCAGACACTTCCATATAAATTTCGACCGCTTTGTCATAATTCCGCTTGTATTCTTCAAATTCCGCTTTTGCAAATAGCATCAATGGATTGATGAAACTTTCATTCTCGGAGATGAAAGCATATTTTTGGATTGCCAAATTTGCTATATCCGAATTGGGATTCAAAGTCAGCGTTTTGTATAATTCCTTTGCTTTGGGTATATCGCCACTGAAATATTCAATCATTGCCGCTAATAAGTTCGCATAGTCTTTGGCTTTCGGGTCAGAATATCGGCTTTTCAAAATCTGCTCAATAGTTTTAGAAGCGTTTTCTGTATCGTCCCGAATCAGATATACTTTTACCAATTCAATACCAGCTTCGACCGAAAAGCCATGATTGGGATAGTCTTTGATTAGTTGCTTGTATTGATTAATAGCTCTGTCGTAATCATTCAAATATTCCGAATAAATTTTTGCAAGTCTAATCATGCTTTCTGCGGCGTGAGAAGATTTCGGATGTTCTTTGATTATCGCATCATAGCGGCTCATGATATTTTTCAGTTCAGTTTCGGTAAATTTCGCTTTGGAACCTGCAAGTTTACCCTCGAGTGTGCGAGTATATCCGTAAAGTGCTGATGATGCATAGGGACTGTTTTTGCCGCGTTCTATTAATATTGAATACGCTTTCAAAGCTATGTCATGATCGCCATCACGAGAAGTGGAATTTGCAAAATTCAATATGTCCAAGCCGCGAGAATTTTTCAATTCATCTATCCGTATCGTCATTTCGAGAGCCTGTTCGTGCCTTTTTGCTTCGCGTAAAAACCAAGAATATACTTCTTGGTAAACAATATTCGATTTCTCAGAATCGGCTCTGCGTTTCAAAACTTTGTCAATATGCTCAAATCCTTCTTCGTTGGACATGAATGCAAAGAGTCGTCCTTGTGCTAAGGCAATATTGAAATTATTATCCAATAAGTCGAGTATTTCTTCAGTTCCGTCAATATGATTTCCCGTTGAAATGTATAATTTGATTAGATTATCCGTAAAAAGTGTTTTGTCGCCAAATTTCTTGCGTGCTTCGAGGTAAGTTTCTATTGCTTTTTGGAATAATTTTAGTTCAATCTGGCTATTTGCAACGAAATCATAAGTGACGGCTGTAATTCCGCTCATGCTCAGTATATTTTTCCAAATTTCATCAGCCCTTTTTGCATTTCCGGTTCGCCAATTCATTTCTGCCGCAATCGTTAAAATCTCGGGATTTGGATTTTTGCTTGCTCTTGCTTCGGCGTATTTGAGCAATTCGGAATACTTGCTCATTTGCTTCATTACTCGAGCGAGAGCATAAAAGTAAGCATTGTCTTCGGGTTTTTCATTGTGAAGTTCTTCGTAAATGCTCAAAGCACTTTCCAAATTGCCGCCTTGCTCGAACGATTGACCAAGTTGGAATTTTTGCACCAAAGAACTTTGGCTGTGTGCTGAAATATAAAAGATTAAGAACAGTGATATTATATATAGGGATTTTTTCATATTTTCGGTTATAATTATTGCAACTATTTCACAAAGAAGACGTTATATTTTGTAAAATGTTATTGAATTCAGTATCTATCATACTTTTATGCAATCAATCAAAATAAATTTTCTAAAATTCATTATTCTCGGCGTATTTTTCGTCGGCTTTACTTCAATTTCCAAATCTGATGATATCATTTTGAGGAATGCTGATAGCTTGCGTGGGCTTAGTACTGATGAAACCAGCATCAGAGAATTTTTTGGCAATGTATGGCTGATTCAAAATGACCTTGACCTGAAGTGTGATTACGCAAAGCAATATCTTAATTCCAACACTGTGGACCTTATCGGCAATGTTGTCATCACTCAAAGAACTATGATATTGAAATCGCCCAAGATTTTCTATAATGGTAATTCGGGAGTTGCAATCGCTGATAATGGAGTAGCGCTCCGAGATGCAAACAGCTATCTTGAAGCCCAAAAAGGTACATACTCCACAAAAGCATATATGGCAGATTTCTTCGGCGATGTATTTATAGAAGATGATTCAGTAAAAATTTATTCGGATAATGTTGTTCATAATCGCACTACGCGTGAAAGCTTTGCTACGGGTGATGTTTGGATATTCGGCAAATACACAAATGTGGTTATGAAAGGCGATACAATCATCAATATCCCTAAAGATAGTTATTCTATAAGCATGGGGAACACAGTTTTGTTCAAAATTGATACCGTACGGCGACTTGATTCGATTTTTGTCGAAGAGGAGGAACAATTTCTTTCGACATATCTCATGTCACTCGATACATTAAGCATTTCCTGTGATACAATGCAAGCCTACAGATTTATCGGCAATGAAGAATATTTTTTCGATGGTAATGTCCAAATCGTCAAGGAAAATATCAAAGCTATAGCCAAATCAGCGGTATTTTACAAAAATCAAAACATAATCATCCTTCGCGATAAGCCAATTGTGTGGTATGATTCAACTCAACTATTCTCCGATTCGATAGTACTGGAACTGACTGATAATAAACTGAAAAAACTAAGTGCATTCGGCAACTCGATTGCAGTGACCAAACTGGATTCACTTGATAATGAACGTATCAACCAAATCTCTGCCAACGATATTTTTATCGAATTTGATGATGGCAAAATCAATAGCTTGAGAGGCAATGTCAATGCAAGTAGCTTGTATTTCTTTATGGACGAAGAAGGCTATAACGGTGTTGACCGAAAATCAACCGATTCGATTCAAGTAGAATTTATTGATGGCGAACCCGAGAATATTTTTTGGATTGGTAGTTCGGTAGCTGAGTTTTACCCCGAAAATGTGATATTTGGCAAAATTTCTTCTTACTTCTTGCCGGCGTTCAAATGGTCAGATATTCGACCCGAAATAAAGAAAATTTTATTCGACCGGAAAGAAAAAGCCCGTCAATTTTAAAAAATACAATAAAAGTGTGTATTTTACTATCTTTTAAAGAAAAAGTGTTAGATTATATCACGTTTTTTTGTTAATTTAACGTTAACTAAATTATAAAATGCAAAATTTTGTTTACAAGTAGAATTATAATATTGTTTTGGGTTTTGTTGCCACTCACTTTGAGTAGCGTTTATGCCCAACCGAAGCTTTCATCATACGAGGGACTTCATTTCTTTGTTGGTTTCATGGAAAATGAATCAACTGTAGCAATGCCTGACAAGCACATTGAACAATACATTTTCATAACTTCCGAATACGAAACAACCGTTAAAGTAAAGTACGGTCAGCAAGCTGCTTTTAATGTGTTTATACCACTGAACGAAGTCGTCAATATTCTCGCACCGCGCAGTATGGAGAATTTCAACTCCGAAGTTGTTTCCAAAAATTTGATTGAAATTACTGCCGAAGTTCCGATTACAGTTTACGCTTTTTCGAGCATGAAACACTCATCAGAAAGCTATTCTGTTATACCGGTTTCGAATTGGGGCACGGAATACGTTGCTCTTACGCTTCCAAACGACCATTATAACAAACCGACACTTGACTCCATAAGGGATTACACACCGCGCTCATCGCAATTTATGATTATGGCTGCGTATGATAATACTTTGGTGACATATTATCCCAAATCTATGACTCGTAAGTTGAATCAAATTGATTCTGCTTATACGGTATTGCTCAACAAGGGCGAATGTTATTTGGTGCAATCATGGCAATATATGCGCGGGCAGGGCGATTTATCAGGCTCGTTTATAAAAGCCGATAAACCTATCGGAGTCTTGACAGGACACGTGAGAACTGCGTTGGCTCAAGGATTTACTGAGCAACCTCCGGATTCTAAAGACCATCTCATCGAAATGTTGATGCCTGTTGCGTCGTGGGGGAGAACCTTTATTTCGGTACCATTCGGGACAAATCCTAATAAGGGAGATTATTTCAAACTTACTACGCGGACTAAAGAAGCAAAAGTTGATATTTATACATCTACAGGACCGCTTGAACTTAAATTCCCTCCAAATAGTAATGTGCAAGAACTTGCCGGATTGAACAAACCTGCATTATGGGTGGCATCAGCTCCCATTCAACTTGGTCAGTTTATGTATCGGGTTGGAGATTCGCTCGAAACCTTGAACTATGACCCTTCTATGGTTATCTTGCCTCCGGTGGAACAATACATTTCGAGCATTAAGTTTCTTACTCCGGGCGAAATTTTCCTTCCGGTCGATGCAGTTAAATATAGTAATCATTTCGTTACACTTGTAGCTCAAAATATTTCGCTCGAATCTTTGACTTTGAACAACAAATTTGTCGAAAATATTAGTGATATCCGCAATCAAGTCATTCCGGGAACTGACATGCACTGGGCAAGAATCGAAATTGAACCCGGTCAACATAAAATAACTTGCGATACAGGAAGATTCTCGGGTATCATTTTTGGAATTGGCAGATTCGACTCATATTCTATGGTACTCGGTTCATCGCTCAGAAATCCATACAGCGACGATAATATTTTCCCGACTTTAAGTGTTACCGAAGATTGTTACGAAGTCAAAGGTACTATCACAGATGAAATTAGCGAAAAGAGCTTTGGGATTTATTATTCGATTGTCAACCAAAATCTTACTACAAACTTCAGTTGGAAAATTGACCCAATTGTTTCTGATGCTAAGGTTATAACTTTCAGTGCCAAGCCTATTGATATTTTCAAAGACGGCAAATTTGTTATAGATTTCTATGATAAAAGTGGGAATAGGGGCACTTATACAAAGATTCATAATGCTGTTAAAATTTCTCACCCTGAATTAATCGTTTTGAATGATATTGGGTGGATTGATTCAACTTGTTTCGAGCATGTGGTGACAAATGACGGGCTTTCGCCGATTGTGATTAATTCCGCAACTTTGAGTGCTGATAGTAGAGTTAAGCTTTTCACAGACCCCGCTTTACCGTATGAAATTCCGCCCGGTGGCTCTGTTAAATTCAATATTTGTGTCAATCCCAAAGGTGAATCAGACGCAATTCTTGGCAAAATTGATTTAGAGTTTGAGTGCGATATTGATGTTACGTATAATTTCCGTGGCGAGGTACTTGCTCTCGAAATCATTGCTACGGGTCATGATTTTGGTGATGTGCTATTGGGAGATTTACCATGCGACAGCGTCAGTATAACTAATACCAGCAACACTCCTGTGACAATTACTGAACTGAATTCTGCTTTCAATTTGCCTCAGTTCATTGTTGATACTGCAGGAAGATTGCCCATACTGCTCAATCCCGGAGAAACTGTAAAGTTTCAAGTATGTTTCATCCCGACTCTCAATGCCGCTTATGAGGATTCCATCATTTTCCGTAATGAATATGATTATTATGTTTACGGCATTGTGAAAGGTCGCGGTGTATCGCCCAAATTTGATTCTTATGTTATTGATTGGGGCAACAGACGCATCGGAACAACTAACGATACCACGATTTATATCAAAAATACAGGTACAAGCGACGGTGTAATCAAATTTTCGCAATTCAACTACAATGACTTTAATGATGATAATTCCGCTACACTAAGCCAATTGAATGATGTCGTCGTCCCTGCACAAGATTCTATTGAAGTAAGTTTCAGCTATTTGCCTATACAAGGTGCTGACTATTTGCTCGAAGCTGAATACAGGGCTGATTGGACGCTTCACGAACCTTTTACAATCAGATTGATTGGTGTGCCGACTATTCCCGAAATTGAAACAGCTGATTATGACTTTGGAGATGTAGAGCTATACTCAACGAAATCAGCTAATTTTGCTGCTGTTTTTGCCGGCGGAAATGAAATTCTTACGATTGATTCAATCTATGTAATCAGTGGTGATGCGGCTTCCTTCAATTTCAATCTTGACGGCTACAAAGATTTCACTCTTGACCCGAATAATAACTTAATGTTTGATATAGAATTTGCTCCAATGAGGCTTGGCTCGCATGAAATTATTTTTGGTGTCGTTCATGATGCAAATCCTAATTACGCTCGTTCAGTCAAGGAATTCAAGGTGACTGCAAATTCAATTGCTCCGAAGACCGAAAATTTATTGGTCGAAATTGTAACAAACCCGACTTTCGTTTGTTTATTACATTTAGGAGAAGTGACAATTACAAATAAAGGTGAAGTTCGTGCTGATATTACCGGATTGACTATTGAAACTGATAATCCTGCAATAATGGCTCGGATTACGGATTTTGAGCCAAAGTCTTTGGAACCTAACGAAACGGTAAAATACGGATTTGAATACTATCTCGAACGCAACGTAACAGGTACAATCACAATTAACATCGAACTTTTCGGAGAGTATGAAATAGTGCAAAGCTACGAACTTCAACTTCCCGCAGCTGATGTAACAATTAATCAAAATGAAGATGTTGTTTATAGTGTAGATGATACTGTTACTTTCAAATTTTCAGGAACTTTTCATAGTGATGCGGATACTCTTGTTTCATTTAAGTTCATTTTAGACCTCAGAAAGGACTATTTTTTCATTTTAGACGAAGAAATTTTCATAAATATCGAAAAAAATGGAATTATGAATAAGTATTCATTGTATAAAAGCATATTTTTTGATAAATTGGAACTTAATTTTAGTGAAAGATTAATAAAAGTATCTGAGAATTCAACATGGTCATTTGAAATACGGGCTTTGGGCTTGTTGCCACCGGAAAAAGAGAAGATTTGGACAATAAAAGTCAATTCTGATGAATGTTTCGAGCCTGATGAAAAAAATATTAAGACTAAGTTAAATGATTTGTGTATTTTTGACTTAAGGCATGTACAATTTTTGGCTAATTTTCAAGATGTAAATATCTATCCAAATCCTGTACACGATGAGATGAAATTGAAGATTTTGACAGATAAGAAAATGGATGATATTTCTATAAATATTTCCGATTTATTCGGTAACACAAAGTCCTTGGGAACGCTTCCGGCTTTGGACAAAGGTTTGCATGAGCAAATTTTCAGTATCGGTAATTTGCAAAGCGGTTCCTATATGCTTCATTTTAGAAGCGATAGTTTTGAAAAAAATATTATGTTTGTAATCATTAAATAATTAATTTAAGGTGGTCTTTATGAAGTTACGTATTCTACCTGTTCTCTTGATTTCGGCTGTTTTTTCTACATTGATGGTCTTCGGACAAAGTGACGAAGACAACCCAATCATGCCTGTATACGAAGAAGTTCCAATCTATATCGGTCCTGTATTCGGCTATAATCGTTCTATTCATAGCGTTGATTTGGCATCTTTCGATGAAGCGATTTGCCCAAGATTTCAAGACGGTAATGATAACGGATTTTATGTAGGGTTCAGTTTCGAACACCATTTAGGAAAGGATGCAACATTATCTACTTCCTCTTTCATTTTCAGAGTTCTCTACTCAACTATGCCGGCTTTTATGGAAACAAGCGAAGCGCCAATTCCTTCATTAATTACTATTGTTGATGGTAACGGTGATCCTATCGGTGAGGACATAATCAATTCTTCAACAAGGCATACTCAACAGGTAGATTATTCTGTTGTTTCGGCTGAAGTTTGTTATAAAATCAATCCGATTCCGGGTATGGGATTAGGTTTCACTATTGGACCTACTTTCGATTTTGCACTTACTAAGACTCAAGACCAACGCTACGAATTATTAACTCCTCTCGAAGCTCAGTTCAGAAGGAACCAAGATGCTATTGACCAATTAGGCTACAAATATGTTGATAACGACCAAGTAATAATCATCAAAGAAGGCGATATACCGAATTCAAATGCTTTCCGTCTCGGTATCAAAGCCGGCGTTCAGTATGAAATTTTGTTCGGCACTTTGGTAATTGTTCCGGCAATGTATTATAACTATGGCGTAACAAATCTTTCGAGCCAAGAAAGCTGGCGTGTAAATGCTTTGCAAGTTGGTGTAGATTTGAGATGGGCTGTTAAACTCGGTCTTTAATAGTTAAATTTTCAGAACCGATTCTCTTGTAAGTTGATAATCCAAACTACAAGATGAATCGGTTATTTTTTTATGATTAAATCACGGAGTAGCTTTGGAAAGGCTGTGGTCACCTTGGAGAGCAGAATATATTGATTCATTTAAGGAACAAAAGGAACACGACAATGAATGTTTCTTTTGTACCGCTGTTAGCGATGCCGAACATGCTCGCGAGCATCTCGTATTGCATAGTTCCAAACATGCAATTGTGATGATGAATAAATTCCCCTACAATAATGGTCACCTGTTGATTGCTCCCAAAATTCATACAAATGACATTCTTGCCTTACCCGATGAAGTTTTTGCGGATGTTTCTGCCCTTACGCGGCAGTGCGTCAGCGTATTGAAGGAAGTTTACTCTCCACAAGGCTTCAATATTGGGGCAAATCTCGGGAGAGCTGCCGGAGCAGGAGTTCCCTCGCATTTGCATTATCATGTATTGCCACGTTGGAACGGTGATACTAATTTTTTGCTTGTGATTTCCGAAGTGAAAGTGATTTCGGAGGATATCAACGAAACATACGAAAAATTGTTCGTACATTGTTCGCGGTGGTAAACTTTGGAAAAGGTTAAACCCAAAAAATCGTTCGGGCAAAATTTCCTCACTGATAAAAATATTTCCCAAAAAATCGTATCTCTCCTCAATGTATCGCAAGATGATATTGTAGTCGAAATCGGTCCGGGAATGGGTGCTCTGACTGAAATCCTCTTAGAAAATCAAATCAATTTAGTCGCCGTCGAGCTTGATGAACATGCTATTACATACTTGCGTGAAAAATTCAAAGCCGAAAAATTCCCAAATTTGAAAATCGCCCACCAAAGCATTCTCGATTTTGATTTCACGAAAATTTATAAGCAATACGGCAACAAAAAAATTAAAGTTATCGGCAATATTCCATACAATATATCTACCGAAATTTTGTTTAAATTGCTTGAAAACAGAGAAATTATCGAGAAAATTGTGTTGACTGTGCAAAAAGAAGTTGGGCAAAGGATTACGTCGCAAGAAGGAAGCAGAATTTATGGCATCACTTCAATTGCTGCATGGATGTTGAGCTCTCCGATGTATCATTTTGATATTGCTCCGGGAAGTTTCTATCCCGCACCAAAGGTTACTTCCGGCGTGATTTCACTTGATATGAATAAGCATGTTGAGCAAGATTACTACGATGATTTCATGAAATTTATAAAAACTTTGTTCAATCAACGTCGAAAAATGATTTCAAATTCTATCAAAAATTATATTTCCAAAGATAGGCTCGCTCAACTCGCACCTTCGATTGAGCATATTTTGAGCAAACGCCCGGAACAGCTCTCGTTAACCGAACTTGTAAATTTATTTGATAAAATCAGAGAGCAACGCAATGATTGACAAAATCAAAGAGCCGCTACTGCAATTCAATTTGAGAGAAATCCTCAAAATGTCCGACATATATTCCTTGTCAATTTTGTGCATTTATACCATTCTTGCCATAATTTTTTCGCCCTATATAGATGGCTCAATCACCTTAATTTATATCAATATCATCATAATGGCAGGAATAATTTCGATTGCTACTATTGATGAGAAATTCCAAGCCGGCAGACTGTTTACCTTGTTCAGACGAGTTTATATTGCACCTTTGATTTTCATTGTCTATGACCAAATCCAGAATTATATTCCAATGATAAATCCCAATTTGTATGATTTGACTTTGATTTCATGGGACATGGCAATCTTTGGAGTCAATCCGACCGAATGGATTTATCAGTTTGCATCTCCGGCATTGACCGAATTCATGCAATCGAGTTATATGCTGTACTTCTTCATGCCTTTGGCTCACGGTATTGAATTGCATTTAAAACATGAAGATAAAAAATTGGGGGAATTCTCGCGAAGCATCTTGTTTGCTTTCTACACATCGTATTTGCTGTATTTCTTTATGCCTGCGATTGGTCCACGATTTTTCATTCATGACTTTTTCGCAATGAGTACGGAATTACCCGGTTTGTACCTCACAGAATTTTTCCGCAATGTGGTTAATAGCGGAGGTGGAATTCCTGCCGGAGTAATGAATCCTGCCGATTTTGTAAACCGTGATTGTATGCCGAGCGGTCATACTATGGTTACCTTGGTTAATATTTACGTTGTATTTCGGAATAAGTCAATTTTCCGCTACCCGATTCTAATTTTTGGATTGTCATTAATAATTTCAACTATCTATTTACGCTATCATTATGCGGTGGATGTAATGGCAGGAGCAATGTTTGCAGTAATTGCCATTTACATCGAACCAAAAGTAAGATTGTTTGTAAAGGAAAAATTGAATTTCAAAAATGCCTGATTATTCTAAAAATGCCCAATTGATACTCATCCTGAAATTTCTTGTCAAATCCGGATATAGAGCTACTTGGTGATAATTTGTTGATAGCAAATTCATAAAAGAGGCTTTGAAATATGCTGTCCCAATTTTTATTTCGACAAATGCATCCAATCCATGTGGAGAGAAATCCGACTCGAAATCTGAATTATAATATGTTCGGCTTAATGGCATGTAGGAATAGCTTGTGCTGCCACTTGATGCTTTCAAATCGAGCCCGACTCTCAAAATACTTCTTCCCGGAGAATAAGTGTAGAAGAATCGCACTCCGCCGTAAACGAGTGGGAATTTATCTTTGTAATCACCTGATGCCATTGGATAGCTCCACAAACGCATCAATACTGTGAAGTCTTTGCCTACTAGGAAATCAATTGTGCTCTGCAATCCCAACATTTCCACGCTACCGGCATTGCTTATGTTGAGCCCTGATAATGTGTCACTGCCTGTGATAGCAACTTGCGTCGCAATGAAATCGTTGATTCTCTTGCCAAATGCTTTGAGCCTGAAGTTGGTAGATTCTCCAAACTTGTGATTAAACAAAGCAAATACCGTATAATGCTCTTCGCTCAGCAAATTCAGTCCTTCGGCAGGGTGGGGAAGACGATTAGAACGAGATACATCGAATTCGAGTGTGCTTTTATCCGACATTTTCATTAACAAATTGGCTCCGATTGCTACACCAACATTTTCATACAATGTGAACAGCCTTGTACCACCGGAAAGCACCAAATAATCTGAAAGATTGAAAGCTAAATGCCCAAATCCCGCAAATGAAACTCCCTTGACTGCCTCATGAATATACGATTCGTCAGCTTGACGTCTGTCGAAGTAGCCTCCGGTTTTGAAATTCATAAACCCGAATAGCTTTTGTTCGTATCTGCCCGAAATGCCGTAATAATGAAATCCGTTTGTGTAGATTTGGCGACTTGTATCGGCAGCTCCGAAACTGAAATTTCTGCCCGATGAGCGCTCGTAATCAGCATGGGAATAGTACGCCGTCAATGTAACTGCAGAATTTGTCGGGAAAATTTTAGAAAATGAAAGATTCAAATCGTGACGGAAAACTCTCTCATTAAGCCCGTCGAACAAAGGGCGTGACGACAATTCGTCGTAGTAATCTTGCTCAATATGAGTATTAATTCCGCCGCTATTTCCGTGACCGTGATTTGTAAAAGTTTCGGTAAAGGTAATTGAAGTCGAATCATTTGGGCTCCAACGCAATAATATCCGGGTATTCCAGGAATTGACCCAAGTGTTGGAAAATCGCCCGTCTGAATTTACATTCCTAAACCCAACAGTGAAATTCCATTCAGGATGAAAATTTTGCGAGATAATGCCGTCGGCTGCCAAAAAATCAGCACCACCTTGTGCAATCCAAATCTTTGTGAAAGGTTTTTGGGTGTTGTGCCGTACTTCTTGAATATTTACAAATACTCCCGGAGAATTATCACCAAAAATTGAAGCTTTCGAGCCATAGAAGATTTCAATGCTTTCCAAAAATTCAGGTGCGATTTGCTCAGGATTGAAATTGCCATATCCAACGTCAATCATTGGTCTGCCATTCGATGCAAATGAAATCGCCGAGGGCATACTGCCATCAACCATAAAATGATTGAACAAGCCGTAAGAGCCGAGCGAGAGTGGATAAAAATCGCTCTTGCTGCTCAAAATGTCGCTCAAACCGGTATAATTAACATATTGGAATTCACGTTTGATAATGCTTGTAGCCACAGCCGAATCCAGCATGAACATTTTTCCGTGCCTATAGTTCGGCACTCGTATTATCGAATCACGATAATCCCGAATATCGGTAGAATCGGTATCCATCTGTGATTGCAAATTGGGCGATAGTAGAGCAAATGCTATTAGCATCAGCACTCTTGCATTCCATTTCAATATTTTTTTGCTTGTAGTCGAAATCATTTACAAAGATAATAACAATCTTTGTGCATGATTATTGCTAAGTGCTACGATTATGATTTTATTTACAATTAAATCAAAATATAATTTCTATATCAATTACAAAATACTAATATGAGCTTGAGGTTTGGATTAAGAAAGCTTATGGAGCGAATACATAAGTTTAAGCTGGAAATTTTGTCGGTGTGAGAGGATTTGAACCTCCGACCCCTTCGTCCCGAACGAAGTACGCTACCGGGCTGCGCTACACACCGAACAAACCAAGTACAAAAATAGCAAACTTGCACGACATTTGAAAGAATATTTTTTTCATCCGACTATATTTTCTCGATGCTTTTTTAAGTGCCGAAAAATCAATATATTTGAGATTGATTTTTTATGAAATTAGTGTTAATAATGATTACTATTGACTATACTCAAATGATACGCTCAACCAAGTCTGACAACTGTTTTGGGCATATTCGCCTGTCATATCACAAACTGAACGAACACTTTTTGCTCGCCTCATTCCCCAGAAACAAATTTTACAAACATAAATAAATTTCATCATGAACATATCTGAAAAAATCGTAATCTTAGACTTTGGCTCTCAATACACACAATTGATAGCCCGCAAAGTCCGTGAACTCGGCGTTTACTGCGAAATTCACCCCTTTTCTGTCAAATTGGAAGCGCTCCAAGCTATCAACCCAAACGGGCTCATCCTTTCCGGCGGACCTTCGAGCGTCTTTGAAAGCGATGCTCCAATTCCCGGATTCAACGTGTTCGAGCTCGGAATCCCTGTGCTTGGCATCTGCTACGGCTTGCAACTTACCGCATACCAACTCGGCGGAGAGGTTGACAAAGCCGCAAAACGCGAATATGGCAGAGCTACTTTGCAAATTGACTCATTCGACGACCTTTTTGATGGCGTCAATGCCGCAACCACTGTTTGGATGTCACACGGTGACGCACTCACGGCTCCACCCAAAGGATTTGAAATCATTGCTCATTCGGATAATTCGCCGGTTTGTGCGATTCGTTCGGCTGACAAACAGATTTTCGGAGTGCAATTCCACCCCGAAGTTCATCATTCCGAGCAAGGTAACATAATTTTGAATAATTTCCTACGAAAAATTTGCAAAGTAGAGGCAATCTGGTCACCAACATCATTCATCGAGCAAGCTATTGCAGACATTCGCGAAAAAGTCGGCGATGGCGGAGTGATTTGCGCCCTCAGCGGCGGAGTAGATTCCACCGTGCTTGCCGTGCTGCTGCACAAAGCGATTGGCGATAAGTTGCATTGCATCCACGTTGATTCCGGCTTGATGCGACTGAACGAAAGCCGCCAGATTTACGATTTATTCAAGCACCATTTCGATATATCCGTTGACATCATAGACGCCGAGAAGCTCTTTCTCGATGCCCTCAACGGAGTTAGCGACCCCGAAAAGAAGCGCAAAATCATCGGCAACAAATTCATCGAAGTTTTCGAAGTGGAAGCCACAAAATTCAACGATGCGAAATGGCTCGCCCAAGGCACACTTTATCCCGATGTCATCGAGTCAGTCTCGGTCAAAGGTCCATCGGCAACAATTAAATCCCACCACAACGTTGGCGGGCTACCCGAAAAAATGAACCTAAAAATCATCGAACCATTTCGCGAGCTGTTCAAAGACGAAGTACGTGCCGTCGGTCGCGAGCTCGGAGTACCCGAATGGTTCGTAAATCGTCACCCATTCCCGGGTCCGGGACTCGGCATCCGAATTTTGGGCGACATCACCAAAGACAAAATCGTAACCCTCCAAAAAGCTGACGAAATCTATCTCGACGAAATCCGCAATGCCGGGCTTTACGACGAAATCTGGCAAGCATTCGCCGTCTTGCTGCCCGTGAAATCGGTCGGCGTCATGGGCGACGAGCGCACCTACGAGAACACCGCCGTACTTCGTGCCGTAACCAGCGTGGACGGCATGACCGCAGATTGGTACCCAATGCCCTACGAAGTGCTTGCCCGCATGAGCAACCGCATCATCAACGAAGTCCGTGGCATCAACCGCGTCGTTTACGACATCACCAGCAAACCACCCGGCACCATCGAGTGGGAGTAATTTAACAGTATTTTTTGATTAATTATTTATAAAAAACTTGAAATTATGACAAAACAGGAAATTTTAAAATCAATTAGTGACTTTTTCAAACAGGAAATTATTCCTTATGACACTGTAAGTTCGGTTAAATTTGACTTCGAACCAATCAATGATTATATTGCTTCCTTGAGAAGTAAAGTAAAATCGGAAACTGCAACAGGACAGCTGTTTTACGAATTTATGAAAAATATTTTTGAAGGTGAAGTTAAACCGGAAGTCAATATCGAAGGGCGATTTATTGATTTTATTTTGCATGATAGAGGTACAGGTAATCCCATATGTATCGAACTTAAACCGCTTTTTTCTTATAAAGATTCCAAAAATGCTCTAACTCGATTTGATTTCAATTACAGAAAACATGAAAATCAGATTAAAAATTACCTCAGCAAACGAAATGTTGAATATGTGATTTTAACAAACGTCGAGCATGTTTATATTTTCAATCGTAACGCTCTAATCAAATTCGAACCCTTTTCGAGTACTACTTTTGTTGATTTGATTAATGATTACTTAAATACAGGAAATATGTGGGATGTTCTTCGGCGAAGAGAAGATGATGAATATACGCATGATTTGGACACAGCATTTTTTAATGATTTGAAAAAATGGTACTCAGAATTTAGTTATGTCAAGATGTTAAGCAATGCGAATTTTTCACACGAAGAAGTTGTTGTGCTCTTCTTGAATAAATTCATTTTCATTAAAACTCTCGAGGATTACGGTTTAATTCCCTATCGCTTTATTCAAGATGAATTTGAAAAAATGGTAGATAGATGGGGCGTTAAGGGAAATCAACAAGTATTTTCTAATTTTTTCAATGTTATTGAGAAATTTTTTCAAGATTTCTATAATACCGAACTTTTTGACCATTATTTTTGGGATTATGTTGACAAAAACAAATCTAACTTAACCACTTTCCGAA
Organism: Ignavibacteriae bacterium HGW-Ignavibacteriae-1; assembly: GCA_002839825.1. Lineage (GTDB taxonomy): Bacteria > Bacteroidota > Ignavibacteria > Kapaibacteriales > UBA2268 > PGYU01. The sequence continues at coordinate 55,729 of PGYU01000003.1, read as the reverse complement.
GAGTATTCGAGCTAATACTTGGATTAGATAAATGGTCAAGCACTTTTGGTAAAGGTTTGGTTCATTATAATTATAGAAAAATTAACGAAGACATTTTCGGCAAAGCTTATGAAACATGGATAGCCGAAAATCGTAAAGATGAAGGAATTTACTATACTCCGGCTTCAATTACAGTCTATATGGCTGATATGATTGTGGATTCACTTTTTGAGCAACCTGTGAATGAACTTATTGCCGAATTGAAAAAAAGCAACTTAGATGAAAATCTTGTTCACTCGTTGACTGATAAAATCACTTCTATCAAAATTATTGACAGCACATCGGGCAGTGGAAGCTTTTTGATAAAGGTATTAAGGAGAATATATACTCATTATGAGCGTTTGAAAGAATCTACTGAATGGGCAAGTCAATTTGATAGCAAAAAACTGGCGAGTACGCCCATAAATGTTAGAATTGTTGACCAATTCCGACAGGATATGGATTTTATAACCGGCAACGAACTTTTTCTTATTTCCAAGATTATAATAAGACACATTTTTGGTGCTGATAAAGATGAAAGAGCGATTGATACTGCAAAAACAAATATTTGGAAGGAAGCTGTTAAACTCAATCCACAAATCTATAATTTCAGATATTTGCCCGAAGAAAAAGAACATATTTTACCAAATTTGGGAATGAATTTCATCAAAGGAGATTCTTTATCCGATATAGATTTTGATTTGCAGATTAGTATAATAACTGAGAATTTCAAAGCCGAAATTATTGAATTGTATCTTATCCGAAACAGTTATTTATATGATGTTTTCAATCCTGCATTGCTGGAAAATGTGAATAGTATCAAAGATATTATTCGTAGTAAATTAAAAGAGGAATCCGAATTCTCCGATGCATTATTTTTCCCTCTCGAATATTTCTTCTGCTTTTTTGATAAGCATGGCAATCCATTACCAAAGGCTCAACGAGGTTTTGACGGAATTATCAGCAATCCGCCTTGGGAAGCAATTAAACCTGTGAAAAAGGAGTTCGCGAAACAAGGCAAATTTGAAATGGATGTCCTTAAATTTAACAAATGGTTCGATTTGCAAATCAATACTGATGCTGAATTTAAAGTAAAATGGAATTCATATACCGACAATTACAAGAAATACACTCAATACCTTTATTCAAAATACTCTCACCAAAGTTCCGGCGACCCGAATTTTTACAAATTCTTTATGGAAAGAGATTTCCAAATTATCAAAGATGATGCTTTGTATTGTTTGCTTGTGCCTTCCGGCTTCCAAACTGACGAAGGTGCAAATATGCTCAGGAAAATGTTAATAGAGGATTATAGGTTGATTGAGCTATCTTCTTTTGAAAATAGAGGGTATAATGAATCAAATAAAGAGACCAAAGTTAGATTATTTCCTGAAGTAGATAGCAGATTCAAATTTTCTGTCGTTTATGCAAAAAAAGAGATTATTAACGGAATTGATTACAAATTCAAAGCAAAATTTTATTTACATAACCCGAATGATTTATATAATGACGATTTTATATACTACGATATAGAGAAAATAAAACAATTCTCTCCGACAAATATCTCCATAATGGAATTCAAATCCGATAAAGATTATGAAATTTGCAGCAAGATTTTGAGTGACCACAAAAAATTGTCGCATTTTAATATCAAATTACGACGCGAATTTGATATGACAAATGACAGTAAGATATTCAACTCTTTGGATGATTTGAAAATTGCTAAGGGCAGGAAATTTTTGAGGCTTTACGAGGGTAAAATGATTCACCAATATAACGCAAATTATTCTATCCCTCGATATTTTATTGACGAAGAAGCCGCTTGCGATATACTTTTACGTAAAGTACTTCATCGGATTAAATCCGAAAATAAACTTTCTGCACAAGAGATTGATGCACTTGATTATGGAGAGAATTTCAAACTTGACTATCAAACTTACAGGCTTGCTTATCGAGCTGTTGGGAGTTCTACAAACGAACGGTCTTTGATTTGTTCAATAATTCCCAAAAATGTCTTTATTGGTAATTCACTCATACATGTGATTAATATTAATAACCAAATTGACGGAAATAAAATTGTTACTAATCAAACAAATATTAATGACATAATTAATATTATGGCAATATTAAACTCATTGACCTTAAATTATTATGTGAGAAATAAAATATCTACTAATCTGAATATGCACTTTATTTATGAAATGCCAATTGCAGAAGCCGGCGAGAGTGTTAAAAAACGTTTGTCCGAACTTGCTTTCAAGCTATTATATTTGTCAAGCGGAAAAATGGAATTTGAAGAACTGAGAAATGAACTTGGCATATTGATTCACGAAAGCGAAGACCCAACATTACTTCGAGCAGAAATTGAAGTTATAATTGCTCGCGATTTATACGGATTGACTAAAGATGAGTGGAAGCATATAACTTCAACTTTTACATATGGTGATGGCAGTGAAACAAAAGCCGAAATGGACGATTTCATTAAAGCTTCGTTTGATATTTGGGTTTAAAAAAAAAGCTACCCGACTCTTGTGAATCGGATAGCTTGTGAATGAAATAGTTTGGATTAGGGTTTTTCGTAGTCTAAACCTTTGATTTCTGCGTCTTTCCAGATGCTCATATTTTTTGCAACCATTTGGTCGTAAATCATTGAATTAGCACCATAGAGCAATGATTTTGCATCGTAGCCCAAAAGTCTGAGGAATGCAGCAAGCATTGAGCTTTGTGTTCCTGTGTGGCAATAGATGACGATTGGTTTGTTTGTCGGCAATGTTGTCAAGTCAACTGAATATTTCAAGCTTTCTTTTGGAGTGTATTGGATGGCACCGGGGATATGTCCCGGGTCGAGATATTGTGCTTCTGTCCAATAGTTCGCTATATAATATTTGTTCAATTCTTGGAAAGTTGCTTGAGCAGTGATGCCGGCAGCTCCAAAACCTTCTGTGAGCAATGCTTGAACGCGTGCTTCTAAGATTTCTTTGCCTGTCTTTTTGCCAGTAGTAAGTACCGGTAAATTGCCTTTTGCAGGTTTTGCAGGGCTTGGTGTATTCACGAATTGTGAAGCATATGAATTACCAATTGCGCCTTTCCATTTTGCAGCGAAGTCATTGTGCCATGAGCTCATACCAAATTTCAGGTCAACAACTTTGTCATAACCCATAAATCTCATCAAAGATGTTGCGAAGCCTGCTGTTTGACCTGTGTAGCATACTAATGCGACTTTGTCGTATTTTGTCATATCAATGGTTTTGATATGAGTAAGTAGGTCTGCCAATTTTACGTTTACAGCGTTCTTGATGTGTCCGGTTGCGAAGTCTGTATCAGCACGTAAGTCAATGATATAAGCTTTACCTGTTTGGTTTAGCGTATGCAAATCACTTGCAGTGATTAAGGCAGGTAAGTATGTGTTCACATAGTCGCCGTTTGCCTCGATATACTTAATCATCAATTCGCCTTCGTTTATCGTTGGCGTTGTTGTTGTGTCATCATCGGAACATGAAACGACGAATACGATTGCTAATAAAATAGCGAAGAATTTTGAAAATCTGTTCAACATGGTTTTTACTCCTTGTAATTTAAAAAAAAAGATAATTATATACTATTACTGAACTTCCCAACTTGCTGGCAATTTACCGTCAACAGTTATTGGTTTAGTTGCTTTAACTTCCCATTCTAACAAATCCTCTTCAAAAAGGTAAAGTTTCTTATTGCGGAATGTGCCGTCTTCTTTTTTGATGTGGCAATTGTCGCCGCAATTTTTCCCTGAAGCAACTTGAGTGACTTCAGTCCAACGCAATATGTTGTGGGGTGTTGTGTAATTATATGTCGGAAATGCTTCAAAGTTTGAATATTTTGGTGTGCCGAATTTCTCGAATGTATCAGGTGCTCCGGGCGTTCTTCTCACAAGAGCGAATTTGTATGGCTTATCATTCGGAATTGGATTCATAGCAATTTTGAAATCTTGATATGAAGTGATTCTGACACCTTCACCGCCAACGTGGCAACTGCCGCAACTGTTATATTTTTGCGAATGGCAAGTTTGGCAATTAAATGTGTTCATATGTATGCTATGGTAGTTATTTTTACCGGCAATATCCGAATGGCAGTCTGTACATTCGGGAAGTTTTGAATAAGCATAGCGATGTTCTACCGTTGTGCCGTCACCGTGAATTTCTTCTTGGCTGTGGCAACTTGTGCATGTCATTCCCTTGGTCTGATGTACGTCAGGCTTTGTGCCGGGTGCTACACCTAAAAATGCGTGACCCCCGCGAGTTTTATGGCAAGCGATACATGTGTTTAGCATGTCGGGTTCTTTGCTGAAATTGTGTCCTGCCATCAATCCGCCACCTGACGCATGAGGGCGATTGACGTGGCAATCACCGCAACTTGCATGGCAAGTAGCACAATTTTTACCATATCCTTGTTGCATTTCGAAAGATAATTTGGAGAATTCGTGCGCTCCACTCAATCCTGAACGCATTGTAACTTTTCGTTTTTGCCCCCAACCTTGCTGATGCAAACTGTTTGTATGCCCTGCAACTATGTCTTCATGACATGTAGAACATTTTTCCTCAGCATGTTGAGATGGTTTGGCAACAAAATCGCCACCATGAGCAATGGCTTTGTCGTCAGTTTCGTCAACACCGTTATGACAAGCAATACAATCCAACTTGTAATGTTCTGATTTTTTGTATTCTTCAAATCCTTCACCACCAAGATAGACAGCGTCATAGACTTCGATGTGGGGGACATCGCCACCGCATCCGCCACCACCCGGGTCAACATATGGCTTAGCTACAGCTTTGAGATGAGCGTAATTTGTGTGGCAACCTTCGCAAGATGCTACACTTTCGTTGTTGTTGTTGTTGTTCGACGGATCATCGTCAGAGCAACTTGCTATAAACAGAAAGACTGTTGTAAGAGCAATAATAAAGAGATGGATTTTGTTCATATCCTACACCTTCGTCAAATTTATAAGAACTTATTTATAATATTCCTTATCGTTCATGTAAAATTAATAAATAAAATTGTACTATGCAAGAAAATAAATAAAATTATCACAAAAAAGATGAAAAAAATGCAAAATAAAGTTATTTAGATAACAATAAAGTTAAAATTAATCATACTTAAACTATGAACAAATGTCATAAATTTATTGATTAAAGATAAAAATGACTAAAATGTCATAAATATGCCAAAAATTTCGTAATTTTGCTTTTCTATATTTTGACACTTATATATTTATAATGACTATATGAATAACGAGGGTGATATGTACGATTTTGAATTTAAACCCTTTGATGAGATGACCCCCGAAGACTACGCTCGCGTAGGTTTCATGTCCGGGCTCGAAGTGCATCAACAATTACTGACAGACCAGAAATTGTTTTGTCGTTGTCCGGCAGGCAAATATCAAAAATCATACAATGCCGAAATCCTTCGGCATATGCGTCCGACTTTGTCGGAGCTTGGCGAGTATGATGGTACTGCATTGATGGAATTTAAAACCAAGAAGGATATTATATATCGTATCCATTATGATACAGTATGTACTTACGAAATGGACGACACGCCGCCGTTTCAAATTAACGAGCAAGCGCTTGATATTGCGATTGAAGTTGGTATGCTCTACGATGCATATATTGTGGACGAACTCCACATTGCACGTAAGCAATACCTGGACGGAAGTATCCCGACAGGTTTTCAACGTACCGCAATCACAAGTGTAGGCGGAAGGATACCATATAAAGACAGATATATCAATATTATTCAAATGTCAATCGAAGAAGATTCATGCCGCGAAACAAGTGACGTTGGGCATAGAAGAGTCTATTTGACTGATAGATTGGGTATGCCCTTGATTGAAACCGTCACTTATCCCGAGATGAAGACACCTCAGGAAGTGGCTGAAGTAAATCAAATTCTCCGCAGATTAGTTCGTTCAACCGGTAGAGTTCGTACAGGTGTTGGCGCAGGACGCGAAGACGTAAATGTCAGCGTTACGGGCGGCACACGTATAGAAATCAAAGGTGTCCCGAGTATTAAACGAATTCCTCTGTTGACATACAACGAAGCTATGAGACAATGGAATTTGCTCAGAATGAGGCAGTCGCTTGCTAATAAAGGCATAACTCCGGATACTTTCAAAGCGAATTTCGAAGATGTGACTAAAATTATTAAGAAGACTCACTTCAAACCTATTGCCGATGCTATTCATAATGGTTTCAAGGTTAATTGTGTCAAACTTGACGGATTTGCAGGTTATTTGAAATGGCAAACTCAAACTGATACTTATTTTTCTAAAGAAATTTCGGATAGAGTCCGCGTAATTGCTTGCCTTACAACATTGCCAAATATTATCCATTCCGATAATATCAGCGAAACACTCGCATCGGCAGAATGGGTGGCACTCAAGAAATTTATGAACGTAACTGCCGATGATGCTCTTATCTTAGTTTGGGGCGATGACGCTGATGCATTAATGGGAGCAAATGAAATTATCATTCGTGCCCGCGAAGCTACAATTGGCATACCTTCTGAAACTCGTCAAGCATATCCGGACGGAACCAATGGTTTTGAAAGGATTTTGCCCGGACCCGAAAGAATGTATCCCGATACCGATTTGCCGCCTAAGCCAATCACCGATGAAAGAAAGAAACTTATTCGTGCCAGAGCACCCGAACAAATTTGGATTCGTACCCAAAAATATACTAAGCTCGGCGTTCCCGATGACTTGCTCGAAGAATTGGCTGTTTCAAGATTTGCTCCATCTTTCGAGTTGCTAATCGCCGAACCTTTCAACTTAGACCCGGTTTTTGTTGCCTCGGCGATTATCCAATATCCAAAAAGATTACGCAGACGTGGTTTGCCAATTGAAAAATTAACTCACGATGAGTTTGAAAAAGTTTTCAAACTTTATTCATCAGGAAAAATTCTAAAAGATGCAGTACTAATAGCTTTGGATATGTTTTTGCGTAATGGCGAGATTGATGAATCAAAATTGCCGAGCCCATGCACTGATGAAGAAATTAATATTCGCGTAGGTATGGCAATGAAGCAAATCAATCATATAACATTAATCAATCCCGAGAAAAAATACGAAATCGTGATGGGAATAATAATGGACGACTTAAGAGGCAGAGTGGACGGAAAAATGGTTAGCGAAATGGTTTCAAGTTTATTAAATTCGGAGATGAGTAATGGAAGATAAGGAATTATTCAAAGGATACAGCAGCATTACGCTCGATGTAATGAAGAAATGGGGTGCTTTCGTGTGGAGCGATATTGATGTCGAAACTTCCGAAGGTTCAAAATATTCGGGTATAATTTTGCCACGCTCCGAAACCGCAGATAAATTGCACTTAGTTTTGAAAATGGCAACAGGTTATAATATTGGTATCAGAGCCGATAAAATTTCCTCAATTGTAATCAAAGGTCGCAAAGTAGCAAATTACAAAATCCCTGAAAAGGCGTTTCCCTATGACAAAGGCAAACCACGCGTCAAACTTTTTGGCACCGGCGGTACTATCGCAAGTCGTTTGGATTATCGTACAGGTGCTGTAATTCCGGCATTTTCACCGGGCGAGCTTTACGGTTCTGTCCCTGAATTAGCTGACTATTGCAACTTAGAAACAGAAAAACTTTACGGCGTATTTTCCGAAAATATGGGTCCCGAACAATGGATTGGCACTGCAAATGCAATCGCTAAAGAAATTGAAAAGGGCGTAAAAGGCATTGTAATCGGTCATGGTACTGATACAATGCACCATACTGCAGCTATTTTATCGTTCATGATTCAAAATTCACCTGTGCCCATCGTCATGGTTGGTTCGCAACGTTCGTCCGACAGACCATCATCGGATGCTGCATTGAACTTGATTCATGCTGTCAAAGCAGCCGGAGAAAGTGATATTGCTGAAGTTATGGTTTGTATGTTCGGACCTACGTCAGATTCTTACGGATTACTGCATCGCGGAACTCGAGTTCGTAAAATGCACTCGTCATATCGCTCAACTTTCCGCACAATTGGAGATATACCCTTGGCAATGATTGACAGGAATAAAATTTCTCCGCTCAGACAAGATTACAAGCGCCGCAGAACTGACAATAATTTCATTTTGGCTCCATATTTTGAGGAAAGAGTAGGGATGGTCTATTATTATCCCAATATGATGCCCGATATGATTGATTCGATGATTGATTCGGGATATAAGGGCATTGTGATTGCCGGAACCGGACTTGGTCACGTCAACAAGCCGCTTTATCCTGCGCTGAAAAGAGCGAAAGATAAAGGTGTTGCAGTTTACATGACCGTTCAAACGCTTTGGGGCTATGTCCAAATGTACGTTTACGAGACAGGTCGTGAAATGATGGACCTCGGTGTTGTACCTACTGCAAACATGCTTCCCGAAGTTGCCTACATGAAACTTTGTTGGGCTTTGGGGCAAAGTTCGGATTTGGAAAAAGTAAAATCAATTATGTTAGACCCAATCAACGGTGAAACCACTGATAGAGAGCCTTCAAACGGCTATCTTGTCTATCAAGGCGGCATCCCCGAAGTTGAAGAGTTTATATCAAAGTTTAGAAAATAGGTGATTAGAAGCTAAAAAAGAGGCTGTCCTTTTGAGACAGCCTCAGATTCTCTACAACTTTATAAATTTCTGTACTTTGTTTCCGATTCTGATGAAATACATTCCGGGTGCTAAAGAAGAAACATCAATTCTTACTCCCTCTCCTTCGGAGAGGGTCGGGGTGAGGTTTCTTACGCATTCACCAAGCATATTCAAAATTTTAATCTCTGAAACTTCCGAAGGTTCAAAACCTTCCGAAGGTTGAATAAATGAAGCAATTAACATCGAATCACAAATTGTATTTGAGACAAACCTAAGCATGAAAATCCCATCATTTCCACCAAATAATAGCATAACCTAATTTCAAAAACCTGGAAAGTCTTTTATTTATATTTGATTTGAGCTCATATAATTAAGGTCCAAGCCTATTGAATCAAATTTCTAAATAAAGTGCTATAGGGTCAATTACGTATTCATAATTCATTTTTCCAATAAATGAAGCTTCCAATTTTGTTAGTTTTGACATCATATCCATTAAGGTTTCTTTCAAATTCGGTTGATTAATATTTTCTTGATATGCTTTAATATCTTCAAAAAGATTTCTTTTGCTTTTTTCCGTTAAACGTTGTGTTATAATGCCAAAAAGTTTAAACTCTTTTTCTGTTTCTCGTGAATATTTTTTAATAATTGACAATTCGTCATCTTTTAAATTTTCTCTTTTCAATTGGGCACTAAAGAGATAAAACTCGTCTGTTGATGACTTGACAGGCAATTGGACTTCAAACTGTTGATTGTACCCAAAGTTTAGGATGTACACAAAATGATCCAAAAAATCTTGTTCTAAATGTAATCCATGTTCCTTAAGTAACTTGTTAAAGTATATATTTGGTTTTATAGTTGCTTTTGCTTTTGCCTTTTGATTTCTATCTTTAATATTATTTATTGATGTGTTAAGCTTTTCAATATCTTCATTAATAGTGTTGCGATGTGTAAAGTAACCAAAAGCTGCACCTATCTTGTTGTAGTTTTTCATAGTATCTTCAATTATTTTTAAGTCATTAAAAATAACATTTCCTGAAATTTTTACAAAGCTGTAATCTGATATTTTTTCAATTTCTTCATTTATATTACTTGCGTTAAGTTCTAAAACTCTTTTTTCATTTTTTAATGTGTCTTCAAAAAGGTTGTAAGAATAATCGTGAAGAAATTTTTTTTCAGTTTCATTTGTGTTCTTCTCAATAATTTCAGCCAATACGCGACCGCTACCTACAGGACCTTTTTGGGATTCTTCTTCTTTTATAGTTTCGTTCTCAGTCCTTAAAATATATTCTGTGAGTCCTTCAAAAAGTTGAGAAGAGATAGAATACATTTTGTAATTGTCCAAATAAATAAATGACCTAAGCTTCTTCATTTCTCTTCCTTTTTAAAAAGTCATTATAGTATTTTTTCCTTGTTTCAATAAATGTTTTTATCGAAATATAAAGCCCGATAATTGTTGCTAATATTGTCAGTATTAAAATTATTGTATTCATTTCTCTAAATTTGTTAAACGGTCATAAATTGAATAGCTAATAATAAATGATACAATAGCTAAAACAATAGAACAAGATTTTACCATTGTTGTATTTATATCAGGACTTGCTTTAAAGTCTGTATAGGTTACGATTGCGAAAATTGCAGCAAAAATAATAATAAAAAAAACAGATGTTCCAATGTTTTTAGATTTCCATCTTTTATCTTCAAAATCCCTGTCTTCTAATTCATTGATGTTCGTAAGATTTAATACCAATCCAAAAACTATAAAGTCCGCTTCGTTTAACCAGTAGCTAAAAGTAGCAGTTTTGTCAAACAACGTAATAAACGTCCTAATTATAAATGGAATTAGTCCGATTACTACTGTGTATATTAACCATTTCGTTTTTTTCATTTTAGATTAGTATTTTAAAATTGCCAAAATTTTATTTAGCTTGAGACTTCGAAACTTACCAGATTCCATATTTTTCTCCACAACAAAAAATTTTATTCATACAAACATACATAATTGAAATGAATAAAGCAAATCATCTTCTCCACCCACGAATAAATTCATGCGCTATGTTTGTCTTTCTCCCTCTTCTTCGGAGAGGGTCGGGGTGAGGTTCTTCAAGCATTTTTGTATTAGTGTCTCGTCCTAAAAAAAAAGCTGCCCAATATGAGCAGCTTCCATTTTAATTATCAAGCAAAAGATTTCGAAATTATCCTTTAACCATCTTTGCATATTTTGCGGTTGGAAGTGATTTCGGGCGAGTAATCGGCAATCCGTAAGCACGTGCAATAACGGCTTGTGCACCAATTCCCAATGCTCTCGAAACACTAAACAAAACTGTATAGTAGCTGAATTCTTTCAATCCGTAATGATATAACAAAGCTCCCGAACCGGCATCAACGTTGGGCCATGGGTCGCTGATTTTCTTGACTTGACGCAATACATTCGGCACAACATCAAAAACTTTTGATACTGTGGCAAATACAGGGTCATTTGGCATATGCTTTTTGCCGAAAGCAAGGAAGGCATCGTATCTTGGGTCAGTGATACGAAGTACGGCATGTCCGTAACCCGGAATTACTCTACCTGAATCAAGTGTTTCCCAAGCAAATTTTTCCAAATCTTCGTCGCTCGGTACACCACCGAATTGTTCCATAGTTTCCAACACCCATTTCAAACATTCTTGATTTGCCAATCCATGGAGTGGACCTGCCAATGCGTTCAAACCTGCCGAAAGCGAATAATACAAATCCGACAAAGTAGATGCTACAACAGTTGATGTATATGCACTTGCATTTCCACCTTCGTGGTCGCAATGAAGTGTTAAATAAAGTTGCATTAATTTAGTGAATTCACCGTTATTATCTTCCAATCCTAACATGTGAACGTAATTGCCCGACCAATCTTTAGAATTATCCGGCTCGATACGTGGACCTTTGCCGAATCTTTTGCGATAAACATAGCCTGCTATTGCAGGTAATTTTGCTGTAAGATCAAGAAAATCATCAAGAGTGGCTTCCCAATACTCAGATTTCGGCATACCTTCGTCGTATCTTTTGGCAAATACAGATTCTTTCTGCATTACCAAAATCGCCGTATTGAACATTGCCATAGGGTGAGAATCAGCCGGCATACTGTCAATCACGTCCCACACGTATTGAGGAACAGCATTCCGAGCGGTAAGTTCTTTTTGCAAGTCTGTTAATTCAGCTTGATTTGGGAGTTCTCCGGTAAGCAATAACCATAAGATTTCTTCAGGTAGCTTTTCTGTAATTTCTTTTAATTCGATGCCTCGAATAATCAAACCTTTGTCCGGTGGTACTTCTGATGTATCACAAACCAGTCCTTTGACACCTCTCATGCCACCATAAACCTGTTTTAATGTTACTTCTGAAACAACAAAATCTCCATGTTCTTTCAGCATATTTCGAATTTCTTCTGCCTGTTTTGGCAGTATTTGAGCGAGTTTAGAATGAAGTAATGACATTATTAACCTTTAAAGATACTTAAAATAATATGATTTGAGAATCAATTGATTATCTGACTATGCAAATTAAAGAACATTCATAACAACAATTAGCAGTTTTGACATCTGTTAACAACATAATTTATACATTTTATTTTAAATGAAAAATTAATACTTATTCATTTTTCAATAAAATTTGCTAATTAAATTTTCATAAATCATTCATCTGATAACAAATCCAATCTTACAGTTTCGATATATCTGTTTGAACGATTTAATATAACCATGTTGTAACCAAACAAGACATGCTGTTCACCGGATTCCGGAATTGTTTCTGTTTCAGTAGTAATCAATCCGCCCAAAGTCTCATAATCGTCGCTTTCGGGTAATTCCTTTGGCAAAATCTCGTTCAAATCTACTATACTTGCAGACGCTTTTACGATGAACGAATTTTCCGAAACGAACTCAACCAAAGCCTGCTCCTCATCATATTCATCTTGAATTTCGCCAACAAGCTCTTCAAGAATATCCTCCATTGTCACTATTCCGGCGGTACCTCCAAAAGCATCAAGAACAACTGCTAATTGCAAACGTTTCTGTTGCAAAATCTTGAGCAGTGCATCAATATTCTCATTTTCCTTGGTGTAAACTGTTTCGCGTAAGAAATCTCTCAAATCATCGAGTTTTCCATGCATTTGAGCAATTAAAATATCTCTTGTATTCACAATCCCGATAATATTATCAATAGTTTTCTCAAATACAGGCATACGCGAATAGCCCTCTTCGATAATTTTCCCGATGATTACCTGAGATTCGGAATTGATTTCAGCCGCTACAATTTTATTCCTTGGCACCATAATTTGCTTTACGGTGGTTTCGGTAAAATCAATCACATTTTCCATCAGTTCATGGTCGTCTTCGTCCAAATATCCACTTTTTGAGCTTTCTTCAATCAAATATCGAATCTCTTCCGTTCCTTCATTTGCCGCACTATCGGAATCATCTTTTTGGAAATTATTCTTAGTTTTGTTATCAATGAACTTGATTAAATGTACAATTGGAAACGTAATAAGGAAAATCATCCGGAAAAGCAATGCAAAAAATCTTGCAGAAAATATCAAATTTTTAGATGCGTAATTTCTTGGTATTACAACACCGAAAATATAAGAAAGTATCCCAAATATTACGATTGACAATGTCAATAAAGCGATTTTGAGTGCATCATCTGCATTATGAATAAAGGCAAAGTGGAACACAAATTCATAAAACACCACAGCTGAAACTGCAAATATGACCGTCGAAGCGACATGCTCGGCATATGAATATGTTTTAAAATTGTCCGAAATATTCAGAGCCATTCGTGTCAATGCTGAATTATTACCGAGTTCGGATTCGTCAAAATAGCTGCGAAATCTCTTAAGTGCGTGACCACCTGCTTTGATTGAGGCAAAAATAACAAGACTAAGAATAAGCAAAATCAGCAGAATGAGCCAATTTTCGCTGTTGAAATAATTTTCGTACCCCGTATAAGGGTCTCCGCCCGCATTATCCATAATTTAGTAAACCTGCACTTTTAAGAACAAACCTTTTGTCAAAATGATAGCTTATATAACGAACAAGAAAGGAAAATACTTCTAATCGTTGATTAAAATTTAATTTTAGTCCTTCTAAAGCATCGTAAGGAAGTTCATTAAATTTGCTGATAAGACTGTATGCATCAGCAGATAGCTGTATAGTTTTGTCGCTTCGATTAGTGCAAGAACAACCGTTTTGCAGACTTACAGTAATATGCACAAGTGGTGAAATGTCGTGAAGATTTTCAATTTCGGGAGCAAATCCCATTTCATTTGAAAATTTCAGCAAAAACGAAGCAAAAATCGCAAACGGGTCGCACAATGCACGATTCAATTCCATGAGAGATTCTTTCAATATGAAGCTCAGTTCGGCATTTGGACTATGCTTTACTTGAGAAATCATAATCGTTTCGGCAATCATCAATCCGTGAATCAAATATTCTGTGTTCGATTGCAGTTTTCGTATTTTCCCTGTGCTATCGGCATTGGATAGCAGATACAATTCCGTACTCGGCTTATGATAAAAGGTGATTTCATCAATCGAAAGCGGCTCAAGTGCAGAGCCAAACTTGCTTTTGGAATTTCGAGCACCTTTGGCAATCACACTAATGAGCCCGTGCGAATCGGTATAAAGCGATGCAATCTTGCTTGTATCGCCTTGTTTGGCAGTTTTTAAAACGACAGCTTCAGTTTTTACAATCATTTTTTTTTATTTTTTGAAATTTTCTCTTTGCAAATTTAAAAAAAATCCTTACTTTTGTAATCTAATTTATTCCTGAGTAGCTCAGTTGGTTAGAGCATCTGACTGTTAATCAGAGGGTCCGGGGTTCAAGTCCCTGCTCAGGAGCGAAAAAGAAAGCTCACCGAAAGGTGGGCTTTTTTCGTTTAGGGAAGCCCCATCACGCTTTTCGCATTGTTATCATTCGTCCCTCAATACTCATTGACGAATATTTGTATTTGTCTCTTATCCATCTCATTGTATCTTTTTGATAAATGAAAACATGCGTGTTATCCCGTATATAGTACCAACTGCCAAAATCAATACTGCTGTCGTAAAGTTGTGTCATAATATACAAGGTTCCTTGCGGATTTAGCATTTTTGAAAATTTATCAAATTCAAAGCCCGGATTATGGAAATGCTCAATCACTTCGCAACATGCAATGTAATCGTACTGCTCATCAAGCACATCAGGGTAATTGTGAAAAAGTGGGTCATACAATGCCACATCGAATGAATTTTCCTTCAGAATTGTTTCAATCACGGGTCCCGTTCCGGCTCCAAAATCCAAGCCTTTGCTATTAGGTGTGTAGTTCTGCAAAATGGAAGAGGTAATTGGCTCGACAAATTTCCGAAACCTTGGGTCATTCACATCATTATTGTGTGATTCGTATCTTTCTCGCTCTTCTTCTCTTGATGGTAGCAATTCACTTGGACGAAAATAACCGGCGCAATTGCTACAATGATAAAAATCATTACAAAATGAAAAATTATCTACATTCAGGCACAAAGGGCAATAACTATGGGGTTTATTTTTTTTCAAATTCTACAAAATTATTTTTGAAACAATAGTGAAATTTTTGAATTACCAAATATTGTAACGAATATTAATCCAAAATAATTTTAGCTTCTGAAAAGACAGAATAGAACAATACTTTAGTGGGAAATAAACGAAATTCTTATTTTCAATCTCTATCTTCATTCAGTAATCGGTATTTCATTTGCTTGGTTTTCCACCTATCCATCGCAAATTTTTGCATATCATCAACTTTGTCTTTTTCATCAACAATTTCAAAGCCGAGGAGGGTTTCAATTATATCTTCAAGAGTTACAATTCCGTCCATTCCGCCGTATTCGTCCGATACTAATGCTATATGCTCTTTTTTGTTGAGCATCTCTTCCCAAGCTGAGAATAGCGTTGTTGTTTCGGCGAAAGTAACAATCTCTCTTCTTATGTCCTTCAATTTCAGGTCAAATTGGTCTTCTGCCAACTTTTCAAATACTAATTCGCGAAAAATATAACCTGTGATATTGTCGCGATTGCCTTCGTAAATTGGGATTCTCGAGAAATGAAGAAAATCCTTATTTTTCAAAAATTCCTGCAAAGTCATTTCCTCATTTGCAATGACCACCACAATTCTCGGAGTCATGATGTCAGAAATTCGGATACTCTTCAATTTGATGAGATTTTGAATGATTTTGTTCTCTTTATCGCCGAAAATTCCCTCTTCTGTACCTATATGTGCTAATACTGAAATTTCTTCGCGGCTTGTAGTCAATTCGGTTCCTTGGCGAGATAATAACTTAGTCAAAACTGCCGACATGATAACCAATGGATATGTAATGAATATCATTGCATTGATAGTATTAGCAGCAATGCCCATTAGTTCACGACTATAATTTGCACCGAGTGTTTTTGGGATGATTTCCGTTAGTACTAAAATTAATAATGTCAGTACAGCTGAAACGATGCCGAAATAGGCTTCTCCAAATACCAAAGTAGCTTGTGCCCCGACTCCGGCAGCTCCAACAGTGTGTGCAACGGTATTGAGAGATAATATTGCCGATAGCGGTCTGTCCACATTTTCTTTTAGCTTGATGAATTTTAACGCAGACTTATCACCCATTGATGCTTTTGCTTTCAAATATGAAAGTGGAGTTGATAAGAGCACTGCTTCCATTATTGAACAAAGGAAGGATATAATCAAAGCTATAAATAAGTAAACAAATAATAGAGTCATGAATTCATCATTTAGTTAACAAATTGAATCCGTAGTAATTTACTATCGGAACATAAAATATGAACACGTTGAAAGTTGACGTTTCGTTTAGAACTCATCTAAGATCATTTGAAACAGCAAAACAAATTCATCATGCAAAATCTTTCAAAATTGGCACTTCCCACTCGCTATCAAAAAAATTGCGTCCGAGCGGAATTCTCTCACGAGCTTTGAGTTCGTCTTTGTGATAACTTTCATCAAGCACCTCAATTTGGGCTTGGTAACCAACTGCAATCATTGCCATTGGTGTGAATCGTTCGTCAATTCCAAATTCCTTTTTCAATTTATCACCGTCAAATCCACCCATCTGATGAGCCATAAGCCCTAAAGATGTTGCTTGCAGACAAATACTCATGCTCGCTGCTCCGGTATCATACTGACCCCAACGATTGTCTTTGCCGGTTTTTCTAAAAATCGAATCTGCAAGAGCTACAAACAGTACGGGAGCTGTTTGCACCCATTTTTGATTCCATTCGCCAAGGCAATTGAAAGCTCTGTCAAATGCTGATTTATTATGATGAATATCCCAAACAATATAGCGGTATGGTTGGTCATTAAAGCAACTTGGCGCCCAGCGCGCTGCTTCGCAAATCGAAACTAACATCTCACGAGGAATTTGACGGTTTCGGTCAAATGCTCTCGGACTCCATCTGTTTTTGATTACTTCGTTTATTGGCTCGCTTGTAACTGCTTTTTTGATAATCATAATTTGCCTCTATGTGTTTTGTGAAATGTCTAATTCGCTTAATACCTGAATGATCTCTTTCATATCAACGGGCAATTCAGATTCAAATTTTAGAAATTCTTTTGTTGTCGGGTGCGTGAATCCAAGTGTTTTTGCGTGAAGCAACTGCCTGTTTACCATTTTCAAACATTTTTTGGAAATTGCATTTATTTCCGGTAAATAGGTGTAAACTTGCTTATCGCCTCCGTAACTCGTATCGCCAAATATGGGATGCTTGATATGATTCATATGCACGCGGATTTGATGAGTTCGGCCTGTATGCAATTTCAATCTCACAAGTGTTGCAAAGTGAAATCGTTCAAGTACCTCGTATTCGGTTTTGGCGATTCTGCCGTCAGATTTCACAACAGCGAAAATCTTTCTGTCGCGGATTGAACGTCCGAGCATATTTTCAATTACGCCATGGTCATCTTTCACAATGCCCCACACAATTGCATAATAGAAGCGTTCGGTGGTACGGTCAGCAAATTGTTTGCTCAAATTTGCCAATGATGCGTCGTTTTTGGCTATGACAAGCAATCCCGATGTGTCCTTGTCTAAGCGGTGAACGATTCCCGGACGCAAAGAATCGGATGCAAAAATTTGGCCGCTATCTAACTCTTCAGCTGTATCGTCGTCGTCCTCATCATAATCTTCCAATTTGATGCTTTCTCGTAACCCAAAATGATACATAAGCCCATTGACAAGCGTTCCGTATCTGTTTCCATAGCCCGGGTGAGTGCACATTCCGGCAGCTTTGTTGACTACCAATAGTTGCTCATCTTCGTAGAATATCTCAAGTGGAAGCTGCTCGGGAATTAGTTCGATTGGTGGCGGCTTCATCAATTTGCAAATGATTTGGTCGTTTGCTTTGACTTTTTGAGATGCTTTTGCACGCAATTCGTTGACTGTTACTAAACCGTCGTCAATTGCTTTTTGAACTTTTGTTCGAGTTGCATTGGCTACGCTTCGAGTCAGATAAACATCGAGCCGTTCGGGTTTATGCGCTTTGGGTACAGAAATTGTAATTATCGTTTCAATATGCTCAGGATATTGCGCTTTTATGTCACTTTCGGTGTCCATATTTTATTCTTCTTTAGCTGTTGGGCTTATTTTTGATTCACTTTCATTGATTAAGTTCAAATTTTCGTTCTCGACTGTATCTGTCTCTTTTTTGGGGAATAAGTCATGCCATTCTGGTAAATGTTTGTGGAATATAATCAAGAAGGTAACTCCCACTGTGACACAAGAATCGGCAATGTTGAAAATGGGGAAGTGAGTCCATCCCAAAATATCAATATCGGGAATATCTACTTGCACAAAGTCCACAACCTTGCCGTAAAATAAAGGTGCATAACCGTAAAATACGCCATAAAACACTCTGTCAATCAGATTCCCGACAGCTCCGGCGAAAATCAATGTAAAGCCAATTAAAATCCCGATTGATTTTTGGGATATTCTGACAATCAACCATGCCAATGCTATACTTGCAATGACTGAAAATAGGCTCAAGAATATTTTCCCGGCTCCAAATTCGATTCCGAATGCCATTCCCGGATTTTCGATATAAGTCCATAGCAAAACATCGCCTATTACTGGATTTGGCATACCGTACTCAGCACCTTCGTGGACGATGCCAAAAAGATGGAAGCCTTTGAAATAGAGTTTTGTCGCTTGATCGAACAAAATTAAGAGCGATGCGACCATGAAAAAAGGGTAAATTTTTCTTCTATGTAGAGATTCGTTTTTTTGATTTTCAAATTCCATTGACTAATTTTTTCTTATTTTTAAAAATGTAGTGACGATTCATCGTCAATAATGATTATCAATTTTGAAATAAAAACATGGATTTAGAACAAGCAAGGGCAAAAGCTACAGAACTCAGCCAACTTATTCGCAAGTACGACAAGGCTTACTACCTTGATGCAGAGCCTATTATCAGCGACCGTGAGTATGATTTGCTCTTCGCCGAATTGCAATCAATCGAAAAACTTTATCCTGAGATAATTGTTTCGGATTCGCCGACTCAGCGTGTTGGAGGCGAACCTCTTAAAGCATTCGAGCAAGTCACTCACAATGTCCCGATGCTATCTTTGCAAAATTCATACACAAAGGAAGATATTTTTGATTTTGATGCACGTATCAAAAAATCATTAGAAAACGAAGCATTTGCTTACTCTGCTGAATTGAAAATTGACGGTGTGGCTCTGAGTTTGAGATATATTGACGGCAAACTCCAAATCGGAGCAACTCGTGGCGATGGCTACGCAGGCGATAATATTACATCTAACGTCAAAACAATCAAAAGCATCCCGCTTTCCGTTCCTGCTGTGACTTATGACGGCAAAGAGCTAAAGAATTTTGAAGTCCGCGGCGAAGTGTTTATGCATGTCAGCGACTTTCAGCAAATCAACAAAGCACGTATCGAATCCGATGAAAAACCCTATGCCAATCCACGAAATACAACTGCCGGAACATTGAAATTGTTAGATTCGGCACTCGTTGCTAAACGGAAATTAAATTTCATCGCATATTATTTGAAAGCTGATGATTTTGAAATCGAATCCCAACATGATATAGTTGATTTACTCTCCAAATTGGGCTTTAAGATTAATTCAGGCGTCAAATATTGCAATGACATCAACGATTTGATAAATTTCATTGATGAATGGGAATCAAAACGACATGATTTGCCTTTCCAAACTGATGGAATTGTAATCAAAATTGATTCTACGCGGCAGCAAAATTATCTCGGAAGCGTGGCTCGTTCACCTCGTTGGGCAATTGCATATAAATATGAATCCGAAAATGCAGCAACAATTTTGCGTGACATAACTGTTCAAGTGGGAAGAACAGGGGCAGTCACACCTGTTGCTGAATTAGAGCCAGTGCTTTTGGCTGGTTCGACAGTATCGCGGGCTACTTTGCACAATATGGATTTCATTTCTGAACGCGATATCCGAATCGGCGATACCGTGTTGATTGAAAAAGGTGGCGAAGTCATTCCCAAAGTGATTAAGCCTGTGATTGAACTGCGAACTCCGGAAATTATTCCCTACGTATTCCCCAAATATTGCCCATGTGATTTGAAAACTTTGCTCGTAAGGTTCGAAGGCGAAGCCAATTATTATTGCGAACACCCCGATTGTCCTTGGCAAATACGGCGAAAAATCGAGCATTTTGCATCGCGTGATGCTTTGGATATTGCCGGATTAGGTGAAAAAGTCGTTGATACTTTGGTGAATGAAGGACTACTTAAGGACATTGCCGATATTTACGAATTGCACAAGCATTACGAAATATTGAAAAATCTGGAAAAATGGGGAAACAAGTCTGCACAAAATTTGCTTGAAGCAATCGAAAATTCCAAATCCCAGCCTTTTGAACGCGTTTTATTTGCAATTGGAATCAAATTCATTGGTCGGGGAGGCGCAAAACTTCTCGTCAGACACTTTAAAAACATTGATGCAATCATCAATGCTACTCGCGATGAATTAACTGCAGTGCACGAAATTGGCACCAAGATGGCAGATTCGATTATCAAATTCTTCTCGATTGAGATGAATAAAACAATTGTCGAACGCTTGCGAAATTACGGACTGACTTTTGAATTCGATGAAGTTGAAATAGTATTAACCGATGCGCCACTTTCCGGCAAAACATTCGTTTTTACAGGCGAAATGGAATCTATGACCCGAAGCGAAGCCGCTTTGAAAGTCGAATCCCTTGGCGGAACTGAGACCAAATCTGTATCGAAAGTGACTTCATATGTAGTGGTAGGGGCAAAGCCCGGCAGCAAATTCGACAAAGCTAAAAAGCTCGGAGTGCACATTTTGAATGAAGAAGATTTTTTAAATTTAATTAAAGGATGAAAATGAAAAACATTTTTATTAGTATAATTCTCTCTCTTGCATTTTTAATCTCATGCAGCGATGACCCAGCTTCACCGACTGTTGATACCTCAATAAACGGGACATGGAAAGGTTTCTATAAAGTCAATAAAGACTCCTCATTTATGAGTATGACTGTCAAAAACGAACAAAATATTTCCGGTACTGCAGCTGTTTTTGTTTACCATTTTATTGGAAACGACAACAATCAAACATCAGAAACTCTCGAACAAAGCGGTACAATCGCAGGCACTTATTCCGAGAAAGAAATCGAAATTAAATTCAAGGACGACGCTCAATATATTTTCAAAGGAACTCTTTCAGCCGATAGCACTCAATTCACCGGTCATATAAATATCTACAGCTTACTTGCTGAAGATTATGTGCAAATTAATATTACATTGAAAAAAGAATAAAAATTATCAATTGTAAATTTGATACATAATTATTTCGGCGACTCTCAATGCTTCGCTGGCTTCGAAGGCACCCACTTGAATAGGTGAGTTCGTCAGTATCGTGTCAGCGAAAGCCTTTTGTTCTTCCAAAATTGCGTTGATTTCCTCTACATGCGGCTTCTCGAAAAATATATTTTTGTTCTTCAAGCCCGTTTCCAAAGAGCCGAGCATAGTTGCAGGAGTGCCACTATCAGGTTTTTCGTCATCGGGGTAAATTTTAAAAACGTCAACCGAGAGCTTTTGGAAATCAAGCGAGAAGTAAGTGTCGCGTTGGAAAATTCGCATCTTACGCATTGGATTGGCAGAAATTCTCGATGCCGTAATGTTTGCCACTGCACCGTTTTCGAATGTCAATCTTGCGTTTGCAATATCAGTCGTATCGGTCAAAACGTTCACACCATTTGCATGAACGCTGATAATTTTGGATTTGACTAACCACAAAATTATATCAATGTCATGAATCATCAAATCGTGGATTACCGACACGTCGCGGGCTCGCGGTTTGAACTGACCCAACCTGTGAGCTTCGATAAATAGGGGTTTGATATTGTATTTTTTGATGGCACTAATCACAGGATTGAATCTTTCCACATGCCCAACTTGAATTTGCACATTATGTCGCTTTGCCAAATCAATTAATTTCATGGCGTCATCGTAAGTTTCGGTAATGGGTTTCTCGATTAAACAGTGCTTGCCACGCTCAATACAAGCTTTTGCGATTTCGAAATGAATCGAAGTAGGCACTGCAATCGTTACTGCATCTGCGGCTTCGATAGCAGATTCCAAATCGTCAAACACTTTGCAATTGTTCTCCTCAGCCGAAGCGGTTGCACGTTCGGGAATTATATCTCGCACACCTACTAACTCGGCATTCTCGTGCTTTGTCCACAATCGTGCATGAATACTACCTAAATGCCCTACACCAATCACTGAAACTTTTACTTTTTCCATTGTCGAATTTTATATTTTTAATTAATTTAAAATAGAAGAAATTGGCAATGAATTATTTCATGCCTTCGGATGTGCTTTTTTGTAGCTTTCTTTTAATTTTTCAACTGATAAATGAGTATAAATTTGTGTTGTACTGAGCGATGCATGTCCGAGCATTTCGCTCACGGAGCGGATGTCGGCACCGTTGTCAAGCAAATGAGTCGCAAAACTGTGACGCAACACATGAGGACTTTTTTGCTTCGATTCGCTGACTAAGCCCATTTTGCGGTTAATTATTCGATATGCAACCGAGGCATCGAGTTTTTTGCCCGATTTACCGATGAACAGGTAATCTCCGGAGATTTTCGCCGAGACTTGGCTTCGCAAATTTTTATATTCATCAATAGCTTTTATAGCTTTCTCGCCGATCGGAACAATCCGTTGTTTGTTGCCTTTCCCGAGTATTCGTATTGTTCCGCTACGCAAATCCAATTCATCTAACTTCAAATTCAATGCTTCGCTTATACGCAATCCTGAACTGTAAATCAGTTCTACCAAGGCATTATTCCTTGCCCCTTCGGGTGTTGTGGTGTCAAATCCGTCAAGCATTTTTTCGACTTCATTTTTCAACAAAAACGACGGCAAACGCTTCTCCTTTTTGGGAGTGGTCACAGTCGAACCCGGATTGAGTGTGATTAAATCCTTCTTTTTGCAATATTTGAAAAAAGATTTCACTGCCGCAATTTTCATTCGGAGTGAATTTCGTTTCAAACCCTTGTCGTGCATCCATCCCAGAAATGGCTTGATGTCATCGGATTCAATCATTGTAATGTCAGGATTCTCGCCATATTGCGAAAAGAAATACTCTTCGAACTGTTCCAAGGCTGTTTTGTAGCTCTCAACAGTTTTCCCGGAGAACGATTTCTCGGACTCGCAATAGTCTAAAAATTTATTAATTGCTTCTTTTAAATTCATATTTACCCCCATAATGAATAGAACAAATATTGAGCCAAAAAATTTTACAAATTATTTTCGAAATCTTTGTTACATTTTCCTAAAAATATTGTTATAACATGTATGCAATATTTATTTTAAATATTTGTTTTGTAGTATTTGACATGATTTTTAGAATATAATAAAAGGTAAGCAATGAGAATAATTTTGACCTGTTTTGTTTTGGGATTAGCTGTACTGACAAACCTTATATCGCAACCACAAGTTGCGTATATGATCCCTGATATTGGCGCCCCCGGAATGAATATATATGTGGAGATAATCGCTCCTCATAGTTTCAAAACATACGGCAATGACGGATTTCACCTAAACAACCCGGGTGATAACGTGCGGGTGATTACAGCCAATGCGGCAGATGAGTCCAAAATTACTATCGGACCGGTTACAGTAAGTTGGGATGGCAGAATGATTTCGACTCAGATATTTGTTTCGCATACTTTGTCACCCAGTTCTTATGAAGCTCTTTCCTTAAGTTCGGAATTTGTAATTCCATTGAAAGTTGTGGTAAATGGAGTGGAATCTGCTCCATTTAACTACTATATTGTGCGTTCGCGACCCTTTTTCGACGGCAATGTCAACCAAACTGATGTGGTTTTCGGTGTAGGTGGCTTGGGTCCGCGTTCTCCGAGAGGGGCAATGATATTTGATTCACTCCAACTTGGTGGCAGAGAATATAAGGTCTCTACGAATGATTGCGACCCGAATTTAGCCGGAAACCAAGGATATTTACCTTTTGTATTATTAAGCAAAGGACCAATTCGCGGTACAACGGGAACAATAATAAGTGTCAATGCCGGAGAAGAAGGAAATAATTTAGTTCAACAAGGCGGAGCCGGCGGTGGCGGTGGCGGTGGCAGTTTTTGCGACTGGACAGGCATGGGCTTTCGTGGTGGTGATGGCTTTACAGGCGGTGGTCCCGGTGGCAGAAATCGTTCGGGAAATCCGGTTTCAACTGATGCATATGCCGCAGCCGGTATTGGTAGCGGGCCAAATTTGATAGTTGATAATAAAATTGGTGGTTATAGTATAAATGCTGTCCTCGGTGGTACAACTCCTGCATACGAAGCTGCGGGTGGTGGTACGGGGCATCCTTTTGGATTATCCGGTACCGGATGCAATAGTGGTAATAATTGCGACCCCGATGGGGGATTTGGCGCCGGAAGCGGTTACCGACAAAATACTCCGGGCGGTGCAGCCGGTTATGCTACTTTAGGGCAAGGCGGCAGAGGAAACACTAACGGCTTTGTCCATGGTAATGATATGGTCGTGCCGATTGCAGGTGGTTCAGGAGGAGCGGGTGGCAATCCACAATGTGCTTTTGACTGCTCTGCTGCAGGTGGTGGCGGCGGTGGTGCCATACGTCTTTTTGGTTCAAGTATCGAATCTATCGCTGTAAGTGCTAACGGCAAAGCCGGAGCAATTAACGGTTGTGGCGATAGCCAAGGCGGCAGCGGTTCAGGTGGGCATGTTGGTGTTCATACTAAAACTAATGTAACTAACGTACAAATTTTTGCTACCGGCGGCACAAACACCAAAGATGGCGTTACAACGACCGGTGGAGCCGGCAGAATACGCTACGATGTTCTTGTACAAGGCGGATTAACTTCTTTACCGGCGAATGCTTCATCTTTTCGCGGATTAGTTACTGACAGTTCCAAATGGGTTACTCGTGATTTTACTCTTACCGGATTTCAAAATTCTAACGATCGCCAAGGCAAGACTGAATTATACATGAAATCTGAAAGTACAGATTGGACTTTAATCGGCGAAGTTGCTGATGGTTTTACGGGCATTTGGAATCAAAACGTAATATTGCCGGACCCTGACAAAATATTTTATCTCGTAGCAGTGCAAGAAATCAAAAATTCTTCGAGTATTGATTATGTTGCTGTCCCAACTCACATTATGTCCCAATCAGCAGCAAATATTTTTCTTGTAGATCTCAACTCTAAAGGGATTTTCCCCGATGAGGCCGAATATACAGGCATTCATTGTTCGGGAGATACTTTGACAATAACTTTTGAAATTGAAAATGATGCTACTGCAAATAATAATTTATTGGTGACTTTAGATGATACTAATTGGGTGTCAGTATATAACGGATTTTGGATTGATTCTCCCATTGGTGATGTTAGTATCGCTCCGGGCAATAAAATTGAAGTTGTTATAAAATATAAATATTTGAGTGGAGCTAAAACTAACATAACAAATCGCCTCAGAATTCCTAATAACGACCCATTACAAAATCCGGCTTTCGTGGACATTTTTGTATCGGATATTGACGAGCCCGAATTAACTACAATTGGCGTTAACCCCGATGATTTCACATTCCCTGAAACTCGCGTCGGTCAATCATCG
The DNA here is from genome assembly GCA_002839825.1 of Ignavibacteriae bacterium HGW-Ignavibacteriae-1. Classification (GTDB taxonomy): domain Bacteria; phylum Bacteroidota; class Ignavibacteria; order Kapaibacteriales; family UBA2268; genus PGYU01. The sequence continues at coordinate 29,927 of PGYU01000003.1, read as the reverse complement.
GATATAGTCGTCGTTTTACGAAATACAGGCACAACGCCGCTAAGATTTGAAAATTTCCCAAGCATTGGCAATCCATTTTCGGTTGTTTCTACTTTTCCTGCGCCTCCCACTACTATTGCTATTGGTGATGACATTGAGGTGACGGTTAGATTTACTCCGACTTCTGAAGGTGATTTTAATGCAATTTTGAATTCATTTTCAATTAAAAGTGACATTAGTTGCGATGCCGAAAATAATACTGAACTATTTGGTACGGCTGTCCAATCAGCGTTGGACATTGACAAATATTTAGTTGATTTCGGTCGTGTGCCGCATTGTATGATAGTATTCGATACTATAAAAATTCAAAATACCGGAACGACAGACATCACATTCTTCCAGCCAACTATAGATGGTGCAGATGCAAGTATGTTTACTATTACGAATGTGGTCGAGTATCCTATAACATTAAATGCGAACGAGAATCCTCCTTCCGGATTTACAATAGCTCTCAAATTTGACCCAATGGGCGCAGCAACAGGAGTGAAAACTGCTCGCTTGTTACTAACTACTGATGACCCAGATAATAATCCGATTGAAATTACTCTTACAGCCGAGGTTATGGGATTCAATGTAACGGCTGCTCCGGCATCAATAGATTTCGGAAACGTTTACGTCGGATTCGAAACTCAAAGGCAAATTGTAATGACAAACAATGCCGATTTCGATGAATTTATTTCATCTTTATCGGTTCAATTCCCCGGCTTAGTCGCCGGAGTGCCCAATCCATTGACCATAAGTGGATTTAGTGATTCGGAGTTTACAGCGACATTAATTTCCGAAACTGCCGGCATTACGAATGGTTGGATTAAAGTTTATTTCGATAAGCCATGCATTGATTCAATTGAAATTCCTATCAGAGCAAACGGTTTGTTATCATACCCAACAATTGAATTTGATGATGAAGTGGTATTGAGTTTCCCGACTCCGAGCACTGTCAATAAAGTTGATACATTGGAAATGGGTGTATTCCCGCCTTGTATAGTTAATCCGATTCGCCATCTTAAGATTTTTGATTATTTGAACAATTCGTCAGCTCCATACATAATTTTGAGTGAAAACCTAATTGATGCAACAGGAAGATTTTTCAATGACCAATCGGCTATCACGCCCCCGGATACTATAACTCCTGCATTCAATCAAACGGGTGCACAAATATTCTTTGATTCAGATGGTGCAGCAGATGGCGTTTATCTCGCGGAATTTGAAGTTGAAATCTATAGAAACGGGAATTACGAGACATATTCATACATTATAAGAGCTATTGTTATTGAAGGCGAAATTACTACAAGCCCATTGGCAATTGATTTGAATGCTTTCGTGGGCGAGTCAGAAAATGGAGATTGGACTTTGGTCAATCAAGGTCCTTGGAATATTCAAATTATGTCGGTCAATTTCACAGGCGACCCTAATGCTTGGAGCTACACACCCGACCCGACTAATTTTGTATTGGATGCTGCCGATAATAATACTTTGACAATGAGTTTCACATTTACTCCTCAAGACGAAATTGATTATCCTGCAACAATGGAATTAGTGCTTAATGTTGGCGGTTGCGAACGCATTGTATCGTTTGACTTGAATGGCTCAGGCTCACCTTCTTTTGCAATGTCATTGAGGTTGCCGGATTTGATAGCCGACCCGACAGACGACAATTTCAAAGTTCCGATTTATGCCAGAGTTGATATGGTTAATCCAATTACAGACCAATTCATACTCGAATCAATAATATTGAGCTTCAATCGCAGCCTTTATTATCCGGTAGCTGTGAGTAATGGTCAAATTGTTAGCGAGAATTATATCGGCAATCAACGTATAATTGAGATTCGCATTCCAATCGAAACAACTATGCTAAACAATAATGTTGGTGAAGAATTTATTTTGACCGAATTGACCGGATATGCAATGTTGGGCAATGAAAAATCTACAATTCTTGAACTTGGTGATATCGTTCATAATTATGGCTCACGAGTGAAAGAAATCGCTACAACTCCGGGTTCGCTCACAATTGAAATTTGCGAGGAGGGCGACGAACGCCTATTAGAGAGAAATGAACCATTCTCGGCTGTTTTGTCGCCTAACCCCGCTAACGGCTTTGTCAAAATGACTCTTCGGGCACTCGAGAAAGGCACACATACTATTTCAATCAGAGATTTGAGCGGCAATACAGTTCATACTGATTATATAAATACAAATCCGGGCGGAATTTACGAATTGACTATTGGAGTTCAATCATTGCCATCAGGCTTGTACTATACCGAAATCAGTTCGCCTACGCAAGTGCTTACTTTACCAATTATTATAACCAAATAACGAGGAAATGATGAGAAAATATTCTTTAATTTTAGTTTTAATTATATCTACAATTTGTCTGAATGCTCAAGAAAATCGTGACGTAATGTTTTATTGGGGCGCATATGGCGGGCTCAATCTGAATATGCACACCGCTGACTTTCAAAAATTGCCCGGATATCCCAATTGCTGCCCAAAATTCACGGGTGGCAATGGTACCGGATTCGATTTCGGAGCCTTGTTTGAATATCCTTTGCAAAGCAAACTAAATCTTACTGCACGCGTTGGGCTTAACTCACTCGGTGCAGATTTGTCCGAAACACAAATCATCGGAAATTCGGAACTTGTCTCGAGCACTCCACCTTATGAAACAGTTGGAGTTGCCAATGCCGAATCGGAATATTTGATTGAATCATCGCTCCAAACTTTCTATATCGAACCCGGTGTAGATTACGAATTTGTAAAAGGCTTACTACTTTCGGGTGGTTTCCGTCTTGGATTCCCTTTGGAAGGGACTTTCGACCAATCCGAAACTTTGCTCACTCCGAATGATGTAATTTTCAAAAATGAACAATCCCGCATCCGTAACGAAAGCCAAGGCGATGAAATTCCGGGTTTGCCGGGGACTTTATTCCATCTTTATCTTGGATTGGGTTACAAAGTACCCATTGGTCCAAATTCATTTTTAGTTCCCGAAGTTAGATATTACCAAGCTTTGAACCAAATTTCATCAGAATCTTGGTATGCCTCAAATCTTAAATTAGGTGTAGCGGTCAAATTCCCTGTTTATGAAAGCCAAGAAATGAAAAGAATTCAAGAATACAGATACGAACGCGATACTTTGACAACTTATATTGTTGGATTGAAATCTCCAAGCATTAAATTAGTTTCAGAAAGCCGAAAGAGCCTCTTCAACATGATCGACCCGTCAACTGAGGTAGAAATCATCACAGTTACCGAAAATTATTTACAGGAATTGCCAAAAGATGCAATTCTTACAGTTGCTTTGAATACTTACGGATTATCAACGGAAGGAGCCGTAGTCGAGAATCCTACAATAATTATCGAAGAAATCGAATCGGAGGAATTATTCCCAATTTTGCCTTATGTATTTTTCCCGGAAAGCTCGTCTGATTTGAATTCCTCAAAACTTAATTTGCTTTCAAAAACTGAACAAGCACAATTTGGTATGGATGATTTGCCATGGGCAACTTTAGAAATTTATGCTCAAATGCTTAATATCGTAGGTAAAAGGCTGCAGGAAAATCCATCAGCGAAAATCACTTTGACCGGAACTAACAGCAACTCTAATTCCGAACGTGGCAACACAGAACTATCTCGCCAGCGAGCGAATAATGTGTCAAAATACTTAGAGACTGTGTGGGACATTAATCCAAACCGCATGACAATTCAAGCGCGCAATTTACCGGAATTCCCGGGCAATATTGACCGTCCCGAAGGTGTTGAGGAAAACCGCAGAGTTGAGATTAGTTCGAATAATTCAGCTATTCTGAGCCCTGTCAGTATGAAAGACATTATCCGCAAGGCGAATCCTCCAACATTGATGGCAGACCCAATCGTTCAATCTGACGCAGGAGTTGCCGAATGGAGCATCAATATTATGCAAGATAATGTGTTGTTGCGTGATTTCAAAGGTACCGGCAACCCTGAAAGAGTAAGGTGGGACATCGAAATTGAACCAATCCCGACTTTGGAAAGACCCGTTCAAATTAATTTGGATGTCAAGGATAAATTAGGGCAAATTGGCTCTGTTTCAGATTCCCGCGACATCAAGCAACTTACAATTCGTAAAAAACGCTTCGAAATGAAAGATGATAAGCGAGTCGAAAAGTATTCTCTAATTTTGTTCGATTATGATAAGGCTGATATTAAAGGGATTAATAAATCAATTGTTGATGAAATTAAGAAAAAAATTGAGCCAAATTCGAAAGTCACAATTTTAGGATACGCTGATAGAACAGGTGAATTCGAATATAATCGCGAACTTGCCGGCAGACGTACTGCGGAAGTTCAGAAAATATTAAACGTTAAACCCGAGAATTTGGCAATTAGAAATATCGGCAGCGATATTCTGCTTTTCGATAATAATTCGCCATTCGGTCGCAGCTATTGCCGTACCGTTCAAATTATTGTAGAAACCCCTGTTAATTAATTATTATTAACAAATGTAAAGTATTTGATTAAATTCGTCAATATAAATAGTAGTAAAAATAGATAGGAGTCATCGTGTTTCGGAAATTAATAATAATAGCAATATTTGCAATATTTATTGCTTCATGCGAAGAAGGAATTGTGAGCGAATGTCCAACAAATTTGGATGACGTTAAATTTGTTGCAACTTTTTCTTCGATTCAGTCAGAATTATTAAGCAAGAATTGTGCACTTTCAGGTTGCCATGCAGGTTCTATTCCAGCCGGTGGCTTGGTTTTGTCATCAGGAGCCGCTTATAATAATATTGTTAATAAAATTGCATATGATGAAACAATGTATGTCGAACCCGGTGACCCCGATAACAGCTATTTATTCCAAAGAGTTAGTGCAAATACAAGCAGCGTAATGCCTCCGACCGGAAAACTACCTCAATACATGATTGACACATTGAGAGTGTGGATTGAAAACGGAGCTTTAAATAATTAATTAAGGATTAAGTGAAATGAAAAATCTAATATATATAATAATATTTCTTGTCGCATTCAATTTTGCTAATGCTCAAGAATATCAAGTAGATAAGACGAAGAAAAATCTTGTCAAATTTACTTCCGAAATGCCGGTTGAAAGTTTTGATGGTGTGACCAACAAGATTGACGGCTATCTTTACATGAAATCAGATAATTTGAAGGATGCCGAAGTTTATTTCGAAGTTGATTTGAATTCCGTTGATACGGGAATCGGGCTTAGAAATCGCCACATGCGCGAAGATTACCTGCATACCGATAAATATCAATTTACAAATTTCAAAGGTAATATTACATCAGTTAAAGACATTTCCCAAACTGAATTTGACGTAGTTGTCGGCGGTAAAATGTTTATTCATGGAGTCACACGCGATATTAAAATAAATGGGAAAATATATAAAGTGCCGGAAGGCTATCAGCTAAAATCGCAATTTATCGTAAAATTGACTGATTATAATATTAAAGTGCCGAAATTCATGTTTGTTCGTATCAGCGAAGATATTCAACTTACGCTTGATTTTTTTGTAAAAAGCAATAATTAATTGGGGAGACCATGAAATATTTTGTAATATTATTTTTATTTATTTCCTTTGTAATTGCACACTCGCAACCAAGCTGGAAGCGTGAAGCACCGGCTGAAATACCTTTGCAATTGTTTTCATCGCCTGATGCATTAAATTTGCCGACAACGGAAACTTTGCAACAAGGCGATATTTATTTCCATATTTCGCATAAATTCATAGTGCCTGTTTCAGAAGGCATTGACGAACTTTTCGGCTTTGACGGCAGTGTCTATATGCGTCTTGGTTTAGGTTATGGAATCACTGACGACCTTTTTGCACAATTGGGACGCAGTAATTTAAATGGAAATATAGACTTACAATTAAAATGGAAAGTTTTGGAAATAAATAACGATGTTTTGCCCTTAGCAATTGCTGTGAATGGTGGCGTCGCTTATAATTCCAAGGTTGTGAACGAGCCTGAAGATAAATCGAGACTGTGGCAATATTACGGTTTCATAATCGCAAATACTATGGTTGGTAAATCGCTTGGATTAGGGATTTCACCCGGATTTTTGTACAATGCCAATTTATTTTGTGAAGAACCAATCAATTCCTGGACAATGGGTGCATACGCCCAATACTTTTTCGATGAGCGCTGGAGCGTGATTGCCGAAGCCAACCCGACTTTGAACGGCTGGAGGCAATTCTACAACACATACTCGCTCGGCATGGAAATTGAAACTGCGGGGCACTTCTTCAAAGTGGCACTCTCCAACAACGTTTACACGAATTTCTCCCAATTTATGACAGGCTCATTGGACGATAAGTTGCATATCACTTTCCTCATTACCAGAGTATTGTAAATCGAACAAAAATATTAATTATTTATTTAAATATAAAAAAATGGGAGATGAAAAATAAATTTCATCTCCCATTTTAAATAATTTAAATATTAAACAATAAAATTAATCAATTTATTCTTTACGAAAATTACTTTGCGAATCTCTTTGCCGTCAATATGCTTTTGTACGGCTGCATCTTCGAGTGCAAGCGCCTCCAATTCATCTTGAGCCATATCAATATTTACCTGAATTCTTGCACGAATCTTTCCACTAACTTGAACAACAAATTCAATCTCGTTACGCACGATTTTTGTTTCATCATAAGCAGGGAATTCCTCGAACACGACGCTTTGCGAATGACCCAAAATCTGCCAAAGTTCCTCGGCGATGTGCGGTGCAAATGGCGCCAGACATAGGACAAATTTCTTCATCGCATCTAATGGCTTTACTTCCGCTTTGGTAAATTCATTCACAAAAATCATCATTTGCGCAATAGCCGTGTTGAAGCTCAGATTCTCGATATCGTCGGCAACTTTTTTGATTGTATAATTCAAGACATATTCCTGCTCGGGGCTCAACGCAGTATCAGCAACTTTCGGAGATAATGTGCCTTCGTCGGTTGCAATCATTCTCCAAGCACGATTCAAGAAATTAAACACACCTGTTATGTTATTGGTTTGCCAAGGTTTAACAGCTTCCAAAGGTCCCAAAAACATTTCGTACAATCGTAGCGAGTCTGCACCATATTCTTTCACTATATCATCAGGATTGACGACATTTCCGCGGGATTTTGACATTTTTTCGCCATCTTCGCCCAAAATCAACCCTTGGTGGAACAGCTTTTTGAACGGTTCCGGCGTGGAGACATAGCCATAATCGAAAAGCACTTTATGCCAAAACCGCGCATACAGCAAGTGCAAAACGGCATGTTCGGCGCCACCAACATATAAATCAACTCCCGACGGCTCCATCCAGTAGCGTTCTTTCTCGGAATCGCAAAAAATATCGTCATTGTGCGGGTCAATGTATCGCAAATAATACCAACAGCTCCCAGCCCATTGCGGCATAGTGTTAGTCTCGAATTTCGCCTTTTTTCCGGTCTTTTTGTCAATGAAATTGACCCATTTTTCGACATTAGCCAAAGGTGATTCGCCCGTTCCGGCAGGTTTGAAATGCTCAACATCGGGCAAAATCAAGGGCAATTCATCATTTTCCAAGGCTCGTTTGGTGCCGTCCTCGAAAAACATGATTGGGATTGGTTCGCCCCAATAACGCTGACGTGAAAACAGCCAATCACGCAATTTATATTGAATCTTCCCTTTGCCGATATTTTTTGCTTCCAACCATGAAATTATAGTCGAAATCGCTTCTGTCGTTGGCAATCCGCTCAATTTCACTTCAGAATTTTCCGAATTAACGGAAAATCCATTTTTTTCAGTAAAAGCGGAAGCCATAATGTCCCAATCATCGCTATCTTTGGGCTTGACGACCATTTTAATTGGCAATTTCATCTGAACGGCGAATTCGTGGTCGCGTTCGTCATGCCCGGGGACAGCCATAATAGCGCCTGTGCCGTATTGAGCCAAAACGTAATCGGCAATCCAAATTTCAATTCTTTCTCCTGAAGCAGGATTGGTAGCATATCCACCTGTAAATACACCCGTTTTTTTCTTTGTCAAATCTTGGCGCTCGATGTCACTTTTCAATATAGAAACATCAATATAATCCTGAATTTTGTTTTTTTGCTCAGCAGTGCTCACTTTGCTAACCAATTTATGTTCGGGTGCAAGCACTAAATAAGTGGCACCGAAAACAGTATCAGGGCGAGTTGTGAAAACTGTGATGACATCACCCGTTTCAGCTATGAACTGAATTTCGGCACCTTCGCTTCTACCAATCCAATTTAATTGCATATCGCGAGTAGAATTGGGCCACTCAACCAAATCCAAGTCATTCAGCAATCTTTCAGCATAGGTTGTGATTCGGAGCATCCATTGGCGCATAGGCTTCTTTTCCACGGTGTAGCCCTTGCCTTTCCACTCCTCAACTTCCTCATTCGCCAGCACTGTGCCTAATGCCTCGCACCAATTCACGGGAATCATATCAATGAACGCTAATCTTTTGCTGTCAATGTAATCATCAATTTCTTTCTGCGATTTCAAATTTTCCGGAATTGGCAATTCGCTGATTGGACGCGATTTAGCGGCTTTGTCATCATACCATGAATTGTAAATCATCAAAAACATCCACTGAGTCCATTTGTAGTAATTCGGTTCCGTGGTATTTATTTCGCGTGACCAGTCATAGCTTAAGCCCAGCAAATTAAGTTGGCGTTTGAAATTATCAACGTTCGCTTTGGTGGCATCAATCGGGTGAATTCCCGTTGTCATGCTATATCGCTCGGTAGGCAAACCGAATGCATCGAATCCCATCGGGTGCAACACGTTGAATCCCTTCATTCGCTTAAATCGCGCTATGATATCAGTCGCTGTGTAGCCTTCGGGATGTCCGATATGAAGCCCTGCACCACTCGGATACGGGAACATATCAAGTACGTAAAATTTCGGTTTATCGGTAGATTCGCCTGTTTTGTAAACTTCGTTCTGCAACCAATATGATTGCCATTTTTGTTCTATTTCGTTGAATGAATAAGCCATTTTCGTAATCTGTTAATTCTACAATATACAAGCTACAAATATACGCTTTTTTAGCCGAACTATCAGTTACCGAAAACACTTGTACCAAATAACTTAAACATGCCCGTTATTACGAGCACACCTATCAAATTGAGAATCAGTCCCGCTTTCATCATCTGCTCGACCTTAATTTTGCCCGAACCATAAACTATTGCATTAGGTGGAGTTGCCACCGGTAGCATAAATGCAAAAGATGCCGAAATTGTAGCGGGCAACATCAAATAAAGTGGATTTATGCCGCCTGCAATCGCCGCTGCTGCAAGAATTGGCAATACGGTGTTAGTTGTTGCGGTGTTTGATGTTAATTCCGTCAGGAACGTTAAAAGCAGGCAAACTGTCAATGTTAGTATCAGAGGGTGAATATCGGTAATTCCGGTCAGAACGCTGCCGATTACTTCGGACAATCCAGATACTGTAAAACCCTTTGCCAGGGCGAATCCACCACCAAAAATCAAAATCACATCCCATGGAATTTTCATAAAGACAGTATCTGGCGACAGTCTGTGTGGACGCTTTTTCGCAGGTATTATAAATAGTAGCAATCCTGCAAAAATCGCAATCGTGGCATCATCAATCATATCGCCAAAAGGTAGCAATTGCCCCCAACCCGGTAGCATCAAATCTCCAATCTCGAGATTAGTCCTTGTAAGCCACAATAGTGCAGTCATTCCGGCGATTATTGCAACTAACTTCTCCTCAAACGCCATTTTGCCGAGTAATTTGTATTCTTCGCGAATAACGTCATTATTCATCACGAGTTCGGGAGATGGCTTATATAAAATTTTGGTAAGGACAATCCACGCTAAAGCTAACATTATCATCGCAATCGGAAATCCAAACAAGAACCACGACCCGAAAGTGATTTCACCGGCTTCAGGGAAATTCATTTCATAAATTCGTTTGAAAATTAAATTTGGCGCGGTACCGATAAGTGTCGCAACTCCGCCTATTGAGGCTGCATATGCAATCCCAAGCATCAAACTCAAGCTGAATTCTTTCGTAATTTCGGACTTGAAGCTTTCTTCCACTTTCAAAATTATTGCCATTCCAATCGGCAGTAGCATCACAGTGGTGGCTACATTTGAAATCAACATCGAAATGAATGCCGATGCAATCATAAATCCGAGAACAATTCCCGAAGGACCTTTGCCAATCACCAAAATGGTTTTGAGAGCCAATCTTCGGTGCAAATCCCATCTTTGCATTGATAGAGCAATCAAAAATCCGCCAATATAAATCGCAATTGTAGAGTTGAAGTACTCTTTTGCGGTTTCAGTGGCGTTGATTATGCCCAACAAGGGGAATAGCAGTAGCGGTACAAGTGAGGTCGCTGCCAAGGGCAACGCCTCAGTCATCCACCAAATACCCATCAATACTGCAATTGCAGCCATTCTCGATGCAACAAGCTCATCGCTGACCGGGAAGATTAGCAGCATGAAAAATACGATTAAACCTAATATCAGCCCGCCATCTTTGTAACTATATTTCATCTATGAAAAAAATTAGTTATGAAAATTTTCAAAATTTTAATGAAGCAATTGAGACAACAACGGATACCAAGATACTAAAAAAGTACTTATTAACAGCAAACCTTTGTCAAAATAATAAAGAATCTGTACAACATGTTCTAAGTCATTTTTTATTGATAAATCTGTTAAAACATTGAAAATAAAGCAAATAATAAAAAAACATCAATTTTTTGTTGTTAAGTTTTTCTAAAATTTATGACATAAAATTCATTTAAGTGCTTTTTTCATTTTGTAATACAATACATTGTTTGTAATTTGGAATATGTTTAAGATGTAAATTTGAAAAAAGGTTTAAAAAAGATGAAAAATTTATTGAGTTTAGTGCTTTTTGTGTCTTTTGCATTTGTGTCATGTGCCGAAAAAGAAGTTATAGAGGAGCCTAAGATGAGTGATGAACACGCTATGGTCATTGAAAGAATCAATGCTTATGCACCCGTTACGCTCAAATCTGATTTGTCCGGGCTTACGGAACGCGAACGTGCGCTCGTTGCCAAACTTGTCGAAGCCGGAAAAATAGTTGACGATATTTTTTGGGAACAATCTACCCACGATGCAATCTCAACACGCGATTCGCTTATGGCTTTGAATACTGACGAAGCGAAAGATTTTCTCAAGTATGTCAAGATTAATTACGGTCCCTACGACCCACTTTACGATAATGACAGATTCGTTGGCTCTGGAGTTGCGAAACGCCCTCAAGGTGGTGGTTTTTACCCCGAAGACATGACTAAAGAAGAGTTTGAAGCATTTATTGCAGCTAATCCCGACCAAGCAGAAGCTTTCAAGAGCCAATATACTATCATCGTCCGCGAAAATGGTACGCTCAAAGCTGTTCCATACCATCAAAAGTATGAAAAGACCGAAAGGCTCGCAAGTTTGCTCGAAGAAGCAGCAGAACTTGCCGATAACGCTTCTCTCAAAAAATATCTTCAATTACGCGCTACCGCAACCAGAACCGACGATTATTACGAAAGCGATTTAGCTTGGATGGAACTCGAAGGCAACAACGTTGATCTTGTTATCGGTCCTATCGAAAATTATCAAGATGAATTATTCAATTACAAAACTGCTCACGAAGCCGTTGTTTTGGTCAAAGATTTTGAAGCTTCTGCCGAACTCGAATTGTACAAAAGCAACATGCAAAATTTTGAAAATTCATTGCCTCTTGAAAATAAATTCAAGCAAAAAAATATCGGCGAAGGCAACGTAATTCAAGTAGTTAATGTGGTTTATTTCGGCGGTGATTGCAACCAAGGTGTGAAAACAATTGCTGCTGCTTTGCCAAACGACCCAAAAGTTGCCGAAGCAAAAGGCAGAAAGCTTTCGATGTACAAAAATCATATGGAAGCAAAATTTGATAAAATTGTTGCTGAAATCGGCAAAACTTTGCTGACTCCGGAACGCAATAAATACGTTGACAAAAAAGCATTCACAAGTTTTGTCACTTTGCACGAAGTTTCGCACGCTTTGGGACCAAAATATGTAAACGGCAAAAAAAATATGGAAATCAGAAATGCTCTAAAAGAAAGATATTCGGCTATCGAAGAATGCAAAGCTGATGCATTGAGCATGTACAATCATAAATATTTGCTCGAAAGTGGCATCAAAGACCAAGAATATATCGAAAAAGCTAAAGCAACCTATCTCGCAGGGCTTTATCGCTCAATTAGATTTGGCTCAGGTGCACATTATAATGCAAATTTAATTCAACTTAATTACCTAAAAGAGCAAGGCGTAATATTTACAACTGCCGAAGGGAAACTTGATTTGAACGATGATTTATTTTTTGAAAAAATGGGCGAATTATCCAATTTAATACTTATGACACAAGTGAACGGCGATTATGACAAAGCAGGCGAAATTTTGGCTAAATACGCTGTACTATCTGACGAATTAAAAAAAGAAATTGAAATATTAAAAGCAATTCCGAGAGATATTGCAACTGAATATATTTATTAAGATTTAACAGAATAAATAAAAATTATTAAGGAGATAAAAATGGCAAATATTAAAATTACAAAAACACAAATATCAAAGCATAATAGTGTGGATTGGGATAATCTCGGTTTTGGAGTTTATTTATCAGACCATATTTATGTATCAAATTATAAGGACGGAGAGTGGAACGATGGCGAAATCATACCTTACGGCACATTTCCGTGCGAACCTGCGATGTGCACTTTGCATTACGGACAATCAATTTTCGAAGGGCTGAAAGCATTTCGTTCGGTGGATGGTTCCGTGAATTTATTTCGCATTGACAGAAATGCCAAACGTCTGAATCATTCAGGCTCGCGGGTCGTTATTCCACCATTCGACGAACAACAATTTATGGATGCCTTAGTCCAATTAATCAAAGTGGACCACAATTGGGTGCCACGCACCAGAGGGCACTCACTCTACATTCGCCCTGTGGTATTCGGTGACGGCAACTTCTTAGGTGTGCATTCATCAAAAACTTTCCGCCACATTATCATGACTTCGCCCGTTGCATCCTACTATCCCGAGGGAATGGCGCCTGTGAAAATATTAGTAGCAAAAGATTTCGTTCGTGCTGTACGTGGCGGACTCGGCACAGCCAAGACCGCAGGCAACTACGCTGCATCGCTATTGGCGAGCGAACAAGCCAAAAAATCGGGCTACTCGCAAGTGCTTTGGTTGGACGGTGTCGGCAGGCATTTTGTGGACGAAGTAGGGGCGATGAACATCATGTTCGTCATTGACGGCACTTTGATTACGCCGCCACTCGAATCAGGCTCAATATTGGAAGGCGTAACGCGCGACACAGTATTAACGCTTGCCAGAGATTTCGGGATTCCGATTTCCGAGCGTTCAATTGCCATCGAAGAAGTATTCGATGCACATGCCGAAGGCAAATTAAACGAAGTCTTCGGAACCGGAACTGCAGCGGTTATTTCGCCCGTCGGGCAATTGCATTACAACGGCGAAACAATTGTCATCAACGATATGCAAATCGGCGAATATGCAAAAAAATTCTACGACCACATCACCGGCATCCAATACGGCGAAATCGAGGACAAACACGACTGGATAATTAATATCAAAAACTTCGATTAATTACAAATAAACTATATATTTTCAAAGCCCACAAAATTAATTTGTGGGCTTTTTTTTATTTGGAAAGACAGAAGCGATTCATCCGATGACTCCGAGTCATCGGATGAATAAATAATAGTATTCAAAACATAGCCCACGAATTCATTCGTGGGGGGAAGGATGGACGTAAACATAGCCCAAGTTTATTGTCGTGTAAGTTGTTACCAAGATGGGATGAAAATTTGCAAATAATAACAAATATGATTATGTTTGTATTAGAATTATAGAGGACTAGTGAAAATAATGAGATATTGGTAAGTATAACGAGCGCTAAACAAAGTAATGAAACAGAAAGAAATAAATGACCAAATTAAAGAAATACTCAAACTCTTACAAAAGAATAATGAGTTTGAAGCTCAAATCCTTTTTGATGTTTTAGCTTCTTCATTATCAAAAGAAAAACAATATGAAGCCATTATCAAAACTTTCAATCATTTGTCAAAAAATATTTCGGATAAGACATTGCTTTTTAATTTCGAACTTGCTTTTGCCTATGTTGAAATGAAAAATGAAAATTCTGCCGAATCCATTTATGAATTTTTACTTACCAAGGAACCTGATAATCCTTCTATCTTAAATAATCTTTCAAACATAAAGTCAAAAAAACGAAAATTTAAGGAAGCTTTTGAACTTATTTCAAGAGCATTTCAAATCGATGCAGTTGATGAAATTATAAAAAATAATTACGATAGTCTAAATTTATTATTATCAGAACAACGAGAAAAAGAACTAAAATTCAAGCACTCAACTACATTATTAGAACGGGAAAATGATTTTGTTATCACGAAACTAAAGCTATTTATTCAAAATTCTAAAAAGGATGAAAATTACAGCAATGGAATACTTCCAATTCCCAAATGGAAGTTTAGAATATTTATTCAAACAGATGACCAAAAAGCCGAATTTCTTAGAGAACAATGGCTTGATAAAAACTATATATTAAATACTGGTCAAAGAGGAGTTTATAATGAAGTTGTCTATGAGATTAATCCTTTTTTAGAAAAGACACTTATGAATATTAAGCGGAATGAGATTAATCAGAATTGGATTAATGCCTTAGAACTAATTAACATGAAGACACTTGATGAAGTAAACTATTTCAGAAATTTAAAAAAAATTGAAAAGCTTAATAAGGAATTTAAGAAAATTATTAAAAGAGACTAGACGAATTAACCTTTAACTATTTAGCTAAAAATAATAAAACAACCATAATATTATCTGGTTCAATTATTGAAACTTTGTTAATATCTTATTTGAAAAAAAATAAAATAACTACAGTCATTTATGATTTTAATAACCAAAAAGTTTCGAGAGACTTATATGAAGCAACATTGAATGACTTACTTCAATATATTGAACAAAATAAAAAACTTGAAAAGCAATATGTACATCTAGGGAATATTTCCAGAATTTATCGAAACTACGTCCATCCCGGTAAAGAGCTTCGAGAATCTGAGGAGTTGGACGACTCTAAAGCTAATTTATGTTATATTAGTGCATCAGAACTAATAAATAATTTAATATAAATGAAGAGGAAATTGCTATTATCGTTCTTGCAAACCGGTGTTTTTTGTTCAGAGTTGAACCTACATATTTCTTTCAATAGACACAAACTACCGAAACAAAATATTTGCAAGTAATAACAAATTTGATTATGTTTGCATCAAATATGAATGCTTATAATAGATATAGAGATATTGTAATTAGAAAATACCGAAAATTAAACTGAGATCAACATTAATATGGACTACACAGTATTTATACAACAACTTGACAACTTAATTGGCATACATAAAACTATGCGACAAGATTCACAACAACACGATTTAAGTGACTTGCCAAAAGAAGATAGACAAAGTTTAGTTACAAGAACTATCGCAGCCATTCATCGGATTACTGGTGTCAATTCCACTTTCAGTCAAGAAATTGAGAGAATTATTAAGCAAGATCCATCTTTACATAAACATACATCATCAATCATAGGTGTAGTTAAAGCATTAAGAGAGGACTTAGCTTCTGGCTCTATTCAAAACCTAGCAGAGTTAGTTCATGCAGATATCTTCGCTGACTTTTTGGATATGGCTCAACACTTATCTGACAGTGGATACAAAGACCCTGCTGCTGTTCTTGCGGGTTCAACATTGGAAAGCCATTTAAAAAAACTTGCGATCAAAAATGGTGTTCCAGTCGACATTGCGGGTAAACCAGTAAAAGCTGATAAATTAAATGCTGACTTAGCAAAATTAAATGTTTACACAGTACTAGACCAAAAAAATGTTACGGCATGGCTTGACTTAAGAAATAAAGCAGCTCATGGTAACTATAACGATTACAACAACGACCAAGTAAAACTTTTAATTGCAGGTATTCATCAATTTATTGTAAGAATTCCCGCCTAGAAATCACTATATTAGATCTCAATATTGTCCTTTCTGTTGTTATATACCCCAAAACAAAAATCCCACGAATAAATTCGTGGGCTATGTTTTTCTTGCTCCATCTCCTTCGGAGAGGGTCGGGGTGAGGTTCATTGCTTTAATTTTTCGGGTTCGGTTACTTCCCCTCAATGCTTAAAATGGCGCATCCCCGTGAATATCATTGCTAAGTTGTTGGCATCGGCGGCTTTGATGACTTCTTCGTCGCGGACTGAACCGCCGGGCTGAATAATTGCTGTGGCTCCGGCTTTGGCAGCTTCCATCAAGCCGTCTGCAAAGGGGAAGAAAGCGTCCGATGCAACGACGGTGCCATCAAGGTCGAGCCCCATCAATTTTGCTTTTTCGACTGCGATTCTCGACGAATCCACGCGCGACATTTGCCCGGCACCGATTCCCATTGTCCGGTCGTCGGCACAATATACGATGGCGTTCGATTTTACGTGCTTGCAAATTTTCCACGCAAACATCAAGGCTTTATACTCGGATTCGCTCGGTTTGCGTTGTGTGACGATTTGCATTTTGCTGTCGTCGAATAGTTCCTTGTTTTCATCTTGCAGCAAAAATCCACCCACCACCGAACGGACGTCAGTGCCGGTGAAATCGGCAATTAAGTCGTAATCGGCTTTGATTAAGCGTCTGTCTTTCTTGCGAGTGAGCAGTTCTAAGGCATCGTAGCTGAAATCAGGTGCAATTATTACTTCTGTGAAAATATCGTGCATCGCAAGTGCCGAATCCAGGTCTATTTTGCGATTCACGGCAATTATGCCACCGAATGGCGAAACGGTATCGGTCGCGAATGCTTTTTGGTATGCTTCTGCAAGTGTGGCAGCAGTCCCGACTCCGCATGGATTTGTGTGCTTAATAATTGCTACTGTAGGCTCGTCAAATTCGATTATCAGCTTTGCAGCGGCGTTTATATCCAAAATGTTGTTGAAGGAAAGCTCTTTCCCGTGAATTTTTGCGAATACTTTGCTGAAACGTCCCAAAAGTGCTGCTTTTTGATGCGGGTTTTCGCCGTAACGCAAGTCATATTCTTTGTTTACAGGGATTGTCATTCGCGTTGGGATCTCGATTTTGTTGAATTTGTTCAAATATTGCGAAATCAGCGAATCGTAATAGGATGTGAGCGAGAACACTTCTCCGGCTAATTTTGCGCGGAATGCTTCGGGAATCGTGTTGCCATTTTTCTTCATCAATTCGATTATTTCGTCGTATTGCTCGGGATTGACGACCGGCAATGTCCATTTGTAATTTTTGGCAGCAGCCCGCAGCATGGTTGGTCCGCCGATGTCAATATTTTCGATTAATTCCTCGTGAGTCGCATTGTCGTTGTAGTAAACTTCCTCGAAGGGATAGAGATTGACGATTAGCAAATCAATCGAAGTGATGGCGTGCTCTTGCATTTGCTTCAAATGGTCGGGTTTGCCTAAGTCTGCTAATATTCCGGCGTGAATGTTTGGGTGCAAAGTTTTGACTCTACCGCCCAAAATTTCCGGGAAATCGGTCATCTCGCTAACTGATTTTACGGCGACACCGTTTCTGTTCAATAGGTCAGCTGTGCCACCTGTGGAAAAAATTTCGACCCCGAGTGAGACCAATTCCTTGCTGAATTCTACAATACCGCTTTTGTCCGAGACTGATATTAACGCTCTTTTAATTACATGCGAACTTGAGTTGCTCATTTTAACTTTCCAAAATATTTTTTTCAATTTACATTTCTAAAGAATTTAAAATTACGGATTGATTAACAAAATAAAAAATTTACTTTTCCAATTTTCATGTTACGTCAGTTGTTGTAATTGAAGAATAGGGATGAATCTTGAATTATAGTCGTTTTTGTAACAATTGCCTATTCACTAACTATAGAATAACTGACGGGACGGCAAAAAATTTACTTTTCATTTTAGTCATATCATATGAATTGAATCGTCATTGCACTTGAATTTTAAATTTAGAAGAATGGAAATGAAATGAAAATCAAACTTTATAACTCGCTAAGCAAGACTATCGAAGAATTTGAGCCAATTACGGATAACACAGTGCGCATGTATTCGTGCGGTCCGACGGTGTATAACTATGCCCACATCGGCAATATGAGGGCTTTCCTAATGGCAGACCTCTTGCAACGTGTGCTCAGAGTGGTCGGGCAATATGATTTGCAATGGGTAATGAACATCACCGACATTGACGACAAGACTATTCGCGACAGCCGCATCGGCTCCGAAGCATGGTTGCCGGAAATGGGCGAGCAAACTGAGTCCGCAATCGAAAATTTGAAAATGTTAACTGAGTTTTATTTCGATTCCTTCACAGAGGATATTTCAAGTTTGGGGATTGACGTCGAAGATTTCTACGCTTTGCCCGCAGCCACTGATTATATCGAGGAAATGCAGACTTTGATTAAGCAAATCATCCAAAACGGATATGCTTATGTTGCAGGTGGCTCAGTCTATTTTGACGTTGCAAAGTGGAGACAGAGCGATACTTACGGCAAACTTTTCAAAATTGATTTCGATAATTTCAAATCGGGTGCAAGAATTGATGCCGATGAGTACGAGCGCGAACATGTCAGCGATTTTGTGCTTTGGAAAGCTCCCAAAGAGGGCGAGCCACAGTGGGATTTTGAAATTGAGGGCGCAAACTATCCCGGGCGTCCGGGCTGGCACATCGAATGTTCGGCGATGGAGTATGAATTGCTCGGGCTGCCTTTCGATATTCATACCGGTGGGGTGGACTTGAAATTTCCGCACCACGAAGACGAAATCGCTCAAAGTAAAGCCGGTTACGGTTGCGAGCCTACCAATTATTGGGTACACAACGATTTTCTGGAAGTCGAAGGCGAAAAGATGTCCAAATCCGCAGGGAATTTCTTTACTTTGCGTGATTTAATCAACAAATCGCTCGACCCGCTCGACATAAGGTTTGCGATGCTTTCGGCTCATTATCGCACAAAATATAATTTCACTCATGATGGCATTTCGGCTGCACGCAAAGCAAGAATGCGTATTCAAGAGTATATTTACGACTTGATGGACGATTCTAATTCAGGGAAAAATGCTTTCGACGTTGTCAAATTACGCGATTCGGTTTTTGGCGAATTGGGCAATGACTTGCATACACCTAAAGCTTTAGCGAATTTGTTTGTTTTTATGAATGAAAATAAAGCGGTGGAAGCTGATTTAGAATCTAAAAATGAAATGCTTGCGTTTCTGAACGAACTTAATCATATTTTTGCGATTTGGCAATTTGAGCAACGTCCCGCGACAGAAAAGCTAATTCCAAGCGAAATAACTGAATTAGCCGAAGCAAGATTGCAAGCTAAGAAGGATAAAAATTGGGCATTAGCTGATGAATTGAGAGCGAAAATTATTGATGCGGGATATTTAATTAAAGATTCGAAAGATGGTTTTGAAATCGAAATAAATTCTTGATAATTATGAAATTTGGCGTTATAGGCACAGGGAAATTGGGCACAAGCTTGATTAAATTATTATCGGAGGATAATTGTTTAAGTTGGCTTGTTGCTCGGTCGGATTCGAGTTATGATAAGATTACGCAAATAGCAGGGAAATCAAATGTTTATCGCTCAATTGATGCGATTAATATTAATTGCGACTGCATTTTCATCTGTACCGATGACAAGAATTTATCCGGAGCAATTCAGCAATTGGCAGATAATAATGCAATCAATCACGCTAAAACTTTTTATATACATTGCGCAGGTTCAATCGGAATTGATGTTTTCCAGCCATTAATTGATAAGGGTGCAAATGTAGCAGCCTGCCATCCTTACCAAACATTTTTTGCGGAGAACATTGAAGCATTTAATAATATTCCTTGGGGAATTGAATCAAGTGATGAATCTTATCCAACTGCTGAATTAATCATTGCAAAGCTCAAGGGAATTCCTGTTAAATTAAATGCTAATGTACTGAAACAAAAGTCTTTATATCACCTGTCAGCAGTTGCTTCTTCCAATCTTATGACGGCAGCAATTCAATTAGCTAAGCAAATAGCTGATACATCAGGAATTGATTCATCTGTGTTTTTGCCCGAAATCTTGAAAACCACGCTCCAAAATAATATTAATAGTTTGGGAGATAAGAGTTTTCCGTTGACCGGACCAATCGCTAGGGGAGACATTGAAGTAGTTAAATCGCATATCGAAAAATTAGCCCAACAGCCTCATTTGCGAGATGCCTACATTGCTATGTCATTAGCAACAGTAACTTTAGCGTATTCCGGAAAGTTACTTGATGAATCAACATACAATTCCTTTCTCAAAATTTTAAAAATGAGTGACTAATCTTAATTATTAAGCTTTTAGAATTTGAAATAAAAAAAAGGACGCTCTATAGGCGTCCTTTTTAGTAAAAATTATAGAATTAATCTTATTTCTTGGCTGTTGTGATTAATGTGACGCGGTTATCAACCGGAGGAATGCTTCGCAAATATGCGTAAATAGCTTTCAAATCTTCAACATCCATGCCACCATACATTTGCCATGGCATAAATGTTTGAAATTCGCCGGGTTTGACCGGATGTGGCACATAAGCACTATCCACGAATGCTTTGAACTTATTGACAAATGCTTCTTCTGTCCAATTTGCTAAACCTGTCGCATGAGGCGTAAGGTTTGGAGTTCTCATTACCGAACCGTCAGGTAAGGAAAATTCACGTCCTCCGGCTAATAGTTCGCCAACGAATTTCCCTTTTTCAAATTGTGTATGGCAATCCGCACAAGCAGCGGCATTTGTCAAGTATTTGCCGTATTCAACTATATTTGATTTTGACGGCATAGGCTGCATATCAGCTTCAGCAGGTATTGTCCGCATAATTAAATTCATCGGGAAATCGGCTTTTGATTCCGGATGATTAGTTTCAATTGGTTCCAAAGTCCGCAGATATGCGATTACCGATTTAATGTCTTCTGGGTCCATTTTCCCATAATTCATATATGGCATAACGGGAAAAATCGGGTCGCCGTCACGATTTACGCCCGTAGTTATTAATCTGAACAATTCACCGTCAGTCCAATCTCCTATCCCGAAAGGAGTTATGTTTTTAGACACAAATACTCCCGGGAAACCCATACTATGGTCAAAAACATCACCTCCGGCTGCTAATGTTCCCGGTTTCGGTGGTCCTGCAAAAAGCGAGAAATCCCTTTCTGCATGGCAATCCATACATAGCATCACATGATTTGCTAAGTATTTGCCACGCTCGACACGCTCATCGGTTATTTCAACCTTCAAGTCCTGTGCAGCTGATATATTAGGCAGAAAATTGGATATGTAGATAAACAATCCGCCGATGATTACTATTATTGCAACGATTGCAATTGCTATTATACGTAATCCTTTGCTCATAAAAACACTCCCTGAATTTAAAACAAAAAATTGAATTTGTAAAAACGCTTACTTTAAACATAAAAAAATATTTAATACGCAACAAATAAAAATTAGTTTCAAGCATAAAAAAATTTAGTGAGAGGCAATAATATTGTTTGTCCGCAAAAAAAAATCATATCATGATTGTTTTTTTTAAAATATTTTTGCGAAAACTAAAAAAATTCTTATGTTTGTGTATGTTAAAAATGTGTTAAGTCTAACTTTTTATAAGGGAATGCTTTTATGTATAGATTGATTTTATCACTTATTGCGTTATTCGCAATTGTTTTGGTTTCATGTTCCGATGATGCCACCAATACTTCTAAAGCCGGAACATTTTATTCCGAAACTAAAGCACTCGGAAATGGGAATGCCAAAAGTTTCGTAGAATTGGACAATTCGGGCAATCCTGCTTCGATTGGAATTGTTTTCAGCCAAACTTCTTTGGACGGGCTTGGAGATCAAATGTCCGAATTGGTTTTACCCGTTCCTGCTCAAGCCGGACCAACAAATGTAAAGCATATTACAGTTGATTGGAACCCAATGGGGCACGAACCACCGGGGATTTATGATGTCCCACACTTCGACATGCATTTTTATATGATTGACGAAGTAACTCGTGACGGTATCTCCGGTATGGGAGAGGATTCTGCTAAAGCTCACAAAATGCCGGAAGCTGATTACATAGCCGAAGGGTATATGGTGCCTCCGCCAAGTGTTGTTATCCCCAAGATGGGGCTTCATGCTATTGATATGACTTCACCAGAAATCAATGGCGGTACTTTTACCGAAACTTTCATTTATGGCTATTACGACGGCAAGATGCACTTCTACGAGCCTATGATAACAATAGAATATTTGAAAACGAAGCCAAATTTGGACAAAGCTATCAAAAAGCCTGCGAAATACCCGGCTGCAGGATGGTATCCGTCTAAATTGAATATTACTTTCAACGAATCAACAAAAGAATATATTGTGAAATTGAGCGGTATGACTGAATATAAGTAATCATCTTGTATAGATTTTATAATAGAAAGCTGCTTCTCTGAGGCAGCTTTTTGTTTTTGCTTGAAACTGTTCATAAAATCATATTCATCTTGCTTCGTGTAAATTAGCTTTAAATAGAGGATTCTTAAAATGCAAAATAGATATTTCGTACCGAAAAACTTAAAATTCATACTTTTACCGATTTTACTTGTGTTCATGGGCTTCATCGGCGTTCAAGCGCAAATGGAAACTATGAAATCTTTGGACGAGCAAGTTCATTACTATTCCGAGCGATATAAGGTGAATTGCACGGACGAGAAAATCACGGACAATTTCGGCAACGGGCACCCCGAATTATACGGTACACGAAATATGCGTCCCATATTGCATGGCGTTGCCTATCGTGGCGGTGCAAATAACTACTACCACAATTCCGCCAAACGCGACAATCACAATCCGCTACCTCCCGACGGTATGATGAATTTGTGCATCGAAGGCTTCTCTGATGCTGTCTATCTTTATTCCAAAAATTATGATTCGTCCGAAAAACAACTCGAAGCCAACGGCAACACACTAAATTACCACCAGATTACGGGCAATACAAACACTGAAATCAAGCAAATCATTCAGATGGTGTATGATGTTATCAATCGCAAAAACGAGGGACCAATCTATTTCCATTGTTGGAACGGATGGCATCAATCTGGCTATGTTTCGGCATCAATATTGAAGCAATTTTGTGATTATGACAACGACGAAGCATATGACTATTGGATGCGAAATACTGATGGTGCCAACAAAGGATACGATAAAATAAAGCAAATGGTCCGAGATTTCGAACCATTCGCTGAATTTACAATTTCTGATGAAACTAAGAAGCTAATTTGCCCTTGCCGAGCGAAGTGATTTTGTGGCTTATTCCTTCACAAATATCTGTACCTTCTCCCCGATTTTGACGAAGTAAACACCATGAGCAAGATGCGAAATATCTATTCTTAAATTCCCGCTATCTGAGCCTGTCGAAGGGTGAGGAGTGGTAATTACACATTCACCAAGCGTGTTGAATATATTAACACCCCCTAACCCCCTCTTATTAGAGGGGGAACTATCAACCCCTAATCCATCGGGATAATTTATTTCAATGTAATCGGTTGCAGGATTCGGGAATAATAGCGTTAAGTTGCTCCAATCTTCTACACTTGTCGGCAAGCCGTTGCCCAAGAATTCTACTTGCACTAAGCTGTCAATGCGCTCGAATACAAAATATGCTTGACAATCAATTTCACCTTCGTATTTCGGCGAAAATGTCATTGTGATATATTCCAATGATGATTCGTCAATTGTGAACGGCAATGTCGGTTGCGTCAACTCAAATGAGCTTTCTTCACCATTACATTCCATCACTATATCAACGACTTTGACTTTGTAATTGCTTTGGTTAAGCAATGTGAATTCACGTGTGTCTGATTCGCTTATTTCGAGTGTCCCGAAAAATACTGATTTCCTGTTTGAAATGACATGGAATATTCCTCCGAATGAATAAAGGTTGAATAATCCGGCATCTGTAATCGAATTCGTAAAGAATTTAAGATGTGCAGAAATGGAACCTGACATAGTCGGAGTGCATTTTACCGATAATGCTAAAGAATCATTCGGCAGTATTGTCACCGAATCTCCGGGTGCGAGTATCTCAAATTGGTCAATGTTCAGTCCGCCAATTCTGATGCTATCAATCAATAAATCCGCATCGCCAACATTATGAATTATAAATGTATTTGTATCAAGTTCGTAGCCCAATGGAATTACGTCAAAATTGATATTCGATACAGCATATTTCATTCTTGCACCGGGTTGAGGCAATAATACCGACACTTTAATGATAATCGAGCTTACTTCACCACACTCATTTTTCAAGCGACACTGATAATCGCCACTGTCATCTTCTTCGGAATTTTCAATGATATATTCCGGTGTGTTAGCGCCCTCGATTTTAACATTGTTTTTATACCATTGGTACGAATCTGCATCTTCGGCAGTGACGCGTAATGTAACCGTTTCGCCTACAACAACTTGCTGGATATTTGTTTGCGATGTAATTTTTGGCAGTGGGTCAACTTTAATTGTAGCTTTATTACTTTCGATTTTGCCGCAAGAATTTCTGACTTCGCAATAATATTCACCGGCGTTCGAAGGTGTTAGATTTGTAATAGACAAATTAGCGCTATTTGTACCAATTTTACTGCCATTATGATACCAAGTGTAGATTAGTTCAAGTCCTGTTGCTGTAACGCTAAGAGTAAGGTTCTGCTTTTCGCATAAAGTTTGCGAGACCGGATGTTTCGTCAAAGTTGGGGCGCTGTTCAAAACTAATTTAGCAACAGTAGTTGTTATCGGTGTCCCGCAATATCCTGTCACCTTACAAGTGTAATCGCCAACGTCTTCGCCTCGAACAGCAGTGATTACATATGAATTGCTTTTTGCATCTTTAATTTCAGAATTATTTTTATACCATTGGTATGTTACCGAATATCCATCAGCTTCGACGTAAAAGGCGACCTCTTCACCAATACATGCAGTATATGAAGAAGGTTGTTGGAGAATTTTGGTGCTTGGTCGGACAAGAATTTCAGCATCTTTAGTCGGCATGATTATGTTGCATGAGGAACTAAGCAGCACTCCATAATGTCCGTCGCCATTAGCTTGAATATTTTTAATTGTGTAAACCGAATCAGTAGCTCCCGGGATTGGATGCCCGTCTTTTCTCCATTGGTACTTCACACCAGTGCCTGTCACTTCGACCCACATCGTATAATCATCACCTATACATAATGTTGCCGGAATCGGCTCTTTTGTAATAGTGAAATTCCCGTAAATTCCAAATCTATCCGATATTGTCGAAACCGTAGCATCATTAACATCAGAAATCTTAATTTTGTAATTGTCACCTTGAGTAAAACCCGCCGGAACATCCCACACATAAACGCCACCAACAGCATTGAAATTGCTAACAATCATAAATGTCCATGAGTTGCCACCATCACTCGATAGCTCGATATTGACATGAGTTATGCCGGCTAAAGTCCATCGTATATAGGCTTTTTCGTTTACACAAAAATCCATACCGTTTTTTGGCTCGGTGATAGTCATGCCTTTGACAATCACTTCTATAGGTTCCATCCAATTCCATTGTTCAGAGTTTTGAGCTTTGTCATCTAAATCTACTCCGCAACCGACAGCTCTCAAGTAATATTTCCCGGGTACTTTAGGGGCTTTCCACGAGAAATCAAATTCAGTGTATCCATTGGACATTTCTTTGGGGCTGGAATGAGTTATTTCACCACCGATTGTTTTTGTACCGCTACCGGCGCTGATTGTTCCAGTGTTATCTTCACCGGTTATAGAAGTTTTAATTGCAGCATTTACTCCTGCTCCTGCAGCGGTAGAATGTGCTACTTTAATAGTAATTGAAGCAGATTCTTCAGGTTTGAAGATAAAGTTCCCTTTTGAGCTTGTCGCTGAAAGTTGAACTGAGGCGTTTTTGGCACTTGCATGGCAACCTGAACCCGAACATCCAGCAGAACTAGTAGATGTTCTGGTTGCACGACCTGTTTTAGTGGCATATATTTCGACAGAACCATAAGCAATAATTAGTAATATTAATAGAGTAGCGAACTTTTTCATTAAACAATATCCAATTATAATTTTTCAAATTTAGTAAAATTAACAAAAATTTACCTTTGTTCAAAACAAATTCATTTATTTTGTTGATATTTCTATAAGCTAAATAAAATATTAGATTATGCTAAAAAAGAATGTTAAGTTAGTAAAATCGTGACATGAAAAGTGCATAATACATCAAAAATGTTTTTTTATTGTGACATAATATCTAATTTTTCGGTAAGTTTGTATTTTAAAAAATGATTTTATAAAAAATTTTCATTTTAATTGTATGTTTTTAATTAAATTCACATTAAACAAAGGTAAACAATGAGTTTAAGTTTAATCGGAAAATCAGTCAGTGTATCGGCTACTCTCAAGTTGAATGAGATGGCTGCAATCCTGAAACAAAAAGGAGAACCGGTTATTCATCTCGGTGGCGGCGAACCTAAAACAAAAGCACCCGTTGAAGCATTAATGGCAGTTGCCGGATTTGTCAATTCAGGGGAAATCCGTTATACCCCTGCTGATGGCATTCCAGCCCTCAAAAAAGCAATAATCAGGTACACCGAAGAATTTTATAACCGAAAAGTCGAGCCCGAAAATATTATAGCTTCGAGCGGAGCAAAGCAATCAATCATGGTTGCACTCCAGGCTATTCTCAACCCCCAAGAAGAAGTCATCTTCCCGGCGCCGTATTGGGTTAGTTATCCGGAAATGGTGAAACTCATCGGCGGTGTTCCGGTGCCTGTTCATGCCGAAGACGGTTCCTTTTACCCGCGTTTGCAAGACATCGAACAAAGAGTAACTTCATATACAAAATGTATCATCATCAATAGCCCCAACAACCCGACAGGGGCGATGTATCCCGAAAAATTCATCGCGGAAATAGTCGAATTTTGCGAACAACGCAGCATTTGGTTGATTATGGATGATATCTACCATCGTTTGATTTTCGATGGAAAAAAGCCGCTTAATTGCTATAATTACGCCAAGGATACTTCGGAAAATTCTAAGTTAATCGTAATTAACGGCGTTTCTAAGCAATATGCTATGACCGGTTTCAGAATTGGTTGGGCTGTTGGAAATAAAAGATTGATTGAAGCTATGACCAACATTCAGGCACATCAGACATCAGGTCCGTCAGCGATTACACAAATAGCAGCAGTTGCAGCTATAAATGGAGTACAATCTTCAGTCGAAAGCCTACGATTGACTTTGGAAAATAACAGAAATATTATGATGGATAGGCTCAATTCCTTTGACGGCGTGAAAGCATACAAGCCGGACGGTACATTCTATTGCTTCGCAGATTTCAGCTATTATCAAAAAGACTCCACCAAATTATCCAAATTTTTATTGGACAAAGTGAGAGTTCTTACTATGCCCGGAATCGAATTTGGCTTAGACGGCTTCCTCAGACTATCAACATGTGGAACGGTACGTGAAATTACTGAAGGAATTGAAAGAATAAAATGGGCTTTGGACCCCAATGCTCCAAACGAATTATATATTGGTGAACGAAAATTAGTGAGGGATTGGTTATGAAATATTTAGAATTTGATACTCCTGCAGTAAAACAAGCCGGCGAACTTGCGTCCGACTATAAATTAAGCAATAACGGTCTTATAAATCTCGACAGAGTTTTTTGGAATTTGCCGGCTTCGGCATTGTACGAGGAATCAGTCTTCCGTGGCGAAGCACACGTTACCGATGGTGGTCCACTCGTGGTTCATACCGGTAAATGGACGGCTCGCGCTGCAAACGATAAGTTTATCGTCAGCGAATCCGAAAATCATGATAACATTTGGTGGGGTGTGTATAATCGTCCTTATTCAGCCGAAAAATTTGGAGTTTTATTCTCCAGATTACAAGCATTTCTCGAAGGCGAGGAACTTTTTGTGCAGGATTGTTATGCAGGGGCAGACCCCGATTACAAACTTCCTGTCAGAATTATAACTACTCATGCTTGGCAAAGTCTTTTTGCTCGCAATATGTTCATTTTGCCCAAGTCTCGCGATGAATACAAAAAGCACATTCCCGAATTTACGATGATTGCTGCTCCTAAATTTAGCTGCGACCCAAGAATTGACGGAACAAGAAGCGAAACAGCGATTGTGCTGAACTTTGCTGCGCGTATAGGGCTTGTACTTGGCTCAAGTTATGGTGGCGAAATCAAAAAATCGGTATTTACAGTGATGAATTACTTGTTGCCATTAAAAGACGTTATGGCGATGCATTGCTCGGCAAATGTTGGCAAAATGCAAGATGTGGCTCTATTTTTTGGGCTATCGGGCACAGGTAAGACTACTTTATCTGCTGACCCTAATCGCCAACTAATTGGTGATGACGAACACGGTTGGAGCGATTCAGGTGTGTTCAATTTTGAAGGTGGATGCTATGCAAAAGTTATCAGACTTTCCGCTGAACACGAACCGCAAATTCACGATTGTACAAAACGTTTCGGAACAATTTTAGAAAATGTAGTCTATGACAATGCTACTCGCAAAATTGACCTCGATGACGATAGATTGACTGAAAATACTCGCGCATCATATCCATTGGATTTCATTCCAAATGTGGTTGAAGAAAAGATGGCTTATTCGCATCCGAAAAATATTATTTTCCTAACTTGCGATGCGACCGGTGTTTTGCCTCCTATTGCACTATTAGACATGGAACAAGCCATGTATCATTTCATCAGTGGTTATACTTCTAAAATTGCCGGAACTGAAATCGGACTTGGCATCGAGCCCGAAATCACTTTCAGCGCTTGTTTTGGAGCTCCATTTATGGTGCATCATCCGTTTTACTATGCTGATTTGCTTCGTAAGAAAATGGAAATGCACGACACAAAATGTTGGTTAGTCAATACCGGCTGGGTAGGTGGCAAATTTGGCGTCGGCAAGCGTATCAGCATTCGTCATACCAGAAATTTACTCAATGCTGCACTTGACGGCAAGTTGGATAATGCAGAATACAGAACTGATAAAGTATTCGGATTCAAAGTGCCACTATCATGTCCTGAAGTACCCGAAGACGTATTGGAACCATCAAATGCTTGGGGCAATAAAGATGAGTACTGGAACAAATACGACAGTCTTGCCGCACGTTATATTGAGAATTTCAAACTATTTGCGGAAGGTTGTCCCGATTCAGTTCGGAACGCAGGACCAACTCGGATAGACAAAAAGCAATAAAGCATTTTTAGTCGAAGTTTAAAAGGGAGCAATAGCTCCCTTTTTGTTTTATATAACTGTTAAGCATGATTAACACTTACTCAATGTTAGATGAAAATATAGCCCAAATGCGTCTTTCACATAAATTTTTCTCCCAAATCTCCAAAAATGAAAATTATTTAATATAATAATTGCTGATTTTATTAGGATTGAATAGTTTCCTTTCTTACATTTGTAAGTTGAATAAATTTGATTGGAGTATGAGAATTTATGAGATTAAGATTTACATTGCTACTGTTTTCAATTTTATTACTCAGTAATCAAATTGTTTTATCTCAAGTTCAAGGACAACAGAGGATTGATTCACTGCTGAACGAACTACCAAAGATGAACGAAGCCGGCAAAAAGTATGCCTCACGCCACTTTTTGTCTTTACTTGAGTCAATCGCCGATAAGCCGCTATCAGAACAACAACAGCTTCTTGAGCAAGAACTTACGAAGCACCAAGGTGACAGAAACCAAATTGATGATATAACAATCATTGGAGTGAAATTATGAAAAAGGT
>PGYU01000023.1 GCA_002839825.1 Ignavibacteriae bacterium HGW-Ignavibacteriae-1 | reverse complement strand
TTTTGGGGTTTCTTTGTGTTCTTTGCGTATTCTTTGTGACCTTTGTGGTTAAATTGTATTCGTTTTGATTTTAATCCTGCCAATCTTGTAATCTTGATAATCCTGTTCAAAATGATTTTGCGGTTAAATTGTATTGTTCGTCCTGAAATAAGTTTACGTAACACCCCCTAACCCTGCTCTTGATAGAGCGGGAACGACTTTTGGGGTTTCTTTGTGTTCTTTGCGTATTCTTTGTGACCTTTGTGGTTAAATTGTATTAATCCTGTCCATCCCGAAATCTTGATAATCCTGTTCAAGATGCAATCATATAAATCATTCAAATCAAACAAATCATAGTTCAGACAATCAAAAAAATCATTGTTCAGACAAAAAAAAGCTGCTCCGTAATTGAAGCAGCTTTAAATAAAATCTAAATTCTAAAAATATTATTTTGCCATTGCTACGCTGCGACGTTCGCGAACGACTGTCACTTTGATTTGACCCGGGAATTCCATTTCGCTTTCGATTTTTTGTGCAATTTCAAAAGCTGTTTGGTCTGCTAAAGCATCGTCCACTCTATCCGGTTCGACGATTACGCGGATTTCTCTACCGGCTTGGATAGCAAAAGTTTTAGATACACCCAAGAAACTCATGGCGATTTCTTCAAGTTTTTGCAATCTCTTGACGTAATTTTCGAGTGATTCGCGGCGTGCACCGGGACGAGCTCCACTGATACTATCAGCTGCTTGAACTAAAACTGCTATCGGCGATTCCATCTCGATATCTTCATGGTGGGCTCCGATTGCGTTACAAACAAGGTGCTTTTCCTTGTACTTTTTGGCAAGGTCGAACCCGATAAGTGCGTGAGGACTTGGGTCTTGTTCGATACATTTACCCATATCATGCAATAATCCGGCGCGTTTTGCTAATTGCACATCCAATCCCAATTCAGCCGCCATTATTGCACATAGGTGCGATACTTCGATTGAGTGATTGAGCAAATTTTGCCCGTAACTTGTACGGTATTTCATTTTGCCGATTAATTTTAGTAATTCAGGGTGCATTGTCTGAATTCCTAATTCCATAATTGTTGATTCGCCGATGTTTCCAAGTTCGGATTCAAGCTCTTTACGAGTTTTTTCGACTACTTCTTCAATTCTAGTCGGGTGAATCCGTCCGTCGAGCATCAATTTTTCCAGCGACACTTTTGCCACATGACGACGGAATGGGTCGAATCCTGAAATCACAACTGCTTCCGGTGTATCATCAATAATCAAGTCTATGCCCGTTGCCGCTTCGAAGGCACGAATATTTCGCCCTTCGCGACCAATTATCCGCCCTTTCATTTCATCGCTATCAAGAGTCACTACAGAGACTGTATTTTCTGCACTATGGTCAGAAGCCGTTCTCTGAATCGCTTGAACAATGATATTTTGCGATTCGCGAGTGGCTTTCAATTTGGTTTCTTCGCGAATCTGCTTAACCTGAACTGCAGATTGAGACTTAGCATCGTTAATGATGCTGTCCATAAGTTGGCGTTTGGCTTCGTCTCGAGACAAACCCGCAACTTGCTCCAACTTTTTGGCTTGTTCTTCAACAAGTAAGTCAACTTCATTGAATTTTTCCTTAATTCGCTCTTCGCGTTTTTTCAGCTCTTCGTCGAAAGCCTGAGTTTGCTTTTCCTTTTTTAAGATTGTATCCAATTTTTGGTCAATCCCTTCTTCGCGTTTTTTGACCGCCCTTTCGGTTTCTTGTAGCTTAAGTCTCTTTTGTTGAGCTTCATTTTCGAATTCTTGCTTGCGTCTATGCCATTCTTCCTTCGCTTCCAATGCCTTCTCTTTCAAAATTGACTTAGCTTCATTTTCGGCGTCTCTCACAATATTCTTGGCGCTTGATTCAGCTTCGGCGATTTTCGCCTTTGTCACTTTTGCACCAAAGAAATTCCCAATGAGATATGCAACCACAAAGCCCGCAATACTACTAATGATAATAACTGTTATATCCATTTGTTAAATACTCCTCTGTAAAAACTATTCTTGTAACTATTAAAATTTAACTATAAAAAAAAAGCCGCAAAATACTATCTTCCGTATTAGTATCTTTCGATACAGACAACGGGTCTTGAGAAGAAGAGAACCTCTCATGTCATTTTTGGGTAAAATAGCCCGACTATCTCTAACTTCCACTGAGCCCACACGGGGCTTGTGCCGAAGCACATGAGGCCTGTTATTAATAATCTGAGACTAATCCCTCTAAGTAAAGCTATAGTTCTAACATACTGTTGACAACGATAGTATAATGCAGCAAAAATCCAGCCTTGATATTTCAAATAACGTACGGTCGCCCGTCTAATACTTTATAAATGTTCTTAGAGCACATTTATTTTAATGCTTGTTCCAATGTATCGCACATGCGGTTCAATTCAGTTTTCAGATATTCATTATCAGATTTCCGTTTCTCATCCGATTTGATTTTGTTTTCCGCTATGTTCAATGCCGATAGCACCGATAATGTATTTACCGATACCGACACACTGTATTGTTCGCGGATTTGGCTGAAATGTGTATCTACTTCCGATGCTGCTTGGCGCAACAAATCTTCGTTATCGCCCGTTAGCTTGTATTCTACACCGCCTATTGTCACTTTAAAACTTTTCTCAGCCATTTTTTCGTTGTCAATTATTATACAAAATTCAATTTAAATTTGATACTAATACATTTTCGTAAAAATAATGCAAATTTGATAAAAGAAAAATTATTAACTATTCATTAATTTTATTTTAAGAATTCATCAATTTGCATTATGTAATTATCTATTTTGTTAGTCAATCCCGCAAACTTAGCCTTGTTGCTGTTTGCTTTGTCGTAAATCTCATTCAATTCCGATTCTAAAATCGTAATCTGTTCGTATCTTTTCTTGAGTAATTTTTCCAATTCATCAACTTTTTCTCGTGATTGGGCCAAACTGATGTCTTTTACAGTCAGTTCGTTAGTGATTTTGTTCAGTTTCTCGTTCAATTCGCTGAATCTTTTTTCAATAGTATTGGAATGAATGATTTGCTCGCTCATCTTGCTAATTACCGATTTCAATTCTTCAACTTTTGCTTCATATTCTTCGATTTGGGCATCATTTTCTTCAATTTTCGCTTCATTTTCGGAAATTGATTGTTTAATTTCATCAGAATTTTGTGATGATTGAAGCTCCTCGCGAAGATTTTCGGTTTCTTTGGTCAATTCGTCAATCAAGTCTAATTTTTCATTCAGCGATGCTCTCGTTCTATCCAAATCATCGCTCATGCCTTGATTCAGCTTCTTAAGTCGGTCGCGTTCTTTCTGGAGCAATACCATCGCGGCTTCGGTTTCTTCAATTTTCTGAATGAGTTCGGAATTATGTCTGTCCTTCATCAAATTCAGTTGTTGTTGCTCTTTCAGAACGCTCAACATTCTTGCCAATTCGGCATTTTTGCTTTTCAGCTTATTAATATCGGCAATATTCGTTTCGATAATTGATTGCAGTGAGGACAATTTTGATTCCGAAGCTGAAGTATTATCGCCTAATTTTTTCAGCAACACATCTTTATTATTGCTCGAATTCCGCAATTGGTCTATCAAATCTTCTGCTTCTTGCAATTTTGTGCCGAGCTCGCTGATATTATTGTTCTTATCTTCGATTTCTACCGTCAGCATCTGCAAATCTTCACTTTGTCTATTTCTCAGCAATCGGTATTCTTCTTCGAGTTTGCCAAATTTCTCGGCGAAATCGTTGCGTTCGGATTCGATATTTTTGAGGTTTATTACCTTGCTCTTGTTGATTTCCAATTGTTCTTTGAGTTGCTCGATTTTTTCCGATTTTTCCTTAATCACAAAGTTTTTATGAGCAAGTTCTTTCTGAACTATGCTGAAACTTGCATTGAGCGAAGTCAATTCTTTGATTTTGTTGTTCATTTCAATCAAAGCAAGCTCGTTTTTCCTATTTGCCAATCTTTCAGCTTCGAGCTCATCTGTCAATTTAGGTAGGAATGCAGCCTTTTCGTTGAGCAAAGTATTTTTGTGTGTGACTTGGCTCAAATTACTTTCCAGTTCTGCTAATTTAGCATTCAATTCTGTAATTTCCTTGGCACTTTCGGAAAGCATGTGAATGTGGTTATCTTTTGCAAATAGCTGCGAATTCAAATCTTCGACTTTTTTCTCGAGCGAATTTAGCTTTTGCTCCGATTTTTCGTGATAATTACTGCGGTCAGTCAGACTTCGCTCTGCATTTCGGTATTTTGAATCTAATTCGGCATACTTCGCACGCAAGTCTGTTAGCCCTTCGCCGGCATTTCTTACCAATTCCCAAAGCTTTACCACCAAATTATTCAATTCGGGGTCTGCCGGAGATGCTTGCTTATTTTCAACACGATTATTATCTGTGCTCATACTATCTATTTTTTTTAAGTTCAACTTCTTCTCAATATTCCCGAAAACTCTGATTCTATCACTTCACAAACTTTCAATATATCCTTTTCGACATCATCGTCTGTCAATGTCCTTGTCATAGAGGCGAAATTCAAAGTAAAAGCAAGACTCTTTTTGTTGTCGCCCAATTTTTTGTCAATAAATTGGTCAAAAACATCCAATCCGACAAGAAAAGCTCCGCCGTTTTTGTTGATTGAATTCAATATATCGGCAGATTTGACCGACGAATCGAAAATGAATGCCAAATCTCGACTGATTCCGGGATATGGGCTGACCTTGAGGTATTGATATTTCGTGTTTTCGGTGCCATAAATGAGTTTCAAATTCAATACAGCCGCAAAAACTTGCTGCTCCAAATCATAAATCTGAGCAAATTTGGGGTCAATCTGACCGAAAGTTCCAATAACTCGATTGCCGACCTTGATATTCAATGACATTGCCGTAAATCCGTTTGTGCTGCCCGCTTCTTCAAATTTGTACTTTTGAATTTTCATCGCCGCCATCAAATCTTGAATTATGCCTTTGATGTCATAAAAATCACTGGAATTACGTTGCTGAGTCCATTGGATTGGCGCCGGGCTTCCGCTAACTGCAATTATCAATTCTTCATTTTCGATAATATTTTCCAAAAAGGAATCAGAAGCATCTCCATATCGGAAGCTTTTCCCGATTTCGAAGATTTTCAAATCTTTGGTGCCTTTGCGAATATTATTCGAAATAACTTTGAGCACAGACGGCAGAAGAGAAGTTCTCATTCTGCTCAATTCTTCGCCCAATGGATTTGCCAAAATAACTGGTGAATCAGAAAAAATTTCTGCCGATTTCGGGTCAATTTGATTTTGTGTTACTATTTCATTAAATCCGTTGCTGACCATATATTTGCGAATTCTATTTCGCAACGGCGGCACGGAAAGATGAGTCGCAATGCTTTCGTGCTCGAAGTCAATCATCGAATTGTAGTTTGGTTCGATATTGTCGTAATTATGCAATCGCGCAATATCTTCAATCAAATCTACATCATAACTAACATCAACACGATAAGCCGGAACACGAAAAGTCGCAGAATCGTCATTTCGAGAAATTGTGCTGAAATTCAATTTGTTCAGTATGTCGCAAATTTTGTCGTCG
The DNA here is from genome assembly GCA_002839825.1 of Ignavibacteriae bacterium HGW-Ignavibacteriae-1. Classification (GTDB taxonomy): domain Bacteria; phylum Bacteroidota; class Ignavibacteria; order Kapaibacteriales; family UBA2268; genus PGYU01. The sequence continues at coordinate 39,720 of PGYU01000023.1, read as the reverse complement.
CTGATGTCAATTCCAATCAATCGCCTTGCTTTGCCAAAATTCAAGCTGATTTCAAGTGGAATATGCTTCTTAGGGTAAGTATCAACGTAGCCCTTGACAAGTTTGCCACCTGAATGCTCGGCAATTAAAGCTGCTGCTCGCATCAATGCAAGCGGAACATTTTCTATGTCAACGCCGCGCTCAAATCGGTACGATGATTCACTCTGTAGAGCGAGTTTTTTCGATGTCTTACGTACCGAAGATGGATTGAAAAAAGCAGATTCGAGCAAAATATCAATTGTAGTAATTGAAATTTCGCTATTCATGCCACCCATAACTCCACCAATTGCTACCGGACGTTTGGAATCGCAAATCATGAGCATATGGGCATCAAGTGTGCGTTCCTTTTCGTCGAGAGTGGTGAATTTTTCGCCTTCTTGAGCAGCACGAACAATGATTTTATTCCCCAAAATTTTCGCTAAATCGAAGGCGTGGAGCGGTTGCCCCATTTCGATTAGCACATAATTTGTCACATCTACGGCAATATTTATAGGGCGGAAACCGAGATTTAGCAGTCTCTTTTGCATCCAATCCGGCGATGGACCGATTGTGCAATTTTTGATTACTGCTCCTGTATAACGATTGCACAAGTCAGCATCATTTATTTCAACAGAAATTTCGCTTTTGACATCATCATCATTTTCGTACATTTCCACTTTCGGCATTGTGACTGAGCTACCATAGTATGCAGCGAGTTCACGTGCAACACCCAAATGACTCAGGCAATCTGCTTTATTAGGCGTAATGCTGATTTCGAAGATTACATCATTCAATCCGTAATAATCTGCAAAAGACATACCGACGGTTGCATCTTCAGGCAGTACCCAAATCCCTGCTGCATCATCGCCCATTTCAAGTTCTATTTGCGAGCAAATCATGCCGTTTGATTCCACACCACGAATTTTGCGTTTTTCGAGTTTGAATCCACCGTTTGGTACAACTGAACCTTTTTTGCCGAAAACTACTTTCTGACCTGATTCAACGTTTGGTGCTCCGCACACAACTTGCAAATTTTCTGTCCCGTCATAAACTTCACAAACGGATAATTTATCTGCGTCGGGGTGTTTTTCCTTTTTCACTACTTCGGCTACGACGAACCCTGCGTACTTGGCAGACAAATCATTTATAGCGTCAACTTCCAATCCCAACATGGTCAGGATGCCCTCTAATTCAAGATGACTTGATTTTATATCAACAAATTCTTTTAACCAATTAAACGATAAAAGCATAAAATGAACATCTCATATTTATTATTAATCTCTAACCTATTTCAGACTTGCAATTTAATCATTTTTCTAAAAAAAATATATTATGTTTGTCATTCTTTTTAATATTTTTTTGGAGTTTTTTATGAAATCATACAGAAAGGAACTTTGGTTTAATGCAAATTCGCGTCGAGCTTACTTAAACATCACTACGGAAGTAGAAAAATGTGTATCTGATAGTGGCATAAAAGAGGGGCTTGTGCTTGTGAATGCTATGCATATCACCGCTTCGGTCTTTATCAACGATGACGAAAGCGGATTGCACAGTGATTTTGAAGTGTGGTTAGAGCGATTAGCACCCGAAAAGCCCCATTCGCAATACCGTCACAACGGATTTGAAGATAATGCCGATGCACATCTGAAGCGCCAAATCATGGGACGCGAAGTCACTGTTGCGATTACTGCCGGCAAACTTGATTTCGGTCCTTGGGAGCAAATATTTTACGGCGAATACGACGGAATGCGCCGCAAACGCGTATTAGTCAAAATTATCGGCGAGTGATTTTACTCACTTTCCATGAGAATATATGCTATTGCATTGGCATCAGTGTGCGATAGCGACACATGAATTTTGTATTTACCGTATCGTTCGAGCATTTCACCTTCGAGCATCATTACCGGTTTGCCGCTTGCTTCGTTTTTGATCCCCACTTCCCGGAATTTGAAACCTTTGGTGATGCCTGTCCCGATTGCCTTGCTGAAAGACTCTTTAGCGGCAAATCGTGCAGCATAATGAACGTATTTTTTGTCATTAAAGCTTTCGGAGTATTCCTGCTCTGTATCAGTGTAAATCCTATCCAAGAACCGTTGTCCGTAACTTTCAATCGCTTGCTTGATTCTTTCTACATCAACTATATCAGTCCCTATTCCAAATATCATTTTTTCTCCTAATTTTTTAATTTTTCCACAATTAAAGGCAACACATGAGATGAGGTTCCCCTCAAAACAAAATCCATGCTATTGCTTACTGAGGTATGATTGGGATTGACTTCCACTATCTTTGCACCATAGTTTTGAGCAATAAATGGCAAACCTGCTGCCGGATAGACTTCGCCGGATGTCCCAACGCTGAAGAATACATCGCAATGCATTGCTGCCAATTCACTCTGCTTGAATGCCTCTTCGGGCAACATCTCACCAAACCAAACCACGCAAGGTCTGATTAAGCCCCCGCAATGAGTGCATCGAGGTACAAATTTATCTGCTAATGACGTTTCACCCTCAAAATTACGATTGCAATCCAAGCAACGATTATCGATTATATTGCCATGCAATTCAAGTACATTTGTTGCTCCTGCGGTTTGGTGCAATCTATCAACGTTTTGAGTGATTAATGTAAATTTGTCGAACAAATTCTGCATTTCGGCAATTGCAAAATGTCCCGGATTTGGCTTTGCATCGAATACTATAGCCCTGCGGTGCTGATACCATTCCCATACAAGTTTGGGATTTGACATGAACCCGTCAATGCTTGCTAATTCGGCAGGATTGAACTTTGTCCACAAGCCGTCGGGGTCTCTAAAAGTCTTAATCCCGCTTTCTGCACTTACTCCGGCACCCGTCAACATAGCCACTTTCTTAGCTTTTTTCAGTATTTCGATTAATTTTTCAGGTATATCCATTTTCTTCTCCATATGATTACAAATATAAACATTCCAATCAAATTTTGATTTCAAATTGATTTCAACATAAAATTTTATCTTTTATTCGAATTTTTGATAAAAATCTGAAAAGAATTTCATAAATTTATGTTATGAAATTTACATAATAACAAAATGTTCTTGAAAAAATGAAAAATGTTGCTGTAATTGGTTGTGGATATTGGGGAAATCACATAGTTAGAAACTTCAATTCATCGGAGAATTGGAATTTAAAATACATTTGTGACATTGATGCCGAGCATTTGAATAAGATTGCAAAATCTTACCCGAATGCAAAAGCTGTCACTGACGCCGGAATTATTTTCGATGACGCATCTATTGATGCAGTCGCAATCGCAACTCCGGTCAATACCCATTTCGATTTGGCAAAACGATCACTTGAATCCGGCAAGCATACTTGGGTCGAGAAACCTCTGACTTCTGACGCTGCAAGCTCGCAAACGCTTGTCGAAACTGCCAAGCGGAAAAAAGTTATTCTACATGTGGACCATACTTTTATCTACACTCCGGCTGTCCGCAAAATTAAATCTATAATCGAAAGCGGCGAACTCGGTGAAATCTACTACTTTGATTCTGTCAGAATAAATTTGGGGCTTTTTCAACATGACGTCAACGTACTTTGGGATTTGGCGCCACATGATTTGTCAATTTTGCAGTATTTGTTAGACCGCAAGCCCCTTGCTGTTTCGGCAAATGGCATTTCGCCCTATAAATATAATAATAACGATATCGAATCTATCGCATATCTGAATATCCGGTTCGAAAACGGTATGATGGCGAATTTGCACGTTAATTGGTTGTCTCCGGTCAAAATCCGCAAAATTATCATCGGTGGAAATCGCAAAATGCTCGTATTCGATGATATGGAACCAATCGAGAAAATCAAAATATTCGATAGCGGAATTGAAATGAAATCTCGCGAAGATGTTTACGAGTCGCTGATTCAATATCGAATTGGAGATATGATGTCTCCTGCGATAAAAAATCACGAAGCTCTCAAAGAAGAATGTAACCATTTCTATGATTGTATAGTCAAAGAGGTGGATACTGATACTGATGGAAAATCGGGATTGTACGTGGTTGCAATACTCGAAGCCGCCGATAAATCAATGAAATCCGGTGGTGTTCCTATAGAAATTGATTTTTAGAATTTTAATATTGAGGTATATTATGAAAAACTTTACAAATTCGATTCTATTTTCATTAATTTGCATAATAATTTTTGCACCGGCATTGATTGCACAAGATGATTGGCGAGGTTCGACTATCGAAACTAAGGACAACTTTCCTTATCTTAAAGATAAGTATGAAATGACTCTCGACCAAACATTTGATACTGTATGGGAAGCTGCGAAGAAGTCTATAGAAGAAATCAACTGTTCGATCATTACTGCTAATACCAGACAAGATGACGAAGGTTTGTACCGCGGGACAATTCAGAGCGACTTTTGTATTTTTGCCGTCGGCGACACTACGCTCGTCAATATGAGATATTATTCGGTTGATTTGCCCTTTATTCGTGGTGGAGTTTGGGCGAATGGTCGGATGCAATATAAAATCATAGTTCGCGAAACTCAAGACAACAAGGTTTATGTGCTTTTAAACGGAGAAATCAGCGGGATGGAATCCCATGTAACAAACAAAGTACATTTCTGGAAATCGAATGGATTTAAAGAATCTATGATGATGGAAAGAATCAAAATGCACCTTGGTTTGCCGTACGAGCTCAAAGAACAATAATAGTTGCCTTTGCCGTATTTTGCGAAATCTTGCCCGAAAAATAAAGAGCAACGATAATTGATTGATTTCTAACATAATCATAAGGTTCGGATTATGGTGATAGCCGGAATAATGAGCGGAACATCTTTGGACGGTATTGATGTTGCGATTTGCGATTTTAATACCGAATCTGATTCGATGGAATTTAAGCTATTGGCGGCAAATACTTTTCCGTTCAGCAATTCAACGCGACAATTTATCGAGCAAGTTATAAATAAGGAAATCAGCGTTTCGCTAATTTCAAATTTATCGGCATTATTGTCCGAATTATACGCTCAATCAGTGATTGAATTATGCGTAAGTTCCGGCATAGCATTAAAAAATATTGATGCAATTGCCGTACACGGGCAAACAGTTTGGCATCAGCCTGTGGCTATCGCGATGGGCGAGCACAGCGTCCGTTCGACTCTTCAATTGATTGATGCACCACTGCTATCGCATCGGACAGGCATCAAAGTCATATTCGACTTCCGATCTGCAGACATTGCTTTAGGCGGTCAAGGTGCACCATTAGTACCAATATTCGACAAAGCCTATTTCCGAAATCGCGAGAAAGACGTGATTTGCCTGAACATTGGTGGAATTGCAAATATCACATATTTGCCGATGAAGCCTAAGCAGCGAATCAAAGCTTTCGATACCGGACCCGGAAATATGCTGATAGATTTGGCGATGAAATACTATTTCACCAAAAATTTTGACGATAAAGGGCAAGTAGCCGAATCCGGCACTTTGAAACATGATTTATTGGTGGAATTGCTCTCAAATAATTTCATTTTCAAAATACCACCCAAATCAACCGGTAGCGAGAGCTTCGGGCAACACTTTTTAGCCAAAATCATCGCCCAACATTATTTAGCTGAAGATGTTGTAGCCACATTAACGCATTTCACAGTCGAATCCATTGCCCACAATATTGAAACATTTTGCACAGAAAGTGGCAATATAATAGTTTCCGGTGGAGGTTCCGCAAACAAATTTATGATGCGATTATTGCAAAAGCGTTTACCCAATTTCGAAACATCAATCAGTGATGAGTGGGGAATTCACCCCGATTACAAGGAAGCAATAGCCTTTGCCTATCTCGGACTATTGAATTTAATGCGTTTACCCGGAAATCTACCCGAAGTAACAGGAGCCTCCCGCCGCACCATCCTCGGCAGCAGGTATGAGATGTAGGGCGACGGGAGGTGACGTCATAGAACTATTATTATGTCTATAATCATGGTTGGAGGCGATTGAGGCGGTGAGTTTGAGTTGATTTTTGATTTATGGGGAATGTTTCGTTAAATTTGTTTAAGTTAATGTGAAGAAGAAAAAAAACATTTAGAGAAGAATTTTATATGAATAAACGATTCCAATACATAACAGATTTAGCAAAACAATATAGCAATTATGCCGAAAACCAAGATGATTTGTACGATGCACTTAATAAGCTACCTAAAAATGTAGTCGAAGAAATATACCAAGAGTATGGTAACCTTAAAAGGGATTTCAAGCCGGTCAACTTGCTAAGAGCAGAAATTGCCAGACGAATTTTACAAGCTGAAAAGGTAAGCGAAATCCTTGTAAATGAAATAAAGGAAAGAATCAGAGCAAAGGATGTTGATTATTTTGATACATATTCTGAAAAACTCAAAAATGGATTAAAAAACTATAAAGCCCTTATTGGGAACAGTGATTATTTTACTGCTTGGAATAATTATTGGCGAGTACTATATGTTTTCTTCTTCAGGGGGAAGGTCAAAGTAACGGTTTCTTCCTATCTTCAAAATATTGGCGAAGATTTAAAAGAAAAACTAAAATTATATGATTATAATCTTCATACTGTCAACTTTAATGGTACCGCTAACTTTGGTTCTACTTATTGTTGGTTAGCTTTATACCCGAAATATAAAATATCACATAAAGACAGTTATCAGTTTTTTGTTCAATTAGATGCAGATTCAGTAGCCGGTCAATATGCCGGTTCATCAGTTAATAATTCTGAACCAAACGAGCTAAAGCCCGTAAATTCATATGAAGATATATTAGAATTATTTGAAGAAATGGGCGATAAAATTATTCAATTGAATCTAAAGAATAGTGATAATACTGAGAGCACAAGCAATGCTGACACTACAAATCGCAAATATTTCAAATTTGCCCCGGGAAGTCAAGCTTCGGAATGGGATAAATTTTATAATGAAGGGGTAGTTGCAATTCGATTTGCAAACTTAAATGTCGGTGATATTTCTAGTTGTAATTCAAATGCAGATGTAAACTTAAAAGCCGGATTGGCAGCAGATAATAAATCAAATCAGACTTGGAACGCTTGGCTACTAAAATCAGCAAATATCGGCGATGTGGTATTCGCTAATAAAGGCGTTAATACTTGCATAGGAATAGGAATCATTGAAGGTGATTACTATTATGAAGAGAATGTCGATGGGTATAACCACCGTAGAAAAGTCAAATGGATTACTGACAAAGTTTATAAATATACCTCTAAAACTCATAAAGGAAGTAAAGGTGGAACTTACATCACTCTTTTCAGACCCGATACATTTAGTCCTACTGCTGTTTATGAGTTTATTTTGAATGAATATATTAGATTGTATCCGGAACTTGCAGAAGTATTTGCTGAAAATTATTTGATGTTTGAGACGAATGGTTCTAAAATATCTGAATCTAAAAACCATAAACAAGGTCCAAAATTCTTAAGATTTTTCAACCCACTTTTAAAAGTATTAAACAAGGTTGGAGAAGGAAAACCTTCAGATATAACTAAACTAGTAATTGATGAATTCAATTTTACAAGTAAAGAACTAGAACAAAAATCAAAAACTGGTGTGCCAATTATTTACAATCAAGTTGCGTGGGCAAGAAATTATTTAAAAGATGGTGGCTTGATTTCTAATGATAAACGTGGTATATGGTCTTTGACAGAGTATGGAAAAAATAAAACACTCACTGACAAAGAAGCTTATGAATTATTCAAGTTTGTTCAATTGAGGTTCAGAAAGCAAGAAGATGAATTAGCTGCAAACGAAGATGTTCAACAAGAAATTGAAATTGATGTACAAAAATACAGCTTTTCGGAAGACTCCGACAAGCCTTTTATTAGCGAACAAAACTTTTTACAGACAGTTGCTTTGCTCAGAAAAAAGAAGAACATCATACTGCAAGGTCCTCCGGGTGTTGGAAAAACTTTCATTGCCCGAAAATTGGCATATGAAATGATGCAAGAAGTAAAAGATGCTAACATTGAAATGGTTCAATTCCACCAATCATACAGCTATGAAGATTTTATTCAAGGTTTAAGACCAACCCAAAATGGTGGCTTTGATTTAAAAGATGGAATATTCTATTTGTTCTGCCAAAGAGCATTAGCTCATCCTGACAGACCTTTCTTTTTCATCATTGACGAAATTAACAGAGGGAATCTGAGTAAAATATTCGGCGAATTGATGATGTTGATTGAAGCCGACAAAAGAGAAGAAAAGTTTGCCTTGAAACTTACTTATGCCGAAGATGAAGAAGACCGTTTTTATGTTCCTCAAAATATATATATAATTGGGACAATGAATACTGCTGACCGTTCTTTGGCAATTGTTGATTATGCATTAAGAAGGAGATTTGCTTTTGTCACATTGCAACCCGATTATGGTGATAATTTCCGTACCTTCCTTTCAGAAAATGAATTAACGGATGGTATGATTGAACATATTTGCTCATCTGTTACTAAGGTAAATACCAAAATTAAAGATGACATAAATCTCGGTGAAGGTTTTCAAATTGGTCATAGCTATTTTTGTACATTTAACAATGGTGAAGATGAGAACCAATGGTGGGATGAGATTTTGAATTTTGAACTAAAACCTCTTTTAGAAGAAATTTGGTTTGATGAAACGGCAACAGTAGAAACACAACTTGAAATCTTAAAGAGGAAGATTTAACCGTTAGAACGCGAAGAGATTCAATCATATGCAAACACCACTCGATATACCTATTGAAAATATTTACTTTTTACTCTGTTATTCCTGGAACAAGTTAGACGAGAAGGAAAGAGTAAATGTATCAATTGATGGCAACACAGAATTACTTGACCTTTTTGCTAAGGTCTTAATCAATGCTACTAAAATGCTTCTTAAAAGAGGAATTGATAAAAATTATATTGACCATACTGTCGAATTAGCCGGTGTCAAAGGAAAAATTCAAATTAGCCGGACACTCAAAAGCAATCTACTTTTTAAACAGCGAACTATATGTACTTTTGACGACTTTTCCGCCAACATAATTTCAAACCGAATTCTTGTTTCAACGATTTATAGACTAACTAGAACTAAAGGTCTGGATAGGAAACTTAAAAGCGATTTAATTTCTTTGCAAAGAATGTTATCAGGAATTGAGCTAATTGAAATCACACTGCCTTTGTTCAAGCAAGTAAAACTTAACAGGAACAATCGTTTTTACGGTTTTGTAATGAATGTTTGCCAAATTATATACGAAAACACACTCCCTTCTGAAGAACAAGGTCATTTCAAATTTTCAGACTTCACAAGAGATGAAAATAAAATGAATCAACTTTTTGAATCATTCATCAGAAACTTTTACAAAATTGAACAACGGAAATATAAAACAGTAAAAAAGGAAACTATCAAGTGGCAATTTGATAACACAGACAATGATAGTAACAAATATTTGCCACAAATGGAAACTGACATAACTTTAGAAAATGACCAAGAAAAAATCATCATTGATGCTAAGTTTTATAGAGAAACAATGTCTATTCGTTATGATAAGGAAAGAATCAAATCAGCCAATCTTTACCAATTATTCGCATATCTTCTGAACCAACAAAACGAGGAATCGAAAACTATAAATGCAACAGGGATTCTGCTTTATCCAAAAATTACACAAGACTATGATTTAAACTTTCAATACTTGGGGCATAAAATTTTGATAAAGACCGTGGACTTAAATTCAGATTGGAGAAAGATTTCATCGCGTTTAATAGAAATAATTGAACTGGAAAAAGATCCAGACTCTCAACTTTAAACACTCAACGCCCCCCCCCCTTAACTCACTAATAAGTAGGAGTGCAGTCCCTCGCAGTTGACCTTCGCGGTTAAAATAAATCTTTACCGTTTATACGCCTATTTTCTCAAAAATCCCCCCATTTTTATTTGCAGAATTCGCGTCAATATATTATGTTTGTCAAATCATAATATTTTATGATGCTAAATCATATGTTAGGTTTGCAAAAATTATAAAGGAGTTATGTATGCCGCAAAGAGGTCAGATTTTAGTGAATCCCGTTTCGGGTGACTCTTATGAGTTTTTGGAAACCTCCAAAGAGACCAACGGGGAGCGAATTTCAATAAAAATGGTGCTGAAAACGAAAGGGCTATTAGTCCCCAATCATTTCCACGTTTTGCAAGATGAAACTTTCGAAGTGCTCGAGGGCAAGTTGACGATATGGCTTAAGAACAAAATCCACATTCTGAATGCCGGCGAGAGTATGACACTCCCTAAGGGCAAGCCGCACAACCACTATAACGATAGCGATGAAACACTAACAATGATTCAGACAGTCACTCCGGCGCTTGATTTTGAATATTTGATGGAGAATCTCATTGGGCTTGCGTCCGACGGACTGATGAAAAATGGCAAAGCGGGGATATTTCAAGAATTGGTGACTTTGAAGTATCTCGATAGCAAAAGTTTTCTTGCCGATATTCCGGTTGGAGTCCAAAAAGTATTGATGAACACCGTCGCTCCAATATCTCGAGTGTTTGGGTATCGTGCTGTTTATAAAAAATATTCCGGATTTGAAAAGTAGAAAAATGAAGCAGGAATACAAAAGTAAAAGGTATAAAATGGAAAAAATAATTATAGGATTAGTCCTATTTTTCGCTATTAACGTAGCTTCTTATAGTAACTGGAAACAATTAAATTCAGGAACTGAAAACACGCTCAACGAAATATATTTCCCTACCGAAAACACAGGTTTTGCAGTTGGAGAAAAGGGGACTATGTTAAAGACCGTTGACGGTGGCAACTCTTGGACTATTTTGGAAATGGAGACAGAGCACGATATTCATGATTTATTCTTTTTCGATTCAAATGTTGGTTGCGTTGTTGGTGATTCGGGATATTTTGCCCAAACGACAGACGGAGGCTCGAATTGGATTATAAGCTATCTAATTGAGGACGATTTTTTGAAGCTGAGTTCCGTTTGTTTTACCTCAACACTTATAGGTTATGTTGGCGGAAGTGAAAATTTCTCAAGCGGGATTATATTCAAAACAAGCGACGGTGGTCAATCTTGGACTAAAACATCAATCCCGGAATCAATTTTTGATATTAATTTCACAAAAATTGTTTTTCCTGAACCTCAAATTGGATACGCAATTACGAGAGGCATGTGTATGAAAACTGTTGATGCAGGTGACAATTGGTTCATAACGGATACAAATTTGGTCAAATCCGGGGATATGTTTAGCATACTCGAAGATGTCCACTTTTTCTCTGCAGATACCGGCTTCATTGTGGGATGGTACAATCCATTTTGCGCTTATACAACAAATGGCGGTGAGAACTGGATAGACCAATTTGTATTACATAATCAATGGTATAGTATTGATTTCCCTTCAAGGCAAATTGGTTACTTAGCAGGTTGGGGGCAAATGGCTAAGACTACAGATGGCGGACTTAGTTGGACAGAGATTTCCATAGCGCAAAACCTTGCAGCGAATATTTATTCAATTAGTTTTGCAAATGATAGCGTCGGTTTCGCATGTGGTGATAATGGTATGATAATAAAAACAATTAATGGTGGTACAACAGGAATTGAAGAGTTGAATTTAGCGGGCAATATAAACATATATCCAAATCCTTCAAATGGATTATTTACTATTGATTCAGCACAAGATGTAATAGAATTTTCTAACTCCATGAACTTAGAAGTTTATAATTTGTCCGGACAATTGGTTCTTGAAACAATTTTGACATACCCGTTTATGGCATTCAAATTGACTAATTTACCAAATGGAACGTATATTGTCAAAATATTTAACGGTGAGAATATTTATACCGAGAAAGTAATATTGCAATAAATTTTGAAAAGAAACTAAATTGAAGTTATGAATCACTATCTCGCACTTTTACGCGGCATTAATGTTGGTGGCAATAATATAATCAAGATGGCAAATCTTAAATTATGTTTTGAATCATTAGGTCTGAATAATGTGCAGACCTACATTCAAAGTGGCAACGTGATTTTCCAATCCGATGATAATGATATAGCTGAATTAACCCAGAAAATTGAAAGTGGATTATCTAATCTATTTAACTATAAATCCAAAATTGTCTTAATAACTCGAAATCAAATGGAAAAAGTTGTTGATAAAGCCCCTAAAGGATTTGGGGAAGAACCTGAACAATTTCGCTATGATGTGCTGTTTCTGAAAGCACCTTTAACGGCAACAGAAGCGATGAATGGGCTGAGCGTTAGAGATGGCGTTGACCAAGCCTATCAAGGGGATAATGTTATATATTTTTCTCGCTTGATTAGCAAAGCAGGACAAAGCTACTTGAATAAGATAATCAAACTTGGGATTTACAAAAGCATGACTGTAAGGAATTGGAATACTACGACCAAGCTGTATTCGATGATGAAATTATAAAACTAATTTTATGTATCTTTCCGTATAAATGCTCGTTAGTGCTTAAATACAAAGTAATAATGAAGAAGTTTTTGAAGATTTGAGTATATTTGCAGATATAATCAATATCCATATATTGGAAGAGTTCAATTAATGTACTTGACAGAAAGTTATAAAGATTTATTCAAGCAAAGAAATTTGGCAACATTGGGCAAAGCTTTGTTAATGCTCCCGAAATTCGTACGGGATGTAATTCGAAGCGGCAAGACAGAAGAATTGAGTTCCTTCATGTTGTGGGAAATTAAACATCAACTTGGATTGTTTGGGAAATCGAAATATCTAAAATTGTCTAAACAAAGCTCATACGAAGTTGAAGCCTTAGAAAATTCTCTCAATGAAGTATTTGTAAATTCAGATTCTCGGAAAAAAGTAAAAAAATCTGCGTACAAATGGTGGAAAGTTTTTCACAAAGGAAATTTATTAGTTGGTGCTTTATTTGAATCAAAAAATCAAATCAGCGTAGTTGACCGTGAAAGCGGAACAATTACTCACTTAACAAAATTTGATGGTGAAGTCATGTCCGTCTTTGTTTCCTCCGAAAATATTATCTATGTATGTACATTAGGATTTGTATATCGTGGAACTGCTAAATCCGAATTCGTCAAAGTCGTAGATTACGCATACCGACTCAGTTACTTCCGAAATAATTGCGGTATGACAGAGCTTCCCGACGGCACTTTGATTGTTTGCGAATATGGAGTTTTGTGGGAAAATGGCAGATGGGTCAGTCTTGCATATTTGTATATAAGCCGTGACAATGGCGTAACTTGGAAAGCGACTGATTTCTTGATAAAAGATGATGTAAACAAACATGTTCATTTGGTCAAATATCTTAAAAATTTGAATAAACTATGCCTTACTGATGGTGATAATCACAAAAGATTGCGATTTAATGATACATTGCTTGACCTCGAATCCATTTTCCGCAAATCAGACGATGATGGATGGCGGACAATTAATAAACATCATGTAGGTATGGGCGGACACACTGCTGTTGTTGAATATGGCAATTCGGTATTTTTCGGGTCGGATTATTTGGGAGGAACAAATTTTATGATTCGTACCGATGATTCGTTCAATTTCGTCTATCAAGTTCTGCCTGACCCTTTCCGTAGGAATGCAATTAGTCATTTAATAACTAAAAATGGCGAGAATGGAGTTGAAATTTGGGCATTTATTGCCGATTTAGGGAATTTCAATCATACAAAAGGAATGATAATGTATTCCTCCGATTCCGGTCAGTCGTGGAGTCAATTTTTCGAATATGATGGCAATGATTATGTAATTGAAATTGTCTCAGCGGCAGATGAAGTTGTGGATACCATATTCATTAGCCTCACCAATAAAGTGTCCGGTGCATATACTGTGATAGAAGTGCTATAACTCTTCTCAACAGAATAGCAAAGCCCTAAATTTTTCTTCGGATAGACTAAGATAATTGTTAATATTATGTGAAATATTTTTACAAACAATTAAATATTTTTATTATATTTGTTTATTATTAATTGTTTATTTGGAGTAATTCATGAAATATTTTGTTCTATTTATTGCCTTTTTATTAATCTTTGCATTCACTGCTAATGCTCAAATCACAATCAATAGAGCTGATTATACGCTCAATCCAAGCCTGGGATTTAATTCTACCCAGGTTGTCGAAGCTAGTATGTTTTTGCCAACTGAAGGCGAGAATCAAACTTGGGATTATTCAGGAATTGAATTGGGTCTCCAATATTCAGAGGGCATATTAGAAGCGGGTACAGATAGCGAATTTGATGGTGCAAATTATTATAATATGTCCGGACAAAGCCCTTTCGGAGATTTCCAAGAAATCACATTTTGGTATCAATTGAATGACGAACGTTTTGTGACATTAGGAAGAAAGCTTGGTTATACAACTTCTGTTTTAACAGGTGTCACCAACAATCCTATGGATTCTATTGTACTTGTCGGCAATACTGACGTTTACGCTCAACCATCATGGCTATTGAAATTTCCGATGACCTATGGTTTGAAAATGGAATCGGAATTCGAACTTTCTGTAGATTATGAGCTAACTGTGCAAATATATGGAATTGATAAAGTTCCCGGATATAATCGTCAAGAATGGCAAACTGAATGGGAAGTGGCAGGTTGGGGAACATTGATACTTCCAAATCCAAACGGTGGCGACCCAATTAGTGTAGAAGCATTATTAGTCAAGAATACAGAGATTTTCAACGATAACTACTATTTAAATGGAGAGCTTGCTGCTGAAATGTTGACAAAGGCTTTCGGATTGAAACAAGGTGAAGTTTACAGCTATACCGATTACAAATTTTTTGCAAAAGGTTTGCCTCGTTCAGTTTTGAGCATGAGATACAGCAATGATAATGAAGAATTTACAAGTAGTTCAATGTCAAGCGATGTTTCAAGCATCGCATCAGTTTCAGAATCTCAAACTTCATTCCCGATTGAAGCCAAAGTATTCCCAAATCCTATGGTGAACCAATTCAATGTGCAATTTGACAAAACTGATTCGCAAACGTGGACTATTGAAGTATTTGACAATTTAGGCAAAAAGCTTCAATCACAAAAAATCTCGCAAGAAATCGGCGAAATTAACACAATTATTAATTTAGAAAATTCTGCTCCGGGGTTTATTAATTATTCAATTAGAAATGCAAGCGGGCAAATTATGTCGGCAGGTAAACTCATTAAGGAGTAATACACCTACACTTTTTTTATCGCATAAATTATTAGTCTTTTTTCATGAAATCCAATTAGTATATTAATTGGATTTTTTTATTTTGGTATATCAGATTATTTTATGTAAATTAGAAGTTAGTTTTTTGAATATTTAGGTACTTATAATGTCGTTAGAGCCTAAAAATGGTTTCTTCAATAAAAGGATGCTCATAAGCTTAGCATCAATTTTGAGCCTATTGATATTAATAGGTGCTTACTTGTTCTACAATTTTGAAAAGCGAGCAGCTTTTAATGAAAGCTCGAATGATATCAAATCGATTGCCGAAATGAAACTCAGCCAAATTGAATTATGGCTTAAAGAACGGTCCGGCGACGCAATTATTATAGTCAAAACCTCCTTTTATAAACGGGTAAGAGATTTCTTAAATAATACATCGAATAGTGAATTTAGAGCAGATGTCATCAGACGTTTGCAGCCTGAAATTGAAATGTATCGATATGAGAATATTTTTCTTTTGAATAAAGACGGGAAAATGATTTTGTCTGTCAAAAATTTTGATAAAGAACTTGACAATATTACAAGTTCATTTGCTTCAAAAGCCATAGAAAGTGGCGAAATCACATTTACTGATTTTTATTATAGTCCAACTCATAACGCAGTACATTATGATATTATCACACCTTTGAAAGACGAGAAAAACCGAACTTTCGCAGCAATTGTCTTTAGAGTAAATCCTAATGAATTCTTATATTCGCTAATCAAGCAGTGGCCCACAATTAGCGAAACTTCAGAGACTTTGCTTGTTCGACATGAAGGCGACAGCGTATTGTTTTTGAATGATTTAAAACATAAAGAAAACAAAGACCTTAGCCTTAAAATACCTTTGAGCATCACCACGCTTCCTGCAGTAAAAGCAGTTAATGGCTATCTTGGTTTATTCGAGGGAATTGATTACCGCAATGAAGAGGTTCTGGCATATATAACACCTGTGTCCGGAACAGATTGGTACATGATTGCAAAAATTGACAAAGACGAGGTTTTCAAGGATTTTTACGCACGTGCGACTTATCTCACTGTGTTTACGGTACTTTTGATTATCTTTTTATTTACGGGTGCTGCTTTTGTTGGGACAAATCATCAGAAAAATTATCTGAGCAATATCATCGCAAAAGAACGAGAAATTTTCAGGTCGAAAGTCGAATTCCGCACTACATTATATAGTATTGGGGATGGTGTCATCACCACAGATGATAAAGGCAATGTTCAAGTAATGAATGCAATTGCTCAGGAGCTTACAGGATGGACAGAAGATGATGCAAAAGGAAAAAAATTAGACGAAGTATTTGTCATTATAAATGAAGAAACACATGAGAAAGTTGAAAGTCCTGTAGAAATTGTCTTGAGAGAAGGGCAAATAGTCGGGCTTGCTAATCATACTTTGCTGATTTCTCGTGACGGACGAAAAATACCAATTGCAGATAGTGGAGCACCTGTTAGAGATTTGGAAGACAAAATATCGGGTGTTGTACTCGTTTTCCGAGACCAAACTGAAGAAAGGCAAATGCAAAAGGCTCTCGAAAAGAATGAGAAAATGCTGCGTAAAACTGAAAATATTGCAAAAGTTGGTGGCTGGGAATTTGATGCTTTAACTTTAGAAGGCACATGGACAGATGAAACTGCTCTGATACATGACCTCGACCCGGCAGATCCTACTAATGTTGAAATTGGACTTAAATATTATACCGAAGAATCTCGTCAAATAATTGAAAACGCAATTAAAGAAGCACTTGAATTAGGAAAACCTTACGATTTGGACCTTGAAATTATTAGCGCCAAGGGCATTAGAAAATGGGTCAAGACAATCGGTCATCCTACTTTTAAAGAAGGAAAAGTAGTAAGAGTTAGCGGGTCGTTCCAAGATATTACTGACCTGAAAAAGATTGAATTGGCATTGCGCGAAAGCGAGGAAAACCTTACCATTACGCTTAATTCCATTGGAGATGGTGTAATTTCGACTGATAGCAATGGTATAATCAAAGGAATCAACCCGATAGGAGCCAAATTAACCGGTTGGGCGAAAGAAGATGCTATTGGCAGACCTTTCAAAGAAGTCTTCAAATTATTACATGCCGAAACCTTAGAGCCTGTCGAATGTCCCGTTGACCAAGTCTTTTTAACAAAAGAAATCGTGGGACTAACAAACAGAACACTATTAATTTCAAAAGATGGTACTGAACGCAATATAGCCGACAGCGCCGCTCCGATAAGAGATTTTGACGGTATTATTCGTGGCGCTGTGGTAGTTTTTTCCGACGTTACCGAAATGTATAAAGTTCGTAGAGAAATTCGCGAAAGCGAAGAAAAATATAGAAATCTGATTGAGCTTTCTACAGATGCAATTTTCATCAATCAATCCAATTGCATAGTTTATGCCAATCCATCGTGCCTAAAATTATTAGAAGCAGATTCGGCAGAACAAATCATTGGCAAGTCACCTTTGGAGCTTTTCCATCCCGAATATCATGATGTTATAAAGCAAAGAATTCAGGCAATGTTAGTTGAATATAAGCCTGTAGAAATGATTGAAGAAATAATCATAAGTCTCAAAGGCAAAGAAGTTTCGGTAGAAGTTACGGCTGCCCCATTTGAATTGAAAGGCAACAAAGTCATTCAAGTTATAATGCGTGACATTAGCGAACGGAAAAAGGCTGAAAAGAAAATTCGGGATAGTGAGGAACGATACCGCCTGTTAATTGAACAAATGGAACAGGGTTTGGCAATCCATGACGCCATTTATGACGAGAGCGGGAAAATGGTGAATTACCGATATATTAATGTAAATCACGGATTTGAAAAGTTGACAGGATTGAAACGTGATGACATTATAAACAAAACAGTTTTCGAAGTCTTGCCAAACACAGAGCAATACTGGATTGATACATTTGGTGAAGTTGTAAGAACCGGCAAACCTATTCTTTTTGAAAATTATTTTGCAACCTTTGACAAATATTACGAAGTCAGAGCTTACAGACCGCAGCCAAATCGTTTTTCGGTTATTTTTACTGATGTCACCGATAGAAAGAAATCATTAATTGCTCTTGAAACGAGCGAAAGAAATTACCGCGAAATATTTAACTCTACAAGCGAAGCAATTTTCATTTATGATGCAAATTCCGGACATTTGATTGATGCTAACGAGACTATGGTTAATATGTACGGATATGATTCCTTAGAGGACATACTGAATAGCACTATTGCCGATAGAAGTTCAAGCATTGGTAAATTTAAGGATGAAGTCGCATTTGAAAGGGTACTTAAAGCAAAGACGGAAGGACCTCAGATTTTTGAATGGCACGCTAAGAAGAAAAATGGAGAATTGTTTTGGGTAGAAGTTTCATTACGCGAAACGGACATTGGTGGTGAGGATAGAATACTTGCCGTTACAAGAGACATTACTCCCCGTAAGAATGCCGAAATCGAATTCGAGAAAAGTGAATCAAGATTCCGTAATTTAGTCGAGGGTGCTTTCGATGGTATTTATATTTTACGTGAACATTGTTATGAATATGTTAATGATAAGTTCTGCCATATTACAGGTTATTCAAGAGAGGAAGTCACTTCGCCGGATTTCGACTACAATGTATTTTTGACCGATAAGAGTAGGGCTTTAATAGAAGAAAGATATAGTGCGAGGAGAGAAGGACTGCCAATTCCAAGTATTTACGAAACAGAAATCAAAACAAAACTTGGTGTGATTAAAAACATCGAAGTAAGCACGGTTCAACTCGAAAACGAAGATGAAGTTGTGGTTATTGGAATCATGAGAAACATCACCGAGCGTAAAAATATGGAAATGAAGCTCAGAAAACAACTTCTTTTCGAGCAATACATTATCCAAGTCTCAACCAAATTCCTAAACACAAGAATAGAAGATTTAGATGAATTGATTGATTCAACTCTGAAAGGAGTAGGATTGCTTGATGATGTTGATCGTTCATATTTATTCTTGTTGTCCAAAGACCGAAAGCTATGCTCCAACACAAATGAATGGTGCAGAGAAGGCATTGAACCACAAAAAGGAATGTTCCAGAATTTGCCTGTTGAAGAATTTCCATGGTGGTTTGAAAAAATAACTAATAACGAAATTGTACATATTCCTAGCGTAAAAGATTTGAGTGATATGAGTGCGACTGAAATGGAAATTATGGAAATGGGTGGTGTCCAATCAATAATTATACTCCCTCTGAAGCGTAATGGTGATTTGATTGGATTTATCGGATTCGATGCCGTTCAAACCGAAAAGATATGGTATGACGAAGATATACTTTTACTTAGATTATTAGGCGAAATTCTCGTAAGTGCATTTAACAGACTTGACATTGAGCAAGCCTTGAGAATTTCGGAGGAGTTGTCCCGAAACACTCTTGATGGGCTTTCGGCTCATATTGCAATTGTAAATTCTAACGGCGAAGTTGAAGCAGTAAACAAAGCTTGGCGAGATTTCGCTATTGAAAACAATGCAATATTAGCCAATGTGTCCGAAGGCTCCAATTACTTGGAGGTTTGTGATAATGCTTTTGGCGAAGAAAGAGTTATGGCGAATGAATTTGCCTTCAATGTCCGGAAAGTACTGAATGGCGAATTAGAATCCTATGAAATGGAATACCCGTGTCATTCACTAACAGAAAAAAGATGGTTTGTGGCAAGAGTTACGAGATTCCCGGGAGAAAAAGACTCCAAAGTAGTAATTGCCCACGAAAATAATACAATTCGTAAGTTGGCAGAAATGTCGCTAAAAGAAGAACAAGACCGACTCCAACTTGCACTTTATTCTGCAAATTTGGGATTATATGACTTAAATGTACAAACAGGCGAAGCCATTGTAAATGACGAATATGCCATTATGCTTGGCTATGACCCGGAAGAATTTGTCGAATCACACGAAAGATGGATTGCGAGAATTCATCCCGACGATTTAAAACCGACTCAAGATTATTACAACAAATACATTGCAGGTGAGTTGAGCGAGTATAATGTACATAACCGTCAACGCACTAAGGATGGTGAATGGTTGTGGATACATTCAGTAGGAGCAATTATCGAATGGGACCAAAACGACCAACCGCTACGTATGATTGGAATTCTTCAAGATATAAACGATGTCAAAATGCTTCAAGAACAAATCATTTATGCTCGTGACAAAGCTGAAGAAAGTGACAGACTGAAGACTGCATTCTTGCAGAATATGTCGCACGAAATTCGTACACCTCTCAATGGTATAATCGGGTTCTCGGAATTGCTAAAAGACACCGAACTTTCTACTGAGGAACGCGACGAATTCACTTCAATCATTCAAGCAAGTGGCAGAAGATTGATTGAAATCGTCAATAATGTGCTCGATATTTCAAAAATCGAAACCGGACAAATGAACATACGAAATCATGCGTTTTCGATTAATACAATTATCTATGATTCCCTTGATTTCTTTACGCAACATGCA
The DNA here is from genome assembly GCA_002839825.1 of Ignavibacteriae bacterium HGW-Ignavibacteriae-1. Classification (GTDB taxonomy): domain Bacteria; phylum Bacteroidota; class Ignavibacteria; order Kapaibacteriales; family UBA2268; genus PGYU01. The sequence goes on along the minus strand of PGYU01000023.1, from coordinate 19,081 downwards.
AAGGAGAAATCCTTAACGCTGAAATATAAAGTGGGATTGGAGGATGACGATAGTATGATTATTTCGGATTCGGTCAAAATTCAACAAGTTTTGACAAATTTGATTAATAATTCGATTAAATTTACAGACAATGGTTCAGTCCAATTTGGCTATGAAGTTCAAGATTCTGAATTACTCTTCACTATAAAAGATACAGGCATTGGCATTAGTGATGAATACAAGGAGCGTGTTTTCGAGAGATTCATACAAGCAGATTTGACCACCACCCGTACTTACGAAGGCTCGGGCTTAGGATTGTCCATCTGCCGTGGTCTCGTTGAATTGATGGGTGGCAGAATTTGGCTCGAATCTGAATTAGGCGTTGGAACAACTTTTTATTTTACAATTCCATTTATTCCCGATAGGCAAGTTGAAACGCCTCTCATTGAGGTTGGCAAAGATGCGATTAAATCAAATCACGTATTATTGATTGCCGAAGATGATATTACCAGCTTTATGTTGCTCAAAACAATACTCAAAGAACATAAATTTGAAATTCTTCACGCATCAAATGGGGCGCTCGCTGTTGATTTTGCTCAAAAACGCCAAGACATCAGTGTGATTTTGATGGATATAAGAATGCCGATTATGGACGGTATGGAAGCGGCGACACTGATTAAAGAATTCCGTCCGGATTTGCCGATAATCGGTCAAACCGCATTTGCTTTCAGCAACGAAAAATCTGAAATTCTCAGCTCCGGTTGCGATTATTATATTTCAAAACCTATTGATAGCAAAGAATTGCTTTCATTGCTTGTAACGATATTGGAAAATAACCATAAATAGATTCCAATGCTATACAATAATATTTAGTTTCTCCGATTACTATTCGATGAATATAAGCGGATTTTGATTTGGAAATGAAGAATAAAGATTGGTTCCCAGGGCTTTTTGCTATTGGGTATCTCTTGCTGAATGTGATATTCACATCTAAGGTATTTTCCTTATCCCATGATAGTATTTTATATTTTTGGGAAATACTCGAAAGATATTTCGTACTTCATCCGCATCATTTGTTGTTCTGCCCAACAATGACTTTTGGTAGCGATTTGCTCACAAATATCGGCTTCCAATCTACTCAATTTGCCGTTAATTTCATCAATTCAATTGCTACCACTTCTACGCTTGTCATAATATATTTTATTCTCCGAAATAATCTCGGCTTGAATTTATTCACTGCTCGAATCGCAGTACTTCTATGTGCATTTTCTTATGCCAATTGGTTTTATGCAATCAATATCGAAACATACCAACTGCCCTTAGTATTTGTTTTTGCATCTGTTTATATGATTACAAAACGGTCTTTGAGCACTTCTGATATTATTCTGGCAGCATTATTTGGTGGGATTGCAGTGCTTTTTCATCAACTTCATGCTTTGATGGGATTGGTTGTTGTACTATATTTGGCACTCACGGGATTGAAATCCAATTTTACAAAAATCATAATATTCTCGGCTATTTTCAATTTTGTTTGGATAGCCGGATATGCAATCGCATTATATATTTTGGGATATGATACATTCGATAAAGTGTCGTATTGGTTTTTCTTATATCATCATGAAGCTAATTCTTGGTCGGGATTTGGAGTTCAATTTTTTATCAAGCCCTTGATTGGAATCATCCGTTCGGTAGTGTCAATCCATGGATTGCTAATCGAAGGGCAGATGAGTTCGATGTTGTTTCGGATGTTTGCCGAAAAAGATTTGTCCGACGACGCCTTTATTGTCCGAAATATGCGGACATTTGATTTTGTGCTTTATTTAACAATGATAATCTCACTTTTTGCCACGATATTTTATGTTTTTGGAAGTCAAATAAAAAGCATTGCCCGAGTATTTTCTACAAATTCACGATACCTTTTCTTCGTAATTTTCATGCTGATTTATGCCGTATTCTTCCTGTTTTGGGACCCGACAAATATGGAATTTTGGATACCGCAATCAATTCTTTTCTGGATTTGTTTTGCTGTACTTGTAGGGAAAATCACACCAAAAAAGCGAGCAATGATTTTGGCAATTGGAGCCGTTGTTCTGCTATTTATGCTTAATTTCCGATATACAATCCTGCCGGCAAGCAAAATCGAAAATGATTTGTATTATACCGAAGTGTCCGAAGCGATGCAATATCTACCGGAAAATTCGATTATCGTATATGAAATGGAATGGATAGCGCATAAATATTATAAAATATTCAGCCCATTTGAATTTGTCATACCCGATTCGCTCAATTCGCAAATCACAGATTTCACGTTAAAACAATATATAAATGATATGAATCAGCAAGGTAACACAGTCGCTGTAAAATCTTTAGTGGTCGAAAGTCAAGCTGAGTGGGACGAAAACGAAAAATCCGAACACGAAAAAGTCATGTTCGGAATTACATCGTTTTATATATTCAAACCTGATTCCGTTGGGAAAGCGGAATATTTCAAGCAAAATTAGGAATTCAATTACAAATCGTAAAGCGTATTATTAATGTCATCTCTGTAATTTTGTGCTACTTCGCGGATTTTGATTGTAAAGTCGTCCGAATCCGAAGCATAAATTATACCGCGAGATACATTGAAAATAGCTGTCCCAGAATTATTCGCCTTGATTGAAGCTTTCAAATCTCCACCTTGAGTCCCAATACCCGGCACGAGAAACACACTATCGGGTGCAATTTGGCGGATTTCAGCTAATTCTTCCGGACGAGTAGCTCCAACTACGAAACCGATTTTGTCTGCTCCGCCCCATTCGAGACTTTTTCGGACAACATGCTTATAAAGCGGTTCGCCGTCGCAAATTAGGCTTTGGAAGTCATCGCCACTTTTGTTAGACGTTCGGGCAAGCATGAAAACGAACTTATCAGGGAAATCCAAAAATGGCTTCACCGAATCCAATCCCATGTATGGATGCAATGTCACTGCATCTGCACCGAAATGCTCGTAACAAGCCATTGCATAAGCATACGAAGTATTGCCGATATCGCCACGCTTACAATCGGCAATTTTCATTATGTCCGCGGGAATGTAATCGAAGGTTTTCTTCATCACTTCGATTCCCGTTGCCCCGTATTGCTCATAAAAAGCAAAGTTGATTTTGTAAGATGATACAATATCTTGAGTTGCTTCAATGATTGAGCAATTAAAATTGAGCAAACCATTTAAATCATCTTGTAAAAAAGTCGGTAATTTGTTAATCTCACTGTCCAATCCGATACATAGCATCGAGCCGTTATTTCGGATAGCTTCGTTAAGTTTAGTATATGCGTCCATTCATCTCAGTAAATTAGTTGAGTGTTTGTTTGAATTGTTGGTATCTTTGAGTAAATAAATTAGCTTCTGTTGGTGGAGGTATATTATTTGCTTTAATCATAGCTTCGATTGCTGCAATTCGCTTTTCATCAGGTGGGTGAGTTGATAGTAACTCCTCGATAGCACCTGTTGTTCCACCTTGGGAGACGAGTTCGAAAAACATCTTTCCTGCACCCGGGTACCATTTTGTAGTTTGCAAATATTTGAAACTGTATTCGTCAGATTCTGCTTCATCTGAGCGACTATTTCTCAGTAGTTCGAGTCCTGAAAATAGGTTAGCTGCAATTTCAGTCAATTGAGCAGGATTATTTCCAAGTACTACACTTAGAAGTACCGATAATCCCAGTTGCTTTGTCATTCTTTGGGTAGCATGTCGCCTTTCTGCATGGGCTATTTCATGTGCCATTACCGATGCAAGCATAGCTTCATTTTCCAAAAATTTTAACATTCCTGTGAAAAAATAAACGTATCCACCGGGAGTTGCAAAAGCATTGATTGTCTCGCTTTGAATAATCGTAACTTTGTAATTGAACACTTCTCTGTATTCGATTTCATCCGATATAAGAATTTCGTTCATTATATCTTGCAAATACTGCGTTGCCGCCGCATTGTTGTAAATTGGGTATTCGTTTGGCATATTTCTGATTTCAGCGTCTAACTGTGCTCCCATTTGAGCATCATCGGAAGGGGAATACAAATTCAAATCACCGATACCGGTGCCGCTTTCGCAGCCATTGAATGTTCCCATAGTTGCGATTGCCATAACCGCATAAATCAAATAGAATTTAACTGTTCTCATTTTCGAACCTAATAATTAGTTGGTAGAATTATATATATTAGACTCATTAGAACGAATTTTGTTTATTATAAATAATTTTTATAGAATATTTTTTCGAGTATAAGTCCTCGAGCATCTGCCAAAGGTGACTGCAAACTTCGGTCGCGACAGGATAGCGCAGTTGCAATTTCAGAAGCATCACGTTTGCCTCGCGAAATATCGAGCATCGTACCAACAAGCGACCTAACCATACCATAAAGGAAATGGTTTGCCCTAATTGTATATCTCAACGTATTTTCGTCAACTACAACCCATTTGCTGACCGTTACGTCGCAAACATTGTTGATTATATCCGAATTGCGTTTGGAAAATGTAGTGAAATCATCTTTGAGCAAAAATAATTCTGCGGATTGCAAAAGCAAATTTCTATCAATCGGGTAGCGAATATGAGTGCAAAAATGGCGGTCAAAAACGCTGTATCGAGTCACGATTGTATATGAATATTCGCGAGCAATGGCATCAAATCGAGCATGGAATTTTTCTTCCGAAAAAACGATGCGTTTGATTCGAATATCAAAGCTCAATTTGGAATTCAGTGCTAATGGCAATTGCTCAGCTGTTATTCCGAGTTCATCGCCAATTTCGGCATGTGCTATTTGCGCTCTTGCATGAACTCCGGCATCAGTTCGCCCCGCACCTGTGAGCGAAATTTCACGTCCGGTGATTTCGCGGAATGCTCTTTCAATCTCTCCTTGAATCGTTACGGCGTTCTTTTGCCTTTGCCATCCGGAGTAGCTTGTCCCATCATATTCTATTTCAAAAATCAAATACATCAAATTGAACCGAAATTATACATTCTGCAAAAATAACTTATTCATCTCATTAATCTTATCTTTTGTTCGTCTAATTCACAAATTTGATGGCATGGATTTTGCAAAATGCTGTTGATTGACTTATGATGAATTTAATTGGAATTTTGAAATGAAGCTACTTAGATATATATTACTTACTCTCTTTTTATTTGTGCCATTCTCCTTGATGGGGCAAAATTGGACAAACACACTCAAACCGGAAATTCTCAAAAACGGCACAGGTTTCTCGGCTCACGACCAAGCAACAGCATCGGTTATTGATTTTCAGGGCAATGTGCTTGTGACAGGTTATTTCGAAGGAGAAATTGCGTTCGATACTGACACATTGAGGACATCAGGCAATAGGGATATTTTCGTAGCAAAACTAAATAAAAACGGTTATTGGGAGTGGGCACGCTCCGCCGGTGGTTCAAATGCCGATTATGGCAGAGGAATAGCAGTGGACGCTAATGGCAACGTTTTCATAACGGGATATTTTTATACTTTAGCAAATTTTGGCGAACATACTATTTCAGGCTCTACTAATACAGATATTTTTGTGGCAAAATTGAACTCATCGGGAGTTTGGCAATGGGCTAAATCTGCTCCCGGATACGGGTTTAATCGCGGTAACGCGGTTGACGTTGACGCCGCAGGGAATTGTTTCGTTACAGGCGGTTTCGACGGCAATATTACAATTGGCGATATCATACTTACAAGTTCCGGCTCAAGAGATATATTTGTCGCCAAATATAGTGCTAACGGTGATGTCATTTGGGCTAAAAAAGCCGGAGGCAGCTCTGTTGATGAAGCTCTTGCTATCAAATATTACAGTTCAGATAATATGCTTTATCTGACGGGTGGATTTGCCGGAACTGCAAGTTTCGGCGGGCAAAATATCATTTCAAGCGGTGGAAAAGATGTATTTGTTGCAAAAATGGATTCGTCCGGCGCATTTCAATGGGCAGCCGGTGCCGGAAGTACCTCATCTGAAGATAGCCGTTCTATTGCTTTAGATGGTGGTGGCAACGCAGTCATAACGGGTTATTATGTCAAAATTTTCAGCTTCGGCGCTTATCCTTTGCCAACACCCGGCAATGAAGATGTTTTCGTTGCAAAAATTGACAAAAACGGCTCTTGGTTATGGGCTACTGCAGCAGGTAGCAATGGCTATGAGCAGGGCTATTCCGCAACTTTGGATAATTCGGGTAATTCCTACGTTAGTGGTTACTTTACCGGAACCGCAAATTTCGGCGGTACAAATTTGGTTAGTTCCGGCGATAGAAATGCTTTTCTGATGAAATTAAACTCATCGGGAGTAATTCAGTGGGCTAAAGCCATCACAGGGAAAACCACAGTTGATTGCTTCACCGTTGCTACAGCTACAAACGGTATTTCTTACCCGATTGGAGCCTTTTATCATAATGCTGTATTTGGGACTGATACTTTATATACTCGAGGAAATTCGGATATTTTTGCTGCTCGAATTTCGAGTTCAGGTAATTGGTCTTGGGCTTTGGGGACGGGCGGAATAATTGGTTATGTTGACGTAAATTCTATAGCTGCACTTACAAATGGTGATTTCTATTCGTGTGGCTCATTTTTCGGGACAATCGTTTTCGGGAATGATACTCTCAAATCCTCGGGCGATGCCGATATTTTTGTCGCAAAATCTGACAGAAACGGCAATTGGCTCTGGGGCAGAAAAGCAGGTGGAACCGAACCCGATGTAGCCAACGGGATTGCAGTTGACCATCTTGGGAATGCAATCTTGACCGGATACTTTTCGGTCACGGCAAAATTTGGAAATATAACACGAGTTTCCTCCGGACAAGGGGAAATTTTCATTGCAAAAGTTGATACCAACGGAAATTGGGTATGGGTTACAATCGCAGGAGAAGACGAATTTGACGAAGGAAAAGCCCTTGTAACTGACGCCGCAGGAAATATTTACGTTACCGGATTCTTTTCGGATAAACCTTATTTTGGAGCTACGCGATTATTCTCTGCGGGCAGAGATGACGTTTTCGTTGCGAAATTGAACAATAGCGGAGCTTGGCAATGGGCTGTTCGGGGTGGCAGCAGCCAATTCGATGTTGGACATGGTATTGATATAGACCCAAGCGGAAATTTGTATATCACAGGTGGTTTTGAAAATATTGCGACTTTCGGTACTCATTCAGTCACTTCCGGCGGCGGCGATGACATTTTTATAGCAAAATTAAATAGCTCAGGCACATGGTTATGGGCAGTATCTGCCGGAACAAACTCATACCAAGAATATGGCTCCAATGTCAAATTTTCAAGTTCGGGTTATGTCTATGCAACTGGCACTTTCAAAGGTTTATGTCTTTTTGGGGAGCAATATTTAATCGGTGCAGGAAATTCTGACGGATTTATTACAAAATTAGATACAGCCGGAAATTGGATTTGGAGCCGCTCTATCGGTGGTCCGGGATTCGATGTCGGCAAAGGTATTTCAGTTGACGCGACAGGTGGTGTAATGGCTGTAGGCTATTATTCATCAGAAGCGACGATTAGCGGAACGACAATTCAATCAGATGCTTCAAGAGCGTCTTATTTCCTACGTTTAGCTTCGGACGGTTCGGTGTTATACGCTAAAAGCGACTCAAATTCAATTTTTTCGGAAGCGCGAGCGGTTGCAAGTATCGGTGGCGGTACTCATGTTATTGCCGGAATTTATTTCGGGCAAGTCAGTTTCGGAAGTTTGGAAATTAGCGAAGCGATTTCGCTCGATATGAATTCCTACTTTGCTTTCGATGGTGTTGCTTCGCCCAATTCGGTTTGGACTTATAAAGACAACACGGGCAAAAGTTCGACTATTTCAATCGCCGCTTCTGTAAATCCAATAATTGGCAATCGTTACATGGCTGTCGGCGATGCTATTGGCGTTTTTTACACTCGAAACAGCAATTTATATTGTGCCGGATTTTCAATCTGGAATGGCAACGATATGGAAATTACTGTTTGGGGCGATAATGTCGAAACTGCTGTCAAAGACGGAATGGCAGACAACGAATCATATACAATCAAACAATTTGACGCAATCACAGGCGACCAATACGTAGTTGTTCCGCGTTACGAATCCGGTCCTGACCACTTTGTAGATGGCACTACAACTGTGATTTCAAGAATGCCCGATTACGCCGATACATCTTTTGTACCTCTTGTTATCGGTTGGAATATGGTTTCGTCAATTTTCTTGGCAACAAATCCAAATATGGATAGCATTTTTAATTCAATCAAAAATCAAATTTCTATTGTCAAAGATAATGCAGGAAATGTTTATATACCGGAATTTGAAGTCAATACTATCGGTGATTGGGATTTGACACAAGGCTACCAAGTCTATTCGCAAAAGGTGCAAACAATCAAAGTTGTCGGCACTGCGATTGAACCTGAGGATTACCCTATATACTGCAATGCAGGTTGGAACATCATTTCTTATCTGCGTGATAGCCCCTACGATGCTGAAAGCTGTTTTACACCCTTAACCGAAAATGATAATTTGATTATCGCTAAAGATAACGCAGGCAATGTATATATACCCGAGTATGATATCAATATGATTGGGAATTTAATGCCAATGCAAGCCTATCAAGTTTATTTGACAAATAAAGACACTTTGCAATATCCGCCAAATTCTTTAGAAAAGGTGAGTGTAGACTTTGACCGCCACAGATATGATGCTGTTTATTTCCGCCCACAAGAGCTTTATACGGCAAATAATTCCGTATTGCTCATTAGTTTGCCTGAGATAGCCGACGGCTCAGAAATAGCAGTTTTGACGCCTTCGGGAACAGTTGCCGGTGCTGCAAAGTTTAAAGATGGAATTGCTCCTGTGACAGTTTGGGGAAATGATGTCTTGGACGAGAATCCAAAATTATTCAACAATGGCGACAAAATGAACTTTGTGTTATATAATTCTACCGACAATAAACAATTGATTTTAAATGATTTAGTTGCGGAAGGTAACAAAGCAACTGAGTTGACTTATAAGCAAAATGGATTTCTGAAACTTAATCGAAATACTGCACTCATTCAAAATATGATTGCTTCCGCTTATCCAAATCCTGCGATAGATTACTTTTGGTTGAATCTCGAAGGACAATTTACGGGTGCAATCAATATTAAATTGACTGATTTGTCGGGCAAATCCGTTTTGAGCAGCTATTTTGATAAGAAAACAAGTTCACATTCTGAATTAATTAGTTTCAGCAATTTATCGAACGGATATTATATTTTGAAAATCGAATTTGATGGCAGCATAATCAGCGAAGGAATTATAATCAATAAATAAATTATTTAACGATTATAAATTTTTCGGATTTAAAGTTCCAAGGCGATTTCAAAGTAGCGATGTAAATTCCGGTAGGCAGAGTTGAAGTACTGAATTCAATTTCATGTATAAATAATTCTTTTCGCAAATTATGATAATTATAGTTTTCAATTTCAAATCCGGCTGAATTGAAAATTGTTAATTCATACTCGCCTTCTGTCATTCCTTCGAGCAAAATATTTACTTGTGGCTCGCCAATGGCAGATTTTACGGTCAAGCTAGCGGGTTTGAAATAATTAATAGGTCTGATTTCCAAAGCACAAGCTCTAATTTTCAAGTTGCCGTAGGAATAGGAACTTCTGATTAAATCGCTGTCCCACACTGCATTGTCTATCACAAGCGCTTCGTCAATATCATTGCCAACTAGTACTTTGCCACAAATTTGAGTTAATTCATTTCCGCCATTGCTTAGAGTAAAATCATCTATTTTCATTTTCAAAATTCTTTTCCCATCAACAACTTCATTGGACACTATTTCACCATTAGTAATATTATTTGGATAAAAATAGTCAGCATTGAATGAAACTTCAAATTCCACATCTGATTCCAATTCTTGCGCATCGTTGCAATCTAATCTTGCATAAACCGGAATGCAAATATCATCGCCCGGAGCGGTTTCAATCTCAGGAATAGAAATCGTATTGATAGCGATAATTTTACCTTTTATTGGCAAATTATCTTCAACTTTGCAAAAATCAGAAATAATAAATGTCAGAGTATCATCAACCATTGCAATAATATCAGATTTTACAATCTTTTTTAGTTCAAAAATCTCGTCCTTTTTGACTAAAATATTAATGGCATTGCTCATTTCAATCTCGCTCGAAGAATGAAGCAGCTTGACATCTTTGATTAATACGTCAATTCCGGTCACATTTTTAATAGATAAATTTATTTCGAGACTTTCCCCAAGGCAAATTTCGCCAAATTGAGCATCATTTGCATTGATAAATTCGAACTTTGCAATTTCGGCTCTGACAAGCAATGTATCTGAGTCCGAGCAATGCCCGTCATTTAACAAAGTCAAAATATATGTACCGGGTTGATTGACTTCAATTGATTGAGTAGATTCGCCCGTTGACCAAATGTATTCGTGAGCTTCGAATTGAGATGACAGTATGATTGGAGCATCGGAACAAATTATGCTGTCGCCGATTATTTTCGCAATCGGAATTTGACTATAGCTTATTAAAATGCTGTCGGAAATCACATATTCGCGGAAAAATGCTTTGAAATAATATTTACCGGCATCATTTTCGGAAAAGTCATCAATCTTTAGAAAATATTTTGTAGAGATATATCCATTGGGACCTTCCCAGATGAATGTCATCTCGTTAAATAATACATTTGTTACAGGGTCAATAATTAAATTATCACCGCCGCAAACGATAGTGTCACGCAAGTTGCTTTTCATGAAGAAATACCCTTGGGACATATTCGGCAGTCCATAGAGTGATTTTGCAGAAAATTTCACTGATGCTAATCTGACCGCATCAGCACGATAATTACATTCATCGCCTGTCAGATTCGGGTTTTCGATAACGTCAAGATAATTTGAGTTAAGCAAAGCAATATAAATTTTACCGTTAGGACCGATTTGCAAAGCTCCGGGTACGGCTCTGTTACTATTACCATATATTTTACGTCCGCTTAAATTGACTAAATCAGCATTTAAGTCAGTTACATCATATTGATGTATCGAACGTTGGGTAAAATCTGACACATAGAGTTTATTGCCGTTTGGCGAAAATTCTACTCCATAATTACTATATCTGCCGAAAGTACGAATTGAAATAGGGTCGAAAACTTTACCTGTAGAATTATCGAACGAATATAATTCCACAAAATCATACTCGTTGACAGCCGCAGCTAATTTAGTACCGCATGGTGAAAATTTCATCATGCCGATTGAACGAAGATAGGAACCCGTATAATTTAAGCCGACGGAAGAATTTATCACATCCTCAATTCCTTGGTCAGTAAGCAAAACCGATATGAAATTGTCACTATTCCATTCATGGCTGACTATCCAAAGGTCTTGATTATTATAATGAATTGTGGCGGTAAGTTTTTCTGCTGCCGGTTTTTGAATTAGTGTATTGATTTCAACAATTTCTCCCAAACCATCGTTTAGCTCTGCATCAATTACTGTACAGCAAAGCCCTTTGTTTTCCGGTTGGGTTGGGTCAATGTTGTCAAAATATTGTCCTGCATCTACAGTAAAAATATAATAAATACTATTGACGCCGGGTTTTTTGACAATCAAAGCGCTTTGTGTTGAGCTGAAATGACCGTGCATTGATGTGTCCGGATTCATCACCTTGTGTTGAGAATTCCAAACGCGAACGCCGTCCGAGTAAAACATCAATTTGCCGGTTGAATCGGAAATCGAAGATACGCCTTCCAGAGTGTTTACCAGAGAATTATTCAAAGCAATTGGTTCGCCATCGGGAGTATCGAATGTGATGGCGGCGTTAGCACCAAAATACCAGCTATAGCTCTCTTTTTGAGAGTAAGAACCGGTTGAAAAAAATAAAAAATAAAAAACAAAAATTATTGTGAAACGCATTAATTTTCAATTATCAATTTTTCAAATATCACCGTATCAGGTGCTTTTAAACGAATAATATAAAATCCGTTTTTAAAATCACTCGAATATAAGTAAAAATTATTAATTTTTGGTGAATTATCTGAATTAATAAAATCAAATGATGCAATTTCAATGCCGCTCAGGTCGAAGATACTCAGGTTATGCATTCCATCTTGTGTACTTGTGATAGTAAGTTTAACTGTTTCAGATGCAGGATTTGGGGCAATTTGCAGTATTGGCGGTGTTATATATTTAATAGGACGCAATTCAATTATACAAGCTTCGATTGCCAAACTTCCATTAATCTTTTCTGTCGAAATTAAATTATCATGCCAGTCAGCATCGGCAAAAATCAATTCTGTCGGGACAACTCTGCCAATGAGTGCCACTCCGCAAAGCATATCAATTATTTCTTCCGAATCTGTGAGTAGCAATAAGTCGTACTCGATAGTTACTTTGCAAATGCCATTTTCGATAATTTTTGTGAAAGTAGTGCCGGATTTTAGGCTAATCGGATTGAAATATTCTGCGTCAAAAATTATTTCCAATTTCACACGAGAATCTAAGGGCGTGGCTCCACAGTTAATTTTGCCATAAATTGGTATGCAAAGACTTTCTCCGGCATCTACCACCATATCCGGCAATCGCACAATATTGGTTAAATAAAATATTTGCTTCGCCTCAGAAAATGATTCGGTATAACAAGGTTCGTCCGATATTGCTGTAATTTTTGTCAGAAATATTCCTGTAGATTGTGAAAATGATGCGATTAAAATTGGCTCTGAGTCTAAAGCTGCAATTTTAAACGGAACTTTTGGTGAGATAATTCTGAAGTTGGAATTATCGTCAAGGATTAATTCCTTAATAATTGTTTCAGTTTGAGTATCGTTTTTCAATGTCAATTCGATTATTGATTCATTGCCAGTGCAAACAGTTGCCCCTTCGTACAACTCTTGCGAAAAACTGATTCCAACGCTGATGTCTTGGATTATGATTTCTGCCGAATCGGTGCACCCATATTCGTTTCGGACGTATAATTTATATTTGCCCGCACCTTTGACAATTGTGCTCGGCGACGTAGTTCCATCATCCCACAAATATGAATGATAATTTCCGACGGCAAACAAAGTTAATGTATCGCCTTCGCAAACGAAATATTTAGTTGGGATAATTTCAGGTTTTTCGATTTCAATAATTTGTACTTCAAATGCAGCGCTATCATAGCAGCCGTATTGATTTGTAATACGGAAAGAATAGATCCCATTCTCGTGAATCGTGCGGGAACTTGCGCTAATTCCGTCATTCCAAAGTATTGTTTCATTGTCAAAATCATAATTTATCGTAACATTAACCGAATCGCCTTTGCAAAAAATCAAATCATTATCATAAATTATATCAAAAATTGGTTTTTCGTGAAATATAATTTCGACTTCGGCGGAATCTATGCAATCAAACTCATTCACTACATAAATTTTATATATTCCTGTCTGAGTTATTTTACGCGTCAAATCAGCCATTTCGTCATGCCAAAAATAATTATTTTCAGCAATTGGGTCAATTACCCAAATATCCATTTCGTCGCCGACACATAAATTGAAAGTCCCTTCGTGCGACAGCTTCACAATTGGATTTGGGGCAATTTCGACAAGAATTTCATCAGTTCCGGTGCAACCACCGCTATGATAAACAGTGACGGAATAACTACCCGGCGTACTTACAATTATTTCGGGACTTGTTTCTCCGGTTGACCACAAATAGGTGTATTCGCCCTCAATATCGCTGACTCTGTCAGTGCTCAAAGTGATGGATTCACCTTCGCACATGATTTTTTTCCCAAGGATATTTACGATTAAATTGTTCCCTGCAAACACATTAAATGAAGCATCCGCAACGCATCCCGCTTTCGATGTTGCTGTTACGTGATATGTGCCCGGACTGTCAACGAAAATTTCATCCCCTATTTCTCCCGTTGACCATAAATATGCTACACCCTGCTGACTATTCTTGATTTTTAAATTCGCTTTTTCAGGTGGACAAATCGTGTCTGTGCCGACAATTTCAACTTCGGGAAATGGGTGAACTTTGATATAGACCGAGTCTTTGTATCGGAGATGAAAAAATTCAAATACTTCGAGGACATAATATCCTTCGTTAAAATCACGCGCATTAGCAATTGTAATATTTTGGGATTCGGAATAAAATGAATTCGGTCCTCGCCAAACATAGCGATATTCATCCGCAGACGGTATAACTCTCGCGGAAATGTTTATGGTATCGCCAATGCAAACGTCTTGAGCCGAGATTTCCAATCGGTAATCGTATTCGGTGACAAGGAAATTCGGCAAACCATATGTAGAGCCGCCTTTCGTCAGTAAAAAACCAGCATATTGGAAATTGCACGAGTTGCCGGGCAAATCAGGTTTGTTGATTACTCCAAGTGCCTTCAAATTATGAATGGCAAGATATATTTTATTGTTTGGACCGATTTGCAATTGCCCAAAAGTCTCTACTTCTGTAGAATATTCATCATAAATTGGCTTTCGCGATGATTCGATAATTGGGCGTTGGTAGGAACTGATGTCAAATTGCAACAAGCGAGTAAAGATATTTGTTACATAGACAAATTGCCCCGATGCGGAAAATTCCAAACCGTAATATCCTGCGACAGTATCCATAGTGACAGCGACAAAATCGGACAATTCGCCTTTGTTACGGTCAAATTTGAAAAGCTGAAGCTCTTTGCTTGTATTCGTAACAGCTGCCAAACGGTCGCCTTTGCGATTTGCTTTCATTTGCCCGATTACACCGTCTTTGTTCAAGCCACTACCTGCGTCATGAGATGGACCAATTGATTGTGTTTTTACATACTCAATTCCATTTTTGGTCAAAAGTGCCACAACAAATCTTGGTGAATCCATTTCATGTGCAATCACCCAGAAATCTTCATTGTTGCTGTGCAAAACTGCTGTAAGTTTTTCGGTAACAGGTTGATGAAGCAAAATATTTTTCTCAACAACATCACCATTTCCCAAATTTGCGTCAATATCAACAATAGAATAGCAAAAATCTTGAGGCGAGTCAACCAAATATGGACCTTTGCCAACGGTAAAAATGTAATGAATATTGCGACTGCCGGGCTGACGCAATATCAATACCGTTTGTGTAGATGATGCATGACCACTAAGCTTGAATCCGTTAGGCATTTGAAGATTATTTTTATCCCAAACATTAACTCCGTTTGAGTAAAAAAGTAGATTGCCATACTTGTCGGAAATGCTGGCGCTGCCTTCGAGTTGAGCCATACTGCTTTGCCCGGAAATGACCGGCTCAAGATTGGGCGTATTAAAAGTGATAGAAGCTCTGCCACCGAAGTCATCTTAGTATCAGAATTTGTTGATAATGAATACTCCAAGGTGCTTTCAGCAGCAAACTATATACGCCTTGAGACAAATTGCTAACGTCGAATAATAAATCAACCGAGCTTGATTGCATGTTTTCCCATGTTTTTAAAACTCCTTGGGTGCCGTCGAAAGCGACGAGAATGAGTTCAAATGTGCCAATAGAACCTGATTCAATCGTAACGCTGAGGTTGTCATTTGCAGGAAGTGGCGAAACTGACATTGCAGTTGGGGTGAAATATTGGACAGCTCTAACCTCAATTGCACAAGCTTCGATTTTCAAGCTGCCATCAACGGATTCAATTTCTATGAAATCGCTTGCTTCATCATCATAAGTTAGTTGCAATGGTGTTGTTTCAGGTTGACCGATAAGGACTACACCGCAAAGTTCGTCAATCATTGTTTCGGTTTCTGTAAGATTTAGTGATGCGTAATCAATAGTCACAGTACAAATGCCATTTTCGATGACTTTTGTAAAATTCGCTCCCGATTTGAGGCTAATAGGATTGAAATATTCCGCATCAAAACTGATTTGAATGGTAGCCGATGAAACAAATGGCGAAGCGCCGCAATTGATTTTGCCGTAAATCGGGATGCAAAGCTGTTCCCCGGCAATAGCTTCAATATCGGGCAAACTGAAGCTAATATCCTGTATAAATTTTTGAGTGATATTTGTTGATGTCTCGAAATAACATGGTTCGTTAGAAATTGCTTTTATGCTCGTTTCAAAATTCCCCGGGACGAGCGAATTCGCGACGATAATTATTTCTCGATTTTCATCCGCAGCCAATGTGAAAGGCAAATTCGGCGAAATCACACGAAAGTCTATTTGATTTTCGAGAATTAATTCATTAATTATAGTCGCAGTTTGAGTCAAATTCCTCAAATTGAGTACTATTGTTGATTCCTCGCCGGTACACTTAATGTCACCTTCATAATTATTTTGGGTGAATTCAAATGCAATTTGTATCGCATCTATGAATATCTCGGCTGAATCAACACATCCGATTTCATTGGAAACAATTACTTTATATGTGCCTGAATTTCTGACTATGATGCTCGAATTTGTTGAGCCATCGGACCACTGATATGTTGCGTAATCTCCATTTGCGGTAAGCGTTAATGTGTCATTTTCGCAAAAGAAATTTTTGCTCGCTACAATTTCAGGTTTATTCATCGGCATTATGAAAATTTCAATTTCGGCTGAATCGCTGCAGCCAATTTCATTGCTAACAATTAATTTATAAATGCCCTGTTTATCAATCACAGTGCTTTGTGTTGTAGCGCCGTTTGACCATAAATATTCGTGATAGACTTGATTTGCGGATAAAGTAACGGGAGTTCCGGCTTCGCAAACGTATATTTTGTCGGCAATTATTTCAGGTTTATCGATGTCGAATACTTTGATTTCAAATTCAGTTGTATCGCTGCAGCCAATATCATTTGAAACGACACATCGGAATATCCCACTTTCATAGAAAGTCCGGGCTAAATCTGTACTTCCGTCATTCCACTTAATTGAGTTTTTATCGGTATCAAAATTAACGGAAACAACAACTGAATCACCGCTGCAAATATTCAAATCATTGCTGAATTCGACTTCTACATCGGGTTTCTCGCCAAATTTAACTTCGACTTCGGCTGAATCAATGCACAAATTCGCATTTGTGACGTAGAGTTTGTATTTTCCGGTTGTAGTTACAACTCGAGATGAACCGACTACCCCATCATCCCAAACATATGTCGAATTGAAATCATGTGCCTTAACATAAAGCCTAATACCGCTTTCATCACAAATACTCAAATTACCGAGATGCGAAAAGTCTATTTCAGGCGACGGGAAATTCACTACATCAACAGTGTCATAACCAAAACATCCACCTTCTCTAATAATTTGCAAAGAATACTCGCCTGCTTCTGAGACAGTTATACTCTCTGTAGTGTCGCCTGTTGACCATAGATATGTATAATTCCTACCATCAATAGCCTTACTTTTGTTAGCTTTTAAAGTTGTTACTCCATTTTCACAAATTCCGAGAGCGCCTAATATTTCTACATCTAAATCACCTGCTTTTAAATTAAAATAAGCTGTATCGCGGCAACCAAAACTATTTGTGGTAATAACATGATATAAACCGGGCTGATCGACCCATATTTCAGTGCCTACTGTACTATCAGACCATAAATATTCTATACCGGGTTTGACCGAATCAACTTGTAATAGTTCAAAGCTTGGCTGACAAATAAACTTTGGACCAATAATTTTGACTGTCGGAAGTGGATGAACTTTTATATAAATGGAGTCTTTCATTTTAAAAACACCAGACTGATATGTTTCCACAACATAATAACCCTCATTTATTAACATCGCTTTTTCAATTTTAAATATTGGTAAAGTAGAAGTGAATCCATTCGGACCAGTCCATTTGTATGTATAATTTAAATCGTTTGGGAAAACTTCAACTTCAATTTCAATATCTTCATTTAAGCATACATCCTGACCATATAATTCTAATCCCTCGTATTCAAGCATTTTTGTTACACAATAATTTGGTAAACCATCACTAGGCTGTTGATTCTTCAGAAATAAGGCTTTCTTACTTGCTTCACATGCCGTTCCACGCAAATCCGGTTTATTTATAACACCTAAATTATATTCAATTGTCCAATGAACCACCGAGTAATGAGGAAAATAAATTTTACCATTTGGTGCAATTTGCAAGGAACCAATTGAATGATCATCACGCGAACTTTCAATTATAACTTCTACAGATTTTTCAATCGAATCTCTGTCATAAATATTAATATCGAATTGTATCAAAATTTTATTTTGAGGGTGATTTCTCATTTTCTTAAATGAAACATAAAGTAGTTGACCGGAAGGTGAAAATTCGACGCCATAATATCCATTAGTATCTAATGAAATTGGCAGATAATCAAAAATAATACCGTTTTCTCTGTCAAATTTGAAAAATTGCATCTCATTTTGGCTATATGAGACCGCCGCAAGTCTATCGCCTCGAATGTTTGCTTTGAGATTACCTCTTTTTACATAGAGATTTGTATCTGTTTTGTAATACTCAGGACCAATTTTTTGGACTTTGACTGATTCAATACCATTTTTAGTAAGTAAAGCAATTACAAAATTATCGTGTTCACCTTCATGAGCAA
The DNA here is from genome assembly GCA_002839825.1 of Ignavibacteriae bacterium HGW-Ignavibacteriae-1. Lineage (GTDB taxonomy): Bacteria > Bacteroidota > Ignavibacteria > Kapaibacteriales > UBA2268 > PGYU01. The sequence goes on along the minus strand of PGYU01000023.1, from coordinate 599 downwards.
TTATCCAATAATCTTTACCGTTTCGATGCATTACAGCCGTTTGTTTTTCGGCAACCATTCTGTCATGAATTGGGACATTTTTCTCAATAACATCACCGGCACCGCCATTGGCATTCATGTCAACTATTGAATAACAAAAATTATCATTCCTGAAATCATTACAAACACCAACAGTAAATATGTAATACAAATAATCAGTGCCGGGTTTTTTTACAATTAAGGCGGATTGAGATGATGATTGATGTCCTCTCAAATCAAATCCATTGGGCATTTGTTTGTTGAATCTGTCCCAAACTTGGTGACCGTTTGTATAAAAAAGCAAATTGGTGTCCATATCGGATATACTGGCACAGCCTCCACGAGTTATCATTGCACTATTTCGATAGCTTATTGGCTCTAAGTCAGGAGTTTTGAAAGTAATAGCTTCCTGAGTTCCAAAATGCCAATTGAAAAATTGCGGGCTGTTATTTTGGGCTTGCGTGTTTACCGCAAGGAGCAAAAGAAATGCGAAAATGATTGATTTCATCTTAGTATCAGAATTTGTTGATAATGAATACTCCAAGGTGCTTTCAGCAGCAAACTATATACGCCTTGAGACA